>CAJAES010000029.1 GCA_903938815.1 uncultured beta proteobacterium
ACCTCCTTCTGGGAACGCTGGCGGTCCTTGCGGTCGGTGAGTGCGATGTTGAGCCAGGCCTGGTTGCGCTGGCCCGAGCCGCCCACCCAGGTGGAGACGGTCTTGACCTCCGGCAGCGCACGCACGATGTCCTCGATCTGGCGCACCTTGGCATCGGTGCGCTCCAGGCTCGAACCCACGGGCATGCGCAGAGCGAGCTGCGTGAACCCCTGGTCGGTCTCCGGCACGAATTCGCTGCCCACCAGCGGGGCCAGGCCGATGGCCACCACGAAGCTGGCTGCACCGATGCCCAGGATGACCCCGCGCGGCGTCAACGTGGCCGAGCGCAGGCGCCGCGGCTTCGTGCGGTCGCGCAGACCTTCCGCGTCGAACGGCCGTCCGTAGGAAGGCAGCACCCACAGCCGGTAGCGCCGGCCCGAGAAGGCCCAGTGGATCAGCCGCTCATACGTGCGGTGCAGCGCGTCCATGCCGCGATCGACCGCGCGGATCATGTGCCCGAGCACCGGCACGCGCTGCAGCCGTGTGGAGGGCGGGTCCTTCCAGACGCTGGACAGCATCGGGTCGAGCGTGAAGCTGACGAACAGGCTCACGAGCACCGCCACCACCACCGTGATGCCGAACGGAAAGAAGAACTTGCCGATGATGCCGCCCATGAAAGCCACGGGCACGAACACGGCGCAGATGGCGAAGGTGGTGGCCAGCACCGCGAGGCCGATCTCGTCGGTGCCCTCCCGGGCTGCGGTGAAGTGGTCCTTGCCCATGGCCACGTGGCGCACGATGTTCTCGCGCACGACGATCGCATCGTCGATCAGCAGACCGATGCACAGGCTCAGGGCCATCATCGTCATGAAGTTCAGGGTGAAGCCGAAGGCGTGCACGGCGATGAAGCTGGAGATCACCGCGATGGGCAGCGTGAGCCCCGTGATGATCGTGCTGCGCCAGCTGTGCAGGAACAGGAACACGATGACGACCGTCAGCAGTGCGCCTTCGATCAGGGTGTTCTGCAGGCCCTTCAGCGAGCCCTTCACCCAGTCGCTCGACGCGTAGATGAGCTTCATCTGGACGTCGGGCGGCAGCAGCTTCTTCACCTCCTCCATCGCCTCCTTCACGGCGTCGCCGGTCTTGACGATGTTGGCGTCCTGCTGCTTGTAGATGTTGAAGTTGATGGCGCGCTGCCCGTCGATACGGGCCTGCGAATCGGATTCACGCTCGCGTTCGACCAGCGTGCCGAGGTCGCCCAGCGTCAGCGGCAGCCCGCCCTTGCGCGCGACGACGATCTGCGTGAACTGCTTCGGGTCGCGCACACGGCCCTCGACGCGCAGCAGGGAATCCTGCATCGCGTCGCTGATCACGCCCACGGGCTGATCGGCGTTGGCCGCCTTCAGGGCCGTGGCGATCTCGGCCGGCGTCACGCCATAGGCACGCAGGCGCACGGGGTCGAGGTCGATGCGAACCTCGCGCTGCGTGAGGCCGCTGATGTCCACCCGGGCCACGCCCTCCACGCGCTGCAGCCGCTTGCCGACCAGCTGCTCGCCCAGAAGCGAGAGTTCCCGCGTGCTGCGGGTGGCCGAGAGCAACGCCATGTTCACCACGGGTTGCGCATTCTCGTTGTCGAACCGCGCGATGGTCGGCGCTTCGGCGTCCCGTGGCAGGCTGGCCTGCACGGCAGCCACGCGGTCGCGCAGATCCTGCAGGGCGCGCTGCATGTCGGTGTCCAGGCCGAACTCCGTGCTGATGCCGACCCGGCCTTCCTGGCTGCGCGACATGATCTTGCGCACGCCGGAGACACTGTTGATCGCCTCCTCGATGGGCTTGGCGATCTCGCGCTCCACGGCCTCCGGAGAAGCCCCCGGATAGCGGACTTCGATGAACACGCCCGGGGGCGAGATGTCGGGCATCTGCTCGACGCCCAGACGTTGATAGGCAAACAGGCCGAGCACGCACAGGGCCACCATCACCATGGTCGCGAAGACCGGGTTCTGGATCGAGACGCGGGTCATCCACATGGCAGCGTCCCCCTCACTTGGCCACGGGCGTGGACGCCGCGGCCGAAGCCACCGCAGCGGCCTTCGCGGCGCTCGCGGAAACGACCGAGGCCTTGGCGCCTTCGCGCAGGTTCTCGAAGCGCGCCGCCAGCACGGTGCTGGCCGGCTGCAGGCCCTGCAGCACCTCGATGCGTCCCTGCCGGTCGTCGCGCCTCCCCAGGGTGATGGCGCGGCGCGCGAGCACGCCGTTCTCGATCACCCACACATGGTCCTGGCCCGAGGTCTGGCCGACTGCCGTGGCGGGCACCGTCAGGCGCTGCACCTCGTCGATGAGCTCGACGCTGGCCACGGCGTACTGGCCGGCACGCAAAGTCTCCCTGGCGTTCGGCAGTTCGATGGTGACGCCGATCGAGCGTGTGCCGGGCTCGGCGGCCGGCGCGATGCGGGCGATGCGCCCGTCCACCTTCTGCTCCAGTCCTTCCACCCGCACGGCCACCGCCATGCCGGGCGCCAGGCGCGAGACTTCGTGCGTGCCGACACTGCCGGCCAGTTCCAGACGACCCAGGTCGACGATGGTCAGCACGGCCTGCTCCGGGCTGACCTTCTCTCCCGGCAGAACGTGGCGCTTGGCCACGATGCCGGCGATGGGCGCCACGAGTGCGGCGTCGCGCAGGCTCACGCGCGCCGTGTCGGCGGATGCAACGGCGGCGTTCAACTGTGCGCGGGCGGTCTCGGTCGCGGCGCGCGACGCATCGAGCGCAGCGGCGGAGATGAACTGCTGTGCGGCCAGCCGTTCGTTCTGCGCATGGGTGCGGTCGGCCTGCGCCAGGGTGGCGCGCGCGGCGGCCACGTTGGCGTTGCGCTCAGCGACCCGGCTGGTCGCATCGGCAAGATCGATCTGCCCCAGCGCCTGACCGGCGCGCACGCGCGCACCCTCGGCCACCACCAGCGAGATCAGCGTGCCGCCGGCCTTGGCCTTGAGCACGGCGGTACCCGGCGCCACCAGCGGCCCGGAGAACTCCACGCGGCCCGGCATGGACGCCAGGAGCGGTTGCACCACTTCGCGGCTCGCGAATTCCAGCGGTGTCTCCGGCTTCTTGTCACCCTTGCCGGCATCCGCCGACGCCGGGCTTCCGACCGGGATCGCCCCGCTGACGAACGCGACCCCCACCCCAGCCGCCGCCGCGATGACGAGACCACCACCGATGAGCCATTTCTTGCGCATGTCCACTCCCTCCGTCCGCCCGATTCCCGAGACCGGCGGAGTTTGGCAGCGCGCTCAGCCGGACACCAGACGGCATGCGACGAACTGCACCCAGGTGGCGACAAGATGCATGGGTGCGGGATGCACAGGCGCCTTCGGGCGCCAGGCCGGTCAGGCGGTATCGGCGATGCGGGGTGCAGCCCAGCGGGCCGACCAGTCCTCGGCATCGAGCCAGGGGCCGCAGACTTCACCGAGGCCGACCGCGCAGCCCAGCTCACCCAGCGTCAGCACCTGGGATTCCGATGCCACGCCGTCGGCCAGGGTCTGCATGCCCAGCGAGCTCGCCAGGCGAGCCGTGGATTCGACGACAAGGCGCTGCGACGGGCCGTGGCAGGCCCGCTCGATGAGCGAGCGGTCCAGGCAGACCGCGCGGACCGGCAGATCGTTGAGGTGCGCGAGCGAGGCGGCGCCGCCGCCGAAGGCATCCGCAGCGAGCACATAACCCTGCTCTCGAAGGCGTTGCGCGGACGCCGGCAGCGTGGCGTGACGGCCAGCCACCTGTGCGGTCACGCGCAGCCTCAGCCGCGACCGGTCCAGCCCGCTGTCCGCCACGGCGCGGTCGAGTGCGGGTGCGAGCCCCGGAGCGTCGAGCCACAGTGCCGGCAGGCGCAGCCACAGTGTCGCGCCGGCCTGGGCGTCCAGGCGCGGCAGCCAGCGGACGAACTGCTGGCAGGACGCGCCCAGCCAGAGCGCCAGCAGCGCGTCCGACAGCGATGCAGGCAGCCCGCCGGGCCAGTCGTCCGGCGGCTGCAGGCCTTGCAGCTGGCGGTTCCAGCGAAGCTCGGACTCGACACCGCACAAGGTCAACTCGGGCAAGGTGCGCAGCGGCCGGAACATCACGGCGACGGCGCCGTCGGCCAGCGCCTGGGACAGTTCCGCCCCCGGGGCATCGACGACGCCGTGCACGGGGAGCGGGCTTGGCCCGCCGAGCGGAAGGTCGGCGGGCGAGTTCGTGGCCGGAGCGTCCGGCGGGCTGGCGGCGCCCGGCTGCAGCTGAGCGGCATGAGCAGCACGGACGGCTCGGACGGCTCGGACGGTAGGCTCTCCCACCACGGCCAGCAGCAGCAGCAGCCCGGCGCCCAGGTACGCGGCCAGCCAACCCTGCCCGGCTGCGGCCACCGAGAGCACCGAAACGCCGGCCATGCCCCACAGGCACAGCCGGACGCGCCAGTGCAATGGCAGGCCGGAGGTAGGCCGATCTGACGCGCCGTGATTCATGCTTTCTTATCGGCGCGCCAGGGCGGCGCTGAAGTCAGGTCAGTGCGCGGTCTTCAGGCGGAACATCGCGACACGGGCGGCAAGCTGCCGTGCCTGATCGTCCAGCGAAGCGGCGGCGGCCGCCGATTCCTCGACCAGCGCAGCGTTCTGCTGGGTCGAGCGGTCGAGTTCGTGCACCGCGACCGTGGTCTGGCTGACGCCCTGCGACTGCTCCTCGATGCCGGTGGCCACCGCAGCCAGCAGGCTGTTCACCCGTGCCGCGTTGCTGACCAGTTCCTGCATGGTGGTGCCGGCACTCTTGACCACACGCGAGCCGGCTTCGACCTGGTCGACGCTGGTGCCGATCAGGGTCTTGATCTCCCGGGCTGCCTGGGTCGTGCGCTGGGCCAGCGTGCGGACCTCGGTCGCGACCACGGCGAAGCCGCGTCCGGACTCGCCGGCGCGAGCCGCCTCGACGGCCGCGTTCAGAGCCAGGATGTTGGTCTGGAACGCGATGCCGTCGATGGTGCCGATGATGTCGGCGATGCGGCCCGAACTGGTTCGGATGCCCTCCATCGTCTGGACCACTTCACCGATGATGGTCCCGCCCTGCTGGGCCACCTTCGCGTTGGACGCCGCCAGGTTGGCCGCTTCCTGGGTCGCCGCGGTGTTGTTGCGCGAGGTTGCCGAAATCTCCTCCATGGCCGCAGCGGATTGCTGCAGGCTCGCGGCGGACTGCTCGGTGCGGGCCGACAGGTCCATCGACCCGGCGGAGATCTGCCCGGCGGCCGTGACGATGCCGTCGGACGCTCCGCGCACCTCGCTGACGATGGCGCGCAGGGACTCCTGCATCTCGGTGAGCGTGGACATCAGGCCAGCGACCTCGTCGTTGCCCCAGGCGCGAGGCGTGGTGGTGAGGTCACCGTCGCGCATTGCGTTGATGTGGAAGGCCACTTCCTTCAGCCCACCTTCGAGCACCTTGCGAAAGGCCACGAAGCAGTACACGGCCATGAAAAGCGAAACCACCAGGAGTGCCACGGTGACGTTGCGGGCCAGCTCGAGGCGCCCGACGCGCGCCACGATCAGCGCGTCCAGTTGGTCCAGCATCGTCGTCTGGGACTTGAGCAGACGCTTCTGAAGGTCGGCCGACGCGGTTTCCATGGCCTTGGGAGAATCGCTGGCGCCAACGAGCTGATGGAATGCGTGCAATGCCTTCTGCGCTTCGGTGAACCCGCCGCCCGAGACGAACTGGGGATGCAGGGTGGCGATCTTCTGCAGCGCGGTGGTCAGGCGGGTGTCGTCCATGTCGCCGCGAACCTCGGCGGCGCCGATCGACTTGAGCAGGTTGCCGCCGCCATCGGCCGAGGTGCGCGTCGCGAGCGACAGCGCCAGCAGCTGGCCCGAAGAATCCATCAAGGCCGGCAAGGCCGCATTGGCGCCGTCCATCAGATAGTAGGTGTCGAGATCCGGGTCGAGCGTCAGGTTGGAGCCGTCGTTGGCCGCTGTGATCAGCGTGAACATCGCTTCGATGGCCTTGTTGTGCCGCTCAATGAGCGCCTCCGCACCCGCACCCGCCACGTTGCGCGCACGGATGGCCTTGTCGGCCTCGGCGAAGGCGGTCGCAATGCCCAGGGTTTCACCCGTCGCACTCTGGGCCTTGCCCAGCGCGGCCCAGGCCGATTGCAGTCGCGACTCCAGCGATACGTCGACAGTCGCCCCCAATGCGGCGCTGCGCTGGTCGATCAGCACCTGATACACCGGAATGGCGTCACGGATGTAGGCAACGCCCACGCGCTCCTGGCTCGAGAAGTCGATGGCCGAGGCCTTGTCGCCCAGGTACTGCCACGACAGCAGGACGATCGGCGCCAGGAAGAGCAGGGAGATGATCGCCGCCTTGGCTCGAAAGCCAACGGCTCTGAAGATGCGCACCCCTGGCGCCCATATGCCGTGATAGCGGAAAAATTCCGTCATTCCGCGATTGCCGGATTGCGCCTGACTACGGTTCATCATCTTCCCTTTGATGCAGCACAAATCACTGCTGTCAGTGTGTCGTCAAAAACGCAGACGATCTTGAGTATCAGAGGGGGACAATCACGCAGTTATGGTGCTTTTATCATCTACTCGGGAGCACCAGATTGCACATGCGCCGAGCATGGACGCAGCAGATGCGGCCCAGAAGACAGCCGCGAAGCCGTGATGGCTGCCCAGCCAGCCTCCGGCCACCCCGCCCAGCACGCCAGAGCAGCCGTAGCCCAGCGTTGAATACAGCGCCTGCCCGCGGCCGCGCAAGGTGCCCGGGAACCAGCGGTGGACCAACGCGATGCAGGCCGCATGCTGCGCGGCGAACGTGACGGCGTGCAGCAGTTGTGTTGCCAGAAGCACCAGCAGGACGCCGCCGAACGCTGCCGTGAGCCCGAAGCGCAGCGCGGCCAGCAGGGCCGCCAGTTGCAGGCAGGCCAGGGGCGTCAGCCAGCCGAAGATGCGGCCCTGGGCCCAGAAGAACATGATCTCCACGGCCACAGCGACGGCCCAGGCGCCACCGACCACGCCCTTGCCGTAGCCCAGTTCGTCCAGGTACAGCGACAGGAACGCGTAGAGCGCCGTGTGCCCGAGCACCGTGAAGAAGACACCGGTGAAGAACCACGCCACCGCCGGGCGCTTCAGGATGCTCCAGATCGACGGGCCGGTGTGATGCCCCGCCGACACCTCGGCCCCGCGGGGCAGACGCAGCGCCATGAGCCACAGGGCCGCGAAGCCCACCATCACCAGGATGGGAAATGCCCGGATGCCCGCCGAGTCGAGCACCAGACCGGCAACGCAGACCGCCACCACGAACCCGAGCGAACCCCAGAGCCGAACCCGCCCGTAGCGCGCAAAATCCATCTCGCCGCCACGCTGCAGGTGCTGCGCCAGCGCCGCCTCCGACAGCGGCACCACGCCCCCGTTGGCCAGGAAGAGCAGCAGCGTGAACACCGTGACGGCGGTGGCACCCGGCCACAGCCACAGGCCGACCGAGGCCGCCAGGGCCGCAGCAGCAGCCCAGCGCACGCCGTCGGCCCTCCGGCCGTGCCGGTCGCCGAGCCAGCCCCAGGCATAGGGCGCGACCACGCGCGTCCAGCTCTGCATCGACGCGATCGCGCCGATGGCAAGCGTCGAGAAGCCCAGGTCCTTGAACCAGAGCGGTGCGTAGGGGTTGAAGAGCCCGATGGCCGCGAAGTACGCGAACCACACCGCCGCGAAGGCGCCCAGCGGCGCCGCCGGCGGTGCCGTCATGAGGAGCGTTCGGCCTGCCCCGGAATCGCCGCAAGGGTGTGCTGCACATCGCCGCACTGCGCGCGGTGGCGCAGAACGTGGTCCATTACCACCAGCGCCAGCATGGCCTCGGCGATGGGCGTGGCGCGGATCCCGACGCAGGGGTCATGACGGCCCAGCGTCTCGATCTGTGTGGGCTGCCCCGCCCGGTCGATCGACGCCTTGGGCATGCGGATCGAACTCGTCGGCTTGACGGCGATGCGCACGACCAGGTCCTGCCCGGTCGAGATGCCGCCCAGGACGCCGCCGCCGTGGTTGCTGCGAAAGCCCTGTGGTGACAGTTCGTCACCATGCTGGCTGCCCCGCTGCGCCACGACGCCGAAGCCGTCGCCGATCTCGACGCCCTTAACGGCGTTGATGCCCATCATCGCCCAGGCGATGTCGGCATCGAGCTTGTCGAACAGCGGCTCGCCCAGACCCACCGGCACGTTGATCGCGCGCACCTCGATGCGCGCGCCGCAGGAATCACCCGCCCGTCTAAGCGCATCCATGTGCGCCTCGAGCTGCGGGATCAGCGTGGCGTTCGGGGCGAAGAACGGGTTGTCGTGGATGTGCTCGGCGCCTTCGAATGGAATCTCGACATCGCCCAGCGCGCTCATCCAGCCGGTGAAGCGGGTGCCATGCTGCGCCAGCAGCCACAGCTTGGCCACAGCGCCGGCTGCCACCATGGGTGCGGTCAGGCGTGCCGATGAGCGACCACCGCCGCGCGGGTCCCGGTGACCATACTTGCGCCAGTAGGTGTAGTCGGCATGCCCGGGGCGGAAGGTGTCGAGCAGGTTGCCGTAGTCCTTGCTGCGCTGGTCGGTGTTGCGGATCAGCAGCGCGATCGGCGTACCGGTGGTCAGGCCCTCGTGCACACCGGAGAGGATCTCCACGGTGTCGGGCTCGTTGCGCTGCGTCACATGGCGGCTGGTGCCCGGGCGACGGCGGTCGAGCTCGGGCTGGATGAGCGCCTCGGACAGCGCCATGCCGGGCGGGCAGCCGTCGATGACGCAGCCGATGGCAGGGCCGTGGCTTTCGCCGAAATTGGTAACGCGAAAAAGTTCGCCGAAGGTGGAACCGGGCATCTCCCGATTCTAGGCGTCGGTGACGGCGCCCCCCATCACGCGCAGCGCCGGCCTGGACATGCGAACGCGCCCACGCCCCATTCGCTTGGCCTCATAGCAGGCCGCATCGGCCTGGGCCAGCCACTGGGCGGGGCTCTCGTGGTGCTCGGCCAGTTCGCACACACCCAGGCTGGCACCGACCCGCAGCGTGTGAGCCTCCCAGGTGAGAGCCAGGTCGGTGATGGCTTCGCGCACCTTCTCGGCAACGGAAACCGCACGTTCATGCGTGCAGCGCGGCAACAGCAGCGCGAACTCGTCGCCTCCCAGCCGCACGACCACGTCGGTGGAGCGCACGTGTGAAGCGATTGCCTGCGCCACAGCCACCAGCATGGCATCGCCGGCGGCATGCCCGGCCGTGTCGTTGATGGGCTTGAAGTGGTCCAGGTCCAGCATCACCAGCGCGGCGGGGCGCGACATCGGCTGCGCGTCGAAGAGACTCTGCAGCACAAGCTCGAAGCCCTGGCGGTTCACGACCCCCGTGAGCGCATCGTGGTGCGCGGCGTGCTCGAGCACACGGCGCGCCTGGACCTGATCGGACACATCGTTGATGCTCCAGATGGTGCCTGCCGACGCGTCGCCCTGGGACACCGGGCGCGCGCGCAGCAGGCCCCAGAAACAGTTGCCGTCGGCGCGCAGCATCTGCCACTCGCCACTGTAGGGCTCGCCGCGCCCGAATGCCTCGCCGACCTGCGGCCCCAGCGCGGCGTAGTCCTCGTTGGAGGCGAAGATCACCTGCGTGCGCTGGCCGAGGATGGCGCCCTCGGCATGACCCAGCAGCCGGCAGAACTCGGCGCTGACAAGCTCGAAACGCTGCTCGCGGGTGAAGGCCAGGCCCACAGGCGCGGCGGACATCACGCTGCCCAGCTTCTGCAGCACCTGAGCGTTGAAGGATTCCATCTGCGTGCGCTCGGCCCACACGTGCTGGAGTGTTCGAGTCAGGCGGCCGATCTCGCCGCTGGCCACGGGCCAGGCGCCGGTGTCGTCCCCGGCCAGCAGGGCCGAGGCGCGCCGCTCCAGGCGCGCCAGCGGGCGGAACTGCCAGTGCAGCACCACGGCCAGCGCCAGCGCCAGGCCGATGGCCAGCACCGCGGCATCGCGCATCGCCAGATTTCGGGCGTCCCGAACCGGGGCCAGTAGCCCGGCGACAGGTACGGCCCGCCAGACCTGCCAGCCGCCGATGCTCTCGCCCGCGGTGGTCACGATCTGGCCGTCGACGGCCAGTGCCTGGGAGTCGCCTGCCGCAGACGGCCCTCGAGCCCGCCACTTCGCGAAGGCCGCTGCCAGGCGCGGCTCGTCGGCGAGCGACTTCGTGATGCGGCCGCGTTGCGGATGCGCCAGCAGAACGCCGTTGGAGTCGGTCAGCACCAGAAGGGCCTGGTCTTCGGCCTCGACCGTGACGTGCAGGTCATCCAGCAGATTGCGGCTGGCCAGCCGCAGGGCGCCGCCAATGACCGCGAGAACCTGTCCACGCTGGATCACGGGGTACGCGAAGATGACGACCGGCTCGCCCGAGATACGCCCTTCCACGGGCGCGGAGATGACCGGCTTCAGTGTGGCCAGCATGCGCTGGAAGTAGTCGCGGTCCGCCAGCGAGGTGCCTGGGTATCTCGCACCCGCCGAATCGAGCAGCGCCACCATGCGCCCGTCGGGCCGCGCCACGTACACGTTCGAGAAGTGGACCGCCAGCGTGCTGCGGTCCAGTAGTTGGGCAGCCAGCAGGGGTTCGTCCAGCAGAGAGGCATCCACCTGGCTGGCCAGCGTGCCCAGCAGTCGCTGCAGTTCCTGCAGGTGCCTGTTCACCGATGTCGCCGTGCGATGGACTTCGCGCTGCTCACGTTCATGGGCCTGGCGCAGCAGGTCATGCTCGGCTCGGGCGCTCAGTTGCCACGCCGTGGCGGACACCCCGAGCAACAGGGCGAGAAAGCCGCCCAAGGCGAGCCTGGCCTTCAGTGTCGCCAGCCAGGTCGGCCACTTCAGCCGCGCGGTGATGCCCCGCAGCAAGATACGCCAGCGCCTTTGCGGCGCAGGCAGGGGGGCATCCAGATCGAAGAAGAGGTCGGCATCCATCGTGAGATGAGATATCGCCAGCGTCGAGACTATCTGAACCAGTCTTGACGAGCATCAAGCCAGACATGGCGCCTGGAGTGCGCGGGCCGTGACTACTGACACGCCGCGCTCGGACGACCGGTCTGTGACGCCCCCAGAAAGCAAGAAGCCCGGTGTCTTGTGGACACCGGGCTCTGCCGTTCTTTGGTCGGGGCGGCGGGATTCGAACTCGCGACCCCTTGCACCCCATGCAAGTGCGCTACCAGGCTGCGCTACGCCCCGACAAGCCTTGCAGTATACCCTGGACTGAGGCCCTCATCCAGCGAGCAGGGCACTGATCGATTCGAGTTCGGCGCGCATCTGCGACGGCGTCAGCGGAAGACCTGAAGGCTCGGGGGCCGACGCGGCGGCTTCGACGGCGTCTTCCGGGGCGGGCTCCTCGTAGCGATCGACCTGCGGCTGCGACGCACCGTTCTCGGTCAGACGATTGCGAGCACCGCTGATGGTGAAGCCCTGGTCGTAGAGCAGCTCGCGGATACGGCGCACCAGCAGCACTTCGTGGTGCTGGTAGTAGCGGCGGTTGCCCCGGCGCTTCATGGGCTTGAGCTGTGTGAACTCCTGCTCCCAATAGCGCAGCACATACGGCTTGACGCCGCACATTTCACTGACCTCACCGATGGTGAAGTAGCGTTTGGCTGGAATGGGTGGAAGCATTTTCTCCATTGAAATCAAGGAGATCGGGATGGCTTCCTACACTTTACTCGAAGTCGTCCGCCCCCGGGGTGTCACCTTGCACAAGTGACTTCAACTTGTGACTTGCGTGGAATGTAACCACCTGTCGCGCCTTGATGGGGATGGATTCCCCGGTGCGTGGGTTGCGGCCCGGGCGCGGCGCCTTGCGCCGGATGTTGAAGTTGCCGAAGCCCGACAGCTTCACGTCCTGTCCGCCTTCGAGCGTGCCTTGCACGATCTCGAAGAACGCCTCGACCATGTCCTTGGACTCGCGCTTGTTCAGGCCCAGGCGGTCGAACAGAAGCTCGGCGAGCTCGGCCTTGGTGAGCGTGGGCGTCTCGAGCGACGGCAGGATCACGCCGCGCTCGACTTCCTTCGGAATCTCGTCGTTCATGCAGTGCCCCGGTCAGGCGCGCAGCCGCGCGCCGAAGGCCGAACCGGCCCGGGCGAGCGCGGCGGCAATGACGGCGTCGATGCGCTCGTCGGTCAGGGTGGCTTCGGCGTCCAGCAACTCGAGCCGCAAGGCGAGGCTGCGCTCGCCTTCCGCCAGGCCGCCACCGGCCTGGGACGGCTTGTAGACATCGAACAGGGTGACCGAGCGCACCAAGCCGGCGTCGTCGCGTGCCAGCGCCTCGATCAGCGCGTCGTGCGCCACCTTGTCGCCCACCACGAGGGCGAGGTCCCGGATGGCAGACTGCTGCCGCGGCAGCGCCTGCACGTCCGGCAGCGGCCGGGCCAGCACCGCATCGAGGGCCAGTTCGAACAACATCGGCGCTGCGGGCAGGTCGTAGGCCTGGCGCCAGCGCGGGTGCAGTTCGCCGACGAAACCCACGGCCTCGCCGTCGATCTCGATGCGCGCCGAGCGGCCCGGGTGCAGGGCCGGATGCTCGGCCGGCACGAAGCGCGGCTTCAGCGGGGCCAGCAGGGACTCGACATCGCCCTTGGCGTCGAAGAAGTCGACAGCGCGGTCGCGCTCGGCCCACTGAAGGCCGTCGGCAGGGCCGAATGCCAGCGCCGCGATGCGCATGGGCTGCACCAGTCCGGCCACCGAACGTTCACCGTCCTGGGCCGCGGGGTCGCGCCGGAACACGCGCCCGGTCTCGAAGACCCGCACGCGAGTGGCGCGGCGCGCCAGGTTGTGCCGCAGCACGGCCACCAAGCTGCCGATCAGGCTGGAGCGCATGACCGACAGCGGAGCGGCGATCGGGTTCAACACCTTGATCGGGTCGGGGTTGCCGGCGAGTTCATGCTCCCAGCGTTCCTCGACAAAGCTGAAGTTGATGGTTTCCTGATAGTCCAGCGCAGCCAGCGCGCGGCGAGCCGCGTGCACGCTGCGGCGGGATTCGGGCTGCGGGCGTGCGGTGACGGGCGCGACCGGAGGCGTCTTCGGCAGCTTGCCATAGCCGACCACGCGGATCACCTCCTCGATGAGGTCTTCCTCGATCTTGAGGTCGAAGCGCCAGGACGGCGGCGTCACGGTGATCGTGCCCTTGCCTTCCACGAAGCTCAGCCCCAGGCCGCGGAAGACATCCGCGCACTGCGCCTGAGGCAGCGACATGCCGATGACCTTGGACGCACGCGCGACGCGCAGGGTCACGGGCGTGGCGGGCGGCAGGCTCAGCACCTGGTCGTCCATCGGGCCGGCCTCGCCGCCGCAGATCTGCTGGATGAGCGCGGTGACGTGCTCGATGTGCTGCACCGTCAGCGCGGGGTCGACACCGCGCTCGAAGCGGTGGCCTGCGTCGGTGCTGAAGTTGTACCGGCGCGAACGGCCGGCCACGGCCTCGGGCCACCAGAAGGCGGCTTCGACATAGACGTTGCGGGTGTCGTCCGACACGGCGGTGTGCTCACCGCCCATGATGCCGGCCAGCGACTCCACGCGGGAGCGGTCGGCGATCACGCCGACATTGCCGTCCACCGTCACGGTGCTGCCGTTGAGCAGTTCGAGTGTCTCGCCGGGGCGGCCCCAGCGCACGATCAGTTCGCCGTCGATCTTGTCGAGGTCGAAGATGTGCGAAGGGCGGCCGAACTCGAACATCACGTAGTTGGAGATGTCCACCAGCGCCGAGACCGGCCGCTGGCCGCAGCGGGCCAGGCGATCGACCATCCAGGCGGGCGTCCTGGCCTTCGTGTCCACGCCGCGCACGACGCGGCCGGAGAAGCGGCCGCACAGATCGGGCGCTTCCACCCGTACTGGCAGCCTGGCGTCGTTCGCGGGGGCCACGGGCTTGAAGTCGGGCGCGGTCAGCGGCGTGCCGGTGAGCGCGGAAACCTCGCGCGCGATGCCGTAGACCGAGAGCGCATGCGCCAGATTGGGCGTGAGCTTGAGCGTGAAGATCGTGTCGTCGAGCTTCAGGTGCTGGCGGATGTCGGTGCCCACCGGTGCATCGGCATCGAGTTCGAGCAGGCCGCCGTGGTCTTCCGAGAGCTTCAGTTCGCGTGCCGAGCACAGCATGCCGAAGCTGTCGACGCCGCGCAGCTTGCCCACGCCGATGGCGAACGGCTTGCCATCCTCGCCAGGCGGCAAGGACGCGCCGACAACGGCCAGCGGCGCCTTCAGACCCGCCCGGGCATTGGGCGCGCCACAGACGATCTGCAGCGGCGCACCGGCGCCGATGGACACCTGGCACACGCGCAGGCGGTCGGCCTGAGGGTGCGGCACGGCTTCCAGGATCTCGGCCACGACGATGCCGCTGAATGGCGGCGCCACGGGCCGGGTTTCCTCGACCTCGAGGCCGGCCATCGTCAGCAGCGACGCCAGGCCCTGCGTGTCCAGCGGGGGGTTGCAGAACTCGCGCAACCAGGATTCGGGGAACTGCATGTGAGCTCGGGGTTCAGCGGAATTGAGACAGGAAGCGCAGGTCGTTCTCGAAGAACAGCCGCAGATCGGTGACGCCGTAGCGCAGCATGGCCAGGCGGTCCGGGCCCATGCCGAACGCGAAGCCGATGTAGCGCTCGGGGTCGAGGCCGTAGTTGCGCACGACGTTCGGGTGCACCTGCCCGGAGCCGGCGACCTCGAGCCAGCGGCCCTTCAGCGGGCCGTCGCCGAACGCCAGGTCGATCTCGGCCGAGGGCTCGGTGAAGGGAAAGAACGAGGGCCGGAACCGTACCTGGAGGTCGTCGGTCTCGAAGAACTGGCGCAGGAAATCGCTGAAGACGGCCTTCAGGTCCTTGAAGCTGACGTTCTCGCCGATCCACAGGCCTTCGCACTGGTGGAACATGGGTGAATGCGTGGCGTCGCTGTCGACACGGTAGGTGCGGCCCGGTGCGATGACGCGGATGTCGGGCATGGCCTCGCCGCGCGCCATGGCTTCGGCGTGCCGGGCAGAGTGCGAGCGCGCATAGCGCACCTGCATCGGGCTGGTGTGCGGCCTCAGGTTCAGCCAGCGGCCTTCAGCGTCCTTCAGATCGACGTAGAAGGTGTCCTGCATCGAACGCGCCGGGTGGTTCTCCGGGTTGTTCAAGGCGGTGAAGCTCATCCAGTCGGTCTCGATCTCGGGGCCGTCGGCCACGTCGAAACCCATGGAGCCGAAGATGGCCTCGATGCGCTCCATCGTGCGCGAGACAGGGTGCAGGCCGCCCGTGCCGCGGCGACGGCCGGGCAGCGTGACGTCCAGCGCCTCGGCGTGCAGCTGGCGGTCGAGTTCGGCGGCGGCCAGCGCTTCGCGGCGCTCCGTCAGCAGTGCCTCGACTTGCTGCTTGGCCTGGTTGATGAGGGCGCCGCGCGCCTTCTTCTCCTCGGGTGGCAGGCTGCCGAGCGCCTTGAGCAGTTCGGTCACGCGACCGGCCTTGCCGAGGTAGCGCGCCTTGGCGTTCTCCAGCTCGGCCGGGTTGGGCGCAGCGGCAAAGTCCGCGCGCGCGCTGCCGACGAGTTGTTCGAGTTCCGTCATGGTCTTCGAGAAAAGAAAAAAGGCCGCCCCGAGGTGACGGCCTTGTAGAGCTCGACGCGCACCGGGCAAGCCCGGCGCGGGGGGTCAAGCGAGCTGGGCCTTCACCTTTTCCACGATGCTGCTGAAAGCAGCCGGGTCGTTCACGGCCATGTCGGCCAGGACCTTGCGGTCGAGGTCGATGTTGGCCTTCTTGAGGCCGGCCATGAAACGGCTGTAGGTGACACCGGCTTGCCGGGAAGCCGCGTTGATACGGGCGATCCAGAGAGCGCGGAACACCCGCTTGCGGGTGCGGCGGTCACGATAGGCGTATTGCCCTGCCTTCATCACCGCCTGCTTGGCGATGCGATAGACGTTCTTGCGGCGGCCACGGTAGCCCTTGGCCAGAGCCAGGATCTTCTTGTGACGCGCGTGGGCTATGACACCACGTTTGACGCGAGGCATGTGTTTTCTCCTTGTCCGTCAGTGGAAGATCAGAGGCCGGCGAACGGGAGCATCTTGGCGATGCCACCCATGTCGGACTCGTGCACGTTGACCGCGCCGCGCAGATCGCGCTTGCGGCTGGTGCTCTTCTTGGTGAGGATGTGGCGCTTGAACGCCTGACCGCGCTTGACGGTACCCCCCGGACGGACGCGGAAACGCTTCTTCGCGCCGCTCTTGGTCTTCATCTTGGGCATGACTGCTCCTTCTTAGTACACCCCTGCAGGCGTCCGCGGTAGCGGTGCTTTGTCGGCCTGCAGCGGCTTCTCTTCACCGGCAGGGTGACCAGACCCTGCCGCTGAAATTCTCGAAACTCTTACTTCCTCTTCGGCGCCAGCACCATGATCATCTGGCGCCCTTCCAGCTTGGGCATGTGCTCCACGACCGCCACGTCGGACAACTCGTCGCGGATGCGTTCGAGCAGCCGCATGCCGATGTCCTGGTGGGTGATCTCGCGACCGCGGTAGCGCAGCGTGACCTTGCCCTTGTCTCCGTCCTCGGCGATGAAGCGGCGCAGATTGCGCATCTTGATCGCGTAGTCGCCTTCGTCGGTACCGGGGCGGAACTTGACTTCCTTGACCTCGATGACCTTCTGCTTGGACTTCGCCTCCGCCGCGCGTTTCTGCTCGACGTACTTGAACTTGCCGTAGTCCATCAGACGGCAGACCGGGGGATCCGCCGTGGCGGCGATCTCGACGAGATCGACGTCCAGTTCGCCGGCCATCCGGAGCGCTTCCATCGTGCTGACGATGCCCAGCGGCTCGTTTTCGACACCGTTCAGGCGCACTTGCGGCGCCATGATTTCCCGGTTCAGCCGGTGCTTGCGCTCCGCGTTCGGCACGCGGCGGTCCATGAAGGTAGCGATGGTTCAAACCCCTTGACGCGACCCCAAGCCCACGGAGCCGCCCAGAAATGACACACGGCCGAGGCCCCGTCAGACCTTGCGGAGGATGTCGTCGGCGAGCTTCACAGCGAAGTCGTCCAGTGGCATCACGCCCAGATCCCGGTTACCCCGAGCACGCACGGATACGGCCCCGTTGGCTTTCTCCTTGTCGCCCACGACAAGGATGTACGGGACCTTCTGCATTGAATGCTCCCGGATCTTATACGTGATCTTCTGATTCCGCAAATCACTCGATGCCCTAACCCCTTGTTTTTGCAGCGCTTTCACGACGCTTCCGGCGTAATCGGCCTGTTCGTCGGTGATAGGGGCCACCACCACCTGCACCGGCGCCAGCCAGGCGGGCAGCGCGCCGGCGTGCTGTTCGATCAGGATCCCGATGAATCGCTCCAGGCTGCCGACGATCGCGCGGTGCAGCATCACGGGGTGCCGGCGGCTGCCGTCCTCGGCCACGTACTCGGCATCCAGGCGCTCGGCCATCGAGAAGTCGACCTGCATCGTGCCGCACTGCCATTGCCGGCCCAGGGCGTCCTTCAGCGTGTACTCGATCTTCGGGCCGTAGAAGGCGCCGTCGCCCGGGGCGATCTCGAACGTGCAGCCGCTGGCGCGCAGGCTTTCCATCAGCGCGTGCTCGGCCTGGTCCCAGATGGCGTCGGAGCCGATGCGGGCAGCCGGCCGCGTGGCCACCTTGTAGATGATCTCCGTGAACCCGAAGTCGGCATAGACCTTCTGCAGCAGCGCCGTGTAGGCCACGCATTCCGGCAGGATCATGTCCTCGCTGCAGAAGATGTGGCCGTCGTCCTGCGTGAACCCGCGCACACGCATGATGCCGTGCAGGCCGCCGGTGGGCTCGTTGCGGTGGCACTGCCCGAACTCGCCGTAGCGCAGCGGCAGGTCGCGGTAGCTCTTGATGCCCTGCTTGAAGATCAGGATGTGGCCGGGGCAGTTCATCGGCTTGAGCGCGTAGTCGCGCTTCTCCGATTCCGTGGTGAACATGTTGTCGCGGTACTTGTCCCAGTGGCCCGTCTTCTCCCACAGGGCGCGGTCCAGGATCTGCGGGCCCTTGACCTCCAGGTAGCCGTTGTCGCGGTACACGACCCGCATGTACTGCTCCACCACCTGCCAGACCGTCCAGCCCTTGGGGTGCCAGAAGACCGTGCCGGGGCTGTGCTCGTCCAGGTGGAACAGGTCGAGTTCGCGGCCGAGGCGGCGGTGGTCGCGCTTCTCGGCCTCCTCCAGCATCGTCAGGTACTTCTGCAGGTCGTCCTTCGTGGCCCAGGCCGTGCCGTAGATGCGTTGCAGCATCTCGTTGCGGTGGTCGCCGCGCCAGTAGGCGCCGGCCACCTTCATCAGCTTGAAGTGCTTCAGCTTGCCCGTGCTGGGCACGTGCGGGCCGCGGCAGAGATCCTCGAAGGCGCCCTCGCGGTACAGCGACACGTCCTGGCCTTCGGGGATGCTTCCGATGATCTCGGCCTTGTAGAGCTCGCCCATCGCCTTGAAGTGCGCCACGGCCTCGTCGCGGGGCAGCACGCGGCGCTCGACGCGTTCGTCCTTCTTCGCGAGCTCGCCCATGCGCTGCTCGATGGCCACCAGGTCCTCGGGCGTGAACGGGCGCTTGTACGAGAAGTCGTAGAAGAAGCCGTTCTCGATGACCGGGCCGATCGTGACCTGCGCCTCGGGGAAGAGTTGCTTGACGGCGTAGGCCAGCAGGTGCGCCGTCGAGTGGCGGATCAGGTCCAGGCCGTCGGCGTCCTTGTCGGTGACGATGGCGAGATGCGCGTCGACCTCGATGCGGTGGCTCGTGTCGACGACCTGGCCGTCGACCTTGCCGCCGAGCGCGGCCTTGGCCAGGCCGGCGCCGATGGAGGCGGCGACTTCGGCCACCGTGACCGGGCCGGGGAATTCGCGGGCCGAGCCGTCGGGCAGCGTGATCTTGATCATGGTGAGTTCCTCGTGGGCAACAAAAAAGCGCGGTGGTGGCCGCGCTTTCAGTCAGGGGGTCGAAACAGGTTCAGGCGTGACTGCGCGGCCGGGTGTCAGACCCCGGTGAAGAAAGTGCGCGTAGTCCGCGGTGTCATAACCCGTCGTGCCTTTCCCGTTCTTGCCAGCATTGAAAGATGCGTAATTGTAGTCAAGGCAGCGGCAGCGCGTCGACCGTGGCCTGCCCGGCCAAACGGGAGAAGTCCTCGGCGATGCGCTCGCTCTCGGCCACGGCGCGGCGCCAGTCGCGCCGGCGGCCGGCTTCGTCGTCGCCGTAGGCCTTGAAGTCGTTGCGGTCGGGCAGCTTGGCGTTGGGCAGCGAACGCACCCAGTCGGGGTGCGGCGCCAGCACCACCAGGTTGTCCAGCAGCGAGGTCGTGCGGTGGCGGCGCTTCCAGGGCTTGTCCAGCCAGCCGGGCACGATCTGCGGCTGGAAGTGCGGGTACAGCACCAGGCCGTCGGCCAGCGTGGCGTACGGCAGGTGCAGGTGGTAGTCGGTGATGCCGCCGTCCCAGTAGGCGCCGCGCGGGCCGCCGGGGATGTCGTGCACGGCGTCCAGCCAGAACGGGATCGAGCAGCTCGCCAGGATCGCGGGCTGCAGGTTGTGTGCGGTCAGGGGCACCTGCTGGCTGCGCAGGTCGGACAGCGGCAGCGGCAGCGGGTCGCGCACATCGCCGAACACCACGCGCTCCAGCCAGCCGCCCAGGGCGCGGCGGTGCACGGCATTGCCGAAGAAGGCGCCGGCGTAGCCCAGCGGCGTTCGCCAGCGGCCCTGGCGCGCCAGCAGGTGGCGGCCGTGGCTGGTGAAGACATGCAGCCGCAAGCGCGGATGCGCCAGCACCTCGGCCTCCCGGCCGCCGAAGTGCTCCGAGAGCTTGGCGCCGAAGACGGCCGAGACCACGCTGGGCTTCGGCGCCTTGCCGGGTTCGTGCTCGTAGGCCTGGCCGATGTAGTCCTCGGCCAGTCGGCGCAGCGCGGCATCGCTGTCGTGCAGGCAGCCGCTGGCCATGCGCCAGGCGCCGATGGACGCGCCCAGCAGGTGCACGGTCTGCGCGCTGCGCGGCAGCCACTCGCCGAACAGGTAGCGGTCCAGCGGGTTCAGCACCAGGCCTTTGGCCCCGCCGGCTGCGGCCGGGATCATGCGGATGTCCTGTGGCAGCAGGCCGCGCTCGCGCAGGCGGGCCCGGGCGCGCGGCCCGGCCCAGACCTGCAGCGCGGCCCCGGCGCTCACTTGCGCTGCAGCTTCGCGAAGGCGGCGGCCATCGCACCGCCGGCATCGGGCTCGCGCGGCGCTCCCCGGCCCTTCTGGTTGCGGTCCGCTGCGCGGTAGCGGTTGTCGGCATCACCCGCTTTCGGCACGGGGGCGTCGAGCTTCATCGTCAGCGAGACGCGCTGGCGCTGCAGGTCGACCTCCAGCACGCGGACCTTCACCACGTCGCCCGTCTTGACCACCTCGCGGGCGTCGTTGACGAACTTGTGGCTGAGCTGGCTCACGTGCACCAGGCCGTCCTGGTGCACGCCCAGGTCGATGAACGCGCCGAACTGCGCGACGTTGCTGACGGTGCCTTCCAGCACCATGCCGGGCTGCAGATCCTTCAAGTCCTCGACGCCATCGGTCAGGCGCGCCACGACGAAATCCGGCCGGGGGTCGCGCCCGGGCTTTTCGAGCTCGGCCAGGATGTCCTTCACCGTGATCGCACCGAACGCGGCATCCGCGAAGCGCTCGGCCTTCAGGCCCTTCAGCAGTTCAGGCTTGCCCATCAGTTCCTGCACCGGGCGGCCGGTTTCGGCCAGGATGCGCTGCACCACCGGGTAGGTCTCGGGATGCACGCCCGTCATGTCCAGCGGGTTGTCGCCGCCGCGGATGCGAAGGAAGCCCGCCGACTGCTCGAAGGTGCGCGGGCCCAGCCCGGTGACATCGAGCAGTTGCTGCCGGGAACGGAACGCCCCGTGCGCGTCGCGCCAGCGCACGATGGCGCCCGCCACCGAGGGGCTCAGGCCCGACACGCGCGCCAGCAGCGGCGCCGACGCCGTGTTGAGGTCCACGCCCACCTTGTTCACGCAGTCCTCCACCACGGTGTCCAGCGTGCGGGCCAGGCCGCTCTGGTTCACGTCGTGCTGGTACTGGCCCACACCGATGCTCTTGGGGTCGATCTTCACCAACTCGGCCAGCGGGTCCTGCAGGCGGCGGGCGATGCTGACGGCGCCGCGCAGGGTCACGTCGAGCTCCGGCAATTCCTTGCTGGCGAACTCGCTCGCGCTGTAGATGGACGCGCCCGCCTCGCTGACGACCACCTTGTCCAGGCGGGCGTCGGGCGCCAGCTGCTGGATGCGCTTGATGAGGTCGGCGGCCAGCTTGTCGGTCTCGCGGCTGGCGGTGCCGTTGCCGATGGCGATCAGGTTCACGCCGTGCATGGCCACCAGCCTGCCGAGCGTGTGCAGCGAGCCCTCCCAGTCCTTGCGCGGCTCGTGCGGGTAGACGGTGCTGGTGTCCAGCACCTTGCCGGTGTCGCTGACCACGGCCACCTTCACGCCGGTGCGGATGCCCGGGTCCAGGCCCATCACCACGCGCGGGCCGGCCGGGGCGGCCAGCAGCAGATCGCGCAGGTTGTCGGCGAAGACCTTGATGGCCACGGTTTCGGCGTCCTCGCGAAGGCGCGTGAACAGGTCGCGCTCGAGGCTCAGGCTGAGCTTGACCTTCCAGGTCCAGGCGACGCACTTGCGGATGAGCTCGTCGCCCGGGCGCTTCAGGTGCGCCCAGCCCAGGTGGCGTGCGATGCGGCCCTCGGCCAGGCTCGGCTGCCCTGGAACGAGCTCCTCGTCGAGCACCAGCTTGGCGTCCAGCCACTCCTGCGTGCGGCCGCGAAAGACCGCCAGCGCCCGGTGGCTGGGGATGCGGTGGATAGGCTCGTCGTACTCGAAGTAGTCGCGGAACTTGGCGGCATCGGCGTGCTGCCCGTCCTTGCCGGAGGCCAGCCGGCTCTGCAGGCGGCCCTCGGCCCAGAGCCATTCGCGCAGCGTGCCGATCAGCGCGGCGTCTTCGGCCCAGCGTTCGGACAGCAGGTCGCGCACGCCATCGAGCACCGCGTGCGCGTCGGCGAAGCCGAGCTCGGCGTTGACGAAGCCGGCGGCTTCGCCCAGGGGCTCGAGCTTCGGGTCGGCGAACAGGCGCTCGGCCAGAGGCTCCAGGCCCGCCTCGCGGGCGATCATGCCCTTGGTGCGGCGCTTGGGCTTGAACGGCAGGTAGAGGTCTTCCAGTTCCTGCTTGGTGGGCACGGCCTCCAGCGCGGCACGCAGCTCGGGGGTCAGCTTGCCCTGCTCCTCGATGCTCCTGATGACGGCGGTGCGCCGGTCCTCCAGCTCGCGCAGGTACCCGAGGCGGGCTTCGAGGTCGCGCAGCTGCGTGTCGTCGAGGCCGTCGGTGGCTTCCTTGCGGTAGCGGGAGATGAAGGGCACGGTGGCGCCACCGTCGAGCAGCTCGACGGCAGCGTTCACCTGGGCCGGCCGAACCTTCAGCTCGGCGGCGATCTGCAACAGGATCTTGTTCAAGGAGCGGGGCCGGAATCGGGAAGCGCGGGAGTGTACGGCGAGGGGTCGACCCGCGAGCGTCAGACTGACTGGAGCCCCCCTCCTGGAGGGAGGCTGGAGGGTGCGGTCAAACAAGCTGGAGCTCCCTCACGGAGGGGGCTCGGGGGAGCCGGACGTTCAACCGCAGGTTAGGAGGCTGTGCGGCTTTCGCCGCACAGCCTCCTAACCTTCCTCGCGCAGCTTGGCGCGAAGGCGGTCGCCGATGTCCGGCCGCTCGTGGAAGGGGTCGGTCGGGTTGCGGCCGCTGACCTGGTCCTCCAGGCGCGTGCGCACGCCGTTGAGCGCCTGCGGGTGGCTGTAGATGTAGAAGCGGCCGTCGGCCATTGCGTCGAACACGAACTGCGCCACCTCGGCCGCCGAGACCTTGCCGCTGGTCACGGCCTTCTCGCTCATCGCGGCCGCGATCTGCTGGCTTCGGGTTGGCCGTGAGGCGGGGTCCTGCAGTTCGGCCGGGCGGTTGCGCTCGCTCAGGTGGATGCCGGTGGGCACGAAGTACGGGCAAAGCAGGTGGGCATGAACCTGCGTGCTCACGAGCGACAGGTCGTGGTGCAAGGTTTCGGTCATGGACACCACGCCCGCCTTGCTGACGTTGTAGACGCCCATGTTCGGCGCCGTCAGCAGGCCAGCCATCGACGCGGTGTTGACCACGTGGCCTTCGAAGGCCGGGTCGGCGGCTGCGGCCGCCAGCATCAGCGGCGTGAAGGCGCGCACGCCGTGCGCCACGCCCAGCAGGTTCACGCCCAGCACCCATTCCCAGTCGCGGGCGCTGTGCTCCCAGATCAGGCCTCCGGCGCCGACGCCGGCGTTGTTGAAGACGAAGTTCGGCGCCCCGAAGCGCGCCATCGTCGCCTCGGCGAGTGCGTCCACCTCGGCAGCCCGGGAGACATCCAGCCGGAACGGCATCACCTCGGCGCCCAGGGCGCGGATCTCGGCCGCTGCGCCTTCCAGCGCGTCGGCCTGAACGTCGGCCATCACGATCTTCATGCCGCCCCGGGCGGCCAGCCGCGCGGTCTCGAGCCCGAAGCCGGATGCGGCCCCCGTGATGACGGCCACGCGGCCCATGAGGTTTTTCATCTCTGTTCCTTGATCTGAAAGCCAATGCGCGGGAAGTGCACATGCACGACGCCCGCGCGCTCATCGGTGCGGCGCAGCACCACCTCGTCGGCGGTCAGGCCTACGAGCACACCCGCCACCGGGTCGCTGCCGTAGTCGGTGGCCGACACGGTCACTTCCGCGCCTTCGGCGAAGCCGAGGCCGGCCTCCACCAGCACCGCGGCGTGGCCGTCCGCGGCGGCCGCAACCGCGATCGCGGCAGCACTGTCCAGCGAAGTGCGGCGCCCGTGCCCGAACGCCAGCATGCGGTCGAGCCAGCGAGCCAGGGCCGGGTACCGGTCGAGGATGGCGGCGAACGGCCCGGCCTTGCGCACGAACCACAGCGAGTGCGCCACCGAGAAGTCAGCGATGCCGGGCGCCGCGCCGAAGAGGAAATCACGCTCGTCGCCCAACTGTGCTTCCAGGCGACCCAGGTAGCTGGCCAGGGCGACCGTCGCATCGGCGGGCGTCTGGCGCTTCATGCCCGCCGTGAACGGGGCGCGGTCGGCGGCGAAGGCCTTCAGGACCTCGGGCGGCGGGTTGCCCAGGATGGCCATCGCGCCGGCAGGCTGCATGGCGTACGGGATCATGGTCCAGAACAGTGTGCTGTCGGCCCACTGCGCCAGCAGCGAGGCCAGCGGCTGATCCGCCGGGAAGAGCGGCGGCGCCGGGTGCAGTCGGTCGATGACGCGCGCGGCCAGGGCGGTGTCGCAGTAGACGTCGGCGCCGATCTGCAGGAAGGGCGTGCGCCGATAGCCGCCGGTCAGCGCCAGCACGTCGGGCTTGGGCATGATGGACGGGACGGACACCGAGACCCAGTCGAGCCCCTTGAAGCCGAAGACCAGCCGCAGTTTCTCGGAGAACGGCGAGTTGGCGTAGTGGTGCAGGATGAGATCTGGCATGCGGTTCGGCGACTCCTTCAGACGGGCATGGAACGTTCGATGATCGAGCGCAAGGGCAGCGTGCCGGGCAGCAGGCCGAAGACATCGCCACGGCCGCCCAGTCGTGCCGCACAGAAGCTGTCGAAGACCTCCTGCGGGCTGTGCGCGTGCAGTTGTGCGGCCTGCAGCAGCAGCGCGGTGTCGCAGGCCAGTGCCCGTGCCGAGGCTTCGTCCGCGGTGCCGTCCAGCGCATCGGCCACGCGCACGGCCTGGCGCGCCACAGCCGGGTGCGCCAGTCGGGCGGCGGCGGTCTCCTGCATCACGGCGTCCTTCACGGGGCCGGAGCGCAGCGCGCGCAGCAGATCGAGCGCCATGATGTTGCCGGCGCCCTCCCAGATGGAGTTCAAGGGCATCTCGCGGTAGATGCGCGCCATCGCACCCTCCCCCGCTGCTTCCACATAGCCGTTGCCGCCCAGGCATTCCATGGCTTCCTGGGCGAAGGCGCTGCCGCGCTTGCAGACCCAGAACTTGGCCACCGGCGTCAGCACGCGGCGCATCACGGCCTCGAAACCGTCGGGGTCCCGGCCGTGCTCGGTGCGGTCGACGGCACGCGCCAGGCGCAGGGCCAGCGCGGTGGCCGCCTCGCTCTCCAGCGCCAGATCGGCCAGGACGCTGGCCATCGCGGGGTGATCGATCAGGGCGCGGCTGAAGGCACGGCGCTGCGCGCAGTGGTGCAAGGCGATCGACAGCGACTGTCGCATGAGCCCCGCGGTGCCGAGCGCGCAGTCGAGCCGCGTCAGCGTGCCCATCGCCAGGATCTGCGGGATGCCGCGCCCCTCCTCGCCCACGAGCCAGGCGCTGGCGCCCTGGAACTCCACCTCGGAGCTGGCGTTGGCGTGGTTGCCGAGCTTGTGCTTCAGGCGCTGGATGGCGACGGCGTTCACGCTGCCGTCCAGCCGCCAGCGCGGCAGGAAGAAGCACGACAGGCCGGCAGGCGCCTGCGCCAGCACCAGGAATGCATCGCACATCGGCGCCGACATGAACCACTTGTGCCCCGTGAGCCGGTAGCGGCGGCCCCAGGCATCGTCGCCGTCGAACTCGGCGCGCGTGGTGTTCGCCCGGACATCGGAGCCGCCCTGCTTCTCGGTCATGCCCATGCCCATGGTCAGTGCCGTCTTGGCGGCAAAGGGCAGGAAACGCGCGTCGTAGGTGGTGGCGGCCAGGCCCGGCCCCCAGTCGGAATGGATGGCGGCGTTGGCGCGCAGGGCGGGCGTCACGGCGTAGCTCATCGACACCGGGCAGAGCACGGACGGCTCGAGTTCGGTGAAGAGCATGAACGCCGCCGCGCGCTCGAGGTGCCCGCCCGGCCCCTCGGACCACGGCGCCGCATGCAGCCGGTGGCGCAGCGCCGATTCCATCAGCGCGTGGTAGCTCGGGTGGAACTCCACCTGGTCGATGCGCCGGCCGCGCGTGTCGTGCGCATGCAGCACCGGGCCGTGCGCATTGGCCAGGCGCGCGTGCTGCTGCATGGCGGCGCTGCCGATCTCGGCGCCCAGCCTGTCGAACCGGGTGCGGTCGTACGCCGGGTGGTGGTGGGCCATCGCATCCTGCAGCGGCCGATTGCCACGGTACAGGTTCACGTCGACCAGCGGTTCGGCCTGATTGAGCACGTCGTGGGTGGTGGTCATCGCGCCGCCTCGCTCAGCATCTCGATGTGGGGAATGTCGTCCTCGAGATAGCTCTCGCCCACCGGGCCGAACCCGAATTCGCCGTAGAAGCGCTGCAGATGCGCCTGCGCGCTGATGCGGATGTCCCGGCCCGGCCACGCCGAACGGCAGCGTGCCATGCCTTCGGCCATCAGGGTGCGGCCGGCGCCGCTGCCGCGAACCTCGGGCGAGGTGATCACGCGGCCGATCGACGGCTCGGGGTACTTCAGCCCGGGATCGACGACACGCAGGTAGACCTGCAGCACGCCGGCGTCGTCGCGCCCCAGCAGGTGCCAGGAAGCGCGGTCCAGACCGTCGGGGTCGAGGTAGGGCCCCTGCTCCAGGATGAAGACGCGGCAGCGCAGGGCCAGCGCGTCGTAGAGGTCGTCGAGCGAGAGCCCATCGAACCGGGCCCAGGTCCAGCGCATGCTCAGGCCAGGCGCACCAGCTGCTTGCCGAAGTTGCGGCCCTTGAGCAGGCCGAGGAACGCCTCGGGCGCGGCGGCCAGGCCTTCGGCGACGGACTCGCGGTACTTCAGCTTGCCGGTGGCCACGAGAGTGCCCAGCTCCTTCAGTGCCGCCGGCCACAGGCCCATGTGCTCGCTGACGATGAAGCCCTGCAGCTTCAGGCGCGACACCAGGATCAGAGACGGGTTGGCCATCGGGATCGGCTCGCCGTTGTAGCCGGAGATCATGCCGCAGAAGGCGATGCGGCCGAAGGCGTTCATGCGCAGCATCACGGCGTCGAGGATCATGCCGCCGACGTTCTCGAAGTAGCCGTCGATGCCGTCGGGGCAGGCTTCCTTCAGTGCCCGGGACAGAGAGCGCAGGTCGGGGTGCTGCTTGTAGTCGATGCAGGCGTCGAAGCCGAGCTCGTTCACCACGTAGGCGCACTTGTCGGGGCCGCCGGCCAGGCCCACCGCACGGCAGCCGCGCGCCTTGGCGAGCTGGCCGACGGCCGAACCCACCGCGCCGCTGGCGGCGCTGACGACGACGGTCTCGCCTTCCTTGGGCTCGATGATCTGCGTCAGGCCCACCCAGGCCGTGGCGCCGGGCATGCCCACCGCACCCAGGTAGGCCGACAGCGGGATGTGCTGCGTGTCGACCTTCTGCAGGACGCCGCGCTGCGTGGCGTCGACGATGGCGTACTGCTGCCAGCCGCCCATGCCGACCACGGCATCGCCGGCCGCGAAGTGCGGGTTCTTCGAGGCCACCACCTCGCCGGCGGTGCCGCCGATCATCACCGCGTCCAGCGGCTGCGGCTGCGCGTAGCTCTTGCCATCGTTCATGCGGCCGCGCATGTAGGGGTCCAGGCTCAGCCAATGATGCTTCACGAGCACCTGGCCGTCCTGCAGCTCGGGCACGGGCGTGTCGACGAGGCGGAAGTTCTCGGCCGAGGGCTCGCCGGCGGGGCGCGAGGCCAGCAGGATCTGCTGATTGACGATGCTCATGTCTTCTCCTGGAGTTTCTTGACGTTGCGGCCGTGGGCGGGCAGTGCGCGAAGGTAGATGAAGGTGGCCGTGGCGTGCGCGCAGAGCTCGCCATGGCCGTCGAGAACGCGGCCTTCGCAGAACGCCAGCGAAGGGGTGCGATAGGTCAGGCTGCCGAGCGCCCGCAGTTCACCCTCGGCCGGCTTCATGAACGCGGTCTTCATCTCGACGGTGGCCACACCTGGCGCGGTGGCCGGGTCGTGGGAGTGATGGGCCCGTGCGGCGTGGGCCATCGCGACGTCCAGCAAGGTCATCAGCACGCCGCCGTGGGCGACTTCCCAGCTGTTGAGGTGCGCCTCGGCCAGATCGACGCGGATCTCGGCCTTGCCGTCGCCGAAGCCCCAGAGCTCGAGGCCCAGTTCCTCGACGAACGGGATGCGCAGCGGAAACTCCAGGCGCTTGGTCATTCTCCGTGCACCGCCGAAACCCCGCCGTCCACCGCCAGGATCTGCCCGGTGATGTGCTTGCCCGCCTCGCTCGCGAACAGGAGCGCCGCGCCCTTGAGATCGTCGTCGTCACCGATGCGGCCCAGCGGCGCCATGGCGCCGAGCTTCTCCGCCCCGATGGCCTTGAGCGTGCCCTGCGTCATCTTGCTCGGGAAGAAGCCCGGGGCCAGTGCATTCACGGTGATGCCATGTCGGCCCCACTCGCCCGCCAGCGTGCGGGTGAAGTTGACGACAGCGCCCTTGCTGGTGCCGTATGCGATGTACTGCATGTGGCTGGAACCCGCCAGGCCCGCGATGGAGGCCACGTTGATGATCCGCCCGTGGCGGTTCGGGATCATGCTGGCGCGGGCCACGGCCTGCGACATCAGGAACACGCTGCGGACATTCAGGTTCATGACCTTGTCCCAGGCTTCCAGAGGGTAGTCCTCGGCCGGCGCGCCCCAGGTGGCGCCAGCGTTGTTGACCAGGATGTCGATGCGCCCCAGGCGCTGCATGGCTTCGTCGACCACCTTCTGCACCTGCGCGGGGTCGCTGGCGTCGGCTGCGATCCAGCGGGTGTCGATGCCCCGGGCCTGGAGGTCGGCGGCGGCTTCCTCCAGGTCGGCGGCCTTGCGCGATGTCAGCAGGATCTTCGCTCCGGCCTCGCCCAGCGCCTCGGCGATCTGCAAGCCGAGGCCGCGCGAGCCCCCAGTGACGAGTGCGGTGCGACCCGTCAGGTCGAACAAGCTCTGGACCGATGTACTCATGGAGAATTTCCTAGGGCTGCGGCTGCAACGGCCGTCAACCGCAGACTTTAACCGCCGGAATCAATCACATTGACCCCGGACAAGCATCCAGGGCGCAGGATCAGGGGCCGTCCCCGGTTCGCCTGGAACGCAGCCAGATCAGCAGGACACCGGCAGCCGCATCCAGGACGCCGACCACCATCAGCACCCAGCCCGCGGTCGGCGCGTCGCGCAGGACGAACAGCCCCAGCGCGCCCACCAGCATGCCGCTGTACAGCAGCAGCCAGGCCCACTTCTCCATCGCGGCGTTGCGCATCAGAACCAATCCTCGTGCATCGTCCGGCAGACATCTTCACGCCGCGCCACCACGCCCAGCCAGGCGTCGATCTTCGGCAACTCGTAAGCATAGAAATAGCGAAGCGCGGAGCGGCGGCCCGGCTGGGCCGACACCAGCGCCACATCCAGCCAGACCCAGGCCAGCACCACATGCCCGAAGGCCTGCAGGTAGGGCGTGGCGTTGGCCAGGGCCTCCTCGGGCACGCCGGTCGCCCAGGCGGCCTTGGTCGCGGCGCCCAGTCGCTGCAGTGCCCCGGCCAGAGCATTCGCGTGCTCGGCCAGGCCATCCACGTGGCCAGCCCGCTCGACCGTCAGGCTGATGCGGGCGGCCAGCAGCTTCAGGCCGGCACCGCCGTCCATCACCACCTTGCGGCCCAGCAGGTCGAGCGCCTGGATGCCGTGCGTTCCCTCGTGGATCATGTTCAGGCGGTTGTCGCGCCAGTACTGCTCGACCGGGAAATCGCGCGTGTAGCCGTAGCCGCCCAACACCTGGATGGCCAGTGAGTTGGCCTCCAGGCACCACTCGCTGGGCCAGCTCTTGGCGATGGGCGTCAGCACCTCCAGCAGCAGCGCGGCGTCGCGCGCGGCTTCGGGCGCCCCGGTGTGCTGCTCGTCCACCAGACGGGCGCAGTAGAGCTCCAGCGCCAGCGCACCTTCAGCATAGGCCTTCTGGGCCAGCAGCATGCGCTTGACGTCGGCGTGCTCGATGATAGGCACCTGGGGCTGGCTGGCGTCCTTGCCGCCGCCGGTGATGGGGCGGCCCTGCGGGCGCTGGCGGGCATAGGCCAGCGAGGCCTCGTAGCCGGCCATGCCCAGCATGGTGGCGGCGATGCCGACACCGATGCGGGCCTCGTTCATCATGTGGAACATCGCACGCAGCCCCTGCCCTGGCTCGCCGACGCGGTAGCCCACGGCACCGGCCCGGCCGCCCGGCTGGAAGCGGCCTTCGCCGAAGTTCAGCAGCGTGTTGGTGGTGCCGCGCCAGCCGCACTTGTGGTTCAGGCCGGCCAGCGCCACGTCGTTGCGTTCGCCGGTCAGCCGGCCTTCGGCGTCGACCATCTTCTTGGGCACGATGAAGAGCGAGATTCCGCGTGTGCCAGGCACCAGCCTGCCGTCGGGGCCGGGAATCTTCGCCAGCACCAGGTGCACGATGTTCTCGGTGAGTTCGTGCTCGCCGGCGGAGATCCACATCTTGTTGCCGTGCAGCCGATAGCGCGGGCCAAGCGGGTCGGATTCCGACCCCTCGCCGTCGGGAACGGCGCGCGTGGCCACGTCCGACAGGCTGGATCCCGCCTGCGGCTCCGACAGGCACATGGTGCCCGCCCAGCGCCCCTCGAACTCCGCCATCGCGAACACGCGGCGCTGCGCCGGCGTGCCGTGGGCCATCAGCAGATTCGCGTTGCCGGTGGTCAGCATGCCAGCGCCGATGCTGACGCTGGCCTTGGCGAAGAAGGCATTGCCCGCCGCCTCCACGGTGTAGGGCAGCTGCATGCCGCCGATGTCGGCATCCTGTGCCGCAGCGAGCATGCCGCTGTCCGCGTAGGCCTTCCAGGCGTCGTGGGTGGCCTGCGGCAGGATCACTTTCTCACCGTCGAAGCGTGGCTCCTCGGTGTCCACGAGGCGGTTGAAGGGTGCGTACTTGTCGCGCGCGATGCGTTCGCAGGTGTCGAGCACCGCCGCGAAGGTCTCGCGCGAATGATCGGCAAAGCGCGGACGGGCCGTGAGCTCGTCCACGCGCAGCCATTCGTTCAGCAGGAAGTCGACGGTCTCGCGCATGGCGGGGTCAGAGCACCTCGAAGACGCCGGCTGCACCCATTCCGCCGCCGATGCACATGGTCACGCACACGCGCTTCGCGCCGCGGCGCTTACCTTCGATCAGCGCGTGCCCTGTGAGGCGCTGGCCGCTGACGCCGTAGGGGTGCCCGAGCGCGATGGCGCCGCCGTTGACGTTCAGGCGGTCCATAGGGATGCCCAGCGTGTCGGCGCAGTAGAGCACCTGCACGGCGAAGGCCTCATTGAGCTCCCAGAGGTCGATGTCCGCCACGGTGAGGCCCAGGCGCTTGAGCACCTTGGGCACCGCGAAGACCGGGCCGATGCCCATCTCGTCAGGCTCGCAGCCGGCCACCGCGAAGCCGAGGAAGCGGCCCAGCGGCTTCAGGCCGTGGGCCTGCGCGTAGGACTCGTCCACGACCACGCAGGCGCCGGCGCCGTCGCTGAACTGGCTGGCGTTGCCCGCCGTCACGACGCCGCCGGGCATGGCCGAGCGGATGCCCTGGACGCCTTCGAGCGTGGTGCCCGGCCGCAGGCCTTCGTCCACGCTGACGGTGACCTGCTTGCTGCGCAGGCCCATGACAGCGTCGGCCACGCCGGCCGTCACCGTGACGGGCACGATCTCGTCGGCGAAGCGGCCGGCCTCGTTGGCGGCACAGGCCTTCTGCTGGCTGGCGGCGCCGTACTCGTCCATGCGCTGCTTGGCGATGCCGTAGCGCTTGGCCACCATCTCGGCGGTCTGCAGCATGTTCCAGTAGATCTCGGGCTTCTTCGCCTTCAGCGCGGGGTCGACCAACATATGCTGGTTCATCTCCTGCTGCACGCACGAGATGCTCTCCACGCCGCCGGCCACGTAGACCTCGCCTTCGCCGGCGATGATGCGCTGCGCGGCCATCGCGATGGTCTGCAGGCCGCTGGAGCAGAAGCGGTTGATCGTCATGCCGCTCGTCGTGACGGGCAGCCCGGCGGCCAGCGCGATCTGGCGCGCGATGTTGGCGCCGGTGGCGCCTTCGGGGTTGGCGCAGCCCATCAGCACGTCCTCGACGGATGCCGGGTCGATGCCTGCGCGCTGCACCGCGGCCTGCACGGCAAAGCCGCCCAGCGTGGCGCCGTGGGTCATGTTGAAGGCGCCCTTCCAGCTCTTGGCGAGCGGTGTGCGGGCGGTGGAAACGATGAGGGCTCGGGTCATGTCAAATCTCCTTCAGCGGGCGGCCTGTTCAACCAGCCGGTGGTAGAACCGGATCAGCTCCGCCAGGTTGTCCAGCGAAATGCGTTCGTCGGTGCCGTGGAAGCGTGCCAGGTCTGCGGGCTTGGCGCGCACGGGGGAAAAGCGGAAGACCTGCTCCGCATAGCCGTCGAAGTGACGTGCGTCGGTGCCGCCCAGCATCAGGCCGGGCGCCACCACGGTCTCGGGGAATAGCTCGCGCACGGTGCGCTCGATGAGCCGGTAGGCATCGGAATCGACCGACGAGACGCGGGAGGGCATGGCCGGGTTCGGCAGCAGCTTGAGCTCGATGCGGTCGTCGCCGATCACGTTCTTCAGGTGGGCCAGCACCGTCTTGTCGGTATCGCCCGGCAGCAGCCGGAAGTTGACGGTCGCGTCGGCGCGGCCGGGCAGCACGTTTTCCTTGTTGCCGCCGTTGACGATGGTCAGTGCCGTGGTCGTGCGCATCAGCGCGTTGGTGCTGGGGCCCTTCTCCAGCATGCCTTCGACCACCGGCCCGAAGAGCCACAGATTGGCCAGCGCGACACGGTTGAAGCCGCCCATCTCGGGCGCCACTGCATCGAACATCTGGCGCGCGATGCCGTCGATGCCGCCGGGCATCGGGTGCGCGTCGATGCGGGCCAGGGCCGCCGAGAGCATCGCGATGGCGCTCTGCCCAGGCGCGGGCGGCATCGAAGAATGGCCGGGCGCGGCCTGCGCCGTGACCTGGACCGAGACGAAGCCCTTCTCGGCCACGCCGATGAGGGCTGCGGGCGGCTTCAGCCCGGGCATCATGCCGTCGGCGATCAGCAGCCCTTCGTCGATGACGAACTCGATCTTCGCGCCGCGCTGCTTCAGCAGGGCCACGATGGGCACGGCGCCGCGCAGGCCGCCCACCTCCTCGTCATGCCCTGCAACCAGATAGACCGTACGCCGCGGCTGGAAGCCGGCGGCCAGCAGCATCTCGATGGCCTCGAGCTGCGCGATCAGGTTGCCCTTGTCGTCCCAGGCGCCGCGGCCCCAGACGAAACCGTCCTTCACCGCGCCGCTGAACGGCGGCTGCAGCCACAGGCGGTCGGTGCCCGGCGCCACCGGAGCCACGTCCTGGTGCGCCATCAGCACCATGCCCTTGGCCGCGGGGTCGCTGCCGGGCCAGCTGAACAGCAGGCTGCCCGCGCCGATCACCTCGCGCTGCAGTTTGGCGTGCACCAGCGGATAGCGCGCCCTGAGGTGGGCGTGCAGCGCGTCGAACGCCGCCGCCGTGCCCTCGGGGTCGAGCAGCCCGCTGACCGTGCGCGCCTGCACCGCCACCGACAGCGAGGCTCCGGCTGCGGCCGCATCGACCGCCAACTTCGGAATCGCCGGCACCTGGACCTGGCGCGAACCCTGCCGCAGGGTATTGACGCCCAGGGTCAGGCCCAGCACCCCAAGGGCCAGCAGCAGGCCGATCAAGACGCGGCGAATCACGCGGGACACCTCGCTGGACATCGCGCTGGGCATCGCACTGCGCGTCAGGCCGGGTTGAAGGTCTTGCCTTCAGCCGCCAGCTTCGCGAGCAGCGGGGCCGGCTGCCAGAACTCGCCATCGTCCAGCGGGTTCTTCGCGAAGCGCTTCATGGCCTGCACCACATTGAAGAGGCCGAAGGTGTCCGCGTAGCACATGGGGCCGCCGCGCCAGAGCGGGAACCCATAGCCGGTGAGGTAGACCATGTCGATATCGCTGGCCTTGCTGGCGATGCCTTCCTCGAGGATGCGCGCCGCCTCATTGACGAGCGAGAAGACCAGCCGCTGCACGATCTCGTCGTCGGAGATCCGGCGCGGCGTGATGCCGAGCGCGGCCCGATGGTCCTCGATCATCTTCACGACGACCGCCGACGGAATGGCGGCGCGCTGGCCGGGCAGGTAGTCGTACCAGCCGGCGCCGGTCTTCTGGCCGTAGCGGCCGAGTTCGCAGAGCAGGTCGGCGGTCTTGCTGTAGCGCAGGTCGGGCTTCTCGACGTAGCGGCGCTTGCGGATGGCCCAGCCGATGTCATTGCCGGCCAGGTCGCCCATGCGGAAGGGGCCCATCGCGAAGCCGAACTTCTCCGCCGCCTTGTCCACCTGCTCCGGCGTGCAGCCCTCTTCCAGCAGGAAACCGGCCTGCCGGCTGTACTGCTCGATCATGCGGTTGCCGATGAAGCCGTCGCACACGCCCGACACCACCGCCGTCTTGCGGATGAGCTTGCCGAGCTTCATCACCGTGGCCAGCACGTCCTTGGCAGTGTGCTTCCCACGCACCACTTCCAGCAGCTTCATCACGTTGGCGGGGCTGAAGAAGTGGGTGCCGATGACGTCCTGCGGGCGCTTCGTGAAGGCCGCGATCTGGTCGACGTCGAGCGTGCTCGTGTTGCTGGCCAGGATGGCGCCGGGCTTCATGACGTCGTCGAGCGCACGGAACACCTTTTCCTTGACGCCCATCTCCTCGAACACGGCCTCGATGACCATGTCGGCATCGGACAGATCGGCGTAGTTCAGCGTGGTGGACAGCAGGGCCATGCGGGCCTCGTACTTGTCCTGCTTGAGCTTGCCCTTCTTCACCTGCGATTCGTAGTTCTTGCGGATGGTGGCGATGCCGCGGTCCAGCGCGTCCTGCTTCATCTCGAGCATGGTCACGGGGATGCCGGCGTTCAGGAAGTTCATCGTGATGCCGCCACCCATGGTGCCGGCGCCGATGACGGCGAGCCTGGCGATGGGGCGCACGGGCGTGTCTTCCGGCACGTCGGGGATCTTGCTGGCGGCCCGCTCGGCGAAGAAGGCATGGCGCAGCGCCTTGCATTCCGGCGTCATCATCAGCGCGAGGAAGGCCTCGCGTTCGTAGACCATGCCGTCGTCGAACTTGCGGCGCGTGGCCTGCTCGACGCAATCGACGCAGCGCGCCGGCGCCGGGAAGTTCTTCGCCATCGCCTTCACGGTGTTGCGGGCGAACTGGAAGTAGGCGTCGGCGTTCGGGTGCTTCAGCGGCAGGTCGCGCACGCGGGGCAGCGGGCGGGCGTCCGCCATTTCGAGGGCAAATGCCACGGCGCCGGCGACGAGGTCGCCGTCGATGATCTTCGAGAACAGCGTCTGGCCGGGAATCGCGGCCAGCAGTTCGCTCTTCACGGGGTCGCCGGTGACGATCATGTTGAGCGCGGTCTCGACGCCGAGCACGCGCGGCAGGCGCTGCGTGCCGCCGGCGCCCGGCACGAGGCCGATCTTCACCTCCGGCAGGGCGACATTGGTGCCAGGCGCGGCCACGCGGTAGTGCGCGCCCAGCGAGAGCTCCAGCCCGCCGCCCATCACGGTGCCGTGCACGGCCGCCACCACCGGCTTGGTGGCGTCGTCCAGCATCCTGATCAGCGACAGCAGGTTCGGCTCGGCAATGGCCTTGGGGCTGCCGAACTCGCGGATGTCGGCGCCGCCGGAAAAGGCCCGGCCCGCGCCGGTGATGACGATGGCGCGGACGGCCGGGTCGGCGTGGGCGCGATCGATGCCGTCGGCGACGGCGCGGCGGGTGTCGTAACCCAGCCCGTTGACGGGCGGGTTGTTCAGCGTGATGACGGCAACACCGTCGCGCAGGTCGTAGCTGGCGCTCATCGCGGCTCCTGGAAGGGTCGTGCGGGAAAAATAGAACGGTCGTTCGATTCTAGAGAGAGCATTGTGCAGTGCCGTGTCGCTGCAGTGACAGAGGGGAGCCTCCAATACCCGAAGCCCGATCGGGGATGTCGGGCGAACCCCGTTCCCACCGGCAAGCCGCGCCGCTACACCGCCAGCCACTCCTGCTGCACGGCGGTGGCGGCGCGCAGGTCGCCGGCCGTGCCCTCGAAGACCACGCGGCCCTGCCCGAGCACGGCGCAGCGGTCGCAGAGATCGAGCGCGATCGTCAGCTTCTGCTCCACCAGCAGCACGGCCAGGCCGCGGCGGCGCATTTCGGCCAGCAAGGCCGCCACCTGCTGCACCACGGCCGGCGCCAGGCCCTCGGTGGGTTCATCCACCAGCACCGCGGCGGGGTCGCCCTGCAGCGTTCGCGCCAGGGTCAGCATCTGCTGCTCGCCCCCGGAGAGCACGCCGCCCGGAGCATCCCGCCGTGCGGCAAGCGCCGGAAACAGGCGCCAGACGTCCTCCAGCGGCCACATCGTACTGGCATGGCGGCCGGGCTTGAGGCCCATGGCCAGGTTCTGCAGCACGCTCAGGCCGGGGAAGATCTCCCGGCCCTCGGGCACGTAGCCCATGCCGAGGCGCGCGATGTCGTGTGCAGCCCGGCCCTGAAGGCCCTGCCCCTGCCAGCTCAGCTGCCCCGTGGCGGGCACCAGGCCCATCACGGCCTTGAGCAGGGTGGATCGCCCGGCGCCGTTTCGGCCGAGCAGCGCGACGATCTCGCCGGGACGCACCCGCAGGTCCACGCCGCGCAGCACCCGGCTGCCGCCATGGGCCACCTGGACATCGAGCAGTTCAAGCATGTTGCATGGCCGTACCGAGATAGGCCTGCTGCACGCGGGCGTCGGCCCGCACGCGCTCGGGCGTGTCCACCGCGATGAAGCGGCCGTCCGCCAGCACGGCGATCCTGTCCGCCAGTTCGAACACGACCGCCATGTCGTGCTCCACGACGAGCAGCGTGCGGCCTTCGCAGACGCTGCGGATCAGGGCCACGCAGCGCTGCGTCTCGCTGCGGCTCATGCCGGCTGTGGGCTCGTCGAGCAGCAGCACTGGGCTGCCGCCTGCCGCGGCCAGGCCGATCTCGAGCGCGCGCTGCTCGGCGTAGCTGAGCGCCGCGGCAGGCACGTCGGCGCGCGCAAGCAGGCCCAGCCGCTCGAGCCAGAGGTGGACCTCCCGCTGCAGGGAGCGCATCGTGGCAAGCCGGCGCCAGAAGCTGCCGGCCTTGCCGCTGGCCGGCAGCAGCGCGCAGCGCAGGTGCTCTGCCACCGTGAGGCGGGCGAAGAGCTGGCTGACCTGATGGCTGCGCCCGAGCCCACGCCGCTGCACGGCATGCGGCGGCAGGCCGTCGATTCGCTGCCCGTCCAGCCGCACCTGCCCCGCGCTGGGGGCCAGGCGGCCGCTGACGATGTCGAACAGGCTCGTCTTGCCGGCGCCGTTCGGGCCGATCACGGCCAATCGCTCGCCCCGACGCACCGTGAGAGTCGCGTCGCGCAGCACCTCGGTGCGCCCGAAACGCTTCGCGATGCCCATCAGCTCCAGCGCAGCGGCCGGCTCGGAACCTTCCGGCGGCTGACGGCCGGTTTCGCCTTCGGGCAGGCCAGGGAGTTCCTGAATCATCGACGCGCCCATCGCCAGGACACCGCACCGCCCACGGCCAGCCCCAGGGCAGCCAGCCACGGGCCGGGCTGGCCGGTGTCGAGGTTCAGGCCGGCCCATCGCAGCTGCGGGCCCAAGGCCGACTGCAGTTGCCGGTGGTAAAGCATCTCCAGGGCCAGCATCAGTCCGGCCGACAATGCCAGCGCCGCCGCAGCGCGAACCGTGCCGCGGGCGTCCAGGCGCCACCGCAAGCCGCGCAGCCACGCCGCGAGGCCGCCAGGCGCGCCCATCACCACGGCCAGGAAGAGCACGCCCACGTACAGGCCCCAGGCCTGCGTCCAGGACGACAGCCACACGGTGGCACCGACCAGCAGCACGGCCCCCAGCAGGGGCCCGGCGAGGCCGGCCGCGCCGCCGACGAAGGTGAAGAGCAGCAGCGTGCCCGACCGCAGCCCGGACATCGCCTCGGCCGACACCGACTCGAACACCAGCGCCAGCAGCGCGCCGCCGAGCCCCGCCCCGGCGCCGGCCAGCGTGAAGGCGATCCAGCGCACGCGGTGCGGGTCATGCCCCAGGCCGGCGGCGCGGCCGGGGTTGTCGCGCACGGCAGCCAGCACCAAGCCGAAGGGTGTGCGCGGCAGGAAGGCCGCGAGCGCTGCGGCCGCCAGCGCATAGGCGGCCACCAGCGCGTACACCTGCGCAGGCGCAGCGAAGTCCAGCCCCAGCCAGGGCCGACCCTGCGCCCGGTCGGCACGCACCCCGGCCTCGCCGCCGAACACCTCCGGCCACATCAGCGCCCCGGCGTAGACCAGTTCCCCCAGGCCCAGGCTGATCATCGCGAAGCTCAGCCCTGCCTGGCGCGTGCACAGCCAGCCCAGCAGCGCGGCGGCAGCGGCCCCGGCTGCAGCGCCCAGCAGCGGCAGCGCGGGCACCCAGGCTGCGCTGTGCCCGGCAGGCATCGCGTTCAGCGCGTGCAGCACGGCAAAGCCGCCCAGGCCGCTGTAGACCGCATGGCCGAAGCTGACCATGCCCCCCTGCCCCATCAGCAGCGCCAGGCTCAGGCACACCACGGCGGTGGCGGCCGTCTGCGAGAACAGAGTCAGCTGCAGGCTGCTGGCCCACCACACCGGAGAAGCCAGCAGCAGGGCCGCCACCAGCCAGGGCCAACGAATCCGGACGGGCCCGTGCGCCATCGCTCAGGCCTCCCGGTGGCCGAGCAGGCCCCGGGGGCGCACGGCAAGAACCAGCACCAGCAAGGCATAGGGCAGCAGGGGCGCCACCTGCGACAGCGTGACGCCGCCCAGCGGCCGGTCGAAAGCCACGGCCAGCGACTGCAGCAGCCCGATGAGCAGGGAGGCCAGCAGCGCCCCGGCCAGCGATCCCATGCCGCCGACGACGATGATCACGAACAGGATCGGGCCGAGCGCAGCCGCCATGGCAGGCTCGGTGGTGTAGGCATTGCCGCCGATGGCGCCGGCCAGGCCCGCCAGCGCGGTGCCTCCCGCGAAGACGCCGCGCATCACGCGCGGAACGTCGTGCCCGAGGGCCTGCGCCATCTGCGGGTGTGTCAGCGATGCACGCAGCACCAGGCCCAGCCGGGTGCGCGTGAACAGCGCCCACAGGCCGATCATCATGGCCAGGGCCATCGCCATCATGAAGGCCCGGTAGGCCGGGAACGCACTGCCCTGCCACACGAAGAGCGGCCCTTGCAGCAGTTCGGGGACCCGGGTCTCCAGCGGCGCCCGGCCCCAGACCAGCTGCACCGCCTCCACCATCAGCGCAGCGAGGCCGAAGGTCGCGAGCATCTCGTGGACATGGCCATGGCGGTGAACGCGCGCCAGCACGACCCGCTCGAACAGCAGGCCCAGCGCGCCCGCTACCAGTGGCGCGGCCACCAACGCGGCCCAGAACCCGAGCCACTGCGTGCAGGCGTACGCCACATAGGCGCCGATCATGTAGAAACCGGCATGCGCGAAGTTCATCACCCCCATGAGGCTGAAGATCAGCGTCAGCCCGGCGCTGAGCATGAACAGCAGCAGTCCGTAGCTCAGGCCGTTCAGCAGCGGCAGGACGAGAAGATCCATGATGGCCTTGGGGTGAACAGGCCGCGAAGGGCTCACTACACTGGGCGCTGGGTTTTACACCACGCACCTGGGCGGCTCCGCAGCCAACCCTGGTGCCGACTGTCTTGCCAACCGTCTTGCCGCCTGATCCGCCGACTGTCTCACAGGCGCTTTCACAGCCTCATCCGCCGACTCACCTGCCGGCTTCACGCCCGACCGGGCACGCACATGGAGGTCTCCTGTTCATCATGAGCACCCACGACCACGACGACCCGCGCTACCCCGTCCGCAAGACCGACGCCGAATGGCGCGCCCAGCTCGACCCCATGCAGTACAAGGTGGCACGCCACGCCGACACCGAGCGCGCCTTCACCGGCAAGTACTGGGACCACTTCGAGAAGGGCATCTACAACTGCATCGGCTGCTGCACGCCGCTGTTCGAGTCGGGCACCAAGTTCGATGCCGGCTGCGGCTGGCCCAGCTATTTCCAGCCGCTGGACGCCACCGTGATCGAGCGCGTGCGCGACAACGCCTGGGGCATGGTGCGCGTGGAAGTGCGCTGCAACCAGTGCGGCACCCACCTCGGCCACGTCTTCAACGACGGGCCGGAGCCCACGGGCGAGCGCTTCTGCATCAACTCGGCCGCCATCGGCTTCAAGCCCGAGCCGGGTACAGGCACTGGCACCGGGCCGGAAACCGGGGCCGGGGAATGAGCCAGGCCATGGGCGTCACCGCCGAAGACATCGAAGCCGCCCTGCGCGCGGCCCTGGCCCCGAGCGAACTGGAGGTGCAGGACGACAGCCACCTGCACGCCGGGCATGCCGGCGCACGCGAAGGGCGCCACTACACGGTGCGCCTGACCTGCGCCGCCTTCGCCGGCCGGGCGCGGGTGGCCCGCCACCGCCTTGTGTATGATGCCCTGAGCCTCTTGATTCCAAGGGGTATCCATGCGCTGGCCATCGTGGCCCGCGCCCCGGACGAAGTGAATTCGTCGACCGCAACACCCCCTCCTGCTACCCATGAACGCTAAGTCCCTCGCATGCCGCGTAGCCGTGGCCGCCCTCCTCCTGCCGATGCTCGCGCAGGCCCAGAACCTGGCCATCGTCAACGGCAAGCCGGTGCCCAAGGCCCGTGTCGAGACGCTGCTCCAGCAGGCCAAGCGCGCCGGCCAGCAGGCGGGCCCGGAAGTCGAGCAGCAGGCTCGTGACCAGGTCGTCCTGCGCGAGATCTTCGTGCAGGAAGCCGAAAAGCGCGGCATCGCCAAGAGCACCGCCTACCGCGAACAGATGGAACTGGCCCGCCAGAGCATCCTGATCCGCGAGCTGTTCGAGGACTACCGCAGCAAGAACCCGGTGAGCGACGCAGCTGCCAAGGCCGAGTACGACAAGTTCAAGGCCGCAGCCACCGGCACCGAGTACCGTGCGCGCCACATCCTCGTTCCCACCGAGGACGAGGCCAAGAAGCTCATCGCCCAGATCAAGGCGGGCGGCAGCTTCGAGGACCTGGCCAAGAAGAACTCCAAGGACGAAGGCTCCGGCGCCAACGGCGGCGACCTCGACTTCGCGAAGCCCGATTCCTACGTCCCCGAGTTCGGCAAGGCCATGACCGCGCTGAAGAAGGGCGAGATGACCGAGACCCCGGTGAAGAGCCAGTTCGGCTTCCACATCATCCGCCTCGAAGACACGCGCGAAGCGGCCTTCCCGGCCTTCGACGATGTGAAGGCGCAACTCAAGCAGCGCCTCGAGCAGCAGGCCATGCAGCAGTTCCAGGACGAACTGCGCTCCAAGGCCAAGACCGACTACAAGTTCGCGCAGTAAGCGCGCGCCTGAACCAGTTCAGGGCAGCAGGCGTCCCGCCTCTATCCTGAGCTGGCGGTCGCAGCGGGCCGCGATGGCGCGGTCGTGCGTCACCATCACAAGAGTGGTGCCGGCCTCGCGGTTCAGCTCGAACATCAGTTCCATCACGGTTTCGCCGGTGGCGAAATCCAGGCTGCCCGTGGGCTCGTCGGCCAGCAGCACGGCCGGCCGCACCACGAAGGCCCGCGCCAGCGCCACACGCTGCTGCTCGCCGCCCGAGAGCACCTTGGGGTAGTGCCCGAGGCGCTCGCCCAGGCCCACGCGCTGCAGCATCTCGGTGGCCTGCCGCCGGGCGTCGGGGCGCCCCGCCAGTTCGAGCGGCAGCATCACGTTTTCCAGCGCCGTCAGGTTGCCCAGCAACTGGAAACTCTGGAACACGAAACCCAGCGAACGGGCGCGCACGGCGGCCCGCTCGTCCTCGTCGAGTGCGAACAGGTCGGTGCCCGTGAGGATCACGCGGCCCGAGGTGGGAACGTCCAGGCCCGCGATGATGGCCAGCAGCGTGCTCTTGCCCGAACCCGACGCGCCGACGATGGCGGCCGACTCTTTCGGGCGAAGGGTGAAACCTATGTCATGGAGAATGGTCAACGTACCTGTGGCGTCCGTGACCTGCTTCGTGACGCCCTGGACATCGATGATGGAATCAGACATGCAAGAAAGTGTCGTGCCACGCTTGACGCGCCGCACCCTGCTGCGTTGGGGGATGGCGCACTGTAGCGTGTTGGCCCTGGGCGCTCATGCGGCGGGGTCAAGCCCGGTTCTGCTGGTGGTCGGCGACAGCCTCTCGGCCGAGTACGGCCTGGCCCGCGGACGCGGCTGGGTGGCCCTGATGGAACAGCGGCTGGCCGCCCGCAAGATGCCCACCCGGGTGGTCAACGCCAGCATCAGCGGCGACACCACGTCGGGCGGCCGCGCGCGCCTGCCTGCGCTGCTGGCGCAGCACAAGCCCACGCACGTGATCCTGGAACTCGGCGGCAACGACGCGCTGCGCGGGCTGCCGCTGAACATGACCGAGGACAACCTGAAGGTGATGGCACAGGCCGCCAAGGCCGCGGGCGCCCGCGTGCTGGTGGCCGGCATGCAGGTGCCGCCCAACTACGGCAAGCGCTACGGCGAGGATTTCGCCGGTCTGTTCGCGCGGGTGGCCAAGGCCGAGGGCACAGCGCTCGTCCCCTTCCTGCTCGCCGGCGTGGCGGACGGCCCGCAAGCCGAAGCGCTCTTCCAGCCCGATCGGATCCACCCCAAGGCCGAGGCCCACCCGCTCATCCTCGACAACGTCTGGCCGGTGCTGCAGCCCTGGCTGCGTGCGTCGGGTGGGGCCTGAGGGCCTGACGGCCTGTCCACCAGCCGGCCTCACTGCCTGACCTCCTGACCTCCTGACCTCCTGACCTCCTGACCTCCTGGCCGTCTAGCCGCCTGGTCCCCGGGTTTGCCGAAGCTCGCCGGGGCGGCGGTGATGCCGCCACCCCGACGGCCCGACGCGGTCACTGCACCTGGTCGCGCCGGCGCTGGTCGCCGCGGCTGTCCTGCTTTTCAGACTTCTCGGGCTTCTCGCTCTTGCTCTGCTTGTCGGCCTGCGGCGGGGGCGCGCTGAACGGCGCCGGGCTGCGCCGCTGCTCGCTGGGCGGCGCAACCATCACCGGCGCCTGGGGTCCGGGTGTCGCGACAGGCGCGGCCTGAGGGGCCGGCGAGACCGGCACGGCCACCGGCGCCGGGCGCGCCGCCGGCACGGCCTGCACGCCGATCGGCACGCCCTGCGACCCGTAGCTCGGCGGCGCCGGTCGCGAGATCGGCCCGGTGGGCACCTGCGGCGGGTAGTACTTCGGAGGCGGGGGCGACGGGTGCCTCGGCGGCCGCGGGCGCGGCACGACGATGGGCACATAGGGCTGGTACGGCGCGAGCGGCACCCAGGCGCTGGGCGGAGCGTAGCCGCCATGGCCGCCGATGCTGATGCTCACGCCGCCATTGGAGCCGCCCACCCAGGCCACCAGGGCCGGGGTGAAGACCGGGCGCACGCCGCGCGGGCCCGGCCACCAGGCCCAGCGCCCGCCCCAGTTCACCCAGCGGCCGTAATGCGACGGCGCGAAACCCCAGGGCTGCGCATCCACCCAGGTCCAGCCCCACGGACGCATCCAGACCCAGCGGCCGTCGCGAAAGGGCTGCCAGCCGGCGGAGACACCGATGGGGTACCAGACCGCACCGTACTCGGGGTGGGTGTCCCAGCGGCCGTGGCGGTCGAGTTCCTCGATGCCGGGAATGTCGGGCGAAGCGTAGCGATGCGCATCGGCGCGCCTTTCCTCGGCCCGGAACGACTCCTCGGCCCAGGCCGCAAGCCGGTCGTCGGGCATGCGCGCCGTGCGGGCGCGCGCGACATCGCGCTTCTCGTCGATCCAGATCTCATGGCGCTCGCCACTGCTGATCAGCAGCAGGTTGCCGTGCCCGCTGGACTCCATCTCGCCGCGCAGGACGGCGGCATAGGTGGACCCATCTTCGCGGTCGATCCGGTACTGGCCGGCGCGCAAGGGGCGCAGGCGGGTCTCGCGGGTGCGGATCTCGGTTTCCTCGGCGATGTTGCGCGAAGGCACCCGCAGCGCCATCGAGCCGCGGTGGAGTTCCAGCCGCAGGCGGTCGTCGTCGAGGTCCAGCACTTCGAGGTCGGTGCCCTGGGCGAGCAGCAGCACGGTGCTGCCGATGCGCAACTCGGCGCGCGCGCCATGGGCCAGCACCAGCCGGTCGCCGGTGGTGATGGGCCGGTTGCGCAGCGCCTCGGTCCATTCGTCGCGATCGGGGTCGTAGAAGGACACATCGCCCTTCATCTCCACGATGCGGCCGACGCGGCCGAGATCGCCGGCGAAGGCCACCCAAGGCAGCGCCGCCAGCATGAAAACCGCGGCCGCTCGGGCCAGGAAGGGGGACACGTACTTGAACATCGGCATGGCAGCCTCCTGCCCTCCGATAACGGCCCGCGGGGCGACTTCGCCGACCGGGGGCATGTAATTCAAGGTTTCGGGGGGTCAGGCCTTGGGCCTTGGGCCCTGCGCGTAGGACAGCATTGCGCCCAGGCGCCAGGCCAGCCGGCCGGCCCGCAAGCAACACACGGGCCTTCGGCCAGCGCCCGGAGTGGCTGGAGGAGCGGTGCAGCGCCTCGGCCCACTCCGCCGTGCCAGCCCCTGAAGATCAGTCGTCGCTGGCCGGGTCCATCTCGGGGAACAGCACGCTCGTGAACCCGAGCTTGGTCAGGTCGGGCATGCGCGTGGGGTACAGGCGGCCGATGAGGTGGTCGCACTCGTGCTGCACCACGCGGGAATGAAAGCCATCGGCCTCGCGCTCGATGCGCTGCCCGGTGGGGTCGAAGCCCGTGTAGCGGATGCGCCCGAAACGCGGCACCTGCCCGCGCAGGCCGGGCACCGAGAGGCAGCCTTCCCAGCCCTCTTCCAGCTCATCCGACAGCGGCGTGATCACGGGGTTGATCAGGACCGTGCGGGGCACCGGGGGTGCGTCGGGGTAGCGCTGGACGCGCTCGAACCCGAAGATCACCAGTTGCAGGTCGACGCCGATCTGCGGGGCCGCCAGGCCCGCGCCGCTGGCTGCGACCATGGTCTCGAACATGTCCTCGATGAGTGCGTGCAGCTCAGGCGTGTCGAACTCGGTCACGGGCGGTGCCACGCGCAGCAGTCGCGGGTCGCCCATCTTCAGGATCTCTCTCACGGCCATGCGGTTCTCCAGGGTGTCAGGGGCGCCAGGCCAGCCAGGCTGCGGTGACGGCCAGCGTCGCCAGCGTCACGGGCACGCCGGTCCGGGCATGGCGTTTCCAGTCGATCACGACGCCCTGCCGGCGCGCCGCATCCACGACGATGATATTGGCGATGGACCCGACGATCAGAAGGTTGCCCGCCAGCGTGCTGACGAGCGCCAGCGTGAGGCCCGCGCCGTCGCCCTGCGCCAGTGGCAGCAGCAACATCACCGCCGGGACGTTGGACACCAGGTTCGACAGCAGCAGCGTGGCCGCAAACAGCGGCCCGGGCTCACCGAGGTGCACGCCCTGCACCTGCAGCGCCGCTACGGCCTGTGCCGTGACGCCGGTCTGCGCCAGCGCGTGGTTCACCACGAACAGGCCCATGAAGAGAATCAGCAGTTCCCAGTCGATCAGGCCCATGACCTGCGACGAATGGAAGCGCTGGCTGAGCAGCAGCACACCCGCGCCCACCAGCGCCGCGACATCGCGCGGCCAGTCGGTGAACAGGAAGACGGCCATCAATGCCGCCGCCACCGCCAGGCCCTTGGCCGTCTGCCAGGCGTCGAATGCCGGGGCGTCGTCGGGGACTGCCGCCGCCGGTGCCGCATCGCCTGCAGACTGCGGCACCGCGCTGCGGGCCAACATCGCCCACAGCAGCAGAAGGCTCAGGGCCACGGGCGGCAGCGCATCGCGCACATAGGCGCCGAAGTCGAGCTTCAGCACCTCGCCGATGAGCATGTTCTGCGGATTGCCGATGAGCGTGGCGGCCGAGCCGATGTTGCTGGCGCAGGCCAGCGCCAGCAGGAAGGGAACGGGGTCCAGACGCCGCGCGAGGCAGGCGTGCACCAGCACCGGCGCCACCGCCAGGCACACGATGTCGTTGGAAAACACCGCCGACAGCGCCGCCGCGACGGCGACCACCACGCCCAGCAGCAGCGACGGCGACACCGGCAGCGCGGCGATGCGCCGCGTGACGGCCGCATAGAAGCCGCCCAGGCGCATCTGCGCCGACACCACCATGAAGGAGAACAGCAGCAGGATGGTGGGCAGGTGGATGCCCTGCGCGGCCTGCTCGACGCCCAGGCCGCCGAAGGCCACCACCGCGATGGCGCCGAGCAAGGCCACGCCCGTGCGATCCAGCCGCAACCACGGCAGGCCACCGAGGATCATGCCCCCGTAGACCACCGCGAAGATCGCCACGACCGCCGCTGCCTGCGGGCCACCCACCCCATCCACCATCGGCGGATTATCTGCGGGCAAGACGGTGGGTAGCGCCACGAGCAACGCGGCACAACGCCGCGCAAGGCCATGCAAGGCGATACTCCCCGGCTTGAACACGACGATCCCGCCGCGCGCCCTGGCCCTGCTCGCCCTGCTGACCCTGGTGTGGGGCACCAACTGGCCGCTGTTCCCGCTGGCCACGCGCGAGGTCTCGGTGTGGACCTTCCGCGCGGTGGCGGTCACGATCGCGGGCCTGTCCCTGCTGGCCGTGGCGCGCTGGCGCGGGCAGTCGCTGCGCGTGCCGCGCGAGTACTGGGCCACCATCGTGGCGGCCACGTTGTTCTATCTGGTGCTCTGGAACATCGCCAGCACCTACGCGGCCATCCTGATCCCGTCGGGCCAGGCCGCCATCCTCGGCTTCACGATGCCGCTGTGGCTGGCGCTCATCTCGTGGGCGGTGCTGGGCCAGAAGCTGCCGCCGCGCCTGATGCTGGCGCTGGCGCTGGGCGCCATGGCCGTGGGCCTGCTGCTGTTTCGCGGCCTGCAGGCCTACGCCAGCGCGCCGCTGGGCTTCTTCCTCGGCCTGCTGGCCGGCGTGGGCTGGGCGGTGGGAACGCTGATCCTGAAGCGGCGGCCCGTGGAGGTGCCGGCGCTGGTGCTCACGGGCTGGCAACTGCTGATCACGGCGGTGCCCACCACCATCGGAGCCTTCGTGCTGGCCGAAGGGCCCTGGTTCATGCCGTCGTGGCAGAGCATCGCCGTCATCGGCTGGATCGCCCTGGTGCCCATGGCCATCGGCAACGCCGCATGGTTCGCCATCGTCGGCATGCTGCCCAGCCAGGTGGCCGGGCTGTCGTCCATCCTGGTGCCCGTGGTGGCCATGATCTCCGGCGCGCTGCTGCACGGCGAGCCGCTGGGGCCGGTGCAGTGGCTGGCGATGGCGTGCAGCGGCGGTGCGCTGTGGCTGGCGCTCGGGAAACGGTGACGAGAAAGTGGGTGGCAGCGCCAGCCTGCGCGTCCTCGGGATAGTTCTCATGAAGATCTCGACCATCAGGCCGACGACGAGCGGTGGCACTACCCCGCCTCGGTAGAGCATCGCAGTCATCGGCCGCATTGCTCTCGTGCCGTAGGCCACGGGCCCTGGGCAAGGCCGTTTGGTTTGCAATAGTCGACGGGGTGCACCACCAATTGAGCGGGATTTCAACCGTCCTGACGCCTGATCCGCCGTGATCAGGGGCCGCTGGTGCCGGACGAACTGCTCGGATCCGTACAGTGGCTGGCGATGGCGCGCGGCGGCAGGACGCTTTGGTGGGCGATGGATCGATGGTCAGCGCTGTGCCGCCGTGCCCCGACCAGAGATCAACACAGCCACATGCTCACCTTCGTTCGTTCGGGCAGTGCATGTACTGGAACTGAATATCTTCCCAAGCCTTCTTTGCATCGAAATTCTTGATCAAAGCACCCTCATGAGGATTGGCAAAAAATGCCTTCATACCATGAAGTATCATATATTTTGGGTAATAATCCGGAATGCCAATGGCTCTGATTTCAGCACATATTCTCTTGAGGCTTTCTGGCGTCTTCAAAAGAAGATCAAATATTTCGAGCGCCTTCTCCCGTTGCTCACCTGAAATACCGGAAAATGAATTGATGAGCAAGACCGTCGCTGCTTGTCCCGCAGTGCTGTCAGCCACTCGCCTTTTATCGAATTCCGCATACGCCGCAGCCAACATCAACAAATCAGCCGCTCGATTATGTTGACCAAGATTTACGCATTCGCGAACTCCCTGATAGATATCAGGTGGAACAAAAGTGTTCTTGGCCTGCGCGACTTGAATACAACCGATCGATTGCGCCGGCGCCAGACTTCCCTGCACAGAATGATTTGTGACGCGACCCTTCTTCTCCGAATTGATCTTGGGACGTTCCAAAGTCTGAGCCATCCCAACAATTGGAATCAGAGACAGCCAGAAGAGGACAAATTTCAGAAAGAGCACCGGGATTGATCGGAGCAAGGCTGAAACGCTATGGGAGTTGCGCTCGACACGAGTATTCACAAGCGAAAGCTCATGAATTCTCGTCCGCGTTCCCCGGTCCTGGGTTGCGCCGCTCCGAAAGCAAAACATCTCGAACGTTCTTCTGTACAGCGACTGCACCGAAAAGCGCCAAAAGAAAAGCCATAGCGTAGAAGCCCTTTTCTGCATAGGAAAATTCAGCATTCCACAGGCCAATCAGCAGCAGTAGCAGGACCAGCGCGACAGATAACCAGCATAGACCATAGTAGATGCCAGTGACCGCGAGGCCCTCAAGCTTGTCTCGCACAGTCTTCTGCAGCGATACAGCCGAGAACAACCCATACATCAGAAGGATGAAGTAGTAGCCTTTCTCGCTATGCGGCATCGCTGAATTCCATAAGCCGACCGAGAAGACTAATCCCCCGACGAGCAGGGCGACCCACGAAGAACCAATGAAAGCACCGGTAGGCCGTTGTGAGTCGATAGTTGCCAATGCCGTGTCCTTGAATGCGAAGCTGCAGTGATTGATCTACGAGATCAGGAGCCCTTTGGCGCCAGACCCATCCTGTTGATCCGTCGGTGATGATGCCTCGGGTTCAAGCCACTGCGCGCCGCAGGCTTCCCCCGCAGAGTGGATGACGGTCCGTGTCTAGACGACTGTCGGGCCCGCATATGTGACATTCGATGTGCGCAGCGTTCGCGTCACAGGCAAGCCCGATTTCATTCCGGCTGACATACGAAACAGGACGCGATGTATTCGTTGATTCCCGGCCACATTGCCGTTTGGGTCCGAAGTCGCGCCACCCCATGGAGAAGGTCATGGTCTGAGAGTGCAGCGCGCGAGTCACAAGCTCGTGCGTCTTGGGCCTTGCATGGACGTCCCACGCCCCGACGAGCCGATGAGCCGATGAGCCGATGGCTCGACTCCAACAGACGGATCGATCAACCTGCCAGCAACGCCCTCAACCCGTCCTCGTCCAGCACCGGAATCCCCAGCTCCACGGCCTTGTCCAGCTTGCTGCCGGCCTCCGTGCCCGCCACCACGTAGCTCGTCTTCTTCGACACCGACCCCGCCACCTTGGCGCCAGCCGCCTCGAGCAGTTCCTTCGCCTCGTCGCGCGACAGCGTGGGCAGTGTTCCGGTCAGCACGACGGTGCGGCCGGCCAGAGGCTTGGGGCTGAGGTCGGCGGTGCCGTCGCCTTCGTCCCAGTTCAGCCCGGCGGCGCGCAGCTGCTCGACGATCTCGCGGTGGTGCGGCTGGGCGAAGAACTGCTGGATGCTCTGCGCGACGATCGGGCCGACGTCGTTGACCTCCAGCAGCTGCTCGACGCTGGCGTCCATCAGGCGGTCCATCGATCCGAAGTGGCGGGCCAGGTCCTTGGCTGTGGCTTCGCCCACCTGGCGGATGCCCAGGGCGTAGATGAAGCGCGACAGCGTGGTGCGCTTGCTAGCTTCCAGCGCTGCCACCAGGTTGGCCGCGCTCTTGTCGGCCATGCGCTCCAGCGCGGCCAGGTTGGCCACGCCCAGGCGGTACAGCTCGGGCAGCGTGCGCACGATGCCGGCATCGACCAGCTGGTCGACGATCTTGTCGCCCAGGCCTTCGATGTCCATCGCGCGCCGGCCCGCGAAGTGCAGCAGCGCCTGCTTGCGCTGCGCGGCGCAGAACAGGCCGCCGGTGCAGCGGTAGTCCATGCCGCCGCGCTCGCGCCGGGCCGGGCTGGCGCACACCGGGCACTCGCGCGGCATGCGGAAGTTGGGCACGTAGACCGGGCGCACGGCGGGCACGCGGCCCACCACTTCGGGAATCACGTCGCCCGCGCGGCGCACGATGACGGTGTCGCCCACGCGCACGCCCTTGCGGCGCAGCTCGAACAGGTTGTGCAGCGTTGCGTTGCTCACCGTGGTGCCGCCCACGAACACGGGCTCGAGCTTGGCCACGGGCGTGAGCTTGCCGGTGCGGCCCACCTGGATCTCGATGCCGTTCAGGCGCGTCATCTGCTCCTGCGCAGGGTACTTGTGCGCCACGGCCCACCGCGGCTCGCGCGTCTTGAAACCGAGGCGGCGCTGAAGCTCCAGCGAATTGACCTTGTAGACGACGCCGTCGATGTCGAACGGCAGCCCGTCGCGCCGTGCGCCCATCGCGGCGTGGAAGGCCGTCAGGCCCGCCGCGCCGCCGGCCACGGTGCGGTCGGCGCACACCGGCAGCCCGAAGGCGGCGATGGCGTCGAGCAGCGCGCTGTGGGTGGGCGGCAGCGGCCATCCCTGCACGTCGCCCAGGCCGTAGGCGAAGAAGCTCAGCGGGCGCTGCGCGGTCACGGCGGGGTCGAGCTGGCGCACCGCGCCGGCGGCGGTGTTGCGCGGGTTGATGTAGGTCTTCTCGCCCTTCTCGCGCTGGCGTTCGTTGAGGCGGTCGAAGTCGTCGCGCCGCATGTAGACCTCGCCGCGCACCTCCAGCACGGGCGGCGCATCGCCGCGCAGCCGCAGCGGAATCTGCCCGATGGTGCGGATGTTCTGCGTCACGTCCTCGCCAGTCTCGCCATCGCCGCGCGTGGCGGCCTGCACCAGCACGCCGTGCTCGTAGCGCAGGTTGATGGCCAGGCCGTCGAACTTCAGCTCGGCGGCGTATTCCAACGGGGGTGCGTCTTCGGGCAGGGCCAGTTCGCGGCGCACGCGGCCGTCGAAGTTCTCCGCGCCGGCGGCCGTGGTGTCGGTCTCGGTCTGGATGGACAGCATCGGCAAAGCGTGCTTCACCGGCATCAGGCCGGGCAGCACCTGGCCCATCACGCGCTGCGTGGGCGAATCCGGCGTGCGCAGTTCCGGGATCGAAGCCTCGATCGCCTGAAGTTCCTGGAACAGTCGGTCGTACTCGGCGTCCGGGATCTCGGGCGCGTCGAGCACGTAGTAGCGGTGCGCGTGGTGGTGCAGCAGCGCGCGCAACTGCGCGGCGCATTCGGCGGTGTCGGTCATGGCCTGCAGTCTAAGAGGACTGCGGCAGGCCGGTGCTTCAGTGGCGCCGCCGGCCGTTGCCGTATCAGCTGCTGAACAGACGCCGCGCCGCGGCGCTGCCGGCGGCCAGGTCGCGCGCCTCGAGCTGAGCGTAGAGCTGCCCCAGCTCCTGCCCGATGGCAGCGAAGGCGTGCACGGTGATCAGCTCGCCGAAGTCGTCGACCACGGTCGCGGCCAGGTCGTCGGCCAGCTTGCGGGCGGCGTTGTGCCACGCCGGAAAGGGCTCGGCGGCAGCGGCCGTCTGCGGCACGTCCAGGCTGAGCTGGCATTCGCGCACGGCGGCTTTCTGGGGGTCCTCCTCGAGCGCGGCCTGGGCGTCGAAGGACAGCACCAGCACCGGCGGGTCGCCCTCCTCGGCCGCGGGCAGCACCAGGCGGCCGGGCAGCACGCCGGGCACGAAGCCGTGGCGCGCGGCCGACTGCTGCAGGAAGCCCACCGACCACGCCACGGCCTCGCTGCGCAAGGTCAGCGTGAGCTGCGCGTCGCGCGCGCTCGCGAAGTTGTCCAGCTCGCGGGCCCGCGCCACCACATCCAGCATGTCGGGCACCTCGGGCAGCGCGTTCACGGCGTCGGCGAAAGCCTGGAGCTTCTGCACGAACTCCGAATACTCGATCTCGTTCAGCGGCCCGCTGCGGTTGGCGAGCTGCACGCCTGCCTGAAGCTCGCCGTAGCGGTGGCCGGGCTGCAGCGGCTCCCATTCGCCGATCTCGGTGTCCAGGCCCTCGATGCCGAAGGGCTTGGCGCCCGCGCGGCGCGAAGCAGGCAGGTGCGACAGCAGGAACTCCCCACTGGCGGGGGCATCCAGCGTCATGGGCGCGATGGCGTCGATCAGCGCGTCCAGGCGCGGCACGCGCCGCAGCAGGGCGGCGCGCAGCTCGGGCGCGGACGGCTCCTCGGGGATGGTGTCCATCGACGGCTCGACGCGCTCGGCGGGAACCGCGGGCGGCGCCGCCTCGCTCCAGGGCTGGCTGCGGCGGGACATCCACCAGCCCTGCAGGCCGATGGCCACCAGCACCACGGCGGCCAGCGCCAGCAGCGCCCAGGTGAGGTCGAGGTCAGCCGCCACGGCAGCCTCAGGCCGTCTCGGCCAGGTTGACGGCAGACTCCATGTCCACCGCCACGATGCGCGAGACGCCCTGCTCCTGCATGGTCACGCCGATGAGCTGCTCGGCCATCTCCATCGCGATCTTGTTGTGGCTGATGAACAGGAACTGCGTACCCTGGCTCATCTGGTTGACGAGCTTGGCGTAGCGCTCGGTGTTGGCGTCGTCCAGCGGCGCATCCACCTCGTCGAGCAGGCAGAACGGCGCCGGGTTCAGCTGGAAGATGGCGAACACCAGTGCGATGGCCGTGAGCGCCTTCTCGCCGCCCGACAGCAGGTGGATGGTGCTGTTCTTCTTGCCCGGGGGCTGCGCCATCACCTGCACGCCGGCGTCCAGGATCTCGTCGCCCGTCATCACGAGCTTGGCGTTGCCGCCGCCGAAGAGCGTGGGGAACATGCGCCCGAAGCCCTCGTTGACCTGGTCGAAGGTGCTCTGCAGCAGGTCGCGGGTCTCGAGGTCGATCTTGTGGATGGCGTCTTCCAGGGTCTGGATGGCCTCGTTCAGGTCGGCGTACTGGGCGTCGAGGAAGGTCTTGCGCTCGCGCGAGCTGGTGAGCTCGTCCAGCGCGGCCAGGTTCACGGCGCCGAGCGCGGCGATGTCGCGCTGGATGCGGTCGATCTCGCCCTGCAGGCCCCAGAGCTTGACGGCGCCCTGCTCGATGCCGAGCGCCAGCGCCTGCATGTCCACGGCCGCTGCGGTCAGCTGCTCCAGGTACTGGGCGCCGCCGAGCTGGGCGGCCTGGTGCTCCAGCTGCAGCTTGCCGATCTTCTCGCGCAGGGGGTCGAGGCTGCGCTCGAAGCCCAGGCGCTGCTCGTCGGCGGCGCGCAGCCTGGCGCTGAGATCGTCGTACTGGCTGCGTGCGGCGCCCAGGGCCTGCTCGCGTTCGAGCTTGAGCGCCAGGGCCTCCTGCAGGCCGGCCTGCGCCGCGGCGTCATCGAAGTTGGCCAGCTCCTGTTCGAGCTGGCGGGCGGCTTCTCCGTTGTTGACGATCTGCTGCGCGGCGGTCTCGATGGCGCGCTGCAGTTCGCCGCGGCGGGCGGCCAGCTGTCGGGCCTGGAACTGCGCTTCCTGGGCCTGGCGCTCCAGCGCTCGCAGCTGCTCGCGGGCGTCGCCCAGGCGGCGCTCGGCGGCGATGACGGCGTCTTCCAGCTCGGCGTGGCGCTCCTGCGCGTTGCCCAACTGCAGGTCCAGTTCCTCGAAACGCGCCTCGCCCGTGACGCGCTTTTCCTGGATCTCCTCCATCTGCGCGTCGACTTCCGACAACTCACCGCCCAGTTGGGTGCGGCGGCTGTTGGCGGCTTCGGCCTGCTGCGTCAGGCGCAGCAGTTCCACCTGCAGCTGATGCGCGCGGGTCTGGGCTTCGGCGGCCTCGCGGCGGGCCGCACCCTGGCGCATCGACGCATCGGTGTAGGCCGCTTCCAGCCGCACCGAGGCGCTGCGCGATTCATCGGAGATGAGCGCCTGCGCGCGCTGCTGGCGCTCCAGGTTCTCGATCTCCTGCGCCCGGGCCAGCATGCCGGCCTGTTCGGAATCGGGCGCGTAGAACGCCACGGCGTACTGCGAAACGGCGTGGCCTTCGCGCACGACGATGACCTCGCCGTGCGTGAGCTGGCCGCGCTGGGCCAGCGCCTCGTCGATGGTGGCGGCGGTGTAGACGCCTTCCAGCCAGTCGCTCAGCAGGGCCGACAGGCCTGCGTCGTTCAGGCGCAGCAACTCGGACAGCCGGGGCAGCGTGCGATGGGTGCTCGGGCTTGCCGCGGCCGGCGTGGAGTAGAAGGCCAGCTTGGCGGGCGGGGCATCGGCTGCGAACGCGCGCACGGTGTCCAGGCGGCCGACCGAGAGCGCGTTCAGGCGCTCTCGCAGCGCAGCCTCCAGCGCCGTCTCCCAGCCGCTTTCGATGTGGATCTTCGTCCACAGGCCGGCCAGGCCTTCCAGGCCGTGGCGGGCCAGCCAGGGCTTGAGCTTGCCTTCGGTCTGGACCTTCTCCTGCAGCGCGCGCAGGGCGTCCAGCCGCGCGCTCAGGTCGGACAACCTGCCGGATTCGCGGGCCACGCTGGCGGCGGCCTCGCGGCGTTGTTCGTCGAGCTGCGGCAACTGTTCCTGCAGGTCCTGCAGGCGGGCGTCGGCGGTCTCGAAGTGGGCGTCGGCGGCCTGGCTCTGCGCCTGCAGGTCGTCCAGGCGAGCGGCATCGGGCACCACCAGGGATTGCCGCTCGCCGGCCAGGCGCTCGCGGCGCGTGCGCAGCTGGCGCGTCTGCTCGTCCAGGCTGCGGCTCTCGGCGGCCAGCACCTGGATCTGCTGCTGCACCTGCGTGACCGAGCCGCGCTGCTCGTTGGCGCGTCCCTGCGCGCTGCGCACCGCGTCTTCCACGGTCGGCAGCTGGGCCGATTGCTCCTCGGCCTGAGCGGCCTGCATCTCGGACTGTTCCTCGGCGGCGGCAATCTGCCCGGCGATGTCCTCGAGCTCGGATTCGGCCGCGGCGCGGCGGTCGGCCCACTGCGCGTTCTGGGCCTGCAGGTCGGCCATGCGCTGCTGCGCGCGCTGGCGGCCGTCGACCACGTAGCGGATGCGCTCTTCCAGACGGCTCACGTCGAGCGAGGCCTCGGCGAGCTCGCCCTGCTTCTGGTGCAGCGCGTCGCTGGCGGCGTAGTGCGCCTGCCGGATGGTCTCGAGCTCGGCCTCGACATGGCGCAATTCGGCCAGGCGCGCTTCCAGCCCGTTGGTGGCCTCGGCCACGGCCTGGCCCACGCGCGCTTCCTCGGTGGCGGCGTCGCGGTGCTTCAGGAACCACAGCTGGTGCAGCTTGAGCGTGCCCGAGTCCTGCAGCGTGCGGTACTTCTGGGCCACCTCGGCCTGCTTCTCCAGCTTGTCGAGGTTGGCGTTCAGCTCCCGCAGGATGTCGTCGACGCGGGTGAGGTTCTCGCGCGTGTCCTTGAGGCGGTTCTCGGTCTCGCGGCGGCGCTCCTTGTACTTGGAGACACCCGCGGCCTCCTCGAGGAACAGGCGAAGCTCCTCGGGACGGCTCTCGATGATGCGGCTGATCGTGCCCTGGCCGATGATGGCGTAGGCGCGGGGGCCCAGGCCCGTGCCCAGGAACACGTCCTGCACGTCGCGCCGGCGCACCGGCTGGTTGTTGATGTAGTAGCTGCTGGTGCCGTCGCGGGTGAGCACGCGCTTGACGGCGATCTCGGCGAAGGTGTTCCATTGGCCGCCGGCGCGGGCGTCGGCGTTGTCGAAGACGAGCTCGACGCTGGCGCGGCCCGCCGGCTTGCGGTGGCCGGAGCCGTTGAAGATGACGTCCTGCATGGACTCGCCGCGCAGTTCGCTGGCCTTGCTTTCGCCGAGCACCCAGCGCACGGCGTCCATGATGTTGGACTTGCCGCAGCCGTTGGGGCCGACGACGCCGACCCGCTGCCCCGGCAACTGGAAGGTGGTGGGTTCGGCGAAGGACTTGAAGCCGGACAGTTTGATCTGGTTCAGGCGCATCGGCCGGCTGCTTGCAGGTCGTGCAAGTGCTTGATTCGAAAAGGAAAAAGTGCACCGATCCGGAGCACCCACTGCCGCGGATGATAGCATCGCGCCCCCGCCGCAGACTCCTGGAAGCGCCCCATGCCCAGCACCCGTCAGCCTCGCCAGCACCCGCGCCCCGCGGCGTCGCCACGACGCCGGTCCGCCGCTTGAGGCAGCCCTCGGTCACGCACTGGGCGGCCGTGGCGGCCGTGCTCGGGGCCGGGCTGGCCGTTGCGCTCAACGTGGGGAAGGTGCCGGTGGCGCTGCCGCTGCTGCGTGCCGAGCTCGGACTGACACTGGTGCAGGCGGGCTGGGTCTCGTCGATGCTGACGACGCTGTCGCTGGTCTTCGCCGCCTTCGTGGGCATGTGGGTCGGGCGGCTGGGCGCGCTGCGCATGGTCCTGGCCGGCCTCGCTGTCTGCGCGCTGGCCTCCCTGGCGGCCACGCTGCACCCTGGCTGGCCGATGCTGATCACGACGCGCCTGTTCGAGGGCCTGGGCTTCATGGTGGTGGCGGTGTCGTGCCCGGCGCTCATCACCGCCGCCAGCGCGCCAGAGGGGCGCCGATTCGCGCTGAGCCTGTGGAGCGCCTACATGCCCGCCGGGGCCAGCGTGGCGATGCTGGCCTCGCCGCTGCTGCTGCCCGCCACCGGCTGGCAGGGCCTGTGGGTGCTGACAGCCGGCCTGATGCTGCTGGCACTGCTGGCCCTGTGGAGCCAGCGCAGCCGCTTCGGCGCCGCCGCGCCGACCGCCACCGCGGCTGGCATGTCCTTTCTGGGCCCGGTGCGGACGGCGCTGGGGCACGCCCTGCCCTGGCTGCTGGCGCTGAGCTTCGCCGCCTGGGCGACACAGCACTTCGCGATGATCGTCTGGATGCCCACCTACCTGCAGGAGGAACGCCAGGCCGGGCCGGCCCTGACGGCGCTGCTCACGGGTGCGATGCTGCTGGCCTGCGTGCCCGGCAACCTGCTGGGCGGCTGGCTGGTGCAGCGCGGCCTGCGGCGCGGCACCCTGTTGACGGCGGGCCAGCTGGCGGCCGGCCTCGGCGCGCTCGTCTACTCGACGGACTCCCTGCCCGACGGCCTGCGCTACGCGGCCACGGTCTTCGTGTCATTCGCGGGCGGCGTGATTCCGGCGGCGATCATGTCGTCGTCCACCGTGCTGGCCCGATCGCCGCAACAGATCGGCACGCTGCAGGGGCTGTACATGCAGGGTGCCCAGCTCGGCCAGTTCATCGGTACGCCGCTGATCGCGGCGGTGGTGGCGGCCAACGGGCAGTGGCGCAGCGCGCTGGCCGTCACCGGCCCGGCCGCGCTCATCGGCATCGGGCTCGGCCTGGCCGCGGGCCGCCTCGAAGACCGCCTGGCCGGGGCTGCGCCCGTCCCCGCCACGCGGAGCGCCGCATGATCCACCCCATGACGCGTCCCGCCTACCAGAAGTACGCCGTCGACGTGCGGCCCAGCAACATCGACGGCCAGGGCGCCTTTGCGGCGGAGCCGATCCCGGCCCGGCGCAAGATCGGCGAGATCCGGGGCGAAGCCATCAGCGTGGACGAAGCCCGCATCCGCGCCACCCGGACAGAACGGATCATGATCGTCGAGCTGTCCGCGCGGCGGGCGATCGACTTCAGCCGCTCGGCCGATCCGATGCGCTACACCAACCACAGCTGCGCCCCGAATGCACGGCTGAGCATCCAGAACGGCCGGGTCGAGTTCTATGCGCTGCGGGCCATCGCGGCCGAAGAGGAACTCACCGTCGACTACGGCGAGACGCACCACGAAGGCCGGCTGGCCTGCCGCTGCGGCGCACCCGGCTGCGTGGGGCGGCTCTAGCACGGCTCTAGCCCGGCCCCGAGGCACCGGGCCCGAATTGGCCGGATTTCCCGCCTCATTTCCATCGATCCTCCCGGCGCCATCTGCCGAAGAATTCGATTCAACGTGCAGTCTCATTCCGAGGCGGCGCGTGGTCCGGAAGCATGGCCGATGAGGCACGTTCGCCGGGACTCATAGATTCTTGTGGAGTGCTCAATATGCCGCAGACGATCAACACGAACATCGCTTCGCTGAACGCGCAGCGGAACCTTTCCTCCTCGCAGTCGTCGCTGATGACGTCGATGCAGCGCCTGTCCTCGGGCCTGCGAGTCAACAGCGCCAAGGACGACGCCGCCGGCCTGGCCATCGCCGAACGCATGAACGCGCAAGTCCGTGGCATGAACGTCGCGGTGCGCAATGCCAACGACGGCATCTCGATGGCACAGACGGCGGAAGGCGCGCTCGGCAAGGTGGGCGACTCGCTGCAACGCATGCGTGAACTCGCCCTCCAGTCCCGCAACGCGACCAATTCCGATACCGACAAGGATTCGCTGGACAAGGAGTTCGGCGAACTCGCCAAGGAAGTCCAGCGCGTTCTGGCTGGAACCACCTTCAACGGCAAGGCGATCCTGGCGGACAACGCGCAGACCCTGACCTTCCAGGTGGGCGCCAACACGACGGTCAACGACACGATCGACATCGCGACGGTCAACCTGACGACCTCGGCCACGATCACGACGCTGGCCGGCACTGGCGGCGTGAGCCGGGCGGTGATCGATTCGACGGCCAGCAACACCACGATCGACACCGTCATCGACGACATCGACGCGGCGCTCGACCTGATCAACTCCGAGCGCGCCACGCTCGGCGCCTCGCAGAGCCGCTTCGAAGCCGTGATCGCGAACCTGCAGATCTCGGCAGAGAACCAGTCGGCCGCCCGCGCACGCATCATGGACGCGGACTTCGCGGCGGAAACCGCCAACCTGAGCCGCGCCCAGATCCTGCAGCAGGCCGGCAACGCGATGGTGGCCCAGGCCAACCAGTTGCCCCAGCAGGTGCTGTCACTGCTGCAAGGCTGAACCCGAAGGTTCCGGCGCCGATGGCGCCGCCCACCGTCCAAACGCGCCGCCTGCGCCCAAGGGAAGCCCCGATTGCTCCCTGGGGCAGGCGGCGCGCGTCTTTGCGGCGAACCTGTTGCGTGTCGCAACGGCCCTCAAGTCCTGGGCCAGAGCGCCGATACGACCGTTGAGGCCCGGGCTCCGGGCCAGGAAAGCACACCATGGCGACCATCTCCTCAACCGGCATCGGCAGCGGCCTGGATGTCAACGCGATCGTCACCCAGCTGATGGCGCTGGAGTCTCGGCCATTGACCCTGCTGCAACAGAGTCAGGACAGCCTGAACACCAAGATGTCGGCCATCGGCACTCTGCAAGGACGCATGTCCGCCTTGCGGGACGCGGCCAACGCACTGACCTCCGTGTCCCTCTGGGGGCAGACCACCGCCAGCAGTTCCAACGCGGCGGCGGTGAAGGTCAGCACGGCCACGGGCGCCGCGGCAGGCAACTACGCGGTGCAGGTCCAGGCGCTGGCCAGCAACCAGACCATCGCCAGCCAGGCCTTCGCGTCCGGCGCCGCCACCGTCGGTGAAGGCACCCTCACGATCGAGCTCGGCGCCTGGACGGGCACCCCCGCCACCACCGGCTTCACGCCGAAGGCCGGCAGTTCGGCCGTGGCCATCACGATCGGGCCGGGCGAGACCAGCCTGGAAGCGATCCGGGACAAGATCAACAAGTCCGGCGCGGGCGTCACCGCCACCATCATCAACGACGCCAACGGAGCGCGCCTGTCGATGCGCTCCAGCGAAACCGGCGAAGTGAACGCCTTTCGCGTGACCGCTGCCGAGACGACCGACGACGGCAGCGCCACCACCGGGCTGTCGACCCTGGGCTACACGGCCATCGGAACGACGTCCCCCATGACACGCAGCCAGACCGCCGGCAATGCCGCGGCCACGATCAACGGCATCGCCATCGCATCGGCCAGCAACACGCTGACCGGCGTGGCAGACGGCCTGACGCTGACGCTGTCGCAGGTGACGACTGCCGCAGTAGAGGTCAAGGTGGCCGCCGACACCGAGTCGGTGAAGACCAGCATCAACAACTTCGTCACCGCATTCAACGAGGTCGCGAACTACATCCGCGACCAGACCAAGTACAACCCCGACACCAAGGTCGGCGCCACGCTGCAGGGCGACCGGCTCGTGGGGTCGCTGCAGACGCAGTTGCGCGGCATCGTCAACCAGGGCAGCTCCGCTTCCGGCGTGTTCGAGCGGCTCACCGACATCGGCATCTCCTTCACCACCACCGGCACGCTGGCGGTGAACAGCACCAAGCTGGGTGACGCCCTCGGCAACCTGCCGGAACTGCGCAAGGTCCTGGCCGCCGACGGCGGCGACGCCGCCAGTTCGGGCTTCATCGATCGTTTCAAGGACTTCGCCACCAGCATCCTGGGCAGCGAGGGCGCTTTCGAGAACCGCAACAAGAGCCTCAAGGGCCAGCTCTCGCTGAACTCCAAGAGCCAGGAAAGCATGGAGCGCCGACTGGCCCAGACCGAGGAACGGCTGCGCCGCCAGTACCAGGCGCTGGACACGGCCATGTCGCAGCTCAACGGCACCTCGGCCTACCTGACCCAGCAGCTGGACATGCTGGCCAGTAACTCCATCAAACGGTGATTCGCGGTCCATCCCGGTGCATGACAGGACTCAAGCGACACCCCCCAGCGGCCGATAACTAAGACATCAACGCTCGCGAACACCAGCCCACACCATGTTCAGCCCCCAGCTCTCCTCCCGTGCCGGCCGCCCGAACCCCTTCGCCAACACGTACCGACAGATCGGCAACGAGACGGCCGTGTCCGGCGCAACGCCGCACCGCCTGATCGAGATGCTCTTCGACGGCTGCATGGACGCCCTGGCGCAAGCCAAGGGTGGCCTGCGCAGCGGTCAGGTCGACGTCAAGAGCCGCGCCATCAGTCGCGCCGCACGCATCGTCGACGAAGGCCTGCGTGCCTCGCTGGACCTGCGCGACGGCGGCCCGCTGGCCGCCGACCTGCACGCGCTGTACGGCTACCTGACCATGCGGCTGACCTCGGCCAATCTTCGCAACGACGAAGCCGCCATCGAGGAGTGCCAGCGCCTGCTGACACCGCTGCGCGAAGCCTGGCAGGCCATCGGCCCACAGGTGAATGCCAAGAGCCGTTGAGACGGAGCAACGAAATCGCCATGGACACCCAACTTTTGAGCTACTACGAAGCCATCGAACAGGCCAGCGCCGACATGCTGAACGCCGCCAAGGCCGGCGACTGGGATCAGGTCGTCAAGCTGGAAGGCGCATGCGTCCTGCTGATCAGCCAGCTGAAGCACGCCGCCCGTCAATCGCCGCTGGACCCGGACGCCGCCAAGGCCAAGTCACGGATCATGCAGCGCATCCTGATCAACGACGCCGAGATCCGTCACCTCGCCGAGCCCTGGCTGCAGGAGCTCGACGACCTGATGGCCGGCCAGCGCCAGACCCTGCACTGACCCGTACAGGCTGAAGCCATGTTTGAGGACACCCGGCCAGCCCCCCTGCCCGCCTCCGGCGGGCGCGAGGCCTGGCACGACTTCCGCGTCAGCCACCCAGGCGACCTCCTCGGTCTGCTGCGGCAACTGCGCGACGGGCAGGTGCCGGTGCAGCTGAGCGGGCCCGACGGGCACTCGCTCACCTCCTGCCTGTGGTCGCTGGACGACCAGCGCCAGCGCCTGAACTTCACCATCGACGGCGAGCGTCCCCACCTGCCGGCGATGATCGAAGCCGACGAGCTGGTGGCCGTGGCCTACCTTGAGAGCGTGAAGCTGCAGTTCGACCTGACGAACCTGGTGATCGTGCGTGGCTCGGGCAGCAGTGCGCTGCAGGCCAGCTGGCCACGCGAGATGTACCGCTTCCAGCGCCGCAGCGCCTACCGCGTGCGGACGCTCGAGCGCAGTTCCCCGACGGCACACCTGCGCCACCCTGCCCTGCCAGACATGCTGCTGTCGCTGCGGGTCATCGACGTGAGCATCGGCGGCTGCGCGCTCTTCGTGACACACGACGTGCCGCCGCTGGAGCCCGGCACCCGCATCACCAAGGTGCGCATCGAACTCGATGCCGACACCCGTTTCGACGTCGGGCTGCAGCTGCAGCACGTCACGGCCATCCAGCCGGGCAACCGCGGCGTGCGCATCGGATGCGAATGGGTTCGACTGTCCCCCAGCGCCGAGCGCGTGCTGCAGCGCTACATCGACCAGACGCAGAAGCGCCGCCGCATGTTGGCGATGGACTGATTCCATGCGCCACCGGGGCTTCACCCTGATCGAGATGGCGGTCGCGGCAGCCGCCGTGGCGGTGCTGCTGACGATCGCCCTGCCCACCTTCCAGGGCCGCTTGGCGGAAGGCCGCCGCGCCGATGCCACGCACGCGCTGGAACGCATCCAGATCGCCCAGGAGCGCTACCGTTCGGCGCACGGTCTGTACGCGAGCCAGCTGCAACCCCTGGGCAGTTCGGGCAACAGCCCGGAAGGCCTGTACGAAATGACGCTCGACACCGGCCCGGGCGAAAGCTACACGGCCGTGGCCCGCGCCCGCGCCGACGGCCCGCAAGCCAACGACACCGCCTGCGGCGAGATCACGCTCAGGGTCGACCAGGGCTTTGCAACCCTGGGCCCCGCGCCCCGCTGCTGGAACCGCTGACCATGTGGCGTCGCATGCGCGGCCTCACGCTGATCGAGATCGCGGTCGGGCTGGCCATCATGGCCGTCCTCGCATCGCTGGCGGTGCCCAGCTTCTCGGAGCGCATCGCGCGCCAGAGGCTGGCCACCACCGCCGAAATGCTGGCGCTGGATCTTGCCGAGGCCCGCTTCGAGGCCGCCCGCAGCGGCCAGGCGCTGCATCTGGTCTTCGCGCCTGGAGCCGACTGGTGCTATGCGGTCGCACGCAGCCCGGGCTGCGATTGCCACACCGCACAGGCCTGCCAGCTCAAGGTGGTCCGGGCGACGGACGCGCCCGGTGTGATGCTGAGCGAGGGGCGCAACGCGAGCTTCGACCCCGCTGGCGTGCAGGCCGAGGGTGGCGCCGCCGTGCTGACCGGCGTCAAGGGCGAGCATCGCCTGGACGTGGGCCTGTCCGCACTGGGAAGACCCCGGATCTGCAGCCCGACGGGACTCCGGGGGTACGCCGGCTGCTGATCGGGGAAGGCAACACAGGCAGGCCACGCAGGTTCAGACCTGCATGTTCATGATTTCGCTGTAGGCGGACACCAGCCGGTTGCGCACCCCGACTGCGGCGGTGAACCCGAGCTTGGCCTTCTCGCCGGAGATGATGACCTGCTCCAGGCTGACGGTCGGGTCTTCCATGCTGAAGGCCCGCTGCAGGCGGCCGGATTCGTTCTGTGCCGTGCTGACACCCTTGAGCGCCTCGGCCATGGCGTCGCGGAAGTTGGCGCCTTCGGTCGGCGCCATCTTGCCCAGCGGCTGGCCGTCCGGGCGCAGCCCCGCGCGGGCCACGGCCTGGTTGAAGTCGAAGGGTTTGAGCTTGATGTCCATGGAACGACGCCTCCTTGCGGGGCTTTGTCATGGGATCGAACTCTACGGGGCCCCCTCGACCGCGATGGGCGGAACTGAAGCCCGATCACTGCCCTTTTGACGACACTGATCCCGGGGGGTGAAGCCAACAATGCGTCACAACTTGGCACGGCCCTCAAAGGCCATCTAACCCGCCCCATGGACAACGCAGTCGTCTCCCCGAACCCCCAGGTGCTGGTCCCCGCATCGAACGGCTTCGGCGCCCGCCTGGCCGCCCTTCCGGGGCGGAGCAAGCTGGCGCTGGCAGTCGGCATCGCAGCCCTGCTGGCCGTGATCGTGGCACTCTCGCTGCAGACCAAGGACAGCGACTACCGCCTGCTCTTCCCCGGACTGTCCGAGAAGGACGGCGGCCAGATCATCGAAAAGCTGCAGCAGCTGAACGTGCCCTACCGCATCGGCGACGGCGCCAACATGATCATGGTCCCCGCCAACAAGGTGTACGAGCTGCGCATGAAGCTCGGCGCCGCCGGCCTGCCCAAGGGTGGCGAGACCGGCTACGACTCGCTCGACAAGCTGTCGCCCTTCGGCCAGACCCAGCGCCGCGAGTCGATGAGCCTGCAGCGCGCCCGCGAGGGCGAGCTGGTGCGCACCATCTCCACCATCGATTCCGTGTCCGCGGCGCGTGTCCACCTGGCCATGCCGAACCAGAACGGCTTCTTCCGCGAGCAGGAGAAGGCATCGGCCTCCGTCGTGCTGACCCTCCACCCCGGCCGCACGCTGGACCGCGCGCAGATCGCCGGCATCGTGCACCTGGTGTCGCGCAGCGTGCCCGACCTCAAGCCCACCGAGGTGAGCGTCATCGACAGCAGCGGCGCGCTGCTGAACCCGCAGGACAACAGCAGCGGCCTGGATTCGCTGCAGCTGGCGTATCGGCAGCAGATCGAGGCCAGCAGCGTGAAGCGCGTGATGGAACTCCTGGAGCCGATCGTGGGCCGCGAGAACCTGCGCGCCACCGTCACCGCCGACATCGACTTCTCGCAGGTGGAGTCCACCGCCGAGGAGTTCAAGCCGAACCAGGGCGATGCCCCGGCCGCCATCCGCGCCATACGCACCGAGGAGGCCAGCCAGCCCGGCGCCGCCGTGCCCAGCGGTGTTCCCGGCGCCCAGAGCAACCAGCCGCAGGCCCAGGCCACGGCCCCCATCACGGGCGGCGCCGCGCCGCTGCAGGCTGCCCAGACCGGCGCCAACGGGGGCAACGGCCGCCGCGAGGCCGAGACCCGCTACGAAGTGGACAAGACCGTGCGCGTGACGCGGGGCTCCACCGGCAACGTGCGTCGCCTGAACGCCGCCGTGGTCGTGAACCACCGCAGCAGCACCGACCCCAAGGGCAAGGTCACCAACACGCCACTGACGCCTGAAGAGATCGAGAAGCTCACCGCGCTCGTCCAGCAGGGCATCGGCTTCAACCAGGAACGCGGCGACCAGGTGCGCGTCATCAACGTGCCCTTCCACGCCGAACCCGTGGTGCCCGTGGAAGCCGTGCCGCTGTGGCAGCAACCGTGGGTGCAGGACCTGCTGCGCAGCGGCGCCACGCCGGCAGCGCTGGTGCTCGTGGCCCTGATCGCGCTGTTCGGCTTCGTGCGGCCGGCACTGAAGGCGGCTACCGCTCCGCCGCCCCCGGTGCCGGGCGACAAGCTCGACGCCACCGTGGGCGACGATGAAGCCCTGCCCCCTCTGGAGCCCGCGCTGAAGGCGCTCGAGGCGCCCGCCTCGAACGAGAAGCTCGAGGCCGCGCGCAAGCTCGCCAAGGACAACCCCGCCGCCGTGGCCAACATCATGCGCAGCTGGGTGAACCCAGAAGCCGCGGCCTGAGGTCCGGACAATGGCTGCCACGATGGACGAGAAGGGCCTGGAGGACGCAGCGATCCTGCTGATGTCCCTGGGCGAGGAAGAGGCGGCCGAGGTGTTCAAGCACCTGGGCCCCAAGGAAGTGCAGCGCCTGGGCGAGACCATCGCCCGCATGAAGAGCGTGTCGCGCGACCGTTTCGATGCCGTCATCGACCGCTTCGACATCGTCGCGCAGGACCAGAACATGCTGGTCTCCGACACCGACGAATACGTGAAGTCGGTGCTGCGCAAGGCGCTGGGCGACGACAAGGCCAACCTCCTGATCGACCGCATCCTCCAGGGCAGCGACGTCACGGGCATCGAGAGCCTGAAGTGGATGGACGCGAACTCCGTGGCGGAGCTCCTGCGCAACGAACACCCGCAGATCGTCGCCGCCATCATGGTTCACCTGGAAGTCGACCAGGCCGCCGACATCCTGAAGCTGCTGACCGAACGCCAGCGCAACGAAGTGCTGGTGCGCGTGGCCACGCTGGACGGGATCCAGCCAACGGCGCTGAAGGATCTCAACGACGTCATGAGCAAGGTTCTGGCGGGCGGAGACCGCATGAAGAAGGCGAACCTCGGCGGCGTGAAGTCCGCGGCCGAGATCCTGAACCTGCTGGGCAGCGCGATCGAGACCTCGGTGCTCGACTACGTGCGCGAGAACGACAACGACCTCGCCCAGAAGATCATGGACAACATGTTCACCTTCGACGACCTGGTGAACCTGGACGACAAGGGCATCCAGTCGCTCATGAAGGAAGTCCAGAGCGAGTCGCTGGTCATCGCGCTGAAGGGCGCGTCGCCTGAACTGCGGGAGAGGATCCTGAAGAACATGTCCACACGCGCCGCCGAGACGCTGCGCGAAGACCTCGAGACACGCGGCCCGGTGCGCCTGTCCGAAGTCGAGGCGGAACAGAAGGAAATGCTGAAGATCGTCCGCCGCCTGGCAGACGAAGGCCAGATCGTGCTGGGAGGCGGTGGCGATGAGCAGTTCGTCTAGGTCCCCCATCCGCAACGTGCCGCCGCCCCCGGGCAGCAAGGCCGGCAACGCCTACACGCGCTTCATCCCGCGCGAGGAACTGCAGGACTTCGCCGCCTGGGCGCCCGACACCTTCGGCGGCGACGGCGCCACGGCGCCCGGCCGCGAGCCCGAGCCAATGGCGCCCACCGAAGCCGAATGGCAGGCCGAGATTGCCGCCGCACGGCAGGCCGGCTACCAGGACGGCTACCGCGACGGCATGGCCGCGCTCGAGAGCTTCAAGCAGAGCTTCGCTTCCCAGGCCACGTCGCAGGTCGGCCGGCTGGTGGAGAGCATCGACCGCGAATTCCTGGCGCTCGAGGGGCAGATGGCCGTCGCCGTTGCTGCGACCGCCGTCCGGCTCGCGCGCCAGGTGCTGCGCAGCGAACTCACGTTGCAGCCGGAACTGGTGGCCCAGGTGGCTGCCGAAGCCGTCAACGCGGTACTGCTGTCGGCTCGACAGATCATCGTGCAGGTGAATCCGCAGGACCTGCCCATGGTGGCCGAAGGCGCAGCCGAGGTCCTGGCCGCCCGTGGCGCGCGCCTGGTCGCGGACGCGTCGATCGAGCGCGGCGGCTGCCGCGTCGAATCCGATCTCGGCGCCGTGGATGCGCGCATCGCCAGCCGCTGGACGCAGGCGGCGGCCGCCCTCGGACATCCGCTGCCCTGGACCGAAGGCGAAACCGAATGAAGACCGTTGCCGCGCTCGACCGGCCCGCCCGCTGGGCGCGTTACCTGTCCGATCTGCAGGACTACTCCAGCCTGCCTCAGCCGCTGGACACCGAGGGCTCGCTCGTCCGCGTCACCGGCCTCGTGCTGGAGGCCGCCGGCGTGCGGGTGCCCGTGGGCTCGGTCTGCGAGGTGCGCAGCCCGGGGCAGGCACCTGTACTGGCCGAAGTGGTGGGGTTCAACGGCGACCGCGCCTTCCTGATGCCCACCGGCGACCTGCAGGGGCTGGCCAGCGGCGCCCGCGTGCTGCCACGCCCGGCGCCGAACGTTCCCCCGCGCTTCGGCGAGGAGAACCACCCCTGGCGCCGCACCGAGGACCGCGGCCTGCACCTGCCCATGGGGGACGGCCTGCTCGGCCGCGTGATCGACGCCCACGGCGTGCCGATGGACCGCCGCGGCCCGCTGGCCAGCGTGCATGCCGAGCCGATGGTCCGCCGCCCCATCAACGCCATGGACCGCGACCCTGTGCGCAAGCCGCTGGACACCGGCGTGCGCGCCATCAATGCGCTTCTCACCGTAGGGCGCGGCCAGCGCCTGGGGCTGTTCGCCGGCACCGGCGTCGGCAAGTCGGTGCTGATGGGCATGATGGCCCGCTACACCGCGGCCGACGTCATCGTCGTCGGGCTCATCGGCGAACGTGGCCGGGAGGTCAAGGAATTCATCGAGGACATCCTCGGCGACGACGGACGTGCCCGCAGCGTGGTTGTTGCGGCCCCGGCCGACGCGCCACCGCTGGTGCGCATGCAGGGCGCCACATACGCCACCGCCATCGCCGAGCACTTCCGCGACCGCGGCCAGCATGTGCTGCTGCTGATGGACAGCCTGACGCGCTACGCGATGGCGCAGCGGGAGATCGCGCTGGCGATCGGCGAACCGCCGGCCACCAAGGGCTACCCGCCCAGCGTCTTCGCGAAGTTGCCGGCCCTGGTGGAGCGAAGCGGCAACGGCCTCAACGGCGTCGGGTCGATCACGGCCTTCTACACCGTGCTGACAGAAGGCGACGACCCGCAGGACCCGATCGCGGATGCGGCGCGAGGCATTCTCGACGGCCACATCGTGCTGTCGCGCGAACTGGCGGAGGCGGGGCACTACCCGGCCATCGACGTCGAACGCTCGATCTCCCGGGTCATGACGGCTGTCGCGGACCGCGGCCATGTCGCGGCGGCCCGCCGCGCCCGCCAGATGCTGGCGCGCTTCAACAAGGCTCGCGACCTGATCCAGCTCGGCGCGTATGCGCCGGGGCATGACCTCGAACTCGATCTCGCCGTGCGCCTGCAGCCGCAGCTGAACAAGCTGCTGCAGCAGGACATGCACGACAGAGCCAGCCTGGACGCCAGCCTGCGGGCGCTGTCCGGCACCGTGACCGGCTGAACCTCACACCATGTCCAACGACTCGATCCAGTCGCTGCAAACCCTGCTGTCGCATGCGGAACGCGAGCGCGATGCGGCGCGCACCGCGATGCGGCAGACCGAGGAGGCCGACGCCCGCTGTCGCGCCCAGGCCGAGCAGCTGCAGCAGTATCGCGGCGAGTACCTGCAGCGTTGGTCGACCCAGTTCTCCCAGTCGGGCACGACGAGCCTGCTGCAGTGCTATCACGGGTTCTCGCAGCGTCTGGACCAGGCCATCGAACAGCAGCAGCGGCAATGCGCCAGCAGCGCGCAGCGAGTGGCACAGGCGAAGCTCCTGGTCCAGGCCCGGGAACAACGCGTGGCGGCGGTACGCAAGCTCATGGAGCGGCGGCTGCAGGCGCTTCAGCGCCAGGCGGACCGCCTCGACCAGAAGCAGACCGACGAAGCCGCCCAGCGCGCCGCCTGGGCCGCACGGGCCGAAGCCGAACATTCCTGAAGGCGAGAACGCCGTGAACACCGCATCGATGTCCGCCATCCCGACCGCACTGCCCTCCCCGCAACCCGTACAGGCCCAGGCGGGCAACGGCGGCTCGGCCGCCGCGGGCGCGCCCGAACCCGACAACGGCTTTGCCAATGCCCTGCAGCAGGCGCGCCAGGGCGCACGCCTGCGTGAGGCGCAGGCCGACCGGAGGGCCGAGGCACGCAAGACCGAACGCGCGGCGACGGATGCCCAGCCTGCGGCTCGCGCCGAACGCCAGGGCGCCGCGGCACCGAAAGATGTGGTTGAGCCTGCCGGTGCGGGCGCAAACGCAGATACCGCCGCGCCAAGCGCCGAGACCGGCGCCGCGCCCACCGCTACGCCCGGCGCCACGCTGCCGGCCTGGCTCGAGTCGGCGCTGGCCCGCGCACCCGCGGGCGGCGCCGAGGCCGGCGATGACCCGGAGACAGCCGGCCGTGACACGGCAGAAGGCCCGGCCGAGGCCCTGGGCGCCGACCGCAGCGCCGCGAGGCGATTCCCGGCCGGACTCGGCGAGACGGCCAAGGCGCAGGCCGAGGACGGCGAGTCACGGTCGCGCACGGGTGGCGACGCCGACGCGGCCCACGCCGCGTTCGAGGCCGCCTTCGCCGAGGCGTCGGCCATGACGCCCGATCGCGCGGCATCGCTGGAACATGGCCCAGCGCCCGCGGCAGGATCGGAAACCACGCAACAGTCGGCAGCCCTGGCAGCAGGCGCGGCCGGAGCGGCAGGCGCCGCCCCTGGAGCGGCTGCCGGCGCGTCAACCGAGACCGTCGAACGGCCGCTCGCGGCGCACGTCCAGAGCCCGGAGTTCGCCCCGGCGCTCGGCGCACAGCTGAACATTCTCGTGAAGGACGGTGTCAGCGAGGCCCGCCTCCACCTGAACCCTGCCGAGATGGGGCCGATCACGGTGCAGATCCACATCGAAGGGCAGACCGCCCGCGTGGAGATGGTGGCCGAGCATGCGGCCACGCGCCAGGCGCTGGAGCAGTCGATGCCGGCACTCGCGGGTGCCCTGCGCGAAAGCGGCCTCACGCTGACGGGTGGCGGCGTCTTCGAGCAGGCGCGCGACCCCCGCCAGGGCGAACCGGAAGGCCGGCCAGGCCGTGGCGGCATCGGCGGCACCGGAGGCCTGTCCGCGGACGGCTCAGAGCCCGGACCGGACTCGGGCCGCCCCGTCAGGCTGCCTGCCGGCGTGGTGGACATCTACGCCTGAGCCTGATTTCAGCCCCTTATCCCGGCTTCAGCAAACCCGGCGCTTTCAATAATCTCTTTCGAGACCCGAAGGAGATTGCATGTCCGCTGCCACTGCTGCTATTGCCGATGCCGGTGCCGCGCCCCCCAAGGGCAAGAAGAAGCTGATCATCATCATCATCGCCGCGGTGCTGGTGCTCGCCATCGGCGGTGTCGGCGCAATGCTGATGCTGAAGAAGAAGGCGCCCGCCGAGGGCGAGGAAGGCGCAGGCGAGCCGGCCAAGGCCTCGGTGAGCAAGCACGACCCCAAGTCGCCGCCGGTGTTCGCACCGCTCGACCCCTTCACGGTGAACCTCGCGGACAAGGAAGCCGAACGCTACGCGCAGGTGGGCATCACGCTCGAGCTGGACAACGCGAAGACCGAGGCGGAGCTCAAGCTCTACATGCCCGCCGTGCGCAACAACATCCTGATGCTGCTGGCGCACAAGACGTCCGCCGAGCTCCTGGAGCGCGAAGGCAAGGACCGCCTCGCCCGTGAGGTGGCGCGCGAGACCTCGCGCGGCCTGGGCATCGAGATCGAACCCGAGGACGACGAGGCCGACGCGGAAGAGGACACCACGTCGAAGAAGAAGAAGAGCAAGAAGAAGAAGGAAGTCCAGGTCCTGCCCGTCACGGCCGTCTATTTCTCCACGTTCATCATTCAGTAAGCCGACGAAGCGATGAACCAGCAGATCCTGTCGCAGGACGAAGTCGATGCCCTCCTCCAGGGCATCACCGGCGAGAGCCAGAAGCTCGAGCAGGAAGAGCAGTCTTCGAGCGGCATCCGCGACTACGACCTCTCCAGCCAGGAGCGCATCGTCCGCGGCCGCATGCCGACGATGGAGGTCATCAACGAGCGCTTCGCCCGCAACATCCGCATCGGCCTGTTCAACCTCATCCGCAAGTCCCCGGAAGTCGCGATCGGCGGCATCAAGGTGCAGAAGTACAGCGCCTTCCTGCGCGAGATCGTCGTGCCGACCAACTTCAACATCATGGCCGTCAAGCCGCTGCGCGGCTCGGGCCTGATCGTCTGCGATCCCAACCTCGTCTTCGCCGTGATCGACGCCCTCTTCGGCGGCGCCGGCAAGTACCACACGCGCATCGAGGGCCGCGACTTCTCGCCCACCGAGCAGCGCGTGATCCAGCGCCTGGTCGAGACGATCACGGCCGAGTACCGCAAGGCCTGGACGGGCGTCTACCCGCTGGACCTCGAATACCAGCGCTCGGAGATGCAGCCGCAGTTCGCGAACATCGCCACGCCCAGCGAGATCGTCGTCGCCACCAGCTTCACGCTGGAGATCGGCGACACCACGGGCTCGGTGCACTTCTGCATCCCCTACTCGACGCTCGAGCCCATCCGCGATGTCCTCTACTCCACCATCCAGGGCGACTCGGTCGAGCAGGACCGCCGCTGGGTGACGCTGCTGCAGAACCAGATCCAGTCCGCGGAAGTGGAGGTGGTTGCCGAACTGGGTTACGCACCGGCGACAGTGGAGCAACTGCTGTCATTCAAGCCCGGGGACTTCATCGAGCTCGATCTCGACCCCGTGATCCAGGCCAAGGTGGACGGCGTGCCGATCTTCGACTGCCACTACGGCACGTCGAACGGGCACTACTCCATCAAGATCGACCAAATGCTGACGACTGGCTCACCGATGGGCTGGCTGGGAGAAGAGAGAAATGGCAGCTGATCCGCAACAGATGAGCGAAGAAGACCGCATGGCCGCCGAGTGGGCGGCCGCGCTGGCCGAGACCAAGAACGTCGCCAGCGAGGTCACCGGCCCGGCCGAGACCGTGGCGCCGGCCGCGTTCACGAACTTCGCGCCGACGTCGTCCGCCCCCGGCGCGGGCAACGACATCAACATGATCCTGGACATCCCCGTCCAGCTGACGGTGGAACTCGGCCGCACGCGCATTCCGATCAAGCACATCCTGCAGCTGGCGCAGGGCTCGGTGGTGGAACTCGACGCGCTGGCCGGCGAACCCATGGACGTGCTCGTGAACGGCTTCCTGATCGCGCAGGGCGAGGTGGTGGTGGTGAACGACAAGTTCGGCATCCGCCTGACGGACATCGTGACCCCGAGCGAGCGCATGCGGCGCCTGTCGAAGACATGAGCGCGCCGGGCCGCCCCAAGGCGAATACCGGAGTGCGCAGCATGGAGGGTAGTCCAGTGACCGCGCCGGGCCGCCCCAAGGCGAATACCGGAGTGCGCAGCATGGAGGGTAGTCCAGTGAGCGCGCCGGGCCGCCCCAAGGCGAATACCGGAGTGCGCAGCATGGAGGGTAGTCCAGTGACCGCGCCGGGCCGGTCCCAAGCGTCCATACCGAAGTTCGTAGCACGGAGGGTAGCCCAATGAGCACGAGCGCCATCACGCCACTGCTGTGGTTCTTCGGCGTCATCGCGCTGATCCCGCTGCTGCTCTGGATGGTCAAGCGCAGCCCGATGGGCGCGGCCATGACGAGCGGCCCGGTCCGGCCCGTGGCGGTGATGCCGCTGTCGTCCTCGCAGAAACTGGTGACCGTGGAAGTCGGCCAGGGCGAGGAACGCGTCTGGCTGGTGCTGGGCGTCACGCCCAACGGCATCTCGACGCTGCACACGATGGCGCCCCAGGGCGCGGCGCCGGGGTCGACTGCGGCCGGCGGCGCGAACCCGCAGACCACGTTCGCGCAACTGCTGCAACGCATGCAGGGACGGGGGCCGGATGCGCGCTAGAACACTGCTTTCGGCTCTCGCCTTCTCGGTGTTGTCGGCCGTTTCAACAGCAGCTTTAGCCCAGGGAAGCAGCCTGCCGCTGCTGGTGGGCCAGGGCGCGGGCGGCACCAGCTATTCGGTGCCGATCCAGACGCTGCTGTTCTTCACCGCGCTGTCGTTCATTCCGGCACTTCTGCTGATGATGACGGGGTTCACGCGGATCGTGATCGTGCTGTCGCTGCTGCGCCAGGCCATGGGCACGCCGGCAGCACCGCCCAACCAGGTGCTGATCGGGCTGTCGCTGTTCCTCACGTTCTTCGTGATGTCGCCCACCTTCGACCGCGTCTACGAGCAGGCCTACGCGCCGTTCGCGGCCAACCAGATCGCATTCGATGAAGCCCTCAAGCGGGGCGAAGTGCCGATGCGCGAGTTCATGCTCAAGCAGACGCGCCAGGCCGACGTGCAGATGTTCTCCAAGATGGCCCGGCTGCCGGCGGATGTGAAGCCCGAGCAGGTTCCCCTGCGGGTGCTGGTGCCTGCCTTCGTGACGAGCGAACTGAAGAGCGCCTTCCAGATCGGCTTCCTGATCTTCGTGCCCTTCCTGATCATCGACATGATCGTCGCCAGCGTGCTGATGAGCCTCGGGATGATGATGCTGTCGCCCGTGCTGGTCGCCCTGCCCTTCAAGCTGATGCTGTTCGTGCTGGCCGACGGCTGGAACCTGCTGCTCGGCTCGCTGGCCGCCTCCTTCGCGCAGTAGACCGAAACCACCCATGGACGCACAACAAGTCTTCACGCTGGGCCAGCAAGGCCTGATGCTGCTGCTCACGGTCTCGGCGCCGCTGCTGATCGTGGTGCTGGTCGTCGGCCTGCTGGTGAGCATCTTCCAGGCCGCAACGCAGATCAGCGAGGCCACGCTCAGCTTCGTGCCCAAGATCGTCGCCGCCGTGGCCGTCATGGCGCTGCTCGGCCCCTGGATGATGACGACGCTGGTGGAGTACCTGCGCGACACGCTGCAGGCGATCCCCGGCGCGGTGGGCTGAGGCCCGATGGTCGAGGTCACCGAGGCACAGATGCTGGCGTGGATCACGCCGGTTCTGTGGCCCTTCCTGCGCACGCTGGCGATGTTCTCGGCACTGCCGGTGCTGGGCACGCGCACCGTGCCGGCGCGGGTGCGGGTGGCGCTGGCCGCGCTGGTGGCGCTGGCGGCGCAGGCCAGCCTGCCGGTGGCGCCGGTGGTGCCGCTCGATTCCCCGCTGGCCTTCATGCTGGTGGCGCAGCAGGTCGTCATCGGGCTGTGCGTCGGCTTCGCCGTGCGCATCGTCTTCGCCGCCATCGAATACGCAGGCGAGATCGTCGGCCTGCAGATGGGTCTGAACTTCGCCGGCTTCTTCGACCCCGTGTCGGCCAGCGCCGGCACGGCGACGGGCCGCTTCTACGGAACGATGGTGGCGTGGCTCTTCATCGTCATCAACGGCCACCTGCTGGTGGTGGCAGCGCTGCTGCAGAGCTTCCAGTCGTTTCCGGTCGGGCCCGAGCCCTTCGGCTTTCTGCGCGCCACGCTGCCGCACCGCTGGGGCGCGGAGATCTTCATGACCGGCCTGTGGATCGCGATGCCGATGATCGGCATGCTCCTGTTCGTGAACCTGGTGCTGGGCCTGATCTCGCGCGTGGCCTCCCAGATCAACATCTTCTCGATCGGCTTCCCGATCACGATGGCGGTCGGCCTCATCGGCATGCTGGTCACCCTGCCACTGCTGCAGGCGCCCTTCACGATGGCCCTGGAACGCCTGCTGATGGTCTTCGGCTGAGCCCAGCGAGCAAAACTACACTACTCAGCGTATCATCGTGTAGGAAAACTACACGGTAACGTACCCCCCGTCGATAGGTGATGCCCCAAGCCGGGGCCCCCCCAAGCCCGGCTATAGTTCGCGCCTTCGCGGCACCGTCAGAGTGCTGTCAGTGAGAGTGATGCAGCGGCGCGCTTCTTGCAAGTGACGCCGACTGGAGGAAGTGAGTGGATTACGCCCAGCAACAGAGAAATCCTGGCAAGCACACTGTCGGCATAGGCATCGTCATCGCGATGCACCTGCTGCTGGCGTGGGCCATCGTCAGTGGACTGGCGCGCAAGGTCGTGGACGTGGTGAAGGCACCGATCGAGACGAAGATCATCGAAGAGGTGCAGCCGCCCCCGACCCCGCCGCCGGAAAACCTGCCGCCGCCGCCCAAGTTCGCGCCGCCGCCGCCGTCGTTCGTTCCCCCGCCCGAGGTGGTGGTGAACAACCCGCCGCCGGCGCCGTCGATCACCGTGACGCGCGATGTACCGCCCCCTGCACCGCCAGTGCAGATTGCGCCGCCGCCGGGTCCGCCCGCGCCGCCGGCCCCGGCTGCTGCGCCGCCGGCTCCCCGGCGTGCTCCGCAGGCGGCCGTCACGAACATCGGGGCCTGCGCACCGCAGGGCGACGACTATCCGCCTGCCGCGCGCCGAGCCGAAGCCACCGGTACCACCAGGATCCGTTTCATGGTGGGCGCCGATGGCAAGCTGCAGAACGCAGAGATCATCCGGTCCGCCGGTTCGTCTCGCGAACACCGGGCCCTGGACCGCGTCGCGCTGACCAAGCTCAGCGAATGCACTTTCAAGGCTGGCTCCGACGAGAACGGGAAACCGGTCGGCGCCACCACCGAGGTCGAGTTCGTCTGGAAGATCGAATAAGCCGCGGCGTCACCATCCCCCGTTCGTCACGAGCGAATTGCAACCTGAATGTCTGATCGAGCACCGGTACCCTCCGGTGCAGACTTTGTCGGAGTGAACATGTCCTTTGCCTTCTCCCTGCGCGCCACCATTGGCGCCGCCCTGATCGCCGCGGCTTCGCTGCTGGCCCTGCAACCGTCGCCCGTGCTGGCGCAGGCTGCGTCCGTGCCGGCAGCCGCTGCGCCGGCGCCTGCCGCCGCTCCCGCCGCTGCGGTGACCGAAAAGCAGGAAATCGCCAACCCCTACGGCCTCGAAGCCCTGTGGGCGCAGGGCGACGTCGTCGCCAAGTCGACTCTGGTGATCATGCTCATCATGTCGATGGCGAGCTGGTATGTCATCTTCACGAAGCTCTGGGAACAGCGCAAGCTGATGCAGAGCGGCGCCGCCGCCGGCAAGAGCTTCTGGACCGCGGGTTCGGTGAAGGCCGGTATCGGCGGCCTCGCCGAAGGCAGCGCCTTCCGCTACATCGCGGAAAGCGGCGTCAAGGCGAGCGAGCACCACGAAGGCACGCTGGTCGAGCAGATCGACCTGCACACCTGGATCTCGATGTCGGTGCAGCGCGCCGTCGACAGCGTCAACAGCCGCCTGCAGGACGGCCTGGCCGTGCTGGCCACGGTGGGCTCCACCGCACCGTTCGTGGGCCTGTTCGGCACGGTCTGGGGCATTTACCACGCCCTGACGGCCATCGGTATCTCGGGCCAGGCTTCCATCGACAAGGTGGCCGGCCCGGTGGGCGAGGCGCTGATCATGACGGCCATCGGCCTGGCGGTCGCGGTGCCTGCGGTGATGGGCTACAACTGGCTGATCCGCCGCAACAAGGCCGCGATGGAGATGGTTCGCACCTTCGGCTCCGACGTGCACAGCGTGCTCCTGTCCGGCAAGAAGTGAGGCCTGTCAGCTACTGACAGGAGGCCGCCATGTCAATGAACGTAGGTTCCTCGGACGAGGGTGAGGAAGCCCTCAACTCCTCCATCAACACCACGCCGCTCGTGGATGTGATGCTGGTGCTGCTGATCATCTTCCTGATCACGATTCCGGTCGTCACGCAGTCGATCCAGCTCGACCTGCCGAAGGAGCGCAATCTCCCGACGCAGACCAAGCCCGAGAACATCGTCATCGCGGTCAACCGCGACGGCGACATCCACTGGGGCATGCAGCGCATCCCCGACATCGAGACGCTGGTCGATCGTCTCAAGGCCGAAGCGGTGAAGGAGCCGCAACCGGAAGTCCACATCCGCGGCGACCTGAAGGTGCGCTACGAGGCCGTCGGCCGCGTGGTCGTGGCCTGCCAGCGCGCGGGCATCGCCAAGGTAGGCTTCATCACCGAGCCCCCCGCGGGCGTGGTGACGCGGTAACAGGAGTGATGAGATGTCAATGAATGTCGGGTCCGGTGGGGCCGAAGACGAAGTGATGGTGGACATCAACACCACGCCGCTGATCGACGTGATGCTGGTGTTGCTGATCATGTTCATCATCACCATTCCCATCCAGACCCACGCGGTCAAGATGAACATGCCGATCGGGCCCTCGAGCCCGCCGCCCAAGCCGCCGGAAATCATCCGTATCGACGTCGATTTCGACGGCCGCATCGGCTGGAACGGCGAGGTCATTCCCGATCGCAACACGCTCGAGAACCGTCTGGCTGCGGTCGCGGCCCTGCCCGACCAGCCCGAGGTGCACCTGCGCCCGAACAAGCTCGTCCAGTACGAGACGGTCGCGATGATCATGGCCTCGGCCCAGCGCCTGGGTGTCACGAAGATCGGATTGGTGGGCAACGAGCAGTTCATGAATTGAACTCTTGTCGCCGTGAGGGGGTCGGACCGGAAGCAGCGGCCGACCCCGTTTGTTTTTTGAAGACCAGGAATCCCACCCCATGAAGACACTGCGCGCCCTTGCCCTTGCCCTGGCCACCGCCGGGCTGCTGAATGCTGCCCTCGCCCAGGGCCTGCGCCCCGAGGTGGGCAAGCCGCTGCAGCAGGCGGGTGAACTCCTGAAGGCCGGCAAGGCACGCGAGGCGTTGGCCAAAGTGCGTGAAGCCGAGGCCGTGGGTGGCCGGACAGCAGCCGAGCAGCTGACCATCGACCGCATGAAAGGCGCTGCCGCGCAGCGAGCTGGCGACAACGCCACGGCCGTGCAGGCGCTGGAGGCGGTGTTCAACAAGGTGTCTGGCGCCGAGCAGGCGCAGACGGCCGAGCAACTGGCCTTCGCGTACTCGCAGCTGAAGGATTGGGCGAAGTCGCAGCAGTGGGCCACCAAGGCGCAGCAGCTGGGCAGCAACAGCGCGCAGCTGAAGCAGCTCACCGCCTACCTGCAGTCGCAGTCGGGCGACTACACCGCGATTGCCCGGGATGCGGCCGCGGCGATTGCCGCCTCGGAGCAGGCAGGCCGCCGGCCCGAAGAGGGCGACCTCCTGCGCCTGGCCGACGCGCAGCAGCGCACGGGCGCCACCAACGCCTACATCGTCACGCTCGAGAAGCTGCTGGCCAACTACCCGAAGAAGGACTACTGGTCCGCGTACCTGGGGCGGCTGACGCGCAAGAGCGGCTTCTCGCAGGGGCTGGGCCTGGACGTCCTGCGGCTGCGGCTGGCCAGCGGCACGCTGGACAAGACCGACGACTTCATGGAGATGGCCCAGCTCGCCCTGCAGGCGGGCTTCCCGGCCGAGGGCGTGGACATCGTCGACAAGGGCTTCGCATCCAAGGCACTGGGCACCGGCCCCGAGGCCGAGCGTCACCAGCGCCTGAAGGACCTGGCCGTGAAGCGCAATGCCGAAAAGAAGGCATCCATCGCCGCCGACGCGACCGCCGCCGCCGCCGAGAAGACGGGCGATGCGCTGGTCGAGGTGGGCTACGCCTACGTCACCATGGGCCAGGTTGACCAGGGCATCAAGCTCATGGAGCAAGGCATTGCCAAGGGCAACCTGAAGCGCCCCGAGCAGGCCCGCCTGCACCTGGGCATGGCACAGATCCAGTCGCCCGCCCTCAAGGCCAAGGGCCTGCAGACACTGCGCTCGCTCAAGGGCACCGATGGCGTGGCCGAAGTCGGCCGCCTGTGGACGGTGCTGGCACGCTGAGCGCCAGGCCGGCCCACGGGCCGACGCAGGGGCCGACGCAGGGGCCGGCTCAGTTGCCGGCCGAAGCCTCGGCCAGCAGGTCGCGACCGACGATCAGGCGCTGGACCTCGGTGGCCCCTTCGTAGATGCGCAGCGCGCGTATCTCGCGGTAGAGCGACTCCACCACCGACCCTACTCGCACGCCCGTGCCACCGTGCATCTGCACGGCACGGTCGATCACCTTCTGAGCATTCTCGGTCGCCACCATCTTGGCCATGGCGGCCTCCCGGGTGGTGCGCTGCCCGCGCTGGTCGCGCAGCCAGGCCACACGGTACGTGAGCAGGGCTGCGGCGTCGATGTCGCTGGCCATGTCGCCGAGCGTGGCCTGCGTGAGCTGGAAGTCGGCGAGCGCCTGGCCGAACATCCGGCGTCCGGCGGCGTGCGTCAGCGACTCGTCGAGCGCGCGGCGGGCAAAGCCCAGCGCGGCGGCGGCCACCGAAGCCCGGAAGATGTCCAGCGTGCGCATCGCGAGCTTGAAGCCCTCCCCCGCAGTGCCCAGGAGGTTGCCCTTCGGGATGCGGCAGCCGTCGAAGCGCAGCCGCGCCAGCGGGTGAGGCGCGATGACCTCGATGCGTTCGGCGATGCTGAAGCCAGGCGCATCGGCCGGCACCACGAAGGCCGACAGGCCGCGCGTGCCGGGCGCCTCGCCGGTGCGCGCGAAGACGCAGTAGATGTCGGCGATGCCGCCGTTGGAGATCCAGGTCTTCTCGCCGTCGAGCACCCACGCATCGCCGTCGTCGCGTGCCGTGCAGGCCATCGCGGCGACGTCGGAGCCCGCATCGGGTTCGGACAGCGCGAACGCCGTGATGCACTCGCCACGCGCCACGCGCGGCAGGATCCTCGCCTGCAGTTCGGCGCTGCCCGCCAGGGTGATGGGGCCGCTGCCCAGGCCCTGCATCGCGAAGGCGAAGTCGGCGAGGCCATCGTGCCGCGCCAGCGTCTCGCGGCAGACCACCAGCGAACGGGAGTCGAGCACCTCGCGCAGACCGCCGTGCGCCGCCGGCACGCAATGCCGCAGGACACCGGCTTCGCCGAGCTGCCGCACGAGCCGCCGGCAGGTGGCGTCGGTGTCGTGATGGTCGAGCCCGCGCAGCACCTTGGCGCCCCACATGTCCAGGGACAGCGCCAACGCGCGGTGCTCGTCGTCGAAGAACGGCAGGTCGAGATGGCTGAGACGGGACATGGGTGGCTCCTGTGCGCCCAGGGCCGGGCCTGACCCGGCCCGCACCCCGGTGGGGGCCGAGGAAACCTGGGGCGACCGGGCGTTTCCTCGAGAGGCATTGTGCCGCCGAATTACTTTAGCTGTAAAGCATCGGACAATGCCGCCATGCAGACAGACTACCCCTCCTGGGCCGAAGATCTCGGCCACGGCATCCACGCCGTCGACACCGGATTCCACCGCGACCGGTTCGATGCCGCCTACCTGATGGTGCAGGACGGCCACGCCGCCTTCATCGACACCGGCACCAACTTCGCCGTCCCCCGGCTGCTCGGCCTGCTGGACGCCCTGGGCCTGCCGCGCGATGCCGTGACGCACGTGATTCCCACGCACGTGCACCTCGACCACGCCGGCGGCGTGGGCCTGCTGATGCGCGAACTGCCCGCTGCCACGCTCTGGGTCCACCCGCGCGGCGCGCGCCACATGATCGACCCGTCCATGCTTTGGCAGGGCGCGCTGGCGGTGTACGGCGCCGAAGAGATGGAGCGCTCCTACGGTGCACTGGTGCCGGTGCCGGCCGAACGCGTGAAGACCACCTCGGACCACGTGGTGATCGAACTCGCGGGCCGCCCGCTGGTCGTGGCCGACACGCCGGGGCACGCACGCCACCATCACTGCCTGTGGGACGAGGAGACGCGCGGCTGGTTCACCGGCGACACCTTCGGTCTCAGCTACCGCGAATTCGACACCGCACGCGGCGCCTGGATCATGCCCACCTCGACACCGGTGCAGTTCGAGCCCGAACTGCTCCGGCATTCGATCGAGCGACTGCTCGCGCGCGACCCGGCCTGCATGTACCTGACCCACTTCAGCCGCGTGCGGGACGTCCGGCGGCTCGGCAGCCTGCTGCTGGCACTGCTGGACGGCATGGTCGCCATCGGCCGCGCCGCGCCGTCCGGCCCCACCCGTCACGAGGCCATGAAGGACGCCATGCTGGCGCTGTTCGGCACGAGCCTCGCCGCTCACGGATGCCCGATCGACAGCGCCGGCTTGCGGGCGCTGCTGGAAATGGACATCGAGCTCAACGCGCAGGGCATGGCCATCTGGCTCGACCGCTCGCTTGGCTAAAGTACACCCCATGAACACCCACATCAGATTCGGGCTCGAAGGCCGCGTTGCCGTGATCACCGGCGCCGCACAGGGCATCGGCGCGGCCTGCGCGCGCCGGCTGGCCAACGATGGCGCCGCCGTCGTGCTCTGGGACGTCGCCGACGCCGCCGGGCAGGCGCTGGCCGCCGAACTCGCCGCAGCCGGCGCACGCACGCTCTACTGCCACTGCAACGTGGCCGTGAAGGGCGATGTGGAGGCGGCGCTGGCACAGACGCTGGCCACGTTCGGCCGCGTCGACGCGCTCGTCAACAACGCAGGCATCTTCAAGGCGGCGGATTTCCTCGAGATCACCGAAGCCGACTGGGATGCGGTGATCGACATCAACCTCAAGGGCTCGTTCCTGGTGGGGCAGGCTGTTGCGCGCAGCATGGTCGCGAGCGGCGGCGGCGCGGTCGTCAACATGAGCTCGGTCAACGGCGTGATGGCCATTCCCAGCATCGCCAGCTACAACGTCAGCAAGGGCGGCATCAACCAGCTCACGCGGGTGATGGCCCTGTCGCTGGCCGACCGGGGCGTGCGCGTGAATGCGGTGGCGCCCGGCACCATCGCGACCGAGCTCGCGATGAATGCCGTGCTGACCAGCGACGAGGCCCGCGCCCGCATCATGAGCCGCACGCCGATGAAGCGCCTGGGCGAGCCGGCCGAAATCGCCGATGTCGTGGCCTTCCTGCTGTCCGACGCGGCCAGCTACATGACCGGTGAGATCGTCACGGTTGACGGCGGCCGCATGACGCTCAACTACACGGTGAACCCATGAACACGACCCCGACGATCGGCGCGGGCGCCGAAGTGTCCTTCGACGTCAGCGATGCCGACTTCGAGACCACCGTGCTGCAGCGGTCCTTCCAGGTGCCGGTGCTGCTGGACTGCTGGGCGCCCTGGTGCGGTCCCTGCAAGCAGCTCAAGCCCATGCTCGAGAAGCTGGCGGTGGCCTACGAAGGCCGTTTCGTGCTGGCCAAGCTGAACTCCGACGAGTGCCCGCAGGTGGCGGGCATGCTCGGGCTGCGCAGCATTCCGCACGTGCTGCTGTTCAAGGACGGACAGCCCGTGGACCAGTTCACCGGCGCGCTGCCTGAATCCCGCATCCGCGCCTTCCTGGATGCCCACGTGCAGGCGCCCTCCCCGGCCCAACTGCTGCTGCGCCAGGCCGCGGACGAGGCCGACCATGCGCAGGCCGTGGCGATGCTCGAGCAGGCGCAGACGCTGGACCCGCGCGAACCCGCCATCACCCGCGCGCTGGCCAACCGCGCCGCCGCATTGAAGGCCCAGCAGGATTTCGAGGCGCTGCGGCCCGCTGGCGACCCCGCGGTGCTGCAGGCCCGTCTGGACGCCAACCCCAGGGACCACGCGGCACGATTCGACCTCGCGGCCATCCAGGCCCATGCGGGCGATTTCGCCGCGGCGTTCGAACAACTGCTCGAGGTGGTTCTGCGTGACAAGGCCGAACAGCGCGAGGCCGCGCGTCTGCGCATGGTCGAGTGGTTCGGCCTGTGCCCCGACCCGGCCGTGACCGACCGCGCCCGACGCCGACTTTCCATGTACCTGAACTGAAGGATTCCAAGATGCGACTGCTGCACACCATGCTGCGTGTCGGCGACCTGCAAAGGTCGATCGACTTCTACACCCAGGTCATGGGCATGACCCTGCTGCGAACCAGCGAGAACCCCTCCCAGAAGTACTCGCTGGCCTTCGTGGGCTACGGCAAGAACCCGGAGCACGCCGAGCTGGAGCTGACGTACAACCACGGCGTCGACAGCTATGACCTGGGCACGGCCTACGGCCACATCGCCATCGGGGTGCCCGATGCCTACGCCGCGTGCGAGAAGATCCGCCACAACGGCGGCAACGTCACGCGCGAGGCAGGCCCGGTCAAGGGCGGCAACACCGTGATCGCCTTCATCACCGACCCGGACGGGTACAAGGTCGAACTGATCCAGCGCGCCGACGCGAGCGCGGGCGTCGGGCTCGGCTGATGTACCTGCCGAAGCACTTCGAGCAGCACGACCCCGCCGCGCTGCAGGGGTTGATGCGCGAGCATCCGCTCGCGATGCTGGTGACCACCGGCGCGGACGGCGTGACGGCCGACCACGTGCCGCTGGAGTACGACAGCGCGTCTGGCACCCTGCGGGGGCACGTGGCGCGCGCCAACCCGCTGTGGCGCCATGCCGACGGGCAGCCGGTGCTGGCGGTGTTCCGGGGGGCCGAGGCCTACATCACGCCTTCCTGGTATCCCTCCAAGGCCGAGCATCACAAGGTGGTGCCCACCTGGAACTACGCAGTGGTGCACGCGCACGGCACGCTGCGTGCCCTGGACGACGCGCCCTGGCTGCGCGACCTGGTCGGTCGCCTGACCGACCACCACGAGGCGCCGCGCGCGCAGCCCTGGGCCGTCGGGGATGCCCCCGACGACTACGTGCAGCAGATGCTGCGCGCCATCGTCGGCATCGAGATTCCGGTGACCCGGCTCGTCGGCAAGTGGAAGATCAGCCAGAACCGCAACGAGGCCGACCGGCTAGGGGTGGCCGACGGCCTGGCCGAACGCAGCGCCGCGATGGCGACGCTGGTGCGCGGCGGGGGCTGATCAGCCCCGGCGCAGCGCCGAGGCCTCGCGCGCCAGGCGCGTGATGCGGTCCCAGTCGCCGGCGTCGACGGCATCCTGCGGCGTCAGCCAGGAGCCGCCGCAGACCTTCACGTTGGGCAGCGCCAGGAACTGCGGCGCCGTCTCCGGCGTGATGCCGCCCGTCGGGCAGAACACGACATCCGTGAATGGGCCGGCCAGCGCCTTCAGCATCGGAATGCCGCCAGCCGCCGTGGCGGGGAAGAACTTCAGGAACTGGTAGCCATCGGCGTTGGCGGCCATGACCTCGCTCGCGGTGGCCACGCCCGGCAGCAGGGGCAGGCCCATGTTGCGGCAGGCATGCCCGATGTCGGTGCCGTAGCCCGGGCTGACGCCGAAGCGGCAGCCTGCCGCCAGCGCGGCCTCGGCGTCGGCCACGGAACGGATGGTGCCGGCACCGACGATGGCCTGCGGCACCGCCTTGGCGATGGCCGCCATGCACTCCAGCGCCACCGGCGTGCGCAGCGTGACTTCGAGCACCCGCACGCCACCGGCCACGAGGGCCTCGGCCAGCGGCACGGCGTCCCGCACGCGGTGCAGCACGATGACGGGGATGACGGGGCCGTAAGAGGCCAGTTCCAGCGGATCCATGAGGTGTCCTTTCAGAGCCATGTGATGGCGCCTTCCTCGGCGCTGCGGACCGTGCGCCGCATGCCGCCGAAGAGGTCGCGGCCGAGATCGTGCGAATTGGCCTCGGCCTGCGCCGGGTCGATGACCGCAACTGCCCGGGCCGCCCATTCGGCGGCGTCCACCAGGGCATCGAGCGTGCCGGCGTCGGCATCCATGCGGATCAGGTCGCCGGTGCGCACCTTGGCCAGAGGACCGTCGGCCAGGGCCTCGGGGCTCAGGTGGATGGCGGCGGGCACCTTGCCCGATGCGCCGCTCATGCGGCCGTCGGTCACCAGGGCCACCTTGAATCCCTTGCCCTGGAGCACGGCCAGCGGAGGCGTCAGCTTGTGCAGTTCGGGCATGCCGTTGGCGCGCGGGCCCTGGAAGGGCACCACGGCGATGAAGTCGCGCTCGAGTTCGCCGTCGGCAAAGGCCTGAAGCAGCGCCTCCTGGCTGTGGAAGACGATGGCCGGCGCCTCGACGACGTGGCGGTCCGCCGGCACCGACGAGACCTTGATGACCGAGCGCCCCAGATTGCCCTGCAGAAGCTTCAAGCCGCCGCTGGGCGAGAACGGGTCGGCCGCGTGGCGGACGATGCTGTCGTCCCCGGCCGCGGCGGGCAAGTCATGCCAGCCCACGCCGCCCGCAGCGGGCGCCTTGGCTTCGGCCGCGCCTGCGCCTGCGCCCGCGCCTTCGCCTGCACCTGCCCCGACCGGAACCAACGCGGAAGGCAACCGGGTGTAGGCCGCAAGGCCACCGGCGTGCACCGTGGCCACGTCGCCGTGCATCCACCCACCGTCCAGCAGTTCGCGCAGCACGAAGCCCGGGCCGCCTGCGGCCTGGAACTGGTTCACGTCGGCGCTGCCGTTCGGGTAGACGCGCGCCAGCGTCGGCACGGCGGCGGAGAGCTCGGCGAAGTCGGTCCAGTCGATCAGCAGCCCGGCGGCGCGCGCCACCGCCACCCAGTGGATCAGGTGGTTGGTCGAACCGCCGGTGGCCAGCAGCGCGACCATGGCATTGACGATCACGCGCTCGTCGACCAGCCGGCCGATGGGGGTGAAGCGCTCGCCGCCCCGGCGGATGGCGAGCAGTTCGTGCACCGCCTCGCGTGTGAGCGCCTCTCTCAGGCCGTCGTGGGGGTGCACGAAGGCAGCGCCCGGCACATGCAGGCCCATGGCCTCCAGCAGCATCTGGTTGCTGTTGGCGGTGCCATAGAAGGTGCAGGTGCCCGGACCGTGGTAAGCCGCACTCTCGGCCGCCAGCAATTCCGCCCGGCCGATCAGCTTCTGGGCATACTGTTCACGTACCTTGCCCTTGGCGTTGTTGGACAGGCCCGTGCTCATCGGGCCCGCCGGCACGAACACGCAGGGCAGATGACCGAAATGCAGCGCACCGATCAACAGTCCCGGCACGATCTTGTCGCACACGCCCAGCAGCAAGGCGCCGTCATAGACGTCGTGCGTCAGGGCCACTGCGGTGCCCATCGCGATCGTGTCGCGCGAGAACAGGCTCAGCTCCATGCCGGGCAGGCCCTGCGTGACGCCGTCGCACATGGCCGGCACGCCGCCCGCCACCTGGACGGTCGCACCCGCACGCCGGGCTTCGTCCCGGATCACTGCGGGGAAGCCCTCGTAAGGCTGGTGGGCCGAGAGCATGTCGTTGTAGGCGGTCACGATTCCCAGGTGCGGTGCGCGTTCGGCCACGACGCGCATCTTGTCGGCGCCCGGCAGTGCCGCGAAGGCATGCGCGACGTTGGCACAGCCCATGCGTTCGCTGCCGCGCGGCCGCGCGGCGAGCCGCTCCACACGCTCGAGGTAGGCTGCCCGCAGGCCGGCGCTGCGCTGGCGGATGCGTTCGGTGACGTGTGCAATGGCGGTCTTCACGGCGATACGCTCCGGATGTAACTCATGGATGGATTATCGAGTAACTCGGTTACAGCGTCAATTCAACACCCCATCCCGCAGCCGGGCGCGGTGCTGGCCGAACTGCGCCGCCACTGGGGCCCGCAACAGGCCTTGTGGATCTTCGGCTACGCCTCCCTGATCTGGCGCCCGGAGTTCCACGCGAGCGAGCAGCGCAGCGCGCTGGTGCACGGCTGGCATCGCGCGCTGCGCATGCGCTCACGCATCAACCGCGGCACGCCGGAACGGCCCGGCCTGGTGTTCGCGCTGCTGCCCGGCGGCGCCTGCCGCGGCGAGGTCTACCGCCTGCCGGCCGCCCAGGCGGAAGCCGAACTCGAACGGCTGTGGCTGCGCGAGATGCCCACGGGCGTGTACACACCGCGCTGGCTGCCGTGCCGCACATCACAGGGCCTGGTGCCGGCCCTCGCCTTCACGCTCAGCCGCCGCAGCGATGCCTACCTGGGCCGCCTGCCAGACGCGCAGATGCTCGACATCCTGCGCCATGCACGGGGCCGCTACGGCACGACGCTGGAGTACCTGGCCCAGACAGCGCACGCGCTGCGGGAACGCGGCATCGTCGATCGCGAGATCGAGCGCCTGATGGCGCTGGCCGCCAGGGCCGGACTGGTTCAGACCACGCCGGCAGCGGCACGCACCGCAGCGAGGTCGGCCTCGGTGTCGACGTCGATCAGCACGCCCGGATCGTCAAGCTCCAGCGGCAAGGCCGGATAGCGCGCGATCAGCCGGCGCGCGCCTTCGTCGCCGGTCAGGCCGATCAGTTCCGAGAACAGTTCGGCCGCGAACCCGACGGGATGCCCCTGTCGCCCCCGATGCTGCGCATAGGCGATGGGATGCTCCGCGAGCGCGCGCCCGACCGCCAGCATCGAGGCCGGCCGGACCAGCGGCATGTCGCCGGGCAGGACCAGCCAGCCGCGCCCGGCGGCCTGCGCGGCCACGCCGGCAGCGATGGAAAAGCCCATGCCCCGCGCGGCCTCGGCCGCAGACAGGACGACGAGGTCGCGTGTGGCGATCCAGGGGGAGACGGACGCGGCGAGTTCGGCCGTGGTGACCACCGCCACGGGCCATCCGGTCTCGATGGCGTGCTGGATGGTCGTGGTCAGGACGGTGCCCTGACCCAGCGGCTGCGCGAGCTTGTGCCCATCGGCACCGAAGCGCCGTCCCTGGCCGGCAGCCATCACGAGTATGGTCGGACGCGGATTCATGCGTTGTTGATCTTGTTGCCGGGTGCGCTCTTCGTTCCTCCGTCGCACCTCTGGCGCCTAGGATGGCTGCCTGCGCCCCAGGTTGACAGTGGGAGTTGTGCCTACGGTCTTACACGTAAGGGGATCACCGGTCAGTGGATTCCGGGTTCCTATACTGGGCACATGAACATCGCAGACCTACGCAAGAGCTACGAGCGCGACGCGCTCGATGAAACGGCCGCCGACGCCGACCCGCTGCGGCAGTTCCAGCGCTGGCTCCAGCAGGCGCTGGACGCGCAGTTGCCGGAACCGAACGCCATGACCGTGGCCACCGTCGGCGAGGACGGACGCCCGTCGTCGCGCATCGTGCTGATCAAGGGCTACGACGCACGCGGCATCGTCTGGTACACGAACTACCACAGCCGCAAGGGCCGCGAACTCGCGGCCAGGCCCTTCGCCGCACTGCAGTTCCACTGGGTCGAACTCGAGCGCGTGGTCCGCATCGAGGGCCGGGTCGAGCGCACATCCGACGAGGAGTCGGACGCCTACTACGCCAGCCGCCCCCTGGATTCCCGGATCGGCGCCTGGGCCTCACCGCAGAGCGAGGTGATCTCGTCGCGCGCGGTCCTGGTGGCCAATGCGGCGCAGATCTCGGCGCGCCATCTGCTGAACCCGCCGCGTCCCCCGCACTGGGGTGGCTACCGCCTGGTCCCCGACCGCTGGGAGTTCTGGCAGGGACGAAAGAGCCGGCTGCACGATCGGCTGCGCTACCGCCCCGAAGGCGAGTCGCAGCCCGATCGGTGGATCAAGGAGCGGCTGGCGCCCTGACCGAGCCCTGGGCCAGACGGTCCAGCCCGGCCAGGAAGATGTCGAAATCGATCGGCTTCGTCCAGTAGTCGTCGAAGCCCTGCTCGCGCGCGGCCCTGATGTCCTCGGGCATCGCGTTGGCCGACAGCGCAATCACATGGCACGCAGCCAGTTGGGGGTTGGCCCGCAGGCGGGCCAGCACTTCGTGGCCGCTGATGTCGGGCAGATGCAGGTCGAGCAGAACGGCATCGGGGCGCTCCGCCTCGGCCAGCACCAGGCCGGATTCACCGTCCATCGCACTGAACAGGCGCACACGCGGCCGCATGGCCACGAGTTCCTGGACCAGCATCAGGTTCACCGGGTTGTCCTCGACGCAGAGCAACTTCAGCACCGGTGCATTGGCCGGCGCGGGAAGGTCCGCCGCCAGCGGCAGGTGAACGACGAGGCCGCTGTCGGTGGCGTCAGGGTGCTGCCAGTGAATCTGCGCACCCAGGCGCTCGAGCGCCTGGCGAACCAGATCGAGACCGACGAGCGCATCGCCGTTCGCGGTGTCGGGTACGGGCTGGGCCGGCGTGTCGAACAGCAGTTCACGCTGCTGCGGCGTCAGTTGCGGGCCGCCGTCGCTCAACAGCAGCCGGCACCATCCGGGCTCCTCGTTGCTGGAGATCGTCAGCGCGACCCAGCCGCCGTGGTCGTTGCGGCGCACCGCATGCGCGACCAGATGCAGAAGGGCCTGACCCAGCAGCCGCCGGTCGGTGGCCACGTGCAGGGTCGCGGGCGCTGAATCCAGGCGCAGCGTCACGCCGCGCTGCCGCGCGAGGGGTGCAACAGCCTCGGCGAGGTGCGTCGTCACGCTGACCAACGGCACCGGCAACCGCGCCGGCGCCAGAGGTTCGGCATCCAGTTCGGCGAGTTCGAAGACATCGTCGATCATCGCCAGCAGTTCGTTGCCCGCGGTGTCGATGCGCGCCAAGCGTTCGCGCTGGCGGGGACTGATCGGTTCGCTGGCGTCCTGGGCCATCACCTGCGCGAAGCCGAGAACCGCATTCAGTGGCGTTCGCAGCCGGTGGCTCATCAGGGCCATGAAGGCCGACTTCTCGCGGCTGGCCCGGGCTGCGCGTTCGGCGTCGCGCTGCGTCTCCTCGTGGCGGTGGAGTTCGGTCACGTCCAGGTTCATGCCCATGGCGATTCGGCGGCCGTCACGCTCGTACCGCCGGGTCCAGGAGCGTATCCAGCGTTCGTCCCCGGTCTCCGTGCACACGCGCAGCGTGATCTGCGTGCTGGGCAGCCAGGCCTCGGCATCGCGCTCCAGGCGCTGGGTGATGCCCTCGCGCTCCAACGGATGCACGTACTCCGCGACCCACTCCTTTGCCGTGGGCGCGGCGCGGTGCGGGGCACGACCATAGATGCGGTACATCTGCGGGTCCCAGATCACGCGTTCGCTGCCGCCTTCGCGCTGCCAGAAGCCCACGCCCATCGCCTGCGCAAGCAGGCCGGACTGCTCGGCCAGAGCGTCGGCACGTTCGCGTTCCGCATGGCGCTCGGTCAGGTCCACCGACACGCCCATCAGGCCGATGGCGCGTCCGCTGTCGTCGCGCTCGGCCACGCGACGCGTCAGCAGCGAGCGCCAGCGACCGTCGGACGCGATGTAGCGCGCCAGCGCATCGACGACGTGATCGGACTCCAAGGCCTTCTCTGCAGCGTCGATGATGCCCGGCAGGTCGTCCGGGTGGATGCTCCGGCGCAACAGGCCAAGGGGCACACCCTCAGGGTCGGGCGTCATGTTCACGACGTCGTACCCGATGGTGTTGAAGAAGACGCGCTGCCTGACAAGATCGACGTGCCACACCGACACACCCGACATCTCCAGCGCACGCATCAGGGATTGTCTGGAACGCTCCCCTTCCTGCATCTTTCGGCCGGCGGCGCTGTCGTCGATCATCACGCCTACCAGCTGCGCGGGAAGACCGGACTCCGCGGGGCGGATGTCGTACAGAGAATGCATCAGCCGCACTTCGCCGTCGGGGCGGCAGACACGGAAGTGCACATCGCCCCGGCCCGGCACGGCACGGATGCTGCGATAGTGCGCATCGAGCGGCGCGCGGTCGTCCGGATGCACGCATCGCACCAGGAAGTCCGGCCAGTCGGGCGGGCCGGCGGCCGGGTCCAGCCCGGTGAGTTCGAACATGTGCGCGTCCCAGCGGCCCGCACCGCCCTCCAGATCGCGCACGTAGAGACCGATGCGGCCAAAGACCTGGAGCAAGCCCAGGCGGTCCTCGAAGGCCCCCGCATGCCCGGGCTCGCGGCGTGGGGTCAGCCAAAGCAGCAGCCCGTCCTGCACAGGCACGCTGCGGCAATGCAGCGCAATGCCTGCATTGCCGAGCGCAATGTCGCGATCTCCGGCAGGCATGAGCAACTGCGCGGTGCCGAGTCGCTGCCAGTCGGCATCGGTCAGGCCATGCGGGGCCGCCCAGGCACGGGCCGCCTGATTGGGCTCGACCGCGACAGCCGCACCGTCGCGTATCACTCGCAATGCGGCTGACGGCGCATCGCGCCACACCTGATCCATGCACTGCCCTCCGGGGTGGTTCCCAGCCCCGGAGTTTAGCCAGCAGATGCGGCTTAGAACGCCATCTGCACGCCGGCTGCGAGCGATCGTCCCGGCAGCGGCACGAGGCCTCTCAGCGTGCCGATGGTGGTGGCCTGGTAAGCAAGTGTGTCGCCGAGGTTCCGGGCACTCACGAACCACAGTGCATCGGCGCCGCCCAGGCGTTGCCGCCAGCTGGCGGACAGATCCACCCGGGTGTGACCGGCGGTCGCCGTGTCGGTCGAGGGGACACGGTTCTGGCGCGCCGCGTGATGCACGCCCAGCGCCATGCGCCAAGCGCCGATCGTGGTCTCGAGCGCGACACGTGCACGCACCGGCGCGATGCGAGGCAGGGGTTCGGACGTATCCCGGTTCGTTCCCCGGACGAGGTCGAGCCCACCGCTGAGTTGCCAATCCCAGCCGGCCAGGCTCCAACCTGTGCGGGCCTCGACCTCGAGCCCCGACAGGCGTGCGCGCACGCCGCGGAAGCGATATTCCGGCACCGAGCCGAGCTCTCCAGTCTCTTCGTCCTCCACCGGCCGATCCGACCCTGTGGCGTCGAGCGCGATGTAGTTCGAGAAGTCGGTCGTGAAGGCATTCACCGAAACCTCATGCCGGCCCTGAGTCCAGGCGAGGCCGACTTCGGCGTTCACGCTGCGCTCCACGGCCAGCGTGGGGTCGCCGACCTCGAACGCCGCCGTGGCCAGGTGCAGGCCGTCGGCATAGAGCTCGTAGTACGCGGGCGCACGTTCGGTGCGGCCGAGGCCGGCACGGGCCTGCCAGCCCGGCGCAACGCGCCAGACCGCGCCCAGCGATGCCGAGGTCGGGCTGAAGCGCCGTTCGGCGGCGGCACCGAACCGCGGGGCCTCGGCCGCGGCATCGTCGCCGTCCGAGGCCACGCGCACGCGTTCGTGGCGCAGGCCGCCGCTCAGTTCCACCGCGCCCACGCGGAAGGACTCCAGCACGAAGAAGCCGAGGTTGCGGGTGCGCGTGCCGGGCACGAAGGCCTCCTCGCCCAGCGCCGAGAACCCGAGGGACTCGAACTGCAGCCCCACGACACCCTCCAGCCCCGCCAGGGCCGTCAAGGGGGCATGGCGCGCCTGCAACCGCAACTCGCGCCCGCGGCTGTCGAAGGTGGTTCCGACCTCGCCGCTTCCTTCGACCTCCTGGTGCCGGTAGTCCGTGTCGCTGGCCTGGAACGAGAGATCGCGCCAGGCCCCGGTGCTGCGCCATTGGCCGGCCGCCGAGACCCGGTCGCGCTTCATGCGGATCGTGACTTCGTCCTCCACCGTCACACCGTAGTCGGACCGGAAGGTGTCGATCGACATGCCCAGATAGCCGTTCGCGCCGACCCAGCCCGCACCCACGGCGCCGCCATCGCTTTTCGCTGCCGAGTTGCGCACCCGGGTGGTCGGGTCGAGCGACTCGCCATCGACCGTGGGAACGTGGCGCGGCACCCGCAGATCGGAACTGCTGCGCGAGAAGCCGTCGACGTGCCATGCGAGCCCGCCGCTGCCGCCTTCCAGCAGTGCGCCCAGCGAGCGCTCGTCCGCAGCGCCGCCGAGCCGCAGTTCGGCGCGGCCCGAGAGGCCGTCGGCCACCTGGCGCGGAATCCGGTTGTCCAGCGTGTTCACCACGCCGCCGGTGGCATTGCCGCCGTACAGCAGCGCGGCGGGCCCGCGCAGCACCTCGATGCGCTCGATCACAAGCGGATCGATGGCGACCGCATGGTCGAAGCTGAGGCTGGAGGCGTCCACCGAGGCGCCGCCGTTGTCGAGCAGGCGCACGCGGTCGCCGTCCAGGCCGCGAATCACCGGGCGTCCGGAGTTGGGGCCGAACCAGGTGCTGGCCACGCCCGGCAGGCCGTCGAGCGTGTCGCCCAAGGTCGCCGCACGGCGCAGCACCAGGCCCTCGCCTGCCAGCACGCTGGCCGGCTGGGACAAGGCGTCGCGTTGCAGCGGGTTGCCGGTGATCACCACCTGCTGGGTGGCCTGGGCCCAGACGGACGAGGCGCCCAGGGCAGCAGCGAGCGCCAAGGCGAGGGGGCGCAGAACAGGAATTGTCGATTGCATCGAAGACTCACGAGAACGCACCACGCCGCGGACTCGGCCGTGGCGTGGCGACACAGGAAGGAATGCCGCCCGCAGGGCGGCAAGGTGCGGGCTCAAGCCGCGGTCGAGGCCGCGGCGGGCCGGTCAGGCCCGGAGCGTGCCGGGCGGGCCGCGGGCGCGCTGGCGCCAGGCCGGTGTCAGGCGTGCAGAGCGCAGCGCCTCGGCCGCCGGCGAATCGGCCGCGCCGAAGGCCAGCAGAGACGGCGCCGCCGCCGTCAGGCCGTCGGCGTGAAGCAGCTGGTCGAACAGGCGGCACTCGACGTCACCGGCTTCGTGACCGTCGAACGCCGCCGTCGTGCCGTGGGCATGTTCGTGTGCATGGGCCGGAACAGGGTCGTGATCGTGGTCGTGGAACCCGGACTGGAGCCCGGAATGGGACTGGGCCTGGAACTGGCCCGGCCCGGCCGGCAAGGCATGCGCGGTCCGGTGCCACACGCCCAGACCCTGCGCGCACAGCAGCGCAAGCGCCACCCAGAGCGCGTGAATCAGGCGCGGCGCAGATCTCATGCGGCCGTCATGCCGCCTTCACGCGGGCCTTGAAGGTGCGACGGAACTTCTCGACCTTCGGCGCCACGACGAAGGCGCAGTAGCCCTGCCCCGGGTGGTTGGCGAAGTAGTGCTGGTGGTAGTCCTCGGCGCGAGAGTAGTTCTCCTCGCGGGCGACCTCGGTCACGACGCGCCCGCCGTGGGCGGCGTCGACTTCGGCCATGACGGCACGGATCACCGGCAACTGCGATTCGTCGTTCCAGTAGATGCCCGACCGGTACTGGGGCCCCGCATCGTTGCCCTGGCGGTTCAGCGTGGTCGGGTCGTGCACGACGAAGAAGATCTCCAGCACCTCGCGCAGCGAAATGCGCGCAGGATCGAAGCTCACGCGCACCACTTCGGCGTGGCCGGTGGTTCCCTCGCAGACCTGCTGGTAGGTGGGGCGGTCCACGTGACCGTTGCAATAGCCGGATTCGACCGCACCGACACCGTCGACCAGCTCGTACACCGCCTCCACGCACCAGAAGCAGCCGCCGCCCAGCGTGATCACATCCGTTGCCATCGTCACTCCTTGATGGCGTGCATTATCGGTTTCAGTTCGCCGTGACGGCCAGTTCGGCCCGCGGTACCCATGCCGTGTCATCGCCTTCGGCTGCGAGGCGCACGCGCGGCGCTGCCAGAAACAGGCGCTCCACGGGCAGCCCGCGCTCGGCCAGCGCGCCGCGCACCGCCAGAGAACGCTGCAGGGCGAGGTCGCGTGCGCTGTCGGTGCTGATCACCACGGCGGCGCGCAGGCGCGCCTCCATCTCGGCGGCGGGCACCGTCTTCAGGAGGCCGATCAGGTTGCGCGGGCGGTCCGGCAGCGGGGCGGCTTCGTACAGGCGCCTGAGCAGGGTCTCGCGCTCTGCGGGTGCCAATGGCGGCGCCGGCGCGTCGGCGGCAAGCGGCCGGCCGGCGCGCGCCAGGTCGCGCCGCTGCTCCTCGGCCAGACGCGCGGCCAGCGCGGCGGCGCGCATCGCCTCGCGCTCCTCGACCGGGTCGGCGGTGCCGGTGATGGTGAGCTTCAGCGCCGGCCTGTCGCGCAGGATCTTGGCGGCCCGGTCGAGCGCCGGCAGGCCCGAGGACGCGATGCGCGCGGTGCCGGCCTCGAAGATCAACTGCCCGAGGTCGGGGCCGTCGCCGCCCGACAGAAGCGAAAACGGCGCGGTGACGGCCTTGACCAGCAGGTTGCCGATGACCTTGAGCACCAGCCCGAACAGACTGAACTGCGGGTCATTCACCGAACCGCTGATGGGGAGGTTCAGGTCGATGACGCCGTTGCGGTCGGTCAGCAGCGCCACGACGAAGCGCACGGGCAGCGAGGTGGCGTCCGGGCTGTCGATGCGTTCGCCGAAGGTGAGCTGATTCAGGACGAGCTGGTTCTTCGCGTCGAGCCGGCCATCGGGGTCGATGCGGTAGTTCACGTCGAGGCTGAGCTTGCCGCGCTCGATGGCATAGCCGGCGTACTTGCCGGCGTAGGGCGACAGCGGGGCGAGTTCGAGATCGGTGGCCTTGGCGGCGATGTCCAGCGCCAGCGGCTCGGCGGTCGGGTTGAGCGCACCCCGGATCTCGAGCCCGGCGGTGCCCGCCGCCCGGCCACGCAGCTCCAGCGGCGCCATCTCGGTCGAACCCGAGGCCACCCGCCCGAGGCGCCCGTTCAGATCGGTCAGGTCGGCCGAGTAGTTGGGCTGGATGAACCGGTCGCGGAAATCGATGCGGCCGCGGGTGAAGACGGTCTCGCCGACGACCAGGTCCAGCGGCAGGCCCGTACCTCGACCGGCGGAGGATGCCGGTGCCGGTGCCGGTGCGCGTACGGATGCGGATGCGGATGCGGAGGATGGCGCCGCAGGTGATGGCGCTGCGGCTGCAGGCCCGGGCACGGGGTCGGCCGCCACGTCGCGCAGGTTGAACCGCCCCTGCTCCGTGATGACGAGCCGGGACGAGAAGTCGCTGAGCTCGGCGCGCCCGATTTCGAGCCGGGGGCGGCTGCCCGGCTCGAGTTGCGCACGCAGCGGTGCCAGAGTCAGCGATTGCCAGGCCAGCAGTTCATCGCCGCTGCCGATCTCGTTGACCTGCAGGTCCGCCACGCGCAGCGCACCGTCGACGCGGGCGCGCAGGCCGTCCGGGCGCTGGCTGGCCGCCACCTGCCCCTCGTAGCCCAGTTCCGCGCGGCGCAGCGCCACCGGCAGCGCAGCGGGCAGCCAGGGCGCCACGGCATGCACCGGCAGCCGCTCGGCGGCTGCGCGCCCTTCCAGAGAGGCGGGCTGCAGGCTGGCGACACCGGAGAAATCGAGCTTGCCCGGCGGGGTCGCGGCACGGCCTTCCGTGGCGGGCACCTCGACCCGCGAACGCAACTGGACCGCCACGGGTGTCGGGCCGGGGGGACCTGCCATTGACCGGAGCCTGAGTTCGTCGAGGCGCAGCGACAGCGCAACGGGGGTCGCGGGCTGCGCATCGTCCACGTCGAGCCGGCCCTGGGACAGCAGGATCTCGTCGATGCGCCAACGCCAGTCGCCCGACGGCGAGGCCTTGCCGGTTCTTGCGGCGGCCTCGGACGGCCGAGGCGAGGCCGGGATCGCCGGTGCGGATGCGGATGCAGCCGCAGCCTCGGGTGGTGTGGTCGATGCCACGGCCACGCGGGGAGGCTGAAACCAGGCCAGCAGGTTCCAGTCGCCCCCGCGGGGGCGCTGCAGGAGGACCGCGGGCTCCCTGAGGCCGACACGCCGGATGTCGGCGCGGCGAGCCTGCAGGTCGATGCGTGCATCAGCCACGTCCAGCGCCTTCAGCCGCACCGGCGGGCTCGCACCAGCGCCGACGCTCAGGTTGCGCAGCCGTGCCTGCGGCAGCAGGACGCGCAGCACCTCGTCTTGCGCGGCATCCGGCGTCACGCTGCGCGCCGTCCAGTCGACCTCCACCCGCCCTTCGAGCCTGCCACTGACCGGCGGCACCGACAGCGCCCGAAGCCAGGGCTGCGCCGGCGCCAACTGCGCCTCGGCGAGGTCGACCGCAATCCGGGCCGAACGGGGCGAGACCTCGCCTTCGGCGGCCGCGTCGAGCAGCAGCCGGCCGTTGCTCGACAGCCTGGCCTGCATTCGCAGCGGGCTGGGGGCGTCCGCCGGCCAGGCCAGGCGTTCGAGCTGCATCGTAGGCAGAACCAGTTCAAGCGATGCGGCATCGCGCCAGCGGATGCGCGTATCGGAGGCTTCGAGCCGGCCCAGCGTAGCCTGCCACGAGACTTCGGCAACCGAGGCCGAAGCGGCGGCGGCAGGCACCTGCGTCTGCGTCTGCTTCTCTGTCTGCGTCTGCGGCGCCACCACGTCGAGCCCCTCGACCTGCAGCGAGGACACGGCCGCCTGCCGCCTCAGGGGCTGCAGGTCGTCCACCGCCAGCGCCAGGCGGCGCCAGGCCACGCGCCCGGGGCCCGACACCTGGGACAGGCTCACGCCCGAGGCAGCTGCCGACCCCTTCAACAGGACCCGGGGTGGCACACCGCGTGGCTGCTCGAAGGCCAGCGTGAGGTCCAGGTCGAGGCTGCCGTCCTGGCCCTTCCAGCCGCTCGCTGCCGGCAGGTAGGGCCACAGCGGCGCCAGCGACAGCGCCTGGAGGCGCAGCGCGATCTCGCTCGCGGGGGTCGGCGCGAAAGGTGTGGCGCTGCCCTTCAGATCGACCTGCGCACCCGCGACCGTGAACGCAAGCGCCGGCTGTACGCGAACGGCCACGTGGGACGGCAGAGTCGACAGGAACGGCAACGCGAGCCGCACGCCTTCGAACCGGTGGGTCCGGCCCGCGACCCGGTCGTCGACGAGCACCTGCCCGCCGGTCAGGGTCAGGTTGCTCAGCGCGTACCGCGCCGCCTGTTCGGGCTCGGTCCCCGGGGGGCTGGCAGCCGACAGCCGCTGCACGAGGTCGTCGACATCCAGCTGGCCGGGCTGCAGGCGCGCCAGCCTCAGCACCGGCGCATCGATCGTCAGCGCCTCCAGCACCGGGGCGCGCAGCCAGAGCGTCTCGAGGCTCAGATCGGCCCGGATCCGGCCCAGCTGCAACTGCGGCGCCGCCCCAGGCAAGCCTGCGACGGCGACGTCCTGCAGTTCCAGGGCGAGCGCGAGCGGGTCGATGCGCACTGCGCCGACGCTGACGGCGCGGCCCAGCGCGTCGCTGCCGCGTTGTTCGATCTGCGCTCGAATCAGGCCCGGCCCGGCCCACCACGCGACCGCCGCCAGGAGCAGCACCAGGATCAGCAGGAAAAGCAGCGCCACCCCCGCGAACCGCACCAGCCGCAGACCTGCGCGGCGCCCGCGCAACGCGCCGCTCATGCCTGCCCCCGACCGGTCATGCGGGTGGCGGGCCGCACAATCCGGTTCTCTTCAAACTTGCCGAGGCCCACGTGAACGACATGATGATGGCCATGGGCCTGGAGTCCTGGAAGAGCGTCGTCGGCACGCTGCTGCTGCCGCCCGTGCCCTTCCTGGTGCTGGTGCTGGTGGGCGCGCGCCTGATGTTCCGTCGGCGCCTGCTGGCCTGGAGCCTGATCCTTCTGGCCGTGGTCGGCATCTGGATGACGTCGGTGCCGGCCCTGGGCGTGCTCATGCGACAAGGCATGCATCCCGTACCGCCGGCGCTCACCGAGGCCGACATCGCCAACCTGCGCAAGGCCGGCGAGGCCAGCGGCACCGCGATCGTCGTGCTGGGCGGGGGCAGCCGCGAACTCTCCCCCGAGTACGGCGTGTCCAACCTGACGCCGATCTCGATCGAGCGGCTGCGCTACGGCATCTGGCTGTCGCGCGAGACCCGCCTGCCTCTGGCCTTCAGCGGCGGCCTGGGGCACGGCACCCGCAATGGCGCACGCAGCGAGGCCTCCGAGGCCGAGATCGCGGCACGGATCGCCGAGCGGGAGTTCGGCAGGCCGCTGCGCTGGACGGAAGACCGGTCGCGCGACACCGCCGAGAACGGACTGCTCACGATGCAGATGCTGCACGCCGCAGGCGTGCGCCGCATCGTGCTGGTCACGCACGACTATCACATGCGGCGCGCGGTGCGCGCCTTCGAGCGCGGGGCGCAGCACGCGGGAGCGAAGATCGGCATCGTCACGGCGCCGATGGGCATGCGGCCCGCCTACGAGTGGGAATGGGCCGACTTCATGCCCAGTCGCACTGGATTCTTCGACAACCATGTGATGCTGCACGAGTGGCTCGGGTACGTGTTCGGCGCCTAGTCGGCGTCAGCGGGGCGGCAGCACCAGCGGCTGCCGGCGGGCGTCTTCCTGCGTGCGCCGCTCCGCGGCTTCGGCTTGCGCCTCGGCACGGGCACGCGCCTCCTGCAGGGCCGTGAGTCGCTGCGCATGCTCCTTGGCGTTCGACAGCCGGAACGCGGACATCCGCACCGCGTCTACCTTCAGGCCCAGTTCGGCGTAGCGCTCGTTCAGGCGCCAGCCCGCCGTGGGGTCGCCGCCCATCGCCGTGACCACCTCGTTGGCGAAGAGGTCGGCGCTGCCGACGACGCTGTCCACGGCAATGGTGCGTTCGGCCTGCTGCTCCATCGCGGTCAGCAACATGCCGGCACCGGGAACGGCTGCGGCGAGGATCTTTCCGACCACGAAGGCATTGGCCACGCTCTCGGATTCGCGCGCCTTGCCGATGGCCTTCTCGCTCGCCTGGAAGTAGGTGCCGAAAGCCGCCAGCCAGCGGAACTCGTCCCTCGCGCGGGCCTCGAGCATCGCATTGGCGGGAATCTTGGCGCGGATGGACCCCTGGCGGACGAATCGGTCGGGCTCGTGGTCGAAGCCAGTGGCCGTGACGCTGCCGGCGCAGCCTGTCTGCGTGTCCACCTTCAGCACCCGGCCGTCCTGCAGGGTCACGGTCATGGGCTTGCCCAGGCGCGCTTCCTCGCGCGCCTGCAGCACCACGGTCCAGAACGGCTGGTCGTCGTTCGACAGCGGCGAGGCGCCGCGCAGCAGCGCGCCGAACTCGAAGCGGGTGCCGCCGGTGGGCAGCTTGCGGCCGTTCACAGCGGTGACGACGTCGCCCAGGTGCAGGTCGTCGGGGGCGCCCTCGTCGAGCCAGACCACGCGCCACAGGTCGTCCATGCCGGTCACCTCGGTGTAGAGCGCGAGGTCATCGGATGACAGGCGGCGGCCGATGGTGCCGAGCGACCACAGGACGAAGGGCTCGATCTCGGTCGTGGCGTCGCACAGCAGTTCGGCGCTCCATGCCACCTGCACGGCGGCGGCGCGGAACTGCACTTCGCGTGCGAAGCGCGCCCTGACCACTTCGCGCTTGAAGTCCTTCGGGTCGTAGGCGGTCTGGCCCGGCGTCTGCAGCGCGGTTTCCGGCGCGGCCGGCAAGGCGGGCTGCGGAGGGGGTTGCAGGCGGGTCTGCAGCCGGGTCTGCGCCGCCGCGGGCACGATGCACGGCGCCGCCACCATGGCCAGCAGCAGGACGGCCCACGTGCGCATCAGAACACGAGCGCAACGATGAAGATGCCCACCATCATGAATGCCAGCACCACCTTGGCCACCATGCCCACCATGAGACCGAGCCAGGTGGCCGTGCCCACCCGCAGCGCCTGGCCGTGGTCGCGACGGGCAATGAACTCGCCGATCGCAGCGCCGACCAGCGGCATGAAGAGCACGCCCACCAGCCCCATGAACAGCCCCGCAACGGTGCCTGCCGCGGCGCCGATCAGCGCCTCGCGGCTGGCACCCGCCTTGCGGGCGCCCAGCAGACCGGCCACGTACTCGAGCACCCAGGCCAGCGCAGCCAGCACCGCCACGACGCCGATCGTGACGCTGCCCACACGCGTGAAGCCGTCGATCCAGGCCCCGAGGACGATGCCCGCCAGCACGAGCGCCGTGCCCGGCAGCGCGGGCAGCACGGTGCCCGCCAGCCCGGCCAGGATCAGGGCGGCGCTCAGCAGCCACCAGATTGCAGACGTATCCACCGCGCTCCCACCCGATTCGAACCGGGCCACGACATCGGCCCGCCGGGCGCGAGCATACGGCCAGAATCCAGGCATTCCTCTTGCGTGAATCCCCGGATGGCTGAACCGACTCCCCTGCGCGCGTACCGCGGCTTCATGCAGCTGTGGTGGGCACGCCTGGCGGGCGTCAGCGCGGGCCAGATGCTGATGGTGGCCGTGGGCTGGCAGGTCTACGACCTCACCGGCTCGGCCTGGGACCTGGGCCTCGTGGGACTGCTGCAGTTCGTGCCGGCGCTGGTGCTGGCCCTGCCTGCAGGGCAACTGGTGGACCGCTGGCACCGAGGCCGCATCCTGGCCGCCTGCATGGCCGTGCTGGCGGCCACGGCGGTGCTGCTGGCCACCGCCAGCCTGGGCGGGTGGGTCACCCGCGAGCTGCTGCTCGGCGTCTCGGTGCTGCTGGGTGCCGTGCGCGCCTTCCAGATGCCGGCCACGCAGGCGCTGACGCCACTGCTCGTGCCCCCGGCCCTGCTGGCGCGGGCGCTGGCCTTCAGCTCGGGCGGCCTGCAGGCCGCCGTCATCGCGGGGCCGGCGATGGGCGGCTTCGCGTATGCCGCCGGCGGCGGCGCTGTCTACGGCCTGTGCGCGGCATTGTTCGCGCTGGCCGGGGCACTCACGCTGCGCATCCGCTACGAGCACGCACCACCCCCGCACGAGCCGACGACCTGGCGCACCGTTCTGGCCGGCGTGCACTTCGTCTGGGGTCACAAGGTGGTCCTGGGTGCGGTGTCGCTGGACCTGTTCGCCGTGCTGCTGGGCGGCGCCACGGCCCTGCTGCCGATGTTCGCGAAGGATGTCCTGCATGTCGGCCCCTGGGGCCTCGGGCTGTTGCGCGCAGCGCCGGCGGCGGGCGCGCTGGCGATGTCGGTGCTGCTGGCTCACCGGCCCATCGAGCGCCGCGCCGGCCACAAGCTGCTGGGCGCCGTCGCCGTGTTCGGCGCGGCTCAGCTTGTGTTCGGGCTGTCGACGGTGTTCTGGCTGTCGATGGCCGCACTGGCGGTTTCGGGCGCGGCCGACATGGTCAGCGTGGTGGTGCGCCAGACACTGGTCCAGCTGGAGACGCCCGACGCCATGCGCGGGCGCGTCAGCGCCGTGAACGGACTGTTCATCGGTGCATCCAACCAGCTGGGAGAGTTCGAGTCCGGCGCCACCGCGGCCCTGATGGGCGCTGTGGGCTCGGTGGTGCTGGGCGGCGTGGGCACGCTCGCCGTGGCCGCGCTGTGGTGGCGGCTGTTCCCGGGCCTGGCCGCGCGCGACGCACTCGTCGCGCAGCGGCCGGCCGACTGACTTACTTCACCAGGTTGGCTGCGGCGTCGGCGATGCGCGCGCCGAAGACCTTGGCCGTGGCGATGTCGCCAGCCACCATCTCGTCGGCGGAAGCGTCCGACGGCGTGGCCGTCATCAGGCCGGAGAACGAGCCGACGTAGTTGACGTCGTCACGCGTGGAGGCCTTGCTGTTGGACGGCATCATGCCGGTGCCCACCCACAGCATGCTGTGCTGCTGGCTCAGGGTGAACATGTAGTGCAGCGTGGACAGCTTGTCGCCGTTCATCGTGGCCGAGTTGGTGAAGCCCGCGGCCAGCTTGTTCTTCCACTGCTGCGTGAACCAGGCCTTGCTGGACGCATCGGCGAACTTCTTGAACTGCCAGCTCACGCTGCCCATGTAGGTGGGCGAACCGAAGACGATGGCCGAGGCCGCCGCCAGCTGCTCCCAGCCGCCTTCGGGCAGGTTGCCTTCGGCGTCGATGGCCAGCAGCGCGCCGCCGCTGCCTTCGGCGACGGCTTCGGCGATCTTGCGGGTGTGGCCGTAGCCGCTGTGATAGACGATGACGATCTTGCTCATGGTGCTTCTCCGTTGGGTTGGGTTGGGTTAGGGTGCGCGGTGGCGAGTGGTGACGCGCTGGTGTGTCTGGCCGTGTGCGGTGACGCGTGGTGACGCCCGGCCTTGCCGGGCGTCAGCTGGCGAGGTCGAAGACCAGAACCTCGGCGTCCCGGCCCTGGCGCAGCTGCAGGCGGGTCTCGGCCGTGAGCGTCAGCGCGTCGCCGGCTTCCAGCGGCAGGGCATTGACTTCGAGCTCGCCGCGGACCAGGTGCACGTAGGTGATGCGCGTGGGGTCGAGCGCCAGCTCCGCAGCCTCATCGCCGTCGAAGAGGCCGGCCCTCAGGCGCGCGTCGGCGTTCAGGGTCACGGCCCCTTCGGCGCCGTCGGGCGCGGCCAGCAAGGCCAGGCGGCCCCGCTTGGCGGCGGCGTCGAAGTGCTTCTGTTCGTAGCTCGGGGCGAATCCGGCCCGGTCCGGCAGGATCCAGATCTGCAGGAAATGGGTGGCCTGATCCTTCGCGTGGTTGAACTCGCTGTGCCGCACGCCGGTGCCTGCGCTCATGCGCTGCACGTCGCCGGGCAGGATGGCGCCGTCGTTGCCCATGCTGTCGCGGTGCGCCAGCGCGCCGTCGAGAACATAGCTGATGATCTCCATGTCGCGGTGGCCGTGGGTGCCGAAACCGGTGCCTGCGGCGATGCGGTCCTCGTTGATGACGCGCAGGTTGCCCACGCCCATGTGCGCCGGGTCGTGGTAGTCGGCGAACGAGAAGCTGTGGAAGCTCTTCAGCCAGCCGTGATCGGCAAGGCCGCGATCGGAAGACTTTCGGATCGTGATCATGGTCGTATCTCCTTGGGTGCCGATGGTGAGGCCTGCAGGCCGGGGCAGACGCCACCCGACCTTGACGACCACGTTCAAGTAGATTGAAGGCCACAATTCGGCCATGTCTTCACGCCGCAACGTCCTGACCCCCGAGGCCCTGTCGATGATGGACACCATCGCGCGCACCGGCAGCTTCGCCGGCGCGGCGCGCGAAATGGGCAAGGTTCCTTCGGCGCTCACCTACAGCGTGCGCCAGCTCGAGGACGCGCTCGATGTGCTGCTGTTCGACCGCAGTTCGCGGCAGGCGCAGCTGACCGCGGCCGGCACCGAACTGCTGACCGAAGGCCGCCGCCTTCTCCAGGAGATGGACGCCGTGGCCAACCGCGTGCGGCGCGTGGCCAGCGGCTGGGAATCCGAGCTCTCCATCAGCGTCGACGACCTCCTCTCCACCACCACCGTGTTCGAGCTGGTCGAGGCCTTCAGCGGCGTCTGCGTCGACGGCGGCAGCAACGGGCCCGGCACCCGCCTGAGACTGCGAACCAACGTTTTGGCGGGCACCTGGGAGGCGCTGGTCTCCGGTCAGGCCGATCTCGCCATCGGTGTGGCGGGCGACTTCGCGAATCCGGGCGGCATCGAGATGAAGTCCCTGGGCCAGGTCGACTTCGTCTTCTGCGTGGCACCGCATCACCCGCTGGCCGCGCTGCCCGAACCCCTGACGCCCGAATGCCTGGTGCAGCACCGCGCGGTCGCCGTCGCCGACACCGCGCAGCGCCTGTCGCCGGTGACCGTGAACCTGCTGCCCGGGCAGGACGTGCTCACGGTGCCCAGCCTGCGCATGAAGCTCGAGGCACTGATCCGCGGCCTGGGCTGCGGCTACCTGCCGGAGCCGCTGGTCCGGGCGCACATCGACGCCGGACACCTCGTGACCCGGCGCACGCCGCGCCGCGCCGAGCCGATTCGGCTGTTCTACGCCTGGCGCACCGACCGCGGCGCCATGGGGCTCGGGCGGGCGCTTCAGTGGTGGCTGAGCCAGCTGGAAAGCCCGACGACGCAGAAGGCCCTGATCGAGCGCCAGGCGGGCCTGCTGCCCGGCTGACGGCCAACGTGAACTATCGCGGCCGCTTCGCGCCCTCGCCCACCGGCCCGCTGCATGCCGGATCGCTCGTCGCGGCGCTGGCCAGCTGGCTGGACGCACGAGCCCACGGCGGGCGCTGGCTGGTTCGCATCGAGGACGTCGACCACCCCCGCTGCCCGCCCGGCACCGACGCCGTCGTCCTGGGGCAACTGGCCGCCTGCGGCCTGATGCCCGACGAGACGCCCTGGGTTCAGTCGGCGCGAGGCGATGCCTACCGGCAGGCGCTGGAGTCCCTGGTCGCGTCAGGCCAGGCCTACCCCTGCGCCTGCACCCGGCAGGACATCGACGCCGCCCTGGCCGCACGCGGGGTGGTGCGCGAGCGATTTTCCGAGCGCCCCTACCCCGGCACCTGCCGCCCCGAAAGCGGCGGCCTCGGCGGCCGGCCGGCGCGGGCGTGGCGGTTCCGGGTGGACGGCAGCACGGACGGCCGCGTGGAATGGTGGGACCGGCGCCTGGGCAACCAGGCCCAGGACGTCGCGGCCGCCGTGGGAGATTTCGTGCTGAAGCGCGCCGACGGCCTGTGGGCCTATCAGCTCGCGGTGGTGGTGGACGACGGCGCGCACGGCATCACCCACGTGGTGCGCGGCGAGGACCTCGCCGACAACACCGCCCGCCAGATCCTGCTGCAGCGGGCCCTCGGGCTGCCGCTGCCGAGCTATCTGCACACGCCGCTGGTGCGGGGCGCCGATGGACACAAGCTGTCGAAGCAGAACGGCGCCGCCGCGCTGGACCTGTCCGGACCGGTGCGCGCGCTGCAGGCGGCGGCCGCGGTTCTGGGCCTGCCGGAGATCGCGGCGCACACGCCGGCCGACTGGCTGGAGCGCACGGTGCCCGCGTGGGCTGGCATGATGCGCGTCCCTATCCTTGGAGTGTCCCGATGATCACCACCCCCAGCGGCCTGCAGTACGAAGACACGGTCACCGGCAGCGGCGCCGTCGCCGCAGTCGGCCAGCGCGTTCGCGTGCACTACACCGGCTGGCTGTACGACCCGACCGCCGCGAACACCTGCGGCCGCAAGTTCGATTCCAGCAAGGACCGCAACGACCCCTTCTCCTTCCCCCTCGGCGCCGGCCACGTGATCGGCGGCTGGGACGAAGGCGTTCAGGGCATGGCCGTCGGCGGCACGCGCGTGCTGCTGATCCCGCCCGAACTCGGCTACGGCGCACGCGGCGCCGGCGGCGTGATTCCGCCGAACGCCACGCTCGTGTTCGAGGTCGAACTGCTGGGCGTCTGACGCCAGCGCGCAGCCCGCGATGCTCGAAGCCCTCGCCACCCTGCTGGCCTTCCAGTTGCTCGGCGAGGCGATCGCGCATCAGGTCGGGCTGCCCGTGCCGGGGCCTGTCATCGGCATGGCGCTGCTGTTCCTGGCCTGGCCCTGGATGGCTCGGCTGCACGAACGCCTGGGTTCGGTGGCCGATGCGCTGCTCGCCAATTTCGGGCTGCTCTTCGTGCCCGCTGGTGTGGGCGTGATGCTGCACGCCGGATTGATCGCCGCGTGGTGGGCGCCGCTGCTGCTGGCCGTCGTGGCGAGTTCCGCCATCACCATGGTGCTGGGGGCCTGGCTCTTCGAACGCCTGCGGCGATGACGTCGCTCTGGGTCTACCTGGGCGCGAGCCCGCTGCTGTGGCTGCTGCTCACGCTGGGCGTGTATGTGGTGGCGCTGCGCATTCAGCGCAGGCTCGGGGGCTCGCCGTGGGCGAACCCGGTGCTGCTGTCGGTGGTCACGCTCGTGGCCACTCTCGCGCTGACGAAGACACCCTACGAGCGCTACTTCGACGGCGCACAGTTCGTGCACTTTCTTCTCGGCACCGCCACCGTGGCGCTCGCGATACCGCTGCGCCGCCAGTGGGCCGAGGTCAAGGCGGCCCTGACCCCGGCGGTCGTGACACTGCTGGTCGGCAATGTCGCGGGGGCGCTGGTGGCCATGGGCATCCTGCGCCTGTGGGGCGCGCCCTACGAACTGATCGCGTCCATCGCACCCCGGGGCGTCACGGCCCCGGTCGCGATGGCGATCGCGGATCGGATCGGCGGATTACCGTCGCTGACCGCGGTTCTGGTGATAACCAGCGGCATCCTCGGGGCGACGATGGCCGCTCCGCTGCTCGATGCCGCGGGGATCCGCGACTGGCGCGCGCGGGGGCTGGCCGTCGGCATGGCGGCGCACGGGATCGGCACTGCGCGGGCGTTCCAGGAAAACCCGTTGGCCGGCGCCTTCGCCGGGGTGGCGATGGCCACCTCGACGATCGTTGCCTCGGTTGTCGTTCCGGGGCTGGAACCGCTGTTCAGGTGACGGCGCGCGCTGCGGCTCGAGGCCGGCGATCACGGCCTGCGGGATCTTCTGCGTCGTGAAGTGCTCGATGCGGCGGACCATGCCCGTGTCGCGGCGCTCGGCCAGCGTCACGGCCAGGCCGGCGCGGCCGGCACGGCCCGTGCGGCCGATGCGGTGGACGTAGTCCTCGGCCTTCATCGGCAGGCCGTAGTTGATCACGTGGCTGATCGTGGGCACGTCGATGCCGCGGGCAGCGACGTCGGTGGCCACCAGCACGCGCAGGTCGCGCGAGCGCAGACCCTGCAGCACGCGGTTGCGGCGGCCCTGCGGCATGCCGCCGTGCAGCGAGGCCACGCGATGGCCGAACTCGGCCAGGCGGTCGGCCAGCCAGTCGGCGTCACGCTGGGTGCTGGTGAAGATCAGCGCCTGGTCGACATCGGCGTCGGCCAGGATGTGATCGAGCAGCGCGTCCTTGTGGCGGCCGTCGTCCGCCCAGTGCAGGCGTTGCTCGATGTCGGCGTGCGCCTGCGTGTGCGAGGCGACGTCGATGCGCTGCGGGTCGCGCAGCAGGCTCTGGGCCAGACGGCCCACGTGGCCGCCGAACGTGGCGCTGTACATCACGGTCTGGCGCGACGCGGGCAGCGCGGCGGCGATGTGCTGGATGTCTTCGATGAAGCCCATGTCCAGCATGCGGTCGGCTTCGTCGAGCACAAGCATTTCGACGCTGGCGAGAACGGCCTTGCCGCTGGCCATGTGGTCCATCAGGCGGCCGGGGGTCGCGATGAGGAGGTCGAGCGGGCCGCGCAGCGCCTTCAGCTGGGCCGGGTAAGGCACGCCGCCGACGATGGTGGCCACGCGCAGGCCACCGATGTGGCGGCCGTAGCTGGAGGCGGCGTTCGCCACCTGCATGGCGAGCTCACGGGTCGGTGCGAGCACCAGCACGCGGGGGCCGTGCGTCGTGCCGGGGGCACGGCGCTGGGTCGGGTCGTTGCGCGCGGCGAGCACGCGCTCGAGCGCGGGCAGCACGAAGCTGGCGGTCTTGCCGCTGCCCGTGCTGGAAGAAACCATCAGGTCCTTGCCGGCCAGCGCAGGCGGGATGGCCTGTTGCTGCACGGTGGTGGCAGTGGTGTAGCCGGCATCGGCCAGGGCGCGCGTCAGGCGCTCGTTCAGGTTCAGGAATTCAAAACTCACGTCGGTCTCATTTCGCAAACAACGCGCAGGCAAGCGCGCCGGTGCCCACCTGTTGAACAGGTGGCACCTGGGTGTAGTCGCTGGATTGGGTACAGACCCGAAATCGGGGGCGACGGCATCGCCGCCGACCGCAGCCTGACCAGGAAACTGGGGGCTGCGCTTCACGCCAATGAGGGACCGAAGGCGTGGTCAGAGGGGATGAACGGAATCACGCAGTATAGACGCGTTCGGGTTTTCACGCAGAACTTTCGTTCTGCCACCCGAAGTGCGGTGCTGCCCGGGGCGCGGACAGACGCGTCCCAGGAGCGGATCAGGCGCGGATCAGGCGCAAGTCACAGCGCCAGGAAGTGCTCGCGGTAGTGCATCAGCTCGTCGATCGACTCATGGATGTCGGCCATGGCGGTGTGCGCCTGCGCCTTCTTGAAGCCGTCCAGCACCGCGGGCTTCCAGCGCCGGGCCAGTTCCTTCAGCGTGCTGACGTCGAGATTGCGGTAGTGGAAGAAGGCTTCCAGCGCGGGCATGTCCTTGGCCAGGAATCGGCGGTCCTGGCAGATGGAGTTGCCGCACATCGGGCTCTTGCCCTTGGGAACATAGCGTTGCAGGAAGGCGATGACTTCCTTCTCCGCCGCAGCCTCGTTCACGGGCGAGGCCTTCACGCGGTCGATGAGGCCGCTGCGGCCGTGGGTGCCCTTGTTCCAGTTGTCCATGCCGTCGAGCACGGCGTCGGTCTGGTGGATCGCGAAGACCGGGCCTTCGACGCGCACCGTCAGCAGGGGGTCCGTGACGACCACGGCCACCTCGATGATGCGGTCGTTGGCCGTGTCCAGGCCGGTCATCTCGAGGTCGATCCAGACCAGGTTGTGTTCGCTGATGGCCAGCAAGGGTTCGGTCATGTGGGGCAATCCGCTGCAAAACCCGGATTCTCGCCCAAGCCTACACTTCGCATCCGATGCAAGCTTCCACACTGACCCTGGCCTTCGTTGCCGCGCTGCTGGCTTCGCTGGCCGTCAAGTTCTGGCTGGCTACGCGCCAGATGCGCCACGTTGCGGCGCATCGCGACCAGGTACCCGCTGCGTTCGCCGGCACGGTCACGCCGCAGGCGCACCGCAAGGCCGCCGAATACACGCTGGCCAAGGGCCGCCTGGGACTGCTGTCCACGGCCTTCGCAACGGCGCTGCTGCTGGGCTGGACGCTGCTGGGCGGCCTGGACGCGCTCAACGTGGTGGTCCGCAACGCGGTCGAGCCGGCCTTCGGCACCATGGCCTACCAGCTCGCACTGCTGTTCGCCTTCGTGTTCATCGGCTCGCTGCTCGAGCTGCCGTTCGACCTCTACTCCACATTCCGCGTCGAGCAGCGCTTCGGCTTCAACCGCACCACGCCCGCGCTGTTCGTCGTCGACCTCGTCAAGGGAACGCTCGTGGGCGCGCTCATCGGCCTGCCGCTGGCGGCACTGGTGCTTTGGATCATGGGCGCCTCGGGCGGCCTGTGGTGGCTCTGGGCCTGGGGCGCATGGGTGGGGTTCAACCTGCTGCTGCTGGTGCTGTACCCGTCGGTCATCGCACCTCTGTTCAACAAGTTCGAACCCCTGGCCGACGCGGGCCTGGCAGCGCGTGTGCAGGCCCTGATGGACCGCTGCGGCTTCGCCGCCAAGGGGCTGTTCGTGATGGACGGCAGTCGCCGCTCGGCGCATGGCAACGCCTACTTCACCGGCCTGGGCGCGGCCAAGCGCGTGGTGTTCTTCGACACCCTTCTGGCGCGCCTGACGCCCGGCGAGGTGGAGGCCGTGCTGGCGCACGAGCTGGGCCACTTCAAGCGCAGGCACGTGCTCAAGCGCATGGTCATGATCTTCGCCGCGAGCCTGGCCGGGCTCGCCCTGCTGGGATGGCTCGCGGGCCAGAGCGGTTTCTACGCGGGCCTGGGCGTCGCGCCCAACCTCGGCACGCCGAACGATGCGCTCGCGCTCATCCTGTTCCTGCTGGCGCTGCCGCCCTTCACCTTCTTCGCGACGCCCCTCGGGGCGCGGCTGTCCCGGCGCCACGAGTTCGAGGCCGACGCCTATGCCTGCGCGCAGGCCGACGGCCGCGACCTCGCCAGCGCGTTGATCAAGCTGCACGAGGACAATGCCTCCACGCTGACGCCAGACCCCTGGTACGCGCGCTTCTACTATTCCCACCCACCCGCGGCCGAACGCCTGGCCGCCCTGCCCGCCCTGCCCGCCCCATGAGCACTTCACGATTGACCGAAACCGCTGTCGATGCCCGGCTGGCCGACGGCTGGCTGCGCGTCGACGGCGCCCTCCAGAAGGCCTACGAGTTCGCGGACTTCCATCACACGATGGCGTTCGTCAACGCGCTGGCCTGGATCGCGCACCGCGAAGACCACCACCCTGACCTCAGCGTGCACTACGGGCGCTGCGTGGTGCGCTACAGCACCCACTCTGCCGGCGGCATCACCGAACGCGACTTCGCCTGCGCCGCGATGATCGAGTCGCTCGGCGCTTGAAGACCGAATCCGGCCTCGTCGTCGCCGCCCACGGGCGGCACCTCGTCGTGGAGTCGCCCGACCGTCAGCGGCGCCTTTGCCATCTGCGCGGCAAGAAGAACGAGGCGGTGGTCGGCGACCGCGTGCTGTGGGCCGCCACGGGCGATGAAGGCGTGGTCGAGTCCATGGTGCCGCGGCGCAACCTGCTCTATCGCCAGGACGAGTGGCGCAGCAAGGCCTTCGCCGCCAACCTCGACCGCATCCTGATGGTGGTTTCGGGCGAGCCAATGTTCAGCGAGTCGCAGCTCGCCCGCACGCTGGTGGCCGCCGCACAGGCGGGCATCGAGGTGACCATCGTCCTCAACAAGGTCGACCTGCCCGCGGCCGACTACGCACGCACCCGCCTGGCCCCGTACCGGCGGATGGGCATCGAGGTGATCGAGCTTGCGCTGAAGACCCGGCCTGACGAAGCCGTGGCCGTGCTGGCGCCGCTGCTGGCGGGCCGCACGACCCTGGTGCTCGGCCCCAGCGGCGCGGGCAAGAGCACCCTCATCAACCGCATGGTGCCCGAGGCGGATGCGCAGGTCGGCGAGATCTCGATGGCGCTCGGCACGGGCCGGCACACCACCACCAGCACACGCTGGTACTGGCTGGGCGAAACGCTGGAGCAAGGTGCGCTGATCGACTCACCGGGTTTCCAGGCTTTCGGGCTGCACCACGTGCCGCCGGAGGACCTGGCCGCGCGCATGCCCGACATGGCGCCGTGGCTCGGGCAGTGCCGCTTCTACAACTGCACGCACCGCCACGAGCCGGGCTGCGCGATGCGGGCGGCTCTGGAGCGTGGCGACATCGACCCCAGCCGCTGGCGCATCTACGCCGAGATCTACGACGAACTGAGCGCTCCGAAGTACTGACCGGCCCCGCGCCCCGGCCCGGGCCGGGTCAACCGATGACGTTGGCCAGCGACAGCAGCGCCAGCAGCAGCAGCCACAGCACCACCGAGCGCCAGACCAGCGCCACCACGGACTGCAGGTGGCCCAGTTGCGGCGCAACGCCCGGAGTCGAGCCTTCGGCGCTGGCGTGGTCGGTCTCGACACCGCTGGCGAAGGTCTTGGAACGGTCCGGCGTGACGCCCGGGGCGGCGGTGCCGCCGAGCTGCACGCCGACGGCGCCCGCTGCGGCGGCGAGGATGATGCCCTCGTTCGCGTGGCGCCAGAGCGCGGCGTCGCGCCGCCACCCGGCGACGGCCTCCTCGAAGTTGCCGACCACCGCGAACCCGAACGCCGTCAGGCGTGCCGGCACATGGTCGATCCAGTTGAAGGCCAGCCGGGCCACGGCCAGCAGGCCCTCGTTGGACGGTGCGTCCAGCGCGCGCTGGCGGTAGCCCCAATAGCGGCTGGCGAACTCCGCCATGCGGTAGAACACGGCGCCCAGCGGCCCCAGGCCCAGGGCCGCGAGCACGACGAACCAGAAGAAGACGCCGAACACGTGGCGATGCGCCGCGAGCAGCGAATGCTCGATCACGTGGCGCAGCAACTCGGTGCGCGGCAACTCGCTGGCGTCCAGGTGGCGCCACTCGGCCAGCAGGCGCCGCGCCTCGATCTCGTCACCGCGCGTCAGCGCCTCGCGGATGTCGGTGAAGAAGTGGCTGAACTGGCGGAAACCGAGCGTCAGGTAGAGCATCACGACGTTCAGCACCAGCGCGCCGATCAGCGTGTACTGCCTGACCCACCACCACACTGCGCAGACCAGCAGCGAGGGGCCGACGACGCCGACACCCCAGACGACCCAGGCGTGGCGCGGCTTGCCCGCATCGAAATGCCGGCCCGTCCACGCGACCCAAGACACCAGCAGGTGGTGGACCGGGTTGTCGCGCGGCAGGGGCTTGACCTGCTCGATCAGCAAGGCGAACAGGACCGCGAAGAAACTCATCGTGGTCAATGATAGCGGTGGCTATCGGTGCGACAGGAATGCATACAGATTGCGCAGCATCGCCGCCGTGGCGCCCCAGATGAAGTACTCGCGCAGCTGGCCGTCGGCCGCTGCATCGTGCCAGGGCATCGAGAGAAACTGGCGTTGCGTGCCCGCGGCATCGAACACATGGCGCTGGTGGTGGGCCGGCGTCATCAGGAACTGCAGCGGCACCTCGAATGCCTCCGCCACCTCGAAGGCATCCAGCGCCAGGCTGTCGTGCGGCTGCACGAGTGCCACCACCGGCGTAACGACGAAGCTCGTCACGGTGGTGTAGGCCGGCAACAGGCCGATGACCTCGACCCGCGCCGGGTCGAGGCCTACCTCCTCCTCGGCCTCGCGCAGGGCCGTGGCGGCGGCGTCGGCGTCGTGCGCCTCGGCACGCCCGCCCGGGAAGCTGATCTGCCCGGCGTGGTCGCGCAGGTGGGCGGTGCGGCGCGTCAGCAATACCTGCAGGCCCTGCGGCCGCTGGACCAGTGGCACCAGCACCGAAGCCGCCGCAGGCTCGCGGTTGCCGAAGCGCGAACCGTCGCCCGGCAGTTCGGGCACCCAGTCGTGGGGTGCCGAAAAGTGCTGGCGCAACCAGGCCGCATGCAGACGTTCCGCCGCCACCGGCGGCAGATGCGCGTCGGTGCCGACCACGGGCACGGCCTTGGGGTCGAGGATGCGGGAAGCGCTCATGCGGGGTTCGGGCCTTCAGGTTTCAGCGGACGGGATCGGCCTCGCCAAGCAAAGAGCCGCCCTCGGGCGGCTCCTTGTCGGGTCGGGCCGGCTGACGGACGAACGATGTCGACCCAGCCGGACGCCGCGCACGTGCTGGTCAGGCCAGCTTTTCCTTGATGCGCGCCGACTTGCCGCTGCGCTGGCGCAGGTAGTACAGCTTCGCGCGGCGGACATCGCCGCGGCGCTTCACTTCAATGGCGGAAATCAGCGGGCTGTACAGCTGGAACGTACGCTCCACGCCTTCGCCGCTGGAAATCTTGCGCACGATGAAGCTGCTGTTCAGGCCGCGGTTGCGCTTCGCGATGACGACGCCTTCGTAGGCCTGGGTACGCTTGCGCGTGCCTTCGACGACGTTGACGCTGACAATCACGGTGTCGCCAGGGGCGAAGACCGGGATGGTCTTGTTCAGGCGAGCAATCTCTTCCTGCTCGAGGGTTGCAATCAGATCCAAGGGGTTTCTCCGAAGCGATCGTGCCCGCCCTGATGAGGGACTCTTCTGGTGGGCGGCAGAGGATCGAAAAGCCTTTGATTATAGCCCAAGGCCCGAAAGGTAGCGTTCGTCGTCCTTCGAGAGGCGCCCCGCAGCGCGGGCCGCGACGATCAGGTCGGGCCGCCGCCGGGCCGTGACGGCCAGCGAACACTCGCGGCGCCAGCGCGCGATGTGGCCGTGGTGGCCCGACATCAGCACCTCGGGCACTGGCAGTTCCGCGCCACCGGGCACGGCCAGCCGCTCGGGCCGGCTGTAGTGCGGCCCTTCGATCAGGCCGTCGGAAAAACTGTCCTGCTCGTGCGAGGGGGCCGTCAGCACACCTTCCTGCAGCCGCGCCACGGCGTCCAGCAGCACCAGGGCCGCGAGCTCTCCACCCGAAAGAACGTAGTCGCCGAGGCTGATCTCGTGCGTGACATGGCGGTCGATCACGCGCTGGTCGATGCCTTCGTAGCGGCCGCACAGCAGCACCGCGCCGGGCGCGGCCGCGAACTCCTGCACCAGCGCCTGGTCCAGGCGGCGGCCGGCGGGCGTGAAGTGCACCACCGCCGGCGGCGCGCCGCGGTCGGCCTGGACGGCGGCCAGCGCAGCTTCCAGCGGCTCGGCCAGCATCACCATGCCCGGTCCTCCGCCATAGGGGCGGTCGTCGACACGGCGATAGGCATCGGTGGCGAAATCACGCAGTTGCCACAGCCGCACATCCACCTGGCCGGACTCGAAAGCCCGCCGGGTGATGCCCTGCGTCAGGTGAGGCGCGAAGAGTTCCGGGAACAGCGTGACGACATCGAAGCGCACGGGCTCAGAAATCCAGCGACCAGTCGACCTCGATCCGCCTGGCCTGCATGTCGACACGGTCGACGTAGGCATCCACGAAGGGAATCAGCACGGGCGGCTGCTCGGGGTCGGCGCCCTGCACGGTCAGCACGCAGTGCGGGCCGGTCTCGATGAGGCCGGCCACGGTGCCCAGCGGCACGCCCTCGCGGGTCACGACGGACAGGCCGATGAGATCGACCCAGTAGAACTCGCCTTCTTCCGGCGTGGGGAAGCTGGCGCGGGAAATGAAGACGCGCGCGCCCTGAACGGCTTCGGCCGCGGTGCGGTCGGGCAGTTCGTGGGCGGTTGCGACAATGCCGTCGCCCTGCTCGCGCACCGTGACGATGCGAAGCGAGGCGGGCACAGCTGCTCCGCCGCCCGGGCGGGGCGTCGGAGGCGGTTCGAGGAACCAGCGCTTGGAAGAAAACAGAGCCTGGGGGTCGGAGGCAAAAGGCTTGACCTTGATGCCACCCTTCACACCCCAGGCACCAACGACGCGGCCGACCTCGACTGCGTCATCGGGGCGCGCCGGCTCAGGCTGCGCCGAAGGGTTCGACGCGGTCGTCACCGGCTGCGCGCTCAGGCGGCTGCGGGCGTCGCAGCCTTGGAGTCGTCGACCAGACGGCTGACGGTGGGCGACAGTTGCGCGCCAACGCTCTTCCAGTAGGTCACGCGGTCCAGGGACACGCGCAGCTTCTCGGCGGCGCCGGAAGCCACGGGGTTGTAGAAACCGACGCGCTCGAGAAAGCGGCCGTCACGGCGCTCGCGGGAATCGGCGACGACGATGTTGTAGAACGGGCGCTTCTTGGAGCCGCCGCGTGCCAGTCGGATCACGACCATGTGGGTACCATCCTAGATGTTCGGGGTGACCACCGCTTTCAGGGACACGACCTGAAAGCTGTACGGTCTGGATTGTCGGCGTCGTAGATACGCCCGGGTGCTCACCCGAACCGTCGCCGAAAACCCAACATTATAAACTCCCTTGCAACCAGTTCCAACGGACTCTTTCAACGTGCTCCTCCGTCCCAGCCAAGCGGCCGATATTCCGGCGATCACCGCCCTCTACGCCCACCATGTCCTGCACGGCACCGGCACCTTCGAGCTGGAGCCCCCGGACGAAGCCGACATGGCCCGCCGCCACGCCGACGTCACCGGCAAGGGCCTGCCCTGGCTGGTGGCGCAGGACGCCTCCGGCGTCATCGGCTATGCCTACGCCAACCACTTCCGTCCGCGCCGCGCGTACCGCTTCTGCCTCGAGGATTCCATCTACCTCGCACCGGCGGCCCAGGGCCGCGGTGTCGGCCGGCTGCTGCTGGCGGAACTGATGGCGCGCTGCGAGGCGCTGGGCGCGCGCCAGATGCTGGCCGTGATCGGCGACGCGGCCAACGCGGGCTCCATCGGCGTGCACCGCAGCCTGGGCTTCGAGCACACGGGCGTCCTGAAGGCCTCCGGCTGGAAGTTCGGCCGCTGGCTGGACGTCATCCTCATGCAGAAGGCGCTGGGCACCGGCGCCGCCACCGACCCGGTGGACCCTGCATGACGCATTCCAAGACCATCGCCGCGTGGCTCGCCTTGCTGGGCGGCACGCTGGGGCTGCACCGGCTCTACCTGAAGGGCCTGGGCAACGTGCCGGCCTGGCTGCACCTGCTGCCGACGACGCTGGGGCTGTTCGGCGTGCTGCGCATGCGTGAGCTCGGCCAGGACGACCACCTGGCCTGGGTGCTGATTCCGATCCTGGGCCTGATGATCGCGCAGTCGATGGGGCATGCCATCTTCTACGGCCTGACATCGGACGAGAAGTGGGCTGCGCGCCTCGGGCAGCCCGTTCAATCAACCGGTTGGGGCCCGGTGTTCGCGGTCGTGCTGGCGCTCTTCGTAGGCGCCACGGTGCTGATGGGCAGCGTGGCCTTCGGCGTGCAGAAGTTCTTCGAGTGGCAGCTCGAGGCGCCGACGGCGTCTCAGAACAGCAAGGTGCTCAGCGCATAGAAGACTGCCGCAATCAGCGCACTGGCCGGGATCGTGACGATCCAGGCCAGCACGATGTTGCCGGCCAGCCCCCAGCGAACCGCCGAGGCGTTGCGCACCGAGCCGACACCGAAGATGGCGCCCGTGATGGTGTGGGTGGTCGACACCGGCACGCCCAGCCCCGTGGCCACGAACAGCGTGATGGCACCGCCGGTTTCGGCGCAGAAGCCGCCCACGGGCTTGAGCTTGGTGATGCGCTGGCCCATGGTCTTCACGATGCGCCAGCCGCCGAACAGCGTGCCCAGGCCGATGGCGATGTAGCAGCTCCAGATCACCCAGCCGGGCGGCATCTTGTCTGCCGCATTCGCGAAGCCCGAGGAAATGAGCAGCAGCCAGATGATGCCGATCGTTTTCTGCGCGTCGTTGCCGCCGTGCCCCAGCGAATACATACCGGCCGAGACCAGCTGCAGGCGGCGGAACCAGTTGTCCACCTTGAGCGGCGAGGTTCGCCGGAAGATCCAGGCCACCGCCACCATCAGCAGCGAACCCAGCAGGAAGCCCATGGCCGGCGACACGAAGATGAAGGCCACGGTCTTCAGGATCCCGGAGGCGATCAGCGGCGCCAGGCCCGCCTTGGCCACCGTCGCGCCGACGATGCCCCCGATGAGCGCGTGCGAACTCGACGAGGGAATGCCGTACCACCACGTGATCACGTTCCAGGCGATGGCGCCGATCAGTGCGCCGAAGACCACGTGCTGGTCGACGATACCGGGCTCGACGATGCCCTTGCCGATCATCGCCGCCACCTTCAGCTGGAAGACGGCGATCGCCAGCACATTGAAGAAGGCGGCAAAGGCCACGGCCTGCTGCGGCTTCAGCACGCCGGTGGACACCACGGTCGCGATCGAGTTGGCCGCGTCGTGAAAGCCGTTCATGAAATCGAAGACGAGGGCCAGCACCACGAGCATGGCGACGACCCAGAAGCCTGGGGGCATGGCATCCATCGATGGGCCTCCGGTCAGGAGTTCTCGAGCACGACGCCTTCGACCAGATTGGCCACGTCCTCGCAACGGTCGGAGATGGACTCGAGGTGCTCGTAGACGGCCTTCAGCTTGATCAGCTCCCGGACATCGGGCTCCTCGCGGAACAGGCGCGACATCGCACCACGCATCACGCGGTCGGCATCGGATTCGAGCCGGTCGATCTCCTCGCAGGTCTTCAGGGCCGATTCCGCCACGGACGCCACCTTCAACTCGGGCAGCAGCGTCACGACGTGTTGCACGCGCTCGCAGCAGCGGACCGAGATCTCGCCCAGGCGCAGGACGTCCTCGCCGATGCGCTGCAGGTCGTAGAGCGCCATCACTTCGCTGGAGTCCTGCAGCAGATCGAGGATGTCGTCCATGGCATTGATCAGGCCATGGATCTGCTCGCGGTCGAGCGGCGTGATGAAGGTGCGGTGCAGCTGGCGGTGCACCTCTGCCGTGATGCGGTCGGCGGCACGCTCGGAGTCGCCCACCGCAGTGGCGTACTTCTCGCGGAGTTCCGGGTCGGCGTAGTTCTGCAGCAATGACATGAAGGCGCGCGCGCCTTCAGCGATGTGCTTGCCGTGCTCGTTGAAGAGTTCGAAGAAGTTGCCTTCTCGGGGCAGCAGCTTGGCAAAGAACATGAAAACTCCGGAAGGACGACCGAATTTCATCGGCCTGACACGTCCGCATTGTAGGTGCCGCCCTTACGCCAGCCTCTCGACGCGCTGGTCGGCACTGCGGTCCAGCCAGAGCCGCAGGGAGCCCAGTTCCGGGTGCTCCAGATCAGGCTGAAGCTCCAGCAGAGGCGCCAGGACGAAGGCCCGCAGGTGCAGGCGGGGATGCGGCACCGTCAGGCGCGGGGTGTGCACGACACGCTCGCCGTACAAAAGCAGATCGAGATCCAGCGTGCGCGGGGCATGGTGGTAGGGCCGGTCCCGGCCCTGCTGCGCCTCGATGGCATGCAGAGCCTGCAGCAGCGCCTCGGGCTCCAGCGTGGTGTCGAGCGCCGCGACGGCGTTCAGGTAGTCGGGCCCGCCGGCGTCCACCGGCGCGCTGCGGTACAGCGAGGAGCGCCTGGCGAGCGTGCTGTCCGGCAGCCGGGCCAGCGCCTCGAAGGCGGATTCAAGCGCAGCGCGCGCATCGCCCAGGTTCGCGCCCAGGCCGATCCAGGCGCGTACCGGGTCCGTCATTCAGAGACGGGCGGCGCGGCCTCGCCGGATCCACCGCCGGCGCCACCGCCACCCGGCTTGCGCCGGCGGCGACGGCGCTTGCGCGGTGCCACGGCTTCACCGCCGTCTGCAAGCCCGGAGGCCTCGTCGGCTTCGTCGCCATCGGCATCTGAGCCAGCATCCGCACCGGCGTCCGCACCGGCATCCGCACCCGCATCCGGGCCTGCATCGCGCTGGGCGTTCCCGGCACGCCTGGCCGGCGCCCTCGCAGCGGGCGCCGCGCCGGCACGGCGCGGGCCGGCCACGCGGCGGGGCTCCTTCTGGTGCGCCTCGCGCGCGGCGGTGATCATGGCCTCGCGCTCGTCGTCGCTGCCGAGCGCGAAGTCTTCCCACCACTCGGGCAGTTCGCTGTCGATCTCGCCGGCATCGCCGCGCAGCTTCAGGAAGTCAAAACCGGCGCGGTAGCGCGGCTGGTCGACCATGGAATACGGGCCGCTGCCGAACCGGCGCTCGAATCGGGGCTGCATGGTCCAGATCTCGCGCATGTCGGCGCCGAGCTTGCCACGGCCGGAGATGTCGCCGATTCGCGCCTCGAACACGGCGTCCACCGCCTGCTGAAGCGCCGGCATTGGGGCCTCGCCGTCGGCGCGGGCAGCCTGCCAGCGGCCCAGAACCTCGTGCCACAGCAGGCAGGCCAGCAGGAAGCTCGGGGCCACCGGCTTGCCTTCCTGGACGCGGCGGTCGGTGTCGGCCAGTGCCAGCTGCACGAACTTGTCGCCTTCGCCGCCCTTCTCCGCCTGCTCGAGCACCAGGTCGAGGATGGGGAACACACCGTGCGGCAGCTTGTGCTCACGCAGTCGGTCCAGGCTGGCCAGCGCATGCCCGGTCTGCAACAGCTTGACCATCTCGTCGAACAGGCGCGACACGGGCACGTTGGCCAGCAGCGGCGCAGTCACGGCGATGGGCTTGCGCGTGGCGGGCTCGATCGCGAAGCCCAGCTTGGCAGCGAAGCGCACGATGCGAACGATGCGCACCGGGTCCTCGCGGTAGCGGGCGTCGGGGTCGCCGATCATGCGCAGCACCTTGGCGCGCACGTCCTTGAGGCCGCCGTGGTAATCGACCACGATCTGCGACACGGGGTCGTAGTACATCGCGTTGATGGTGAAGTCGCGCCGCGCGGCGTCCTCGACCTGCGGGCCCCAGACGTTGTCGCGCAGCACGCGGCCGCTGGCATCCACCGCGTGCGTCATGCCGGACAGCGCCGCCTTGGAGGTCTTCTCGTTGCCCGACACCGCATCGGTGGCGCTGGCGTCGAGGTAGGCGCGGAAGGTCGAGACCTCGATGACCTCGTGCTCACGGCCACGGCCGAAGATCACGTGCACCAGGCGGAAGCGGCGGCCGATGATGAAGGCGCGCCGGAAGAGCGCCTTGACCTGCTCTGGCGTGGCGTCTGTTGCGACGTCGAAGTCCTTCGGGCGCATGCCAACCAGCAGGTCGCGCACGGCGCCGCCGACGATGTAGGCCTCGTGCCCGGCGTCCTTGAGCGTGCGCACGACACGGATGGCGTTGTCGTCGAGCAGCTTGGGGTCGATGCCGTGTTCGGTCACCGGGATCTCGACCCGCTTGCCCAGCGGAGGGCCGGCCTGAACAGCCGGGGCCGGGGCCGCTGCGGGCTTGCCGAGCAGCTTGTCTATGAGTTTTCGGATCATGTCTTTCGAATGGTACCGGCGGCCACGGCGCGCCGAGCCCGGGGCAGGCCCGGGCCGCGTATTGTGGATCAGTACCTGCAGGCCGTCGGCGCCGGCTTGCGCTCAGGCCTTGTGGCCCAGCACGCAGAGTGTCGAGAACCAGCGTGCGGGAACCCAGCCACCGAGTCGGCGGCGCCAGCGGGCGGGGCTGTGCGCCAGCACGGCTTCCACGGCACGTACCGCCCACGCGGGCACCCGGCGATAGCGCCCACGGATCAGCGCGTGCACCTCGGTGCGCTCGAATCCGGCCTGTCGGAAGAGCCGGAAGAGCTCGGTGGCTGAGTACTCCTTCAGGTGGAAACCCTGAGCTTCCTGGCTGAAGAACTTCGAGATGTCGTGCGGGCCGGAGTATCGGCTCGGGGTGACGCAGACATAGACACCTCCAGGCGCCATGGCGTCGAAGATGTTGCGCAACTGATCGACCGCGTCTGCCGGGTGCAGATGCTCCATCAGCTGGTGGCTGTAGACCACGTCGGCCCCGCCGTCGATGCGCGGAACGCTGACGCCGTCCGACAGCACGAGCATGAAGTTCGCCGGCAGGTCCGAACGGCGGGAGATCTCTGCCGACACGTCCACCGCCACGACAAGCCGGACGAGTGAGCAGGCGCGCAGCGACAGCGCACAGTCGCCCGGCCCGATCTCCATCAGCGTGGAGGAGGCTCGCAGCAGCGGCCCGAGCAGCTGCATCTGGTCATCGACCAGCCGCGCGCGCTCCTGCGGCGACGCCTGATCGGTGAGCTGAGGGTGGTCGGGAACGCGCCGGAACAACTCGTCGTAGACGGTGGCGTAGAGCCCCTGGTCGAGCCGCTGCGCGCGGGTGGAGTCGCGCAACTGGGCGGCCAGCTCGCGTTCGATCTCGTAATGCGCGCGCAGCCGCGCAAGGCTGCGCGGCTGCGGCAAGGTGGGCGTGCCCGGGTGCGTTGTCATCTCGAAGCCTCTCCAACCAACGGTTGAAACAGGCTTCTACCCCTGGCGGGCGCGCAGCGATTGAGTCTTCGCAACCCCCTGCGGGACGCCCTCCCCGGCTCAGTTCACCTTGAGCGTGGTGCCGGCCTTGAAGCGCGCGGCGCCGGCTTCCCAGGTCTGGCCGAGCGAGGCGTTGTCGGCGTTCGCGAACCGGACCGCGAAACGCGGGTCGGCCGCCGTGGTCGTGAAGATGTCGGGCGCGCTGAAGTAGACGTCGTAGTCGCCCAGCGCCGCACCCGTCGGGATGCTCACGCCCACGGTCAGGCGGGTCGACCCGGTGGCCTGGGGCGCCAGGTTGCGCAGATCGCCGGCCGAAGCGCTGATGGTGGCGCCCGTGCTGCGGTGGCGCAGCGTCACGACCAGCTTGCGTGCCGTGAAGAATCGCGCCCAGCCGACGTTGCGCAGGTCGACATCCACCGCCGCCGTGCTGCCGCGCGCTGCCGTGGTGGCGTGCGAGACGGCGTCGAGCTGCAGGCGATAGCCCATCGAGGCCGACACCTTGGTCAGGCAACCCCCGTTGCGCCACGCGGTCATGAAGCCCGCCCAGTCGCTGGAGTTGAACCAGGCCAGGTGATAGGCCGGACCTTCGGTGAGGATGTCGTTGCAGGTGTTGCGCAGCGGCTTCTCGGCATCGGCGCAGTTCTCGCCACCGAATGCCGTCCTGGCCGACAACGCCTGGGCGTAGGTGCGCTGCGTGGTGCTGGAGTAGGTGCCGGAGTCGCTCGGGCCCGAGAGGAAGCAGTCGTTGTGCATGCCCAGGCGGCTCTGCTGAGTCGCCGTCGGGTACCACTTGATCAGGTCCGCCGGATAGCGGATGCCGATCTGCGTGGTGGCCGGCGCGTTGGCGATCAGCGCGTCACGCACGATGGCCCGGTTGGCGTCGGCGGTGCTGCAGGTGGTGCCGCCTGAGTTGTAGCCGCAGGAATTGCCCGATGCCGACGAGTGCCACTCGCCCCAGGCGCCGACGAAACCCGCGCGCATGTACGGGATCACATCGGCATTGGCGGCCAGCACGGGCTTGAGCTGCTCGAGGTGCCGCTTGATCTGCGCGGCCGAGGCGTCCTGTCCGCCTGCGCTGAAGTCGTAGCTGAAGAGCAGGGTCGTCTTCATGCCCGCCGCGCGCACCGAGGCGAAACGGCTGCCGAGCGTGGTCAGGAAGGAAGACGGCAGATCGGTATAGCGGTAGGCGTCGAGCTGGACCTTGGCGAACACCAATCGATAGCCGTTGCTGTAGGAGCCTTGCACGCTGCCCGCATCGAAGGAGTTGACGAAGTCGCTTCCGCCCCAGCCGTAGAAGCCGCGGTCGGGGTTCGGGAAATCGGCGCTGGTCGCGACGAACGAAGTGCCGGTCAGGACGGGTGCCGGTGCCGGTGCCGGTGCCGGTGCCGGTGCCGGTGCCGGTGCAGGGGCAGGGGCCGGTGCGGGCGCAGGTGCAGGTGCAGGTGCAGGTGCAGGTGCAGGTGCAGGTGCAGGTGCAGGTGCAGGTGCAGGTGCTGGCGCAGGGGCTGGCGCCGGTGCAGGGGCCGGTGCAGGGGCAGGGGCCGGTGCGATAAGGGTTTGCGGAATGAAGCATTCCTTGGCGAGGCCCGGCGCCGGATCGCCGATGACCTTGTTTCCGGTGTTGCAGTCGAACGGCCCGGTCACGGACTTGCCCAGGTAGGCGCCGGGAGCGCCGTAGACCAGCACCGCCGTGCCGGTGAAGCTGCAGGTCCGGTCGACCCACTCGCCGCCGCAACGCGCATAGCCGGTGGGCAGGCTGGTCAGCAGCACGCCCTGCGGCACGCCGCCGCCGCGACGCTGCGCCTCGGCGTCGTGCGCCGCTGTCTCGGGCGTCACGACCGGCTCCTCCCCCCCTCCACCGCAGGCGCTGACCAGAAAGGCCGTGGCGATGATTTCACTGATGACGGTCATGCGGTACTTGTCGAGAGATATGGGCATGGTAGGAACACTCTTTGGGTCTGTCGACGCGGGCATGTCAGCTCGAACGCCGTTGGCTGTGAAAAAAATTGATCTCTGGGGGAACGCCGCGAAGGGTCAAGGGCCAAGGCGCCCGATGTCTCGCGCCCCCAGAACCGCAGGAAACCCTGCGCCGGGGTGAGACAAATACTAGGTAGGGGTATCTGGGCACCCGTAATGGAGGGTGCGAACCCGAAACAGACTGTCGTCCGGCCCGCATTGAGCCAACGCAAGGAAACGTGCCTCGCCGCCCAGGTGAACTGGGGGGGCGTTCGGTTCTAGGGGTGGGAGTTCCGGCCTGCCGCCGATCGGACAATTCTTACAAGCCTGACGTCTCGACAGACCGCCGGGAACCCTGCCCTGCCCCGTTGCGGGCGCTCAATCGGCTGCGAAGCGACCGGCCCGAGCATCTGCGCCGGGCCGTTGCACCTGTCGATCGGCCCCCCCCAAACACGTACACAGCGGGAGGTCTGGATGATCGTCATCGTCTATCCGGAGTTCTATGGCGTGGCAGGCATCGCCCGCTACCTGGACTCCTTCCTGGCCAACCTGCCGGAAAGGGCGCCGCAGGTGGTCCTCATCACCGGAGAAGCCCTGCGCGACCCACCCGAGTACCGGGGCGTGGAAATCATCCATCTGGCATTGGGGCGGACCCGGCTCGGCCTGCTGATCTGGAGCTGGCGGGCGAGGCGGCTGCTGCGCGAACTCCATCGCCTTCGGCCGGTGACGGCCGTGAGCCTGCAGATTCCGCCGCTCATCCCGGGCCTGTTCGTGGGCCGGGAGTTCCCGGTGGTGTTGACGGCGCACACCACCTACGAGGGCATGTCGGGCCGCTTCGAGGGCAACCGCAACTTCAGCAGCCCCTGGAACCCCCTGGCGCTGTGGATCAAGACGCGCATGGAGCAGCGCCTGATCGACCGCGCCGACCGGATCATCACGCTCACCGAGCAGGGCCGGCAGGAACTGGCGCTCTATGGCCGCCACGATCGCATCGACGTCATTCCGAACGGGGTCGACTGCGCGCAGTTCGACGAGATCGAGGGCGTGGAGCGCGACATCGACGTGCTGTTCGCAGGCCGCATCGAGAAGCGCAAGGGCAGCCGACCCCTGGCCGAGGTGTGCCGCCGCCTGATCGAACGCGAACCCCGGATCCGCATCGCCATCGTGGGCTATGGCGACGACGAGGCGCATGTTCGTGCCGCCCTGCAGCCCTGGCCGGACAACGTGCTGTTCACAGGCCGCGTGCCGTTCGACGCCATGGCGGCGCTGTACCACCGCAGCAAGCTCTACGCCTCCACCTCCTACTACGAGGGCCTGCCGGGCACCTGCCTGGAGGCCATGGCGGCCGGCCTGCCCGCAGTCGTCTGGGACCTGCTGTTCTATCGCGGCCTGGTCCAGGACGGCGTGACCGGTCTGCTCGCCCTTCCGAACGACCACGATGGTCTGGCCGACGGCATCCTGAGGCTGATGGGCGACCCGTCGCTCACGCGCCGGATGGGCGCGCGTGCACGGTCTCTCGTGCGGGAACGCTACGACTGGCGACGCCTGGCGGGCCACGTGATCGCGAGCCACGCGCCGGCCAGGCAACCGGCCGACACCGCGGCGCGGCAGGTGGCGGCATGAACGGCCCGCTGCACGTGATGTGGGTAGGCCTGCGCGGCTTCCCCGGGGTTCAGGGCGGCGTTGAAACCCACGCAGAGCATCTGTGCCCGATGCTGCGCGACCTCGGCTGCGAGGTCACCGTGCTGACGCGCCGGGGCTACCAGCCGGAAGCGATCGGGCCCGAGTGGCACGGCGTGCGCTTCGTAAACCTCTGGGCGCCTCGCCACAAGCACCTCGAGGCCGTCGTTCACACCTTCCTGGCCATCCTGTATGCCGGTCTCGTCGCGCGCCCAGACCTGCTGCACATCCAGGCCATCGGGCCGGGGCTGTGGACGCTGTGGGCACGCCTGCTGGGCCTGCGTGTCGTCGTCACGCACCACGGCCCCGACTACGACCGCCAGAAATGGGGGCGCCTGGCCCGCCTGGTGCTGCGCCTGGGCGAGGCGTCGGCGGCGCGCTGGTCCGACGCGCTGATCGTGATCTCCAAGGTCATCCAGAGCGACGTGAACTCGAAGCACGGCCGACGGGGGGCCCTCATCTCCAACGGCATCACGCTGCCCGATGGCACGCCGGACGAATCCGAGGTCACGCCGTTCGGGCTCGTGCCAGGGCGATATGTGCTCCTGGTCAGCCGGCTCGTCCCGGAGAAGCGGCACCACGACCTGATCGATGCCTTCCTGCGCGCCCGGCCCGACGGCTGGAAGCTCGCCATCGTCGGCGGCGCCGATCACGCCGATGCCTACGCACGCTCGGTGGTGGAAGCCGCGCGGCAGGACGAGCGCATCGTCTTCACCGGGTTCCAGACTGGCAGCGTGCTGCAGGCGCTGTATGCGGAAGCGGGGCTGTTCGTGCTGCCGTCGTCGCACGAAGGCCTGCCCATCGCCATCCTGGAAGCACTGTCCTGGGGCGTGCCTGTGCTGGCCAGCGACATTCCGGCCAACCTGGAGGTCGGCTTGCCGGCGGACAACTACTACCCTCTGGGCGATCTCGAAGCCCTGTCTGCCAAGCTGGCGCGCTTTGCAGCCGGCACCGAGCCGGCCTCAGCGCGCGAGGCGCGCCGCCAGTGGGCTGCTGCGCGCTTCGACTGGCAGCGCAGCGCACGCGAAACCGTGGGTGTCTATGCCCGCGTCATGGAAGGTGCTTCGGCCTGGCCGGAAGCCTCCTGGGGCGGCTGAATCCCAGCCTGTGCCCGGGGCCCCTGCCCCGGGCACGACAGTTCACGGGAGCCGGCGCGCGGTGATGAAGATCGCGACCGCGACGCCAGCGGCCAGCAGGCCCCATGCGTCGATCTCGCGCCCGCCATCCAGGCCGATGCGCGACAGGACGGACGGCGAATCGCCACCCGAGTCGCCACCGAACGTCAGTACCGCCAGCAGGAACAAGGTCGCCACGGCCTTCATCGAAACCTCCATTGAGCACACTTCGATACTCGACGGCACGAGAGTTACATGCGCTGAGGATTCGCAAGCGCGCCGGACATGAATGGCGAAGGATCGATGCATGCATCGAACCCTCATCGAACTCCCCCGGAACCGCACCACGTTCCAGAGTGGCCCGCAGCCGATCCAGGCGCTGGTGGCGGCGGTGCTGGAGCCGACGCTGACGGTGATCGTCTTTCTCGCCGCGTCCGCCTGGTTCGGTGAATCGCCGGGCAGGCCCGGCCTCTTCCTGTGCCTGCTGGTCTACGGCATGAGCTTTCCCGGGCGCGACCGGTTCGAGATGACGCCGGGCCGCGCCGCCCGGGCGGTGCTGTCGTCATGGATCGTGGTGGCCGGCCTGCTGGGCCTCGTGGGCTACGCGACGCAGAGCCTGGGCTTGTTCAAGGCGCCCGTGCTGCTGAGCTGGGCGGTGGCAACGCCGCTGGTCCACTGGTCCGCCATCATCATGGGGCGGCAGTGGCTGCTGCATCGCCGCCGCCAGCTGCGCACGCGCAGCGTCGTCGTCGTGGGCGCCGGCCACCTTGCCGCGCGCCTGGCGCGGGCGCTGCAATCCAGGCCTGAACTGGACAGCGAGTTCCTCGGGTACTTCGACGACCGCAGCGAAGAGCGCGAAGGCGCCGAGGGCCTGCACACAGGGCGCCTGGGCAATCTGGCCGACGCAGCCGCCTATATCCGCAGCCACGGCGTGAGCGAGGTTCACATCACGCTGCCGGTGGGGGCGCAGCCGCGCATGCGGGCGCTGGTGGAGCAGCTTCAGAACACCACCGCGACCATCTACGTCGTGCCGGACGTGTCCGGCGTGTCGGTCATCCAGGGGCGGCTGCAGGACATCGACGGCATCCCGATGGTGGGGATCTGCGACACACCCTTCACCGGCACCGACCAACTCGTGAAGCGAGCGTCCGACCTCGTGCTGGCCAGCGTCATCCTGGTGCTGATCTCACCGGTGCTGCTGGCCGTGGCCATCGGCGTGAAGGCCAGTTCGCCCGGACCCGTGCTGTTCAAGCAGCGGCGCAACGGGCTCAACGGGCAGGAAATCCTGGTCTACAAGTTCCGCTCGATGCGCGTGATGGAGAACGGTGCGGTGGTGCGCCAGGCCACGCGCAACGACCCCCGGCTCACGCGCTTCGGAGCCTTCATCCGTCGCACGTCGCTGGACGAACTGCCTCAGTTCATCAATGTGCTGCAGGGCCGCATGAGCATCGTCGGCCCCAGGCCGCACGCCGTTGCGCACAACGAGCACTACTGCGAGGTCGTCCGCGCCTACATGGCGCGCCACAAGGTCAAGCCGGGCATCACCGGCTGGGCACAGATCCACGGCCACCGGGGCGAGACCGACACGCTCGAGAAAATGCAGGCCCGGGTCGAGTACGACCTCGAGTACCTGCGTCACTGGTCGCTCGCACTCGACCTGAAGATCATCCTGCGCACCGTGCGCGTGGTGTTCAAGGACGACTCGGCCTACTGAGCGCTCCGGTGCGGGCCTGGCCGGAGTTTGGGCTGCAGGTCGCTCGGTCGAATGGCGGCATCCGGCCCGTTGCGGACGGTCAACACAGGCGCGTTCGGGCTGAGCTTGTCGAAGCGCTGTCACGCGTTCGAGGCATCGCGGCAGCAAAGGGCTGTGCGGGCAATCGGTCCGAGCGCCACAACCTCGCCCTGAGCGGCAGGCGGTGCGCGGGGCGGGCGCCATGTGGGGCGCCGAGCAGCGCAGCCTCGAGGGGGGCGCGCGCAGCGCGCTTCGTCATCTGACTCGCCGCAGCTGTCCGAGCGCCAGCGGGCGCAGCC
>CAJAES010000030.1 GCA_903938815.1 uncultured beta proteobacterium
AGCCCTTCAGCGCGTCGAGTTCATCGACGTTGATGGAGGCACGGTTGCGGAACAGCACGACCAGGATGGCCAGGCCGATGGCGGATTCGGCCGCGGCCACCGTCAGGATGAAGAACACGAACACCTGACCCGCCATGTCGCCCAGGTAGTGGGAGAAGGCGACGAAGTTCAGGTTGACGGCCAGCAGCATCAGCTCGATGGCCATCAGCAGCACGATCAGGTTGCGGCGGTTCAGGAAGATCCCCACCACCGACAACGCGAACAGGATGCCGCCGAGCGACAGGTAGTGACCCAGGGTCAATGGGGCGAGGTTCATCCCTGGCCTCCTTCCTTCGGTGCGGCCGGCGTGTCCACCGACGGCGCCACCTTGATGATCTTCAGCCGGTCGGCCTTCTTGACGCGCACCTGCTGGCCCGGGTCCATGTGGCGGCTGTCCTTGCGCTCGCGCAGCGTCAGCGCGATGGCGGCGATGATCGCCACGAGCAGCAGCACGGCCGCGATCTGCAGCGGGTACAGGAAGTTGGTGTAGAGCTCGATGCCCAGCAGCTTGGTGTTCGGGACATTGGCCATCGCGGCGGGCAGCGGGTCGGCCTCGGTGCGGTTGAAGCCGCGCGTGAGCACCAGCGCCATCTCGAGCGCGATGAGCGCGCCCACGACGCCGGCCAGCGGGAAGTGCTTCCAGAAACCCTCACGGAAGCTGTTGCTGTTGATGTCGAGCATCATCACGACGAACAGGAACAGCACCATGACGGCGCCGACATACACGAGCACCAGCGTGATGGCCAGGAACTCGGCTTCCAGCAGCATCCAGACGCAGGACGCGCTGAAGAATGCCAGCACCAGGTAGAGCGCCGCGTGCACGGTGCTGCGCGCCGTGATCACGAGGAACGACGCCAGCAGCAGAACCGCCGAGAAGACGTAGAAAAGCGCGGTGGTGGGATCCATGGACTGGGGTCTTGTTCTCTTCAGCGGTACTTCGCGTCGGCGGTGCGACTGGCGGCGATCTGGGTCTCGTAGCGGTCACCGACCGCCAGCAGCATGTCCTTCGTGAAGTACAGGTCGCCGCGCTTCTCGCCGTGGTATTCGAAGACGTGGGTCTCGACGATGGAGTCGACCGGGCAGCTCTCTTCGCAGAAGCCGCAGAAGATGCACTTGGTGAGGTCGATGTCGTAGCGCGTGGTGCGGCGGCTGCCGTCGTCGCGCACTTCCGACTCGATGGTGATGGCCATCGCGGGGCACACGGCCTCGCAGAGCTTGCAGGCGATGCAGCGCTCTTCCCCGTTCTCGTAGCGGCGCAATGCGTGCAGGCCGCGGAAACGAGGCGACTGCGGCGTCTTCTCCTCCGGGAACTGCACCGTGATGCTGGGCGACAGGAAATGCCGGCCGGTCAGGGCCATGCCCTTGAGCAGCTCGGTCAGGAAGAAGCTGGAGATGAAATCCTTGATGGCAGACATGCGTGCAGCCCTCCGGTCAGTTCCAGATGTTCCAGGGCGACTGGATCCACAAGCCCACGACGACCAACCAGATCAGCGTGATGGGAATGAAGATCTTCCAGCCCAGACGCATGATCTGGTCGTAGCGATAGCGGGGAAACGTGGCGCGCACCCAGAGGAACATCGTGACGACGACGAACACCTTGATGGCCAGCCAGATCCAGCCCGGGATGAATGACAGGAGTTCCACCGGCGGCAACCAGCCGCCCAGGAACAGCAGCACGCACAGGGTGCTGACCAGGATCATGTTGGCGTACTCGGCCAGGAAGAACATCGCAAACGACATGCCCGAGTACTCGATCATGTGGCCGGCGACGATCTCGGACTCGCCTTCGACGACGTCGAAGGGGTGGCGGTTGGTCTCCGCCAGGCCGGCGATGAAGTAGACGATGAAGATCGGGAACAGCGGCAGCCAGTTCCAGGACATGAAGCCCAGGCCCATGTCGGCCATCATGCCCTTGCCCTGCAGCGTCACGATCTCGGTCATGTTCATCGTGGCCGAGACCATCAGCACGACGACCAGGCAGAAGCCCATCGCGATCTCGTAGCTGACCATCTGCGCCGACGCGCGCAGCGCGCCCAGGAAGGCGTACTTCGAGTTGCTGGCCCAGCCGGCGATGATGACGCCGTAGACCTCGAGCGAGGTGATCGCCATCAGGAACAGCAGGCCGGCATTGACGTTGGCCAGCACCACCTCGGGCCCGAAGGGTACGACGGCCCAGGCCGCGAGCGCCGGCATGATGGTCATGACCGGGCCGATGAAGAACAGCGTCTTGTTCGCGGCCGTCGGGCGGATGATCTCCTTGAAGATCAGCTTCACCGCGTCGGCGATGGGCGTCAGCAGGCCCCAGGGCCCGACCCGGTTCGGCCCCGGGCGGATCTGCGTCCAGCCGATGCTCTTGCGCTCCCAGAGCGTGAGGTAGGCGACGCAGCCCATCAGCGGCGCGACCACGACCACGATCTTGATCAGGCTCCAGACGACGAGCCACAGCGTCGGGCCCATCAGGGCCGTGCCGGATTGGGTGATCGTCTCGATCATGCGGAGGCCTTCTCGACGGAAATCAGGCCGAACATCGGCCCGAGGGCGGCGGTGTCTGCGTGGCCGGCGGGAATGCGCACGGCATCCGACGCGAGCGTGGCATCCAGCGCGGCGGGCAGGACCTGGGCGGTCGTGCCCTGCAGCACCATCACGCGGTCACCGGCCTTCAGGCCCAGGCGCTGCCAGAGCGACTGCGGCAGATGCGCCACCGGCGCCTGCGCGTCGGCGGTGTGCTGCAGCGAAGGCGCGCGGCGAACGATGGGATCGGCGGCATAGATGGGCACATCGGCCACGCGCTGCATGCCGGTGACGGTCGGGACGGCGACCGGCGCGGGGCAGGCGTTCGACAGCCGCGACGGAATCGTCGCGAGGTCGCCCAGCGCCTCGGCGCGCACTTCCTCGGCGGTCTCCTGCTCGAAGCCCGGCAGGCCGAGCAGGTTGCCGAGGACACGCAGGACCTTCCAGCCCGGACGGGTCTCGCCGAGCGGCTTCACGACGCCGTGGAAGCCCTGCACGAGGCCTTCGGCATTGACGAAGGCGCCGGCCGTCTCGGTGAACGGGGCGATGGGCAGCATCACGTCGGCCACGTCGGCCGCCGCGTCCGCGAACGGAGACAGCGACACCACGAGACCGGCTTGCTTCATGGCGGCCGCGGTGGCGGCGGCGTCGGCCGTGTCCAGCACGGGCTCGACGTTCAGCAGCAGCAGGGCCTTCATCGGCTGCGACAGCATCTGGGCCGCACTCAGGCCTCCAGCGCCAGGCGTGGCGCCGACGAGCTGGGCGCCGACGGAGTTGGAAGCTTCGCCCAGGTAGCCGACCGTGGCGCCCACTTGCGCGCCGATCCAGTTGGCGAGCGCCAGCAGCGCTGAAGCCTGCGGGTGCTGAGCGGCAGCATTGCCCAGCAGCAGCGCCTTGCGCTCGCCCATCAGCAGCGACGCCGCGATGGCCTTGGCGTCCTCGGTGGGCGTGGCGGGCACGGGGGCCGGCACGCCGTTGATGGCGGCGATCTCGGCCGCCACACCGGCAAGGGCATCCACCCACGACAGGGGTGCCGCGATCAGGCGGCGGCCCATCGGCATGGCCCAGTCGTCGGCCAGCGCGTGCAGGCTGTGCACGGCAGCGCCGCGGCGCGCGGCGTGCCGCAGACGCAGTGCGAAGAGCGGGTGATCCTTGCGCAGGAAGGAGCCGATCACGAAGGCGCGGTCCAGCGAGGACAGGGACGCCACCGGGGTACCGAGCCAGCGGGCCTGGCCGGCAGCGCCGACGAAACCGGGCTCGGCGTGGCGCGTGCGGTGATCGATGCTCTCGCTGCCCAGGCCGCGCGTGAGCTTGGCCAGCAGGTGCAGTTCCTCGACCGTGGCGTGAGCCGAGCCGATGGCGCCGATGCCGGTGGTGCCGAACTCGGCCTTGACGCGCTTGAGGCCGTCGGCGACGTAGTTCAGTGCAGTGGTCCAGTCGACCGTCTGCCACTGGCCGCCCTGCTTGATGCGCGGCGCGGTGAGGCGCGTGGGGCCGTTCAGCGCTTCATAGCTGAAGCGGTCGCGGTCGGCGATCCAGCACTCGTTGACGGCTTCGTTCTCGAGCGGCAGCACGCGCATGACCCGGTTGGCCTTGACCTGCACGACCAGGTTCGCACCCGTGCTGTCGTGCGGGCTCACGCTCTTGCGGCGCGAGAGCTCCCAGGTGCGGGCGCTGTAGCGGAAGGGCTTGCTGGTCAGGGCGCCGACCGGGCAGAGGTCGATCATGTTGCCCGACAGCTCGCTGTCCACCGTGCCGCCCGTGACCGTGGTGATCTCGGAATGCTCGCCGCGATGGATCATGCCGAGCTCCATCGCGCCGGCCACTTCCTGGCCGAACCGGACGCAGCGGGTGCAATGGATGCATCGGCTCATCTCCTGCATCGAGATCAGCGGTCCGACGTCCTTGGTGAAGACGACGCGCTTTTCCTCGGTGTAGCGGCTGGCGCTGCCGCCGTAGCCGACGGCCAGATCCTGCAGCTGGCATTCGCCGCCCTGGTCGCAGATGGGGCAGTCCAGCGGGTGGTTGATGAGCAGGAACTCCATCACCGATTGCTGGGCCTTGATGGCCTTGTCGCTCTTGGTGCGGACGAGCATGCCCTGGGTAACCGGCGTGGCGCAGGCCGGCATCGGCTTGGGCGCCTTCTCCACGTCGACCAGGCACATGCGGCAGTTGGCCGCGATGCTCAGTTTTTTGTGATAGCAGAAGTGCGGGATGTAGGTGCCCGCGGCGTCGGCCGCGTGCATGACCATGCTGCCTTCGGCAACACTGACCTTTTTGCCGTCGAGTTCGATCTCAACCATGGACCGCGGTTCCTACCATGCAGGTCTTGTGTTCGATGTGGTGCACGAACTCCGCGCGGAAGTGCTTGAGCATGCCTTGCACCGGCATGGCCGCTGCATCGCCCAGCGCGCAGATCGTGCGGCCCTTGATGTTGTCGGCCACGGAATCCAGCAGCGCCAGATCGTCCGGACGGCCCTTGCCGTGCTCGATGCGATCGACCAGGCGCCACAGCCAGCCCGTGCCTTCGCGGCAGGGCGTGCACTGGCCGCAACTCTCGTGCTGATAGAAGTAGCTCAGGCGCAGCAGGCTCTTGACCATGCAGCGCGTCTCGTCCATCACGATGACGGCGCCGGAACCCAGCATGGACCCGGCCTTGGCGATGGCGTCGTAGTCCATCGTCGTTTCCATCATGATGTGCGCAGGCAGCACCGGCGCGGACGAGCCGCCGGGGATCACGGCCTTGAGCGCGCGGCCGCCCTTCACGCCGCCCGCCAGTTCGAGCAGCTTCGAGAACGGCGTGCCCAGCGGGATCTCGAAGTTGCCGGGACGCTCGACGTCGCCGACCACGCTGAAGATCTTGGTGCCGCCGTTGTTCGGCTTGCCGCACTCGAGGTAGGCCTGACCGCCGTTGTTGATGATCCAGGGCACTGCGGCGAAGGTCTCGGTGTTGTTGATCGTCGTGGGCTTGCCGTACAGGCCGAAGCTGGCCGGGAACGGCGGCTTGAAGCGGGGCTGGCCCTTCTTGCCTTCGAGCGACTCGAGCAGCGCGGTCTCCTCGCCGCAGATGTAGGCGCCGAAGCCGTGGAAGCCGTGCAACTGGAAGCTGTGCTGGCTGCCGAGGATGTTGTCGCCCAGGAAGCCGGCGGCGCGGGCTTCGTCCAGCGCGGCTTCGAAGCGCTCGTAGACCTCGAAGATCTCGCCGTGGATGTAGTTGTAGCCGACCTTGATGCCCATCGCGTACGCGGCGATGGCCATGCCCTCGATCACGATGTGCGGGTTGTAGGCGAGGATGTCACGGTCCTTGCAGGTGCCCGGCTCGCCCTCGTCGGAGTTGCACACCAGGTACTTGGCACCCGGAAAGGCGCGCGGCATGAAGCTCCACTTGAGGCCGGTGGGGAACCCCGCGCCGCCGCGGCCGCGCAGGGCGCCGAGCTTGACTTCGGCGATGACCTGCTCGGGCGTCATGCCCGCGCCGCCGTCGGCGCCGAGGATCTTCTTCAGCGCCGAGTAGCCGCCGCGCGCGACGTAGTCCGCCAGGCGCCAGTTGCTGCCGTCGAGGCCGGCATAGATCTGGGCGCCGATGTGGCGGCCGTGGAAGCAGGTCTCGTGACCCTTGGCCTGGAACTTCGACAGGTCAAGCATGGTGCGCCCTCAGGGTCTGGAGCAGTTCGTCGAGGCGCTCATCGGTCATGAAGCTGAGCATCTGCCGGTCGTTGACCAGCATCACGGGCGCGTCGGCGCAGGCGCCCAGGCACTCGCTGGGCTGCACCGTGAAGACACCGTCCTGGGTGCTGCCGTAAGGCTCGACGCCGAGCTTGCTGCACACATGCGCCAGCGCATGGTCGCCACCGCGCAACTGGCACGGCAGGTTGGTGCACACGTTCAACTTGAAGCGGCCGACAGCCTGCTGGTTGTACATGTTGTAGAAGGTCGTGACCTCGTGCACCGCGATCGCGGGCATGCCGAGGTAGTCGGCGATGCCCTTCTCGGATTCGGGCGACACATGGCCCTGCTCGTGCTGCACGATGGCCAGGCACGCCATCACGGCGCTCTGCTTCTGGTCGCCGGGGTACTTGGCGACTTCGCGCGCGAAGCGCGCCAGGGTGGATTCGGAAAAAGTCATCTGTCGATCTCGCCGAACACGATGTCCATGGTGCCGATGATCGCGACGGCGTCGGCGATCATGTGGCCGCGAGCCATCTCGTCCAGCGCGGCCAGGTGCGGGAAGCCGGGCGGCCGGATCTTCAGGCGGTAGGGCTTGTTGGCGCCGTCGCTCACGAGGTAGATGCCGAACTCGCCCTTCGGGTGCTCGACGGCGGCATAGGCCTCGCCCTCGGGCACGTGGAAGCCTTCGGTGAAGAGCTTGAAGTGATGGATCAGCTCCTCCATGCTCGTCTTCATCTCGACGCGCGATGGCGGCGCCACCTTGTGGTTGCTCGTGATCACCGGGCCAGGGTTGGCGCGCAGCCAGGCCACGCACTGCTGGATGATGCGGTTGGACTGCCGCATCTCCTCGATGCGCACCAGGTAGCGGTCGTAGGTGTCGCCGTTGGTGCCGACCGGGATGTCGAAATCCATGCGGTCGTAAACGTCGTAGGGCTGCGTCTTGCGCAGGTCCCAGGCGATACCGGAACCGCGCAGCATCGGGCCGCTGAAGCCCAGGTTCAGCGCGCGCTCGGGCGTGACGACGCCGATGCCCACCGTACGCTGCTTCCAGATGCGGTTGTCGGTCAGCAGCGTCTCGTAGTCGTCGACGTTGGCCGGGAAGCGCTGGCAGAAATCCTCGATGAAATCGAGCATCGAACCCTGGCGGTTCGTGTTGAGCTTGTCGATGGCCTTCTGGTTGCGGATGCGGCTGGCCTGGTACTGCGGCATCTGCTCGGGCAGGTCGCGGTACACGCCGCCGGGGCGGAAGTAGGCCGCGTGCATGCGCGCGCCCGAGACCGCCTCGTACATGTCGAAGATGTCCTCGCGCTCTCGGAAGGCGTAGATGAGGATGTTCATCGCGCCGCAGTCGATGCCGTGCGCGCCCAGCCACAGCAGGTGGTTCAGCAGGCGGGTGAGCTCGGAGAACATCACGCGGATGTACTGCGCGCGCTCGGGCACGTCGATGCCCAGCAGCTTCTCGATGGCCAGGCAGTACGCGTGCTCGTTGCACATCATCGACACGTAGTCGAGACGGTCCATGTACGGCAGCGACTGGATGAACGTCTTCTGCTCGGCCAGCTTCTCGGTGGCGCGGTGCAGCAGGCCGATGTGCGGGTCGGCGCGCTGGATGACTTCGCCGTCGAGCTCGAGCACCAGGCGCAGCACACCGTGCGCGGCCGGGTGCTGCGGCCCGAAGTTCAGCGTGTAGTTCTTGATCTCGGCCATGGTCAGGCCTCCCGCGGGGCGGCGCCGGGGAAGGCGGATGCCTCCACGAGGCGGGGCGAACGAATGTGAGCTTGAAGGCGAATCATCAGTGCAGTCCGCCGTAGTTGTCTTCGCGGACGACGCGCGGCGTGATCTCACGGGCCTCGATGGTCACGGGCTGGTAGATGACGCGACGGCTTTCGGCGTCGTAGCGCATCTCGACATGGCCCATCACCGGGAAATCCTTGCGCATCGGGTGGCCGATGAAGCCGTAGTCCGTGAGCAGTCGGCGCAGGTCGACGTGGCCTTCGAAGATGATGCCGTAGAGGTCGAACGCCTCGCGCTCGAACCAGTTGGCCGAATTCCAGATCTCGGTGACGCTCGCCACCACGGGGAGATCGTCCTCGGGGGCGAACACGCGCACGCGCACACGGTGGTTCAGCGAGATGGACAGCAGGTGGGAGACGACCGCGTAGCGCGCGCCTTCCCAGGCCTGGTTCTTCCAGTCGGAGTAGTCGAGGCCGCAGAGGTCCATCAGCTGCTCGAACTTGAGCGAGGGATGGTCGCGCAGCGTGCGCATGGTCTCGGCGTATCGGGCGGCCGCAACGGTGATGGTGATCTCGTCGCGTTCATGCACGAGGGACTTCAGCGCGTCGCCGAGAACGGTTTCCAGCGCGGCCTGCAGGGTGTCGAGTCGGTTGCTCATCTTCAGCGGGCGATGGTGTTCTCGCGCCGGATCTTGGCCTGCAGCTGCAGGATGCCGTAGAGCAGCGCTTCGGCGGTTGGGGGGCAGCCGGGCACGTAGACGTCCACGGGCACGATGCGGTCGCAGCCGCGCACCACGGAATAGCTGTAGTGGTAATAGCCGCCGCCGTTGGCACAGGAGCCCATGCTCAGCACCCAGCGCGGCTCGGCCATCTGGTCGTAGACCTTGCGCAGCGCCGGCGCCATCTTGTTGCACAGCGTGCCGGCCACGATCATCAGATCGCTCTGGCGCGGGCTGGGGCGGAACAGCATGCCGAAGCGGTCGATGTCGTAGCGGGCGGCGCCCGCGTGCATCATCTCCACCGCGCAGCAGGCCAGGCCGAAGGTCATCGGCCACAGCGAACCGGTCTTGGACCAGTTGATCAGCTTGTCGACCGATGTGGTGACGAAGCCTTCCTTGAGTACACCTTCGATGCCCATAACTTGATCACTCCCAGTCGAGGGCGCCCTTCTTCCACTCGTAGATGAACCCCACCACGAGGATTCCGAGGAAGACCATCATGGCCCAGAAGCCTGACGGCCCGATTTCACGCAAGGAGACCGCCCACGGAAACAGGAAGGCGATCTCGAGATCGAAAAGTATGAAGAGGATGGCGACGAGGTAGTAGCGCACGTCGAATTTCATGCGCGCGTCCTCGAAGGCCTCGAAGCCGCATTCGTAGGGGCTGTTCTTCTCGGCGTCCGGACGGTTGGGGCCGAAGATGAAGCCGAGCACCTGGGGCGCCACGCCGACGGCGATGCCGACGAGGATGAACAGGATCACGGGCACGTACTGTTGCAGGTCCATCGGGGTGTCGTCAGCGCGTCGTCAGATGCCGCCCTCGTGAGGTACGGCCGCAAAAAAGCGCGCCTTGTGTTGCACTTCCAGTGCCCCACGAAGAGCGCGCCCTGCCCTTCCCGGTTGGTGCCGACGGCGAGACTCGAACTCGCACAGCTTTCGCCACTACCCCCTCAAGATAGCGTGTCTACCAATTTCACCACGTCGGCGGTATTTCGCTTCAAGCCAGCCCGGAGCTGGCTTCAAACGTTTCGGTTCGCATGAGGCGTTGGCGAACCGAACAGCTCAAGATTCTAGCCCGAAACCACGGGCTTTCCCCAAGCTGAAAGAGAGCTTATTGCTTGGGTATCGTGCCTGCGGGCACGGAGGCTGCGGGAGCAGGCGCGGCGCCGCTCGGGATGGCACCCGGGATGGCACCCGGAGCGCTGGCTGCAGGCGCTGCGCGGTCGAGGACACTGCCGCCCCCGTCGACCCGGCTGCCGCCGGTGTTGCTCATGAACACGAGCGCCAGCGTGCAGGCGAAGAACACCGTGGCGCACACCGCGGTGGAGCGCGAGAGGAAGTTGGCGCTGCCCGTGGCGCCGAACAGGCTGCCGGAAGAACCGCCCCCGAAGCTTGCGCCCATGTCGGCGCCCTTGCCGTGCTGGATCAGCACCAGGCCGATCATCACCAGTGCAGCCAGCAACTGCACCACGAGCACGAGAGTCATCCAAACTTGCATATCAGCTCCGGAAGGAATTCAGGCCGCGGCGCGGCAGATGGCGACGAAATCGGCAGCCTTCAACGAGGCTCCACCGATCAACCCGCCGTCGATGTCGGGCATGGCGAACAGCGTGGCCGCGTTGTCGGCCTTCACGCTGCCACCGTAGAGGATCTTCATGCGCTCGCCGTGGCCCGTGGCGGCCTGCAGCTGGGCGCGCAACACGGCGTGCACCTGCTGCGCCTGCTCGGGCGTGGCGGTGCGGCCGGTGCCGATAGCCCACACGGGCTCGTAGGCAACGACGATCTCGCTGGCGCAATGCGCCAGCGCATGGATGACGACGGACAGCTGGCGCTTCACGACGTCCTCGGTCTGCCCGGCGTCGCGCTCGGCGAGCGTCTCACCGACGCAGACGATCGGCGTCACGCCGCGCGCGAGCAGCAGCTTGGCCTTCTCGGCCACCAGCGCATCGGATTCATGGTGGTAGGCCCGACGCTCGGAGTGGCCGACCAGCGCATAACGGCAGCCGCACTCGGCCAGCATCTGCGCGGAGACCTCGCCGGTGTAGGCGCCCTGGTCGTGCGCGGAGCAATCCTGCGCGCCCCAGCGGATCTCGCTGGCGGCCAGAGTCGCCGCAGCCTCGAAGAGGTAGGGGAACGGCACGCACACGGCCACATCGGCCGCGAACGGCCGGGCCGCCAGGATGCCGGACAGCAACTCGGCGTTGGCCGGGCGGCTGCCATGCATCTTCCAGTTGCCGACGATCAGCTTGTTTCTCATGGGGCTCACCAGCTCAGCACGATCTTGCCGACGTGCGTGCTCGACTCCATCAGCGCATGCGCTGAGGCGGCCTCGGCGGCCGGGAACACGCTGTGGATGACAGGCTTGACCTGCCCCGCCTCGATCAGAGGCCAGGCCTGGGCACGCAACGCGCGCGCCAGCTCGGTCTTGTAGGCCACGGCGCGCGGACGCAGCGTGGAGCCGCTGATCGTCAGGCGCTTGCGCAGCAGCAGGCCTGCATCGATCTCGCTCTTGACGCCGCCCTGCACCGCGATCAGCGCCAGGCGCCCGTCGTTGGCCAGGCACTGCAGCTCGCGGCCGATGTAGTCGCCGGCGACCATGTCGAGCACGACATCGACACCCCGGCCGTCGGTCAGGCGAAGCACCTCGGACACGAAATCCTGGGTGCGGTAGTTGATGGCATGGTCGGCGCCGAGCGCCACGCAGGCAGCGCCCTTGTCGTCGCTGCCGGTGGTCACGATGACCTTGGCGCCGCGCGCCTTGGCCAGCTGGACCGCCGTGACACCGATGCCGCTGGAGCCGCCCTGCACGAGCAGCCACTCGCCGGCCACGAGGCCCGCGATCTGGAACACGTTCTGCCAGACCGTGAAGAAGGTCTCCGGCAGGCTGGCAGCCTCGATGTCGGACAGCCCGGCGGGCACCGGCAGCACCTGGCCCGCGGGCGCCACGCAGAGCTCCGCATAGCCACCGCCAGCCACGAGCGCGCAGACCCGGTCGCCCAGGGCCACCCCGGCCGCGGCCAGATCGGCTGCAGACCCGGCTTCCACCGTGCCCGCCACCTCGAGACCGGGCAGGTCCGAGACACCCGGCGGCATGGGGTACAGACCCTTGCGCTGAAGCACGTCGGGGCGGTTCACGCCCGACGCACTCACGCGGATCAGCAGCTCGCCAGCGGCCGGCACCGGATCCGGGCGCTGCGTCTCGCGCAGCACCTCGGGGGCGCCGAAACCGGCGATCTCAATGGCTCGCATGCGCAGCCGCTCTCACTCGCCCTTGGGGGCGTCGCCGCCTTCGGCCGGAGCCTGGGCGGGAGCGCTGTCGTTCGACTCGGCACGCGGCTCGCGCGGCTCGCGGTGTTCACGCGGCTCGCGCGGCTCACGGCGCGGGGGACGGTCGCCGCGGTCGCCACGGTCGCTGCGCTCACGGCGCGGACGCTCTTCCTCGACGAAGCCTTCAGGACGCTCGAGCAGCGCCTTCATGCTCAGCTTGATGCGGCCCTTCTCGTCGGTCTCGAGCACCTTGACCTTGACGATGTCGCCTTCCTTGAGGAAGTCCTCGACACGCTCCACGCGCTGGTGGGCGATCTGGCTGATGTGCAGCAGGCCGTCCTTGCCAGGCAGGATGTTGATCAGCGCACCGAAGTCGAGGATCTTCGTGACGGCGCCTTCGTAGACCTTGCCGATCTCGGCTTCGGCGGTGATCTCGGCGATGCGCTTCTTGGCGAACTCGGCCTTGTCGGCATCGACCGACGCGATGGTGATCGTGCCGTCTTCGCCGATGTCGATCGTGCAGCCGGTCTCCTCGGTCAGCGCGCGGATGGTCGCGCCACCCTTGCCGATGACGTCGCGGATCTTCTCCGGATTGATCTTCATCGTGTACAGGCGCGGAGCGAACTGGCTCACTTCGGCCTTGGCCTCGCCCATGGCCTCGACCATCTTGCCGAGGATGTGCAGACGCGCTTCCTTGGCCTGCGCCAGGGCGACCTGCATGATCTCCTTGGTGATGCCCTGGATCTTGATGTCCATCTGCAGCGCGGTGATGCCCGATGCGCTGCCGGCGACCTTGAAGTCCATGTCGCCGAGGTGATCCTCGTCACCCAGGATGTCGGTCAGCACCGCGAAGCGGTTGCCTTCCTTGATCAGGCCCATGGCGATGCCGGCGATGTGCGCCTTCATCGGCACGCCAGCATCCATCAGCGCCAGGCAGCCGCCGCAGACCGAAGCCATCGACGACGAGCCGTTGGACTCGGTGATCTCGCTGACCACGCGCAGCGTGTACGGGAAGTCTTCCTTCTTGGGCAGCGCGGCCATCAGCGCGCGCTTGGCCAGGCGGCCGTGGCCGATCTCGCGGCGCTTCGGGCTGCCGAACCGGCCCGCTTCGCCGGTGGCGAAGGGGGGCATGTTGTAGTGCAGCATGAAGCGGTCTTCGAAGTCGCCGGACAGCGCGTCGATGCGCTGTGCGTCGCGTTCGGTGCCGAGCGTGGCGGCCACGAGGGCCTGCGTCTCGCCGCGGGTGAACAGCGACGAGCCGTGGGCGCGCGGCAGCACGCTGTTGCGGATCTCGATGGGGCGCACGGTGCGGGTGTCGCGGCCGTCGATGCGGGGCTCGCCCGACAGGATCTGGCCGCGCACGAGGCGGGCTTCGATCTCGAACAGCAGCGATTCGACGGCGACGCTGTCGAACGCGGCGCCTTCGGCCTTCAGGGCGGCCATCACGCTGCTGGTGACGTCGCGGCAGGCCTGGGTGCGGGCCTGCTTGCTGCGGATCTGGTAGGCCGCGCGCAGCGGCTCTTCGGCCAGCGCCGTGACCTTGGCGATGAAGGGCTCGTCCTTGGCGGGAGCCTGCCACTGCCACTCGGGCTTGCCGGCTTCACGCACCAGGTCGTTGATGGCGGCGATGGCGATCTTGCCCATGTCGTGGCCGAAGACCACGGCACCGAGCATCACTTCCTCGCTCAGCTGGTCGGCCTCGGACTCGACCATCAGCACGGCCGATTCGGTGCCGGCCACGACGAGGTCGAGCTGGCTGCCGGCCAGTTCGGTCTTGCCCGGGTTCAGGATGTACTCGCCGTTGACGTAGCCCACGCGGGCCGCGCCGATCGGGCCCGCAAACGGGATGCCGCTGATCGCCAGCGCGGCGCTGGTGCCGATCATGGCGGCGATGTCGGCCTGCACTTCGGGGTTCAGGCTGACCACGTGCACGATGACCTGAACTTCGTTGTAGAAGCCGTCGGGGAACAGCGGGCGGATCGGGCGGTCGATCAGGCGGCAGGTGAGGATCTCGGCCTCGCTCGGGCGGCCTTCACGCTTGAAGAAGCTTCCGGGGATGCGGCCGGCAGCGTAGCTCTTCTCGGTGTAGTCGACGGTCAGCGGGAAGAAATCCTGGCCGGCCTTGGCATCGGTCTTGGCAACGACGGTGGCGAGCACCACGGTGTCGTCGATGTTGACCAGCACGGCGCCGGTGGACTGGCGGGCGATCTCGCCGGTTTCCAGGGTGACGGTGTGGTTGCCCCACTGGAACGTCTTGGTGATCTTGTTGAACATGCTCATGCGTTGTCTCTCCTGCATTCAAGGGCAGCGCAATGCCATTCCAGCGCAGCCTGACGAGAGGCTTCGTTGGAATGACACAGCAGTGCGGCCCACGGTGGTTGGAACATGGAGAGGGGCTGCCGAGCGGCAACCCCTCGCATCGGAATTACTTGCGCAGGCCCAGCTTGCCGATCAGCGTGGTGTAACGCTCGGCGTCCTTGCCCTTCAGGTACGACAGCAGGCGCTTGCGCTGGTTCACCATCTTCAGCAGACCGCGGCGGCCGTGGTGGTCCTTGGCGTGGGTCTTGAAGTGGGGGGTCAGCTGGTTGATGCGTGCGGTCAGCAGCGCGACCTGAACTTCAGGGCTGCCGGTGTCGGCGGGGCTGCGGGCGTTGCCCTGGACGATCAATGCCTTGTCGGCGGTATTCATGGTCATGACGGTTTTCCTGTCAAATCCGGAAAGCGCCATGCCGTGCCGAAGCGTGTGGCGAGGCGGTTTCCGTCGTCTACTTGCGGTCACCAGTGAAACCGACCGGTGCCGTGCGAAATGCCCGCCTTGCGGCAGACAACCGAAGATTATAGGCGCAAGCCGGCCGACAGCCTGCGCAACCCTTCCGACAGGCGCGCCGGGTCCTGCGAGGCGAAGCACCAGCGCAGCCAGCCCTCCCCCTCCGGACCGAACGCCACGCCCGGGGCCAGGCCAAGGCCGTGCTCGCGCACGAGCGTCTGGGCGAAGGCCAGGGAATCGTCCTTGCCCTCGACACGGAAGAACGCATACATGCCGCCGTCCGGCACCGCCACGCTGACGCCGGGCAGTTGCATCAGGCCCTGGTGCAGGACGTCGCGGCCGGTGCGCAGGCGCTGCACCAGACCGGGCACGAAGTCATCGGCCATCGCCAGCGCCGCCAGCGCGCCGCGCTGTGCGAACACCGGCGCGCAGGAACTGTTGAATTCCAGCAGCTTGCCGGCCGCATCCAGGTGGTCGGCGGGAAGCACCATCCACCCGAGGCGCCAGCCCGTCATCAGGAAGCTCTTCGAGAAGCTGTGCACCACCACCAGGCGGTCGTCGGGCTCGGCCAGGTCGAGAAAGCTCGGCGCGGCCGTGCCGCCACCGAACCACACGCGCTCGTAGACCTCGTCGGCGACGATCCAGGTGCCGGTACGCCGGCAATGCGCCAGCAGAGCCTGCTGCTCGGCGGGCGTGAGCGTCCAGCCGGTCGGGTTGTTGGGTGCGTTGACCAGCAGGACCTGCGTGCGCTCGGTCACGGCAGCCAGGAGCTCGTCCAGATCGAGCGTCCAGGCGCCGTTGCGCGGGCGCAGCGAGACACGCGTGACGCTGGCACCCAGGATCTCGGGTTGCGCCGTCAGGTTGGGCCACACGGGCACCACGGCCACCACCTCGTCGCCGGGGCCGGCCAGCATCTGCATCGCGATCATCAGCGCGCTGACGCCCGAGGACGTCACGGCGATGCGTTCTGCGCCCACGGGCCGGTGCAGCCCCGTGGCGTAGCGGGCAATGGCCTCCCGCAGTTCGGGCAGGCCGAGGTTGTGCGAGTAGAAGGTTTCGCCCCGCATCAGCGCATCGGCCGCCGCCTGGCGCACGGCCAGGGGCGTCACTTCGTCACTCTCGCCGAACCAGAAGGCCAGCACGTCGCTGCGCCCCAGGCCGGCGTTGGCCACGTCGCGGATGCGCGAGCCGGGCAGTCGGGCAATGGTGTCTCTCATGGTCTCAGGGTGCGGGCCGCTGCATGCGGCAGGTATGGGCTTGCGAGACCTGGTCCGTGCCCAGGCGGCGCAAGGTGCGGAATCCGAAGCCGGACCCCTCGACTTCATGGGTCACGCCGGGTGCGCCCGCGCGGTCCATGACACTGACGATCAGCGGCTGCTGGAGTTGATGGTCCTCGGCCCGCATCACGGCCTCGTGCAGGCCGCCGAGCGTGCGCGCGTCGAACCGTGCGCCTTCCAGCGCACGGGCCACGGCCGCGGCGTCGGTGGTGCCGGCGCGCTCGATGGCTGCAGCCAGCATCTCCACCAGAACCTGCATCCGCACATGCACGTAATCCTCGCGCGGGTCGGGGAAGCGTTTCCTGAAGCTGGCGTAGAAGGCGTCCGATGCGGTGCCGCCGGCGTTCGGGTGCCACTCGGCCACGGCATGCACGGCACCGACGCCCGCCTCGCCGATGGCCGCCGGGGCGCCGAGCGCATTGCCGTAGAAGGTATACAGGCGCACGTTGGCGCCCACGTCGCGCAGCGCCCGCACGAGCAGGGTGAGGTCATTGCCCCAGTTGCCCGTCAGAACCGCCTGCGCGCCGCTGGCCTTGATGCGGGTCGCGTAGGGCAGGAAATCCTTGACGCGGCCGATGGGATGCAGATCCTCGCCGACGATCTGCAGGTCTGGGCGGGCCGACGCCAGCATCGCCCGGCCCTGCCTGAGCACCTGCTGCCCGAAGCTGTAGTCCTGCCCGATCAGGTAGAGCTTGTCGACGGCGCGGTCGGTCTGGATGACGTCGACCAGCGCCGCGAGGCGCATGTCGGCATGGGCATCGAACCGGAAGTGCCAGAAGCTGCACTGCGCGTTGGTGAGCGAGGGCTCGACGGCGGAGTAGTTCAGGAAGATGGCCCGGCGCGCCGGATCCCGCTGGTTGTGCTTGTCGAGCGCGTCGATCAGCACCGAGGCCACGGCCGAGCTGTTGCCCTGCAGCACGAAACCGATCTGGCGGTCGATGACGGCGCGCAGCAAGGTGAGCGCCTCCTCGGCCTGGCCCTTGCTGTCGAAACGCACCAGTTCCAGCGGGCGCGAGCCGCCGGGCAGCTTGACGCCGCCGCGCTGGTTGACGCGCTCCACGGCCCAGAGCAGGTTGCGGTGCACGGCCTCCCCGGCGTTGGCGAATGGCCCGGATAGCCCTTCGATCAGGGCCAGGCGCACCGGCTCGCGCGCGGGCGCGATCTGGGCATGCGACGCCATTGCCAGTGCGCCGAGCAGTGTGACGGCCAGACGCCGCCAGCAGGAAACAAGCTTCATCGTCGGAGGAGGAACGGGTTGGTCAGGCCACCGCCACGGCCTCGAGCGGCCAGCGGGGATGCACGTCGAACGCCGCGTCGGGCTCCGGCACCAGCAGCCCGTGCTGCCAGCGCAGAGCCGCGGCCAGCGCGATCATGGCACCGTTGTCGGTGCACAGCGCCGGCGGGGGATAGTGGACCCTGGCGCCACGCCGGGCGGCCTGCCGGTCCAGCGTCTCGCGCAGCATCGCGTTGGCGCCGACGCCGCCGGCCACCACCAGGCGCCGCAGGCCGGTGTCCTTCAGGGCGCGCATCGACTTCGCGACCAGCACGTCGACGATGGCCTCCTGCGTGGCGGCCGCCAGATCGGCGCGCGACTGATCGCAGACGTTGTCGCCGAGCTTCTGCACGCGCGTCATCACGGCGGTCTTGAGCCCCGCGAAGGAAAAGTCCAGGTTGCCGCTGTGCAGCAAGGGACGCGGCAGCTCGAAGGCGGCGGCGTTTCCGAACGCCGCCAGCCGCGCGAGAGCCGGGCCGCCGGGGTAGCCCAGCCCCAGCAGCTTGGCGCTCTTGTCGAAGGCCTCGCCCGCGGCGTCGTCCACGGTCTCGCCGAGCAGCTCGTAGCGGCCGACGCCGTCGACCCGCATGAGCTGCGTGTGCCCGCCCGAGACCAGCAGTGCAACGAACGGGAACTCCGGGGCGTCGTCGGCCAGGAACGGCGAGAGCAGATGGCCCTCTAGGTGGTGCACGCCGAAGGTGGGCCGCTGCAGCGCCGCCGCCAGGGCCACGGCAACGCCCGCGCCGACCAGCAGCGCCCCGGCCAGGCCAGGACCGCGCGTGTAGGCGATCAGGTCGAGATCGCCGAGCGCCAGCCCGGCTTCGGCCAGAACCTGGCGCGTCAGTGGCAGCACGCGGCGGATGTGGTCCCGGGAGGCCAGTTCCGGCACGACGCCACCATAGGCCTCGTGCATCTCGGCCTGGCTGTGCAGCGCCTGCGCGAGCAGGCGTGGCACGCCGGGTCCTTCGCAGCGCACCAGGGCCACGCCGGTTTCATCACAGGAGGATTCGATGCCGAGAACGTTCACGCGCCCATTGTCGCCCGGGAAGTACTGCGGGAAGTACTGCGCGAAGTCTCCCGGTTCGTCTCGAAGGGCCTCGCCCCGGACGGGCCGGCGCTGGCACGCGCCCTGCTAAGAGAGCAGAGACGGCGACTTGTCGGCGTCAGTCTGTCTCCTCAGCAGGGCGGCGAGCCCTTGTTCAACCTCCCGGCGTCAAACCCGGGAGGTTTTTTTTGGTGCACCGAACCAGATCAGTGCTTTTCCTTGGCGTGATTGATCGAGTACTTGGGGATCTCGATGGTCACGTCCTTGTCCGACAGGATCGCCTGGCACGACAGGCGCGACGTGGGCGACAAGCCCCAGGCACGGTCGAGGAGGTCTTCCTCGGCTTCGTCCATCTCGCCCAGGGAGTCGTAGCCTTCCTTCACGACGACGTGGCAGGTGGTGCAGGCGCACACCATGTCGCAGGCGTGCTCGATGGCGATGCCGTTCTCGAGCAGCGCCTCGCAGATGGAGGTGCCGCGCGGGGCCTCGATGGAATCACCCTGCGGGCAATATTCCGCGTGGGGAAGGATCTTGATGATGGGCATGGTCAGCAGGCTCAGATGTCGTCCAGGCGCCGGCCGGTGAGTGCCTGGCGGATGCCGCGGTTCATGCGCAGCGTGGCGAAGTGTTCGGTCCCGGTGGCCAGGGCCTTGGTGGCGGTGTCGATCGCGGAGGTGTCGTCGCCGCCGCGCAGCGATTCGAGCGCGATCATCAGGCTGTCGATCTCGGCCCGGGGCTCGGCCTCGAGCAGTTCGCCGTCGGCGGCGAGTGCGGCGCGGGTGGCCAGCAGCATGCGCTCGGCCTCCACCTGCGCCTCGCGCAGCGCACGGGCGGCCATGTCGACCTCGGCGTTGGCGAAACCGTCCTTCAGCATCTGCGCGATCTGGTCATCGGCCAGCCCGTAGCTGGGCTTGACCGTGACGGCGGCCTCGACGCCCGAGCCCTGCTCGCGCGCGGAGACTGCCAGCAGCCCGTCGGCATCGACCTGGAAGGTGACGCGGATGCGCGCGGCGCCGGCCGCCATCGGGGGGATGCCGCGGAGCTCGAACCGGGCCAGCGAACGGCACTCGCTCACCAGATCGCGCTCGCCCTGCACCACGTGCAGCGCCATGGCGGTCTGGCCGTCCTTGAAGGTGGTGAACTCTTGCGCCTGCGCCACGGGAATCGTGCTGTTGCGCTCGATGATGCGCTCGACCAGGCCGCCCATGGTCTCGAGCCCGAGCGACAGCGGGATCACGTCCAGCAGCAGCAGTTCGCCGTCGACGGCGTTGCCGGCCAGCGCGTTCGCCTGGATGGCGGCGCCCAGGGCCACGACCTCGTCGGGGTTCAGGTTCGTGAGGACCTCCCGGCCGAAGAACGCGCCCACCAGCGCACGAACCAGCGGCATGCGCGTGCTGCCGCCGACCATGACCACGCCCTGGACCTCGTCGCGCGCCAGCTGCGCGTCGCGCAGCGCCTTGCGCACGGCGACCAGTGTGCGGTCGATCAGCGGCCGGGCCAGCCCGTCGAGCTCGGCGCGGGTGATGGTCAGCTCCAGCGGGCCGCTGCCCAGAGCGGCGACGAACCGCGAGGAGTCGGCATCGGTCAACGCTTCCTTCACGGCCCGCGCGGCCACCAGCAGGGTGCGCTTGTCCTGCGCGGTCGCGGCCACGCGGCCGGCCTGCGCCAGCGCCCAGTCGGCCAGCGCGTGGTCGATGTCGTCGCCGCCGAGCGCGGCATCGCCGCCGGTGGACACGACCTCGAAGACGCCGCGCGTCAGGCGCAGCAGCGAGATGTCGAACGTGCCGCCGCCCAGGTCGTAGACCGCATAGAGGCCCTCGCTGGCGTTGTCCAGCCCATAGGCCACGGCCGCCGCGGTGGGCTCGTTGATCAGGCGCAGCACGTTCAGGCCGGCCAGTTGCGCCGCGTCCTTCGTGGCCTGGCGCTGCGCATCGTCGAAGTACGCGGGCACGGTGATGACGGCGCCGAAGAGATCGGCGTCGAAGCTGTCATCGGCGCGCTGCCGCAGCGTCGCGAGAATCTCGGCGGACACTTCCACCGGCGACTTCTCGCCTTCGCGTGTCGCGATGGCCAGCATGCCGGGCCGGTCGACGAACTGGTAAGGCAGCTTCTCGCGCCCGACCACGTCGGACAGCGCGCGGCCCATGAAGCGCTTGACCGAGACCAGCGTGTTCTCCGGGTCCTCGGCCTGCGCGGCCAGCGCGGCGTGCCCGATCGGGTGGCGGCCGTTGCCGGCATAGCGGACGGCCGACGGCAGCAGGATGCGACCTTGCTCGTCGGGAAGGCACTCGGAAACACCGTGCCGGACCGCGGCGACCAGCGAATTGGTGGTGCCCAGATCGATGCCTACAGCAACTCGACGCTGGTGAGGGTCCGGCGTCTGGCCGGGCTCGGATATCTGTAGAAGGGCCATGGTCTAGTTCTCGTAGGCATCCAGGCGGCGCGTCAGGTCCTGGCGGAATCGGGCCAGGAACATCAGCGCGCGCACCTGGCGTGCCGCTGCGGCAGCATCGCCGTCCTCGTCGAAATGACGGGCGACGGCATCGAATCGTCTTCTCTCATCGGCGCGGACTTCCGCGTCCAGCGCCTCGACATCGGCCGCTGCGGCCGCGTCGTCCAGCGCTTCGCGCCAGGCCATCTGCTGCATCAGGAAGTCGGCCGGCATCGCGGTATTGTCCTCGGCACGCACCGGCTCGCCGCGCAGCGCGCACAGGTAGGTGGCGCGCGCAAGGGGGTCTTTCAGGCGCCGGTAGGCCTCGTTCACGCGCACGGCCCACTGCATGGCCAGGCGCTGCGCCGCGCCACCCTCGGCCGCGAAACGGTCAGGATGCACCTCGGACTGCAACGCGCGCCAGCGGTCGTCGAGCGCAGCACGCTCGACGGCAAAGCGCTGCGGCAGGCCGAACAGCGTGAAGTCGTCATCATCGATCTTCATGCCAGACGCTTCTCGTAGAAGATCGACAGGCCGTTGTCCGGGTAGCCGCCGAAGGCCGGGCGCTCGACGTACCCGCAGCGCTCGTACAAACGCATGGCCGCGTGCTGGTCGCGGCCCGTCTCTAGCAAGGCAAGGCTGATGCCGCGCGCCCGCAACGCATCTTCCAGCGCAGCCATCAGATGCTCGGCGATGCCCTGCCCCCGCTCGGTGGGCGTGGTCATCATGCGCTTGACCTCGCCATAGGGCTGGCCCCGGGTCTCGGGCTCGCCGGGCATGCAGCGCACCGCGCCGCAGCCGATGATCTGCTCACCGCGTGCTGCCACCAGGAAGTCGACCTCAGGCGCAAGCAGCGCCTGCACGTCGAGGATGTAGTTCGCCTCAGGGGGATAGAGGCTTTCCAGGTAGCGGTCGAGTTCGGCCAGCAACGCGACCACCTGGGGGTGGTCGGGCCGTTCGCGCCGGATCAGGGCGGCGGCCGTCATCAGACCCGGAAAGACTCTCCGCAGCCGCAGCGGTCCTTCTCGCGAGGGTTGTAGAACTTGAAGCCCTCGTTCAGGCCTTCGCGAACGAAGTCGAGCTCGGTGCCGTCGATGTAGGGGAGGCTCTTGGGGTCGATCAGTACCTTGACGCCATGGTCCTCGAAGATGATGTCCTCGGGAGCGATGTCGTCGGCGTACTCGAGCTTGTAGGCCAGGCCCGAGCAGCCGGTGGTCTTGACGCCCAGGCGCACGCCGACGCCCTTGCCGCGCCGCCCCAGGTAACGCGTCACGTGGCGCGCTGCCGATTCCGTCAGGGTGACTGCCATGGCGTTCAGTGAGCGCCGTGCTTGGCCTGGTAATCCTGGACTGCCGCCTTGATGGCGTCTTCGGCCAGGATGGAGCAGTGGATCTTGACCGGCGGCAGAGCCAGTTCCTCGGCGATGTGCGTGTTCTTGATCGTCAGGGCCTCGTCGAGCGTCTTGCCCTTGACCCATTCGGTCACGAGCGAACTCGACGCGATGGCGGAGCCGCAGCCGTAAGTCTTGAAGCGCGCATCCTCGATCAGCCCGGTCGCCGGATTGACCTTGATCTGGAGCTTCATCACGTCGCCGCAGGCGGGCGCCCCGACCATGCCCGTGCCCACGGTGTCGTCACCCTTCTCGAAGGTGCCGACGTTGCGGGGATTCTCGTAATGGTCGACTACCTTGTCGCTGTAGGCCATGTCTCGTACTCCGGTGATGTCAGTGGGCCGCCCACTGGATGGTGCTCAGGTCGACGCCTTCCTTGAACATATCCCACAGGGGCGACAGTTCGCGCAGCTTCGCCACGCGGTCTTGCAAGGTGCTGACCGCGTAGTCGATGTCTTCCGCGGTGGTGAAGCGCCCGATGGTCATGCGCAGGCTGGAGTGCGCCAGTTCGTCGCTGCGGCCGAGGGCGCGCAGCACATAGCTCGGCTCCAGGCTGGCCGAGGTGCAGGCCGAACCCGAGGACACCGCGATTCCCTTGACGCCCATGATCAGCGACTCGCCTTCGACGAAGTTGAAGCTGATGTTCAGGTTGTGCGGAATGCGCTTCTCGCGGTGGCCGTTGATGAACACCTGCTCGATGTTCGACAGGCCGCTCACGAGGCGGTTGTGCAGCATGCGGATGCGTTCGTTCTCGACGCCCATCTCGGCCTTGGCGATGGCGAAGGCCTCGCCCATGCCGACGCACTGGTGCGTGGGCAGCGTGCCCGAGCGCATGCCGCGCTCGTGCCCGCCGCCGTGCATCTGCGCCTCGATGCGGACGCGGGGCTTGCGCCGCACGTACAACGCGCCGATGCCCTTGGGGCCGTAGGTCTTGTGCGAGGCCAGGCTCATCAGGTCGACCGGCAGCGTGGCCATGTCGATCTCGATCTTGCCGGTGGCCTGGGCCGCATCGACGTGAAGGATGATCCCGCGCTCGCGGCACATCGTGCCGATGGTCGGGATGTCCTGGATCACGCCGATCTCGTTGTTAACGATCATCACCGAGACCAGGATCGTGTCCGGGCGCAGGGCGTCCTTGAACCGGTCCAGGTCGAGCAGGCCGTCTTCCTGGACGTCGAGGTAGGTCACCTCGAAGCCCTGGCGCTCCAGCTCACGCGTGGTGTCGAGCACGGCCTTGTGCTCGGTCTTGACGGTGATGATGTGCTTGCCGCGCGTCTGGTAGAAGTGCGCGGCGCCCTTGATGGCCAGGTTGTTCGACTCGGTGGCGCCGGAGGTCCAGACGATCTCGCGCGGGTCGGCGCCGATCAGGTCCGCCACCTGCACGCGGGACTTCTCCACGGCCTCCTCGGCCTCCCAGCCCCAGGCGTGGCTGCGGGATGCCGGGTTGCCGAAGTGCTCGCGCAGCCAGGGAATCATGGCATCGACGACACGGGGGTCCACCGGCGTCGTCGCGCCGTAGTCAAGATAGATCGGAAAGTGCGGAGTCATGGTCTCACTTCGACATGGCTGAACCGAGAGCGAACACGGAATTGGGCGCGGTCACCTTGATGGGCTTGACCACGGGCGCCGACGAGATGGCGCGCTTGATCGGAGCCTCGGCGATGGACACGCCCTTCGCGAGCTGGTCATCAACCAGCTTCTTCAGGGAGATCGAGTCGAGGTACTCGATCATCTTGGAATTCAGGCTGGCCCACAGGTCGTGCGTCATGCAGCGGCCGGCGTCCTCGCCCATGCAGTTTTCCTTGCCTGCACAGCCCGTGGCGTCGATGGGCTCATCCACGGCGACGATGATGTCGGCCACGGTGATCTGCTCGGCGCCGCGCCCGAGCGAGTAGCCGCCGCCGGGGCCGCGGGTGCTTTCCACCAGCTCGTGCCGGCGCAGCTTGCCGAACAGTTGTTCCAGGTAGGACAGGGAGATCTGCTGGCGCTGGCTGATCGCTGCCAAGGCCACGGGCCCGGAATGGGAACGCAGCGCGAGGTCGATCATCGCGGTGACGGCAAATCGGCCTTTGGTGGTCAGACGCATCGGGTTCTCCTGTGTGCCTTGCGGCATCGCAAATCCATGACGGCGACCCTGGGGTCGAACTTCGGGCCAGGTCAGCGCCGCGGACTTTTCAGCCCTTCCCGCGCAGTAACTGAGCGGTTCACTCAACTATACCTGATCCCTACTCTTTTGGTCGGGATCAGCGCCGGAAGTTCCCTTGGAGTTCAGTCTGGAGATGGATGAGCAAGCCGTCGCAGGCGTCCTCGACGAGATCGAGCACCTGCTCGAAGCCCTGCGGCCCGCCGTAGTACGGGTCGGGCACATCCTTCGGCGCGCCGGGGCGGCGCGAGAAGGACATCAGCAGCCGGGGCGGCGGCGCGCCGGCCGGCTGCAGGCGTTGCAGAGCACGCAGATTTTCACCGTCCATGGCCAGGATGAGCTGGAACCGCTGGAAGTCCTCGGCCGTGACCGACCGAGCGCGAAGCCGCGAGAGATCGACCCCGCGCTCGCGGGCATGGCGCTGGGCGCGCGGGTCGGGCGCCTCGCCCGAATGGCCGCTGTAGGTGCCGGCGGAGTCGACGCCCACGGCGTCCGCGAGGCCGGCTGCCGCCAGGCGCTGGCGCAGCACGCCCTCGGCCGTGGGCGAACGGCAGATGTTGCCCATGCAGACCATGAGAACACGCATGGCAGGCTCGGGACGGCGGCCGAAATTGAGAAATCGCATCGCGGCTTCAGGGTCGGTTGACGGTCGGTGGGATTTCGGAAGAGCGCGCTGCGGGCGCTGCCGGCGTGGTGCAGGCCAGCAAGGTGGCGTAGCGACCCGCCACACCGACCCCCACCCACTTCACCTGCGCGTCCAGGAGGTTGGCGTGATGCTCGAGGGATCGCCGCCACGCCGAAAGCGCCACTTCAGGCGCCGCCGCGCCGTGGACGAGATTCTCCACGCACAGCCGGCTGCCGGTGCGGCGGGCACGCGCCGCGAAGCCGTCGTGGGTCAGGGTCTGGCGCTGCAGCATCTCGGTGCTGTGCTCCCGGGCGATCAGCGTCAGCCCGAGGTCGGCGGCCCAGCGGCCGAGGCCACGGGCGGCTCGATAGTCGTTGACGGCGCGAAACAGGGCGGCCTCGGCGACGGAAAGCGACGGATCGGCCTCGCCCCCTGCTGCCCGCAGGCCCAGGCTCAAGATGCCGGCGCAGGCGCCGATACACATCCGAACGGACGCAAGCCGCCGCACCGGCATCACGCAGCGTCCAGCCATCGACCATGACCCTGTCGCGCGTTCGCACCCCCTGCCCTGACTGCAGCAAACCCCTGCGGCGAGTACGTCGCAGGACGCTGGACCGCCTGCGCCCCGGACACCAGCGCTACCGCTGCGCCAGTGCCGGCTGCGGTTGGGCGGGCCTGCTGCTGCGCGACGGCACCGCGGTGGCGCCGCCAGCAAGGGCGCGCACAGCGCCGCCAATGCGTGCGTTGCTCGCCGGCGCGGCGGCCCTCGGCCTGCTGCTGACCGCCGCAGCGGCGTGGCGGCTCCACCAGGGCCCGGGCGCCGAGGCGGTGATGGTCGGCACGCACGTCGTGGGACGCGGCACGCACCTGGACGGCGAACGCCTGCCGGCCCCCCACCCCCTCACGACCCGGGTGTCGGCCAGTGCGCTGGAAACCGAGCCGGAAGGTTTCGACGAATCCCCCGGATCGGAGCTGCGCGTGCGGCGCCACTGTGCCTGGGGCCTCCCGGGGCGCAACCCCTATCGGGGCTCGCCGAACCAGGCGCTGCAGACGGCGCAGTTGTCCGCGCACGTCGTGCAGAAGATCTCGGCCGACATCCGCGCCGGCCGAAAGGTGGACCGGGTTCGCATCGACAACGCGAAAATCGTGGCCACCGGCAGCGGCCGCGTGTTCGACAACACGCGCGTGGCCATGACCTACGGGATGACGCTGTGCGTCGACACCCGGGTGAACTTCCGTCCCGGCCACAGCGAGGGTGGCGACCTGTACGAGGCCATGGACGAGGACGGCCGCATCTACGCCGTCATGGTGCCGGACGTCTGCGGCAACGTCTCGGTGCTGGGCCAGCGCCATGTGGCCGAGTCGGCGGCTGCCGCCTCGGCGCCGGCGGACCGACCCTGGATGCGCTGGCCTGCCGAGGAACGCCCACGCCTGCTTCCCGACGCCCTGCTGTATGCCGACGAAGCCGAACGCGGCCGCGACGGCAAGGCGGGTGGCGCCAACGAGGTCCCGGAGCCGGGCACGCTGCTGCTGGCCTCGCTGGCCCTGGCCTTGGCGGCGGCCCTCGGCTGGATGCGTCACGGCCGCGACTGAGGCCCGCCCACCAGCGGCACCACGTTGGTGTCGTGCCCGTCGGCGCCGAAGGCCTGCTCACGCAGCAGCGAGAGCTGGTCCCGGACGCGCGCAGCCTTCTCGAATTCCAGGTTGCGGGCATGTTCCAGCATCTGCTTTTCCAGCATCTTGATGCGCTTGCCCAGGTCCTTCTCGGACAGCGTCTCGAGCTCCGCCTGCGCCTTCACGCGGTCCGACTCGTCCTTCTGCGCCTTGTCGGACACCACGCCGTCGATCAGGTCGCGGACCTTCTTGTTCAGCGCCTTGGGCGTGATGCCCATGGCCTCGTTGTGCGCGATCTGCTTGGCGCGCCGGCGCTCGGTCTCGTCGATGGCGCGGCGCATGGATTCGGTCATGCGGTCCGCATACAGGATGGCGCGGCCGTTCAGGTTGCGCGCCGCGCGCCCGATGGTCTGGATCAGGCTGCGCTCGGCCCGCAGGAAACCTTCCTTGTCGGCGTCGAGGATGGCCACCAGGCTCACCTCGGGCAGGTCCAGGCCCTCGCGCAGCAGGTTGATGCCGACCAGCACGTCGAACATGCCCAGCCGCAGGTCGCGCAGGATCTCGACACGCTCCACGGTGTCGATGTCGCTGTGCAGGTAGCGCACCTTGACGCCGTTGTCGGCGAGGTAGTCGGTCAGCTGCTCCGCCATGCGCTTGGTCAGGGTCGTGATCAGGACGCGTTCGTTGATCTCGACGCGCGTGCGGATCTCCTGCAGGACGTCGTCGACCTGTCGGCCTGCCGGACGCACCTCGACGATCGGGTCGACCAGGCCGGTGGGGCGCACGACCTGTTCCACCACCTGTCCGGCGTGCGTCTTCTCGTAGTCGGCAGGCGTGGCCGAGACGAAGACCACCTGGCGCATCTTGCGCTCGAACTCCTCGAACTTCAGGGGGCGGTTGTCCAGCGCGCTCGGCAGACGGAAGCCGTATTCCACCAGCGTGGTCTTGCGCGCCCGGTCGCCGTTGTACATGCCGCCGAACTGACCGATGAGCACGTGGCTCTCGTCCATGAACATCAGGGCATCCGGGGGCAGGTAGTCCACCAGCGTGGCCGGCGGCTCGCCCACCGCTGCGCCGGAGAGATGGCGCGTGTAGTTCTCGATGCCCTTGCAGTGGCCCACCTCCTGCAGCATCTCCAGATCGAATCGGGTGCGCTGCTCGAGGCGCTGAGCCTCCACGAGCTTGCCCGACTTCACGAAGAAATCCAGCCGCTCGCGCAGCTCGGTCTTGATGCCGTCCACGGCCGCCAGGACCCGGTCGCGCGGGGTCACGTAATGGCTGCTCGGGTAGACCGTGAAGCGAGGAATGCGCTGGCGGATCCGGCCCGTGAGCGGATCCATCAGCTGCAGTGACTCGATCTCGTCATCGAAGAGCTCGATGCGGATGGCGAGTTCGGAGTGCTCCGCCGGAAAGACGTCGATCACGTCGCCGCGCACGCGGAAGCTGCCGCGGGAGAAGTCGGTCTCGTTTCGCGTGTACTGCATGCGGATCAGGTGCGAGATGATGTCGCGCTGCCCGAGCTTGTCGCCCACGCGCAAAGTCATCACCATGCGGTGGTAGTCGGCCGGGTTGCCGATGCCGTAGATGGCCGACACGCTGGCGACGATGACCACGTCGCGCCGCTCCAGCAGGCTCTTGGTGGCGCTCAGCCGCATCTGCTCGATGTGCTCGTTGATCGCGCTGTCCTTCTCGATGAACAGGTCGCGCTGCGGCACGTAGGCCTCGGGCTGGTAGTAGTCGTAATAGCTGACGAAGTATTCGACCGCGTTGCGGGGAAAGAACTCCCGGAACTCGCTGTAGAGCTGCGCCGCCAGCGTCTTGTTGGGCGCGAAGATGATGGCGGGCCGGCCCATCTGGGCGATGACGTTCGCCATCGTGAACGTCTTGCCGGAGCCGGTGACCCCCAGCAGGGTCTGGAAGGTGAGGCCGTCGTTGAGCCCCTCCACCAGCTGCGCGATGGCCAAGGGCTGGTCTCCGGCGGGCGGATAGGGCTGGAAAAGCTGGAAAGGAGAGTCCGGGTAGCTGACGAATTCGCCAGCGGCGTGGGGCTCCGCCGCGGGGGCGACGACTTCTGAAAGGACCGACATCTGAGAGCCCACCTAAAATTGGGGTGCAACCCGCTAGGGTAGCGCAAGCCATCATCCAGAAAGCAATCCCATGTCGCTCCTCTCAGCCGTCGAAATGGCACCCCGCGACCCGATCCTGGGTCTGAACGAACAGTTCGCCGCCGACCCCAACCCGAACAAGGTCAATCTGGGCGTCGGCGTCTACTTCGACGACGAAGGCAAGCTCCCGCTGCTGAAGTGCGTGCAGGAAGCCCAGGGGCAGCTCCTGAAGTCTCCGAAGCCGCGTGGCTACCTGCCCATCGACGGCATCGCCGCCTACGACCAGGCCGTGCAGGCGCTGGCCTTCGGTGCCGAGACCCCCGCCGTGAAGGCCGGACGCATCGCCACCGTGCAGGCCCTGGGCGGCACCGGCGGCCTGAAGCTGGGCGCCGACTTCCTGAAGCGCCTGAACCCCGATGCGAAAGTGCTGATCAGCGACCCGAGCTGGGAGAACCACCGCGCGCTGTTCAACAACGCCGGCTTCACGGTGGAAACCTACCCGTACTACGACGCAACCACGCGCGGCATCCGCTTCGACGCCATGCTGGCCGCGCTGGACGCCGCCCCTGCCGGCACGGTGGTGGTGCTGCACGCGTGCTGCCACAACCCGACGGGCTGCGACCTCACGGCCGACCAATGGGCGCGCGTGGTGGAGGTCGTCAAGGCCCGCGGGCTGGTGGCCTTCCTGGACATGGCCTACCAGGGCTTCGGCGAAGGCATCACCGAGGACGGCGCCGTCGTCGGCATGTTCCTGGAAGCCGGGCTCGATTTCTTCGTCTCGACCTCGTTCTCCAAGAGCTTCTCGTTGTACGGCGAACGCGTCGGTGCTCTGAGCGTCGTGTGCGCCAGCGCCGACGAGGCAAAGCGCGTGCTGTCGCAGCTGAAGATCGTCATCCGCACCAACTACTCCAACCCACCGACCTTCGGCGCCCAGGTGGTGGCCACCGTGCTGACGACGCCCGCTCTGCGCGCGATGTGGGAGCAGGAACTCACCGGCATGCGCGACCGCATCCGTGCCATGCGCGTGGCGCTGGTGGAAAAGCTGACGGCCGCGGGCGTGACGCAGGACCTCTCCTACATCACCTCCCAGAAGGGCATGTTCAGCTATTCCGGCCTGTCGAAGGCCCAGATGGAGCGCCTGCGCTCGGAATTCGGTGTCTACGGCGTGGATTCGGGCCGCATCTGCGTGGCGGCCGTCAACAGCCGCAACATCGACGCCGTGGTGCACGGCATCGTCAGCGTGATGTAAGAGGTGTCGCCGGGGTGACGCCGCAGGCGACATCCCGGCGCATCTGGGGCGTCGTTCCACGTGTTTTCTCGGTTTCCGAGAACCGCGCCTAGAGACAAGATCGTGCGTGCGGCGTATATTTGCTGCACTGCACAATTTCATTCGAGACAAGAGGCGTAACCGGCATGCTGTATCACCTGTACGAGACACAGCGGGCGCTCATGGCGCCGTTTTCCGAGTTCGCCAGCGCGTCGGCCAAGTTGTACGACCACCCGCTGTCGCCATTCGCGCACTCCCCGATGGCGCAGCGCGTGTCGGCCGGATTCGACCTGCTGCACCGCCTGGCCAAGGAATACGAGAAGCCCCAGTTCGACATCCGCACCGTCAAGGTCGGCAACGGCATCGACGTGGCGGTGCAGGAACAGGTGGCCATCAACAAGCCGTTCTGCCGCCTGCTGCGATTCAAGCGCTTCACGGACGACACCACCGCGCTGTCGCTGATGAAGAACCAGCCCACGGTGCTGGTGGTGGCGCCGCTGTCGGGCCACCACTCGACCCTGCTGCGCGACACGGTGACCAGTTTGCTGAGCGACCACAAGGTCTACATCACCGACTGGACGGACGCCCGGATGGTTCCGCTCGAGGCCGGCCCGTTCCACCTCGACGACTATGTCGAGTACGTGCGCGAATTCATCCGCCACGTCGGGCCGTCCGTGCACGTGATCTCGGTCTGCCAGCCCACGGTGCCGGTGCTGGCGGCGGTATCGCTGCAGGCCACCGAAGGCGGCGTGCTGCCGCAGACCATGACCATGATGGGCGGCCCCATCGACGCCCGGCTCAGCCCCACGGCCGTGAACAACCTGGCCATGGACAAGAGCCACAGCTGGTTCGAGAACAACGTCATCTACCGCGTTCCGCAGAACTTCCCCGGCGCCGGCCGTCCGGTCTACCCGGGCTTCCTGCAGCACACCGGGTTCGTCGCGATGAACCCGGACCGGCACATGACGTCGCACTACGACTACTTCCTGGATCTGATCCGGGGTGACGACGACAACGCCGACTCGCACCGCAAGTTCTACGACGAGTACAACGCCGTCCTCGACATGCCTGCCGAGTACTACCTGGAGACCATCAAGACGGTGTTCCAGGACTTCGCCCTGGTGAAGGGCACCTGGGAGGTCAAGGGCCAGCTCGTGCGTCCGCAGGACATCACCGGCACCGCCCTGCTCACGGTGGAAGGCGAGCTCGACGACATCTCCGGCTCCGGCCAGACCAAGGCTGCCCACGACCTGTGCACCGGCATCCCGCGCGAGCGCAGCCTGCACTACGACGTGGAAGGCGCGGGCCACTACGGCATCTTCTCGGGCCGCCGCTGGCGCGAGAAGGTCTACCCCCAGGTCAAGGCCTTCATCAAGAAGTACCACCATGAGGACGGCGTGGCGCCGGAAGCGCCAGCCCCCGCCAAGCGGGCCCGCCGCAGCCGCTGATAATGCTGCGGTGACCACTGTCGCCGCGCCACTCTCACTCGCCGATGCACTGGATGCGGTCCTGCCGCAGACCCAGTGCACGCGCTGCGGCTATCCCGATTGCCGGGCCTACGCCGAGGCCATGGCCTGCGGCGAGGCCGACATCGACCGCTGCCCCCCAGGTGGCGCCGAGGGCATCGTGCGGCTGTCCGACATCACGGGCCGCGCCGTCAAGCCGCTGGCCCCCGAGCGCGGCGCCGAAGGCCCGCGCGCACTGGCCGTCATAGACGAAGCTTGGTGCATCGGGTGCACGCTGTGCATCAAGGCCTGCCCCGTGGATTGCATCGTGGGCGCCTCCAAGCGCATGCACACCGTGATCGATGCCCAGTGCACCGGATGCGAGCTCTGCGTGCCGGCCTGCCCGGTGGACTGCATCACGATGGTTCCCGTGACGGGCGACCGCACCGGCTGGGCCGCGTGGAGCGCCGCGGACGCCGACGCCGCCCGTGGCCGCTACGACTTCCACCGGTTCCGCGTCGACCGCGCCGCGCGCGAGAACGACGAACGCCTGGCGGCCAAGGCGGCAGCCAAGCTGGCAGACCTGCCGGCGCACACCCAGCACACCGACCCGGCCGTCATCGAACGCAAGCGTGCCGTGATCGAGGCCGCCCTGGCACGCGCCCGCGCCCGACAGGCCCCGTCCGCCGAACCGAAGAAGGACGCTCCGGAGTGAACTCAGCCGACATCGAGGCCTTCTTCGCAACGCTGGCGGCGGCGAACCCGCAGCCGCAGACGGAGCTGGCCTACACCAACGTCTTCGAACTGCTGGCCGCCGTCCTGCTGTCGGCCCAGGCCACGGACGTGAGCGTGAACAAGGCCACGCGAGCCCTCTTCGCGAAGGCCAACACGCCGCACAAGATGCTGGCGCTGGGGCTGGATCAAGTCACGGAGCACATCAGGACCATCGGTCTTTACCGCAACAAGGCGAAGAACCTCATCGAGACGTGCAGGCTGCTGATCGAGCTGCACGGTGGTCAGGTGCCGCGTTCGCGGGAGGCGCTGGAAGCCTTGCCGGGCGTGGGCCGCAAGACAGCCAACGTGGTGCTCAACGTCGCTTTCGGAGAACCGACGATGGCGGTGGACACCCACATCTTCCGCGTCTCCAACCGCACCGGTCTGGCACCGGGCAAGGACGTGCTGGCGGTGGAGCGGGCACTGGAGCGACGGGTGCCCGAACGCTACCGGGTCGATTCCCACCACTGGCTGATCCTGCACGGCCGCTACGTGTGCCAGGCACGCCGCCCGCAGTGCGAATCTTGCAGCGTCCGGACGTGGTGCGACGAAGGCCGCCGCCTACAATCGGGCAGGGGGTGAGATGGCGACGCTCGAAGATCTGGCTGAACGCATCGAACGCCTCGTGGTGCGCCACGAGGAACTCAAGCGTGCCAACGCGCTGCTCGAGGAGCAACTGGGTGTCGTGACCAGCGAGCGCGACAGCCTGCGCTCCCGGCTCGGCGCCGCACGCGCCCGGATCGACGCCCTGCTGTCTCGCCTGCCGGCAGACTCCGAGTGACTGGGAAGGCCGCATGAAACAGCTGGAAGTCACCATCCTCGGCCAGAGCTACCTGCTCGGCTGCCCCGAAGGCGGAGAGGCCTCGCTGCTGGCGGCCGTGGCCGCGGTGGACCGCGAGATGAGCGGCATCCGCGATGCCGGCAAGGTCAAGGCACGCGAACGGATCGCCGTCCTGGCGGCGCTCAATCTGGCCTACCAGCTGGCGGAACGCCCTGTCGCGGCACCCGCTGCCACGGCGACGGCATCGGCCGCCTCCGAGGGCGCTTCCGAGGGCGCTGCCGCCTCTGCGGCTTCGCCCGGGACGGCGGACCTCGAAGCGCTGATCCGGCGCGTCGACGCCGTGCTACACGACGACGGCCTGCTGCTGTAGCCGCGGCGCCATCACCCTGAACCACAAGGGCGGCACGGACGCCAGGAACAGGCAGCCCGCGTAGCCGGTCGGCAGTTGCGGGCCCGGCAGCGGCGCCAGGGTCTCGAACGGCTTCCAGGCGTGCATGTGGTGGTCGCTGTGACGCTGCAGGTTGGCGATCACGGCGTTGGTGCTCCTGAAGTCGGCGTTCCAGGCATGCGCAACGCCAAATGGCTCGGCGCGGCCGCCCACGCGGCGTCGCCGCAGGCCGTAGTGCTCGATGTAGTTGACCGCTTCGAGCAGGAAGACAGCATAGGCGGCCTGCACCAGCCAGAACAGCAGCGCCCTGGGACCGAACTCCGCACCCAGCGCAACCAGGCCAGCCACCTGCGCCAGCGTGGCCCACAGCAGCGGGCTGCCCAACCACGAGCGCTGAAGCCGCCGCAACTGATGCGCCTCCAGCCGCCAGGCGCTCGAGAGGCCACCGGCCAGCGTGCGCGGCAGGAATCGCCACAGGCTTTCGCCGGCTCGGGCGCTGGCGGGGTCTTCGTCGGTCGCGGCGCGCGGATGGTGGCCGCGATAGTGCTCCACCATGAAGTGGGCGTACAGAACGCTGCCCATCAGGCACCAGGCCAGCGCGCGGTCCAGCCGCGTGCGGCCGTGCCCGAGTTCGTGGGCGAAGGTGATGCCCTGGCTGCCGGTGATCCCGCCGACGCCCATGCCCAGGGCCACGACTGCGGCCCAGCCGGGCTCGCGGATTGCCAGAGCCACGCCCAGCGCCAGCAGTGCCGCCTGCAGCACGACGTGCACCCGCAGGACCCGGCGAAAGCCGGGCGCCGGCTGCGCCGGACCGGGGGAATGCCGCCAGGCCGGCACGCGCTCCAGCAAGGCCAGCACCACCTGCACCAGCACCATCGCACCCCAGGCCGCCCAGGGCGACACCAGGGCGCAGCCGCCCACGACCAGGGGCAGGATCCATGCGGCAGTGAAGAAGGCGGGTGTGGCGGCTTTCACACCCGGGATAATCGCCGGATGAACCCGCTGTTGCAACGGCTGCATCCCTACCCCTTCGAGCGTCTGCGCGAACTCACGCGCGGCATCACGCCCAATCCGGCGCTGAAACCCATCAACCTGGGAATCGGCGAGCCGCGCCACCCTGCACCGCCCCTGGTGGAGCAGGCGATCAACGGCGCCATGGCCGGGCTATCGGTGTACCCGCCCACGCTGGGCGATCCGGCCCTGCGCACGGCCATCACGGGCTGGCTGCAGCGCCGCTACGGCGTGCAGCTGGACCCGGCCACGCAGGTGCTGCCGGTGAACGGCTCGCGAGAGGCCTTGTTCGCCTTCGCGCAGGTAGTGATCGACCCCACCCGCCCGGGCGCCACCGTGGTCTGCCCGAACCCGTTCTATCAGATCTACGAGGGCGCAGCGTTGCTGGCGGGCGCCGAAACCGCGTTCGCCAACAGCGACCCGGCGCGAAACTTCGCGGCCGACTGGCGCGCCATCGACGAAGCCACCTGGGCCCGCACGCAGCTGCTCTTCGTGTGCTCGCCGGGCAACCCCACGGGCGCGGTGATGCCGCTTTCGGAGTGGGAGGAGCTCTTCGCGTTGTCGGACCGCCACGGTTTCGTGATCGCGAGCGACGAGTGCTACTCCGAGATCTACTTCCGCGACGAAGCCCCGCTGGGCGGCCTGGAAGCCGCGCTCAAGCTGGGCCGCACCGACTTCCGCAACCTGGTGGCTTTCACGAGCCTGTCCAAGCGCTCCAACGTGCCCGGCCTGCGTGCCGGCTTCGTGGCGGGCGACGCCCGCTGGATCCAGGCCTTCCTGCTGTACCGCACCTACCACGGCAGCGCGATGAGCCCGCTCGTGCAGAAGGCGAGCCTGGCGGCCTGGAACGACGAAGCCCACGTGGTGGCGAACCGCGAGCTGTACCGACGCAAGTTCGCACAGGTCACGCCCGTGCTGGCGCAGGTGCTCGACGTCGCCCTGCCCGATGCCGGCTTCTACCTCTGGGCCGGCATTCCGGGAACCGACGATGTCGGCTACGCCCTGGGCCTGCTCGCTCAATACAATGTGACGGTTTTGCCCGGCAGCCTGCTGGCCCGCGAGGCACAGGGGGTCAACCCCGGCACCGGGCGCATCCGCCTCGCGCTGGTCGCCGGCGTCGAGGAATGCCTCGAAGCCGCCGAGCGCATCGTCGCCTACACCCGAGAACGTTCATGAGCCAACTGCAATCCATCATCGACCTGGCCTGGGAAGGCCGCGCCGACATCACCGCCACCAACGCCCCCGAGGTTCGCGAGGCCGTCGAGCACGTCATCGCCGACCTGGACGCAGGGCGCCTGCGCGTGGCCGAGCGCCAGAGCGTGGGTCAGTGGACCGTGAACCAGTGGGTCAAGAAGGCCGTGCTGCTCAGCTTCCGGCTGAACGACAACCGTGCCATGCACGCCGGCGACCTGGCGTTCTTCGACAAGGTGCCGACCAAGTTCTCGGACATGGACGATGAAGCCATGCGCGCGAGCGGCGTTCGCGTCGTCCCGCCGGCGGTCGCGCGCCGCGGAAGCTACCTCGCGAAGAACGTGGTCCTGATGCCGAGCTACGTGAATATCGGCGCCTATGTGGACGAAGGCACGATGGTCGATACCTGGGCCACCGTGGGTTCCTGTGCGCAGATCGGCAAGGGCGTGCACCTGTCCGGCGGCGTCGGCATCGGCGGCGTGCTCGAGCCGTTGCAGGCCAACCCCACCATCATCGAGGACAACTGCTTCATCGGCGCGCGCAGCGAAGTCGTCGAGGGCGTGATCGTCGAGGAAAACAGCGTCATCTCGATGGGCGTGTACATCGGCCAGAGCACCAAGATCTACGACCGGGCCACCGGCGAGGTCACCTATGGGCGCATTCCCGCCGGCTCGGTGGTCGTCAGCGGCAACCTGCCCTCGGCAGACGGCAAGTACAGCCTGTACTGCGCTGTGATCGTGAAGAAGGTCGACGCCGTGACGCGTTCCAAGACCTCCATCAACGAACTGCTTCGCGCCTGAACACGCAGCACTGATCGCGAGGAGCCGGCATGTCCAGTGGCAACATGGAACGCGTTCTGAGGCTGATGGCCGAGAAGAAGGCGTCCGACGTCTACATGTCGGCGAACACGCCGATCCTGATCAAGATCCACGGGCAGATCCTGCAGCTGTCGGATCAGGTCCTGTCCACCGGGCAGACACGTTCGCTGCTGGCCGAACTGCTGTCGCCGCAGCAGCTCGAGGAGCTCGAGGACACGGGCGAGCTGAACGTCGGCATCGGCCTGGCGGGCATCGGCAGCTTCCGGCTGTCGGCGTTCAAGCAGCGCGGATCCATCGCCGCCGTGTTCCGCTGCATTCCGCACGAGATCCCGGCACTCGAGACGCTGGGCGTGCCCTCGCTGATGTCCAAGCTGATCCTGGACAAACGCGGCCTGATCCTGATGGTGGGCGCCACCGGCACCGGCAAGAGCACCACGCTCGCCTCGATGATCGAGTGGCGAAACCAGCAGGTCACCGGCCACATCCTCACCATCGAGGACCCGATCGAGTTCCTGTTCACGAACAAGAAGTCCATCGTCAACCAGCGCGAAGTGGGCCGCGACACGCAGAGCCTGCAAACCGCGCTGAAGAACGCGATGCGTCAGGCGCCCGACTGCATCCTGATCGGCGAGATCCGCGACCGGGAGACCATGACCGCCGCGCTCTCCTACGCGTTGTCGGGCCACCTGGTGCTGGCCACGCTGCACGCGAACAACAGCTACCACGCGCTGGGCCGGATCCTGTCGTTCTACACGCCCGAGTCGAGGCCCACACTGCTGTCCGACATGGCCGCAGGCGTGCGCGCCATCGTCTCCCAGCGCCTGCTGCGCGCCAACGCAGGTGGCCGCGTACCCGCCGTCGAGGTGCTGCTGAACACCAAGCTGATCTCGGAACTGATCGAGAAGGGCGACCTGGCGGGTGTGAAGGAGGCGGTCGAGAAGTCGATGGCCCAGGGCTCGCAGACCTTCGAGCAGGACATCGCGCGGCTGATCACGGAAGGCATCGTGTCGCGCGACGAGGGCATCTCGCACGCGGACTCGCCGACCAACCTGGTGTGGCGCCTGGAGAACGAGGAAACGCCCGCCTCACGTGCGCCAGTCAGCAAGAAGGTCGAGTCGGACGAGGCGGTCTACACCGAAGTCACGATGGAAGTGCGGCCTGCGGAAAAGCCGTCGGCCCCGCTGCCCACCTTGCCGCCGATCGTGGCCCGGCGATGAACGAGACGCTGCGCCTGCTCGAGGCGCTGATCGCCCGACGCTCCGTCACGCCCGACGACGGCGGTTGCCAGGCACTGCTGATCGAGCGCCTGCAAGCCTGCGGGTTCAGTTGCGAAACCGTGACGGCCGGGCCCGAGGCCTTTCGCGTCACCAACCTCTGGGCCATTCGCCGTGGCGGCCTGCCGGGGCCGACGATCGCATTCGCGGGCCACACCGACGTGGTGCCCACCGGCCCGCTGGAACGCTGGGCCAGCGACCCCTTCGTTCCGAGCTACCGCGAAGGCCACCTCTACGGCCGCGGCGCAGCCGACATGAAGAGCTCGATCGCGGCGTTCACGGTGGCGGCGGAGCGGTTCGTGCAGGAGCATCCCCGGCACCCCGGCGCCATCGCCCTGCTGATCACGAGCGACGAGGAAGGCCCTTCGGTGGACGGCACCGTGCGCCTCGTGGAGTTGCTGAAGTCGCGCGGCGAACGCCTGGACGCCTGCATCGTCGGCGAACCCACGTCGGTCCATCGCCTGGGCGACGTCATCAAGAACGGCCGCCGGGGCACCTTGTCGGGCAAGCTCACGGTGCGCGGCATCCAGGGGCACATTGCCTACCCGCAGCTGGCGCGCAACCCGATCCACACGCTGGCGCCGGCTCTGGCCGAACTGGTCGCCACCCACTGGGACGCGGGTAACGCGTTCTTTCCACCGACCAGCTGGCAGGTCAGCAATGTCCATGCGGGCACCGGCGCCAACAACGTCATACCCGGCGAGCTGGTGCTGGACTTCAACTTCCGCTTCAGCACCGAATCGACACCCGACGGCCTCAAGGCCCGGGTGCACGAGGTGCTGGACCGCCACGGCCTGGAATATTCGCTGGCCTGGACGCTGGGCGGCGAGCCGTTTCTCACGACACCCGGAACGCTCAGCGATGCGCTGGTGTCGGCGATCCTCGAGGAAACCGGGGTCAGGCCCGAGCTGTCCACCACCGGCGGTACATCCGATGGCCGTTTCATCGCGAAGATCTGCCCGCAAGTGGTGGAGTTCGGGCCGCTGAACGAGACCATCCACAAGATCGACGAACGTGTCGAGTTGGCGAGCCTGGAGCCGCTGACCGCGATCTACCGCCGCACGCTTCAGGCGTTCCTGCAGCCGTGAACCTTCGCGCCCTGATCGACGACGCCGCGCGTCGGCTCGAAGCGTCCGGCGTGGCCTTCGGCCACGGCACCACCAACGCCTTCGACGAAGCCGTGTGGCTGGTGCTGTGGCGCCTGGGGTTGCCGCTCGACGAGCTCGACGCCGTGGCCGAACAGGAAATCGATGTCGAGCAGCAGGCCGAAGTCGAGGCGCTGATCGACCAGCGGATCGAAAGCCGCAAGCCTGCCGCCTACCTGACCGGCGAAGCCTGGCTGCAGGGCGTTCCGTTCACGGTGGACGAGCGCGTCATCGTCCCGCGCTCGCTGATCGCCGAGCCGCTGGCGGACGGCACACTCGACGCCTGGCTGTCGCCCGACACCACCCGGGTGCTCGACCTGTGCACCGGCAACGGCAGCCTGGCGGTGCTGGCGGCCCTGGCCTGGCCCGATGTGAAGATCGATGCCACCGACCTCTCGCGCGAGGCCCTGGCCGTTGCCGAGCTCAACCTTCAGCGCCACCACCTGGAAGACCGCATCACGCTGCGCCAGGGAGACGGCCTGGCCGCGGCACGCGGCGCCTACGACCTCATTCTCTGCAATCCCCCCTACGTGAACCAAGCCTCGATGACCGCCCTGCCCCCTGAATTCCGCGCCGAACCGTCCCTGGCCCTCGCAGGCGGCACCGACGGCATGGACTTCGTGCGCAAGCTGCTGCAGGGCGCAGCCCGCCACATGACGCCGCAGGCGGTGCTGGTGCTGGAGATCGGCCACGAGCGCGAGCACTTCGAAGCCGCGTTCCCGCGGCTGGAAACCGTGTGGCTCCCCACGAGCGCGGGCGACGACCAGGTGTTGCTGATGACGCGCTCGGCGCTGGAGGCCGCACGATGATCACGCTGCGCAACCTCACGCTGCGGCGCGGCACCAAGGTCGTCCTGCAGGGTGCCAGCGTCACGCTGAACCCGGGCGAGAAGATCGGCCTCGTGGGCCGCAACGGCGCTGGCAAGTCCAGCCTGTTCGCGCTGCTTGCTGGGCGGCTGCAGGCCGACGGCGGCGATGCCGAGATCCCGCCGCGCTGGCGACTGGGCGAAGTGGCCCAGTCCATGCCCGAAACCTCGGACGGCGCGACCGACTTCGTGCTGCAGGGCGACCTGCCGCTGACCGCGGCGCAGGCGCAACTGGTGGCGGCCGAAGCGGCCGACGACGGCCACGCCATGGCCGATGCCCACATGGCGCTGGACGAAGCCGGCGCCTTCGATGCGCCGGCCCGAGCGCAGGCATTGCTGCTGGGCCTGGGCTTTCGCAACGAGCAGCTCGATGCGCCGGTCAACAGCTTCTCCGGCGGCTGGCGCATGCGCCTGCAGCTGGCGCGGGCGCTGATGAACCCGGCCGAACTGCTGCTGCTCGACGAGCCCACGAACCACCTGGACCTGGACGCGCTGGTCTGGCTCGAGGCCTGGCTGCAGCGCTACACCGGCACGATGATCGTCATCAGCCACGACCGCGAATTCCTGGACGCGATCACGCGCGTGACGCTGCATCTCGACGATGCGCAGCTCACCCGCTACACCGGCAACTACACGGCTTTCGAGGAAATGCGTGCCGAGCGCATGTCGCAGGCCAGCGCGGCCTTCGGCAAGCAGCAGGAGCGCATCGCCCACCTGCAGCGCTTCATCGACCGCTTCAAGGCCAAGGCCAGCAAGGCCAAGCAGGCGCAGAGCCGCGTGAAGGCGCTGGCCCGCATGGAAAGGCTCGCCCCGGTGCTGACCGAGAGCGAGTTCGAGATCGAGTTCCGCGAGCCGGCGAGCCTGCCGAACCCGATGCTCTCGCTGCAGGATGTGTCCTGCGGCTACGGCAAGCGCGTCATCGTGCGCAACGCGAGCCGCACGGTGATGGCGGGCCAGCGCATCGGCATCCTGGGTGCGAACGGCCAGGGCAAGTCCACGCTGGTGAAGACCATCGCGCACATGATGCCGCCGCTGGCCGGCGAGATCATCGAGGGCAAGGGCCTGGCGGTCGGCTACTTCGCGCAGCAGGAAATGGACCTGCTCAGCGAGGACGACACGCCGCTGCAGCGCATGGTTCGCCTGGCACGCGAGGTGTCGCCGCAGGCGCGCGAACAGGAGTTGCGCAACTTCCTCGGCACCTTCCGCTTCGAAGGCAACATGGTGCACCAGAAGGTCGGCACGCTGTCGGGCGGCGAACGCGCGCGGCTCGTGCTGGCCACCATCGTCTGGCAGCGCCCGAACCTGCTGCTGCTCGACGAGCCCACGAACCACCTGGACCTCTCCACGCGCGAGGCGCTGTCCATCGCGCTCAACGAGTTCGAAGGCACCGTGATGCTGGTCAGCCACGATCGTGCGCTGCTGCGCGAGGTGTGCGACGAGTTCTGGCTGGTCACGTCCGGCGGCGTCAGCCCATTCGACGGCGACCTGGACGACTACCAGAAGTGGCTGCTGGAAGTCTCGCGCGCCATCGCGCGCGGCCAGGAGCCCCCTGCCCTGCCTCGGCCGGCTGGAATGCCTGCCGCCGACGCACCCGCTCCTGCGGCGACCGCGCCGGCTGTTCCGCGCGAAGACCGAAAGGCCGCCGGCAAGGCCAGCCGCGATGCGCGCGCGCAGTTGTCGGCCCAGACCCGCCCGCTGCGTGCCGAACTGCAGCAGATCGACGGGCGGCTGGCGCGCCTGTCGCAGGAGAAGGCGCAGGTCGAGGCGAAGCTGGTGAATCCGACAGCGGGCGACTACGCGGAACTGGGTCGAAACCTCGCGCACGTCAGCGCCGAGATTTCCATGCTCGAGGAGCGCTGGCTCGAACTGCAGACGCAGCTGGAATCGATGAACGGCTGAGCGGACGGAGCGGGCTGCCGTTCGGAAGGCCATCGGAAGGCCGACAGAAAGACCGGCTCCCGTAGCCGGTCTTTCAGACCGATCAAATTGCCAACAATTAAATGGTGTGCGATCCTATGGTCATGCCCTCGAACACGCGCTCATCCTCAGCCCCGTCCTCCGGCTGGCTCGCCCTGGACCGACAGCTTTGCTTCGCGCTGTACTCGGCCACGCACGCCATGACACGGGCCTACCAGCCGCTGCTGGCGCCGCTGGGCCTGACCTATCCGCAATACCTCGTGATGCTGGTCCTGTGGGAGCAGGACGGGCTCACCGTGACCCAGCTCGGGGAGCGGCTGGCACTGGATTCCGGCACCCTCACGCCCCTGCTCAAGCGCCTCGAGGCCGCAGGGCACCTGCAGCGCCTGCGCGATGCTGCGGACGAGCGCCGGGTACGGCTGCAGCTCTCCGCCTCCGGCCGCGCCCTGCGCGGGCAGGCCGCCTCCATACCGCCTGCCGTCGCCGCCGCAACCGGCTGCGGCCTGGACGAGATCGTTTCCCTCACGCGCCGCCTGACCGAACTCACGGGACAGCTGCGCGCCTCCAACCCGACCTGAAGAGACCTCCAACATGGCCATCGACAAAGCAATCTACACCGCCCACGCCACCTCCACCGGCGGCCGCACCGGCACCACCCGCTCGTCCGACGGCGCACTGGACGCCGTGCTCGTCACCCCGAAGGAACTGGGCGGCGCCGGCGGCGCGGGCACCAACCCGGAGCAGCTGTTCGCGGCTGGCTACTCGGCCTGCTTCATCGGCGCCCTGAAGGCCGTGGCGGCACGCCAGAAGATCGCCCTGCCGGCGGAAGTGTCGGTCGACGCTTCGGTGGGCATCGGCGCCCACACGGGCAAGCCGGGCGCGTTCGGCATCGAAGTGGCCATGACCATCAAGGTGCCGGGCATGGACCGCGCCACGCTGGAAACGCTGGTCGCGACCGCGCACGAGGTCTGTCCCTACTCGAACGCCACGCGCGGCAACGTGGACGTGACACTCACGATCGCCTGATCGCGAGCTCCAGCAGCAGGTTCACCCGGGCCTGCCAGACCGTGCGGTCACCGGCCGAGGGAATCGGGGAACCGACGCCGTCGGCCGGGTCGATGACAGGCCCGAAGGCGCAGCGGGAGCTTCGACGCACGGCCACGCCGGCCGACTGTGCGGCGTGAAGCGCCGCCTCCAGGCCTGCCGAGAGGCTGCCGTTGCCAGTGCCGGCCACCACCAGGCCCGCCACCCCGGACTGCACGAGCGCACGCACCTCGCGGCCGTCTGCACCCGCATGGTTCGCCACCACGGCCACCCAGGGCCAGGCATCCGCCGGTGTCGCGGGCAGGCCGACAGCATCGCCTGTCGGCCACGGCCGAAGCACCTTCACGCGGCCCGACTGGATCAGCGCCACCGGCCCGGAATCACCGCTGGAGAACGCCTCGAGCCGGATCGTGTGCACCTTGCGCAGGTCGGCGGCGCCATGCGCCTGCCCTGCCAGCACCGCCAGGACGCCGCAGGCTCCAGGCTCCGCGGCCAGAGTCACGGCGTCGAACAGGTTCTGCGGGCCGTCGGCCGACAAGGCCGTGGCGGGACGCATCGCGGCCGTCAGCACCAGCGGCTTGGCCGGCGCCAGCACCCGGTGCAGGAACCAGGCAGTCTCCTCGAGCGTGTCGGTGCCGTGGGTGACGACGACACCGGCCACATCCGGGCGCGCCAGGTGGTGGGCCGCCCGTTGCGCCAGAAGAAGCCATGTGCCGATGTCCATGTCCTTGCTGTCGCGCTGGGCCACCTGCTCGGCCTCCAGCGGCCAGCCGGCCAGCGGCGGCACGGCATCGATCAGGGCCTGTACTCCAAGCTCGGCGGCACGGTAACCCACCGCATCGTCCGCACGCGCTGCGCGCCCGGCAATGGTGCCTCCGGTGCCCAGGATCACGATCTTTTGCATTCGGCGCCTATCTGGATGAAAATACAGCCACTGGACAAACACACAGGTGCTGCATGGAAGAAGGCCCGAAGCTTACCGCCCGGCAACAGCAGATTCTCGATCTCGTGCAGAGCGCCATCGCCCGCACGGGTGCGCCCCCCACCCGGGCAGAGATCGCGGCCGAGCTCGGCTTCCGCTCGGCCAATGCCGCCGAAGAGCATCTTCAGGCGCTCGCGCGCAAGGGCGTGATCGAACTGGTCGGGGGCACCTCGCGCGGCATCCGGCTCAAGTCCGAGACCCTGCGCGCGCTCAACGAGTCTCGCGGCAAGCAGTTCATGCTGCCGCTGCCCAGCCTGTCGCAGCTCACGCTGCCGCTCATCGGCCGCGTGGCGGCGGGCAGCCCGATCCTGGCCCAGGAGCACGTGGACCAGACCTACGTCGTCGAGTCCACGCTGTTTCCGCGCAAGCCCGATTTCCTGCTCAAGGTGCGCGGCATGAGCATGCGCGATGCCGGCATCATGGACGGCGACCTGCTCGCCGTGCAGAAGACCACGGAAGCCAAGAACGGGCAGATCGTCGTGGCGCGCCTGGGCGACGAGGTCACCGTCAAGCGCCTGCAGCGCACGCGCGGCGGCGGCATCGAACTGCTGCCCGAGAACCCGGATTTCCAGCCCATCGTCGTGCCCGCCGGCACCGAGGATTTCTTCCTCGAAGGCGTGGCCGTGGGCCTGATCCGGAACACCATGCTCATGTGATGCGCGCGACGGCCCTTCGGATCGCCATTGCCCAGCCGACCATGCACTGGTCGGGGGACGCGAACACCGCGTCGGTGGTCGAGACCCTCGCGCTGGCCTCCCTGCAGGGGGTCAGCCTCTGCGTCTTTCCCGAACTGGCGGTCACCGGCTATCACCGCCGTATTGCCGAGGCCGCGCGCCCCGAGCGGGTGGAGCCCTGGCTTCAAGCGGTGCAGGCGGGCTGCAAGGCGCGTTGCATCGCCGCTGCCGTGGGCGCACCCAGCTTCGGCCACGACGGCAGCATCTTCAACAGCCAGATCCTGATCGATGCCTCTGGAGAGCGCCTGGCCGTCGTGGAGAAGCGGGGCCTGACCGCACCCGAGGCCACGTTCTTCGCGCAGGGCAAGGCCCGCCCGACGGTGGCGCTGTGCGGAATTCGCTGCAGCGCGGTGCTGTGCCGTGAAGTCGAAGACCTGGAAGACGTCTGCAGCGATCTCGCCGCAGCAGCGCCGGAACTGATCTTCTGGCCCGGCCTGATGAGCCCGGAGGCCGGCACCGGGCACATCGATCCACCGGTGCACGTCCAGAACGCGCAGCGCCTCGCTCGCCGCCTGGGCGCTTTCGTGCTGCAGGCCAACTGGCCCGAATCGCTGAACTACCCGGAATCGAGCGCGTGCACGGGGCGCAGCGTCGTCATCCGGCCCGACGGCGAGATCGCGTTTGCGCTTCCCCAGGCGCAGGCCGGGTTGGCCGTCTTCAATCTCGGGGAGAGTTCCTATGCCTGGCACCCGCAAGCCCATTGACGCAGCCGGCCATCCGGTGAAAGCCAGCCACGCCGGGGAATGCCTGCGGCTGGAGCAGCTTCCCAACATCGGGCCGTCGATCGCTGCCGACCTGCGAAGCATCGGCGTGAACCACCCGGCGGAGTTGGCGGCGCGCGACGCGTTCGACCTGTACCAGACTCTGCAGCGCGCCACCGGCCGCCGCCAGGATCCGTGTGTACTCGATACCTTCCTGGCTGCCACCGACTTCATGCGCGGAGCCCCCAGACGCCCATGGTGGGCCTACACGGCCGAGCGCAAGGCGCGCTTCGGCCACATCTGAGCACACGCGCCGCGGCGCGATCTGCCGGGCCAAGGCGCTGCATTTCCGCGCTTCGCGATTCCTGTGCCCGTGAAGAATGACTCAAGCCCGGAGTTTCCGGGCCGAAGTTACCTTCATGAACACCCCGCATCGTTTTCTGACCCGCTGGAATCGCACTGCCACTGCCCAGGCCGAAGGGCCGAGCAGCCTGCGGTTCGAAGTGCGTCCGCCTTCGCTGCGCCACGCTCCGGAATCGCTGCTGAACCGCATCTGGTTCTGGTTGGCGGCTCCGGCGCCGCAGGACGCCGCGCCACCGACCAGCCGCCTGCCCGCCGTTCGGCTCGAGTTCCAGGCAGCGCTGATCGACATCAGCCCCTCCCGGGCCACGGATCTGATGCAGCGCATCGAGCTCGCGCGCTCGCTGCGGGAACTGTGGCATCTGCGTGCCGATGTCTACGGCCTCGTTGCCGTGGAATACAGCCAGGCCGAAGCCGAATCGCGGCTGGCTGACCTCAACCGCCATTTTCCGACCCGGGCTCCGCGCTCGGGCTTCGCACCGCTATGAACATGATGCACGCCCCACGCCACTTCGTTCAAGCCGGCAACGGCACCGGGCTTCCCGGCGCCGGCCTTCCGAACGACCGGTTGGCCCGCATCGCGGCGCGGCGTGCCTTCGTCGACCTCAAGCAGGACTTCATCCATGCCGTCGCCGCGCTGAGCGACGAGCGTGGCCGCTGGCTGCGCGAGCAGGTGCGGGCGGCCGAGGAGCCGGAAGACCTGCTGCTGCTTCGCGGCCATGTGTTTGCCAGCCTGTCGGGCCAGGAGGAAGGCCGGGTCGAGCGTCGCCGCATGCTGCGCCGCAGCCTCGACTCGCTGTTCCCCGACAGCGCGCCGCGCAGCGGCTTCATGTCCTTCTGACGCTCACGGCCCGGGAACCGCGGGCTGCAGCACGAGGGGGCCGGCGAGCAACTCGCCATCGGCCGCCCGCAACACCACCACCAAGCCGCTCTCCTGCGCCTGCACTTCCAGCATGGCCGGCATGCTCGGAGGCAGCAACGGGTCTGCGCCCACGAGGCCGTAGTAGCGCGACTGCCCGACGGCGTCGACGCCCCAGCGGCCACTGAAGACCCATCCGTTGCACAGCGCATCGAGTGTGACCGCATCGCCCTCGAAGGTCGCCACGGCGCACTCGCTGGTGAAGACGCGCTGGACATCGAGCACCGGGGCTCCGCCGACACCGATGGCGTTGCAGCTCAGCAGCGACGCAAACGGTGCCGCGCAGGCGCTTTGCGGCGTGGCGCCGAAGTAGCCCAGGCCGGCGGCGCCGGGCTCGGGGCTGCCGTTGCCGGTGCCGGTACCACCGACCCCTGGGCCGCAGGCGGCCAGCAGGAACGCCAGAACCAAGGTCAGGCTGTGCGTCAGGCATCGCGTCAGGCCGCGCGTCAGGCAGCTTGTAAGGCAGAGGGTCGGAGCCGTGCCCAGCCGTTGGTGGAACATCACTGGGGAGCCTCCCTGTCACTGAAGAAGTAGACGCCGAAACGCGCCCGATGGGTGCGCTGCTCGACAGGGGCGCGAACGGCGTCCTGATCGAATCGCTCGCGGGCCTCCAGCATCACGGTCCGCAGCGCCTCGCGCCAGGCCTGCGTCGAAGCCCGCTGCAGCGCCAGCACCGAATCGGCCGTGATCTGATCGACGAAGACCGCCTGCTCCAGGAAATTGGCGTCTCCCTGGAGGTTCGCGGCGGCGGCGGCGACATGGTCGTGCAGGTTCGCGGTGAAGAGCGCGCCGAGTTCCTCGAAGCCCTGCCGCGGCGCAAGGCCGTCGCCTTCCAGGACGATGCCGGCCTCGCTCTCGCGGGCCACGCCCAGGCGCAGCATCTCGTCCAGCACGGCGCGCGGGCGCACGTCGCGGCTGACCCCGTGCACGAGGTCGTCGAACGACGACGCGCCGCTTCGCTGCAACTCCTTCGGCTGGCCATCGGCGCCCAGGAAGGCAGGGTCGCTCATCCAGCGGCCCACGACCTCGGCCGCCAGACTCAGCGGCGCCATGTCGATTTCCTCGGCACCGGCACGCTGCCGGCCCAGGCGCCGCAGGTCCCGGCGATGCACGCCAGACAACAAGGTGAGCGCACTGTCGGTGGCCGACATGCCGCGCGCAGCCAGTTCGTCCTGTGCCGCCTGAAGGAAGACCCCCTTCAACGCGGCTGCAAACGCAGGGTAGGCCACGCCGTTGCGCAGCAGCAGCCGGACCAGCGGGCGCAGCACCTTCAACGCAGAGCCGAGCACGATCTGTGAGCGGGTCTTCATGTGGGCTGGCTTGACGTCGTCCAAATCATGTGGGATATTTTCCCACGCATTGGATCGATGCACAAGATTCGCGTGCAGCACAAGGAACACCGATGAACCTCTTCCGTCTCTCGAAGACCGGTGGCCTACTGGCCGCCGCGCTGCTCACGGCTTGCAGCGGCAGTTCCACCGGCGAGCCGCCACCCATTCCGACGGCTGGCCCTGCGCTCACGCGGGCACAGCCGGGTGAGTTGAGGACATTCCTCGCCGCCCGCGTGCGCCAGCGCCTGGGCCTGGGCTCACCGCTGGTCACGGGTGCGGCAGGGGCGCCGGCACCCGCGCCCAGCGGCGATGCCGCGCTGTCCGGCACCCTGGTGCAGGAGAGCGGTGTCGACGAAGACGACCTGATCAAGGCCGATGCCGACGCGATCTACACGCTGCACGCCGGCGAGCTGCGCCGTGACCGCCTGTCGGCATCAGGCCAGCCCGAGCGCCAGCAGAGCCTGCCGCTCGCGCCGGAGCCGGACGCCATGTCGACCAGCTTCCATGGCTTCTATCTGCCGGAAGGCGCCACGCGTGCCGCCGTCGTCGGGACGGCATGGCAGGTCGGTGACTGGCAGGGTGACTGCGGTGCGGAGGTCTGCACGGCCTTCGGTCTCATCAGCGTGGTGCCCACCGTACCGCGCGTGCTGGTGCAGCCGGTATCCACCGGCGCCACGATGGCCGTGGAGAACCGGATCGTGATCGACGGCCGTCTCGTGGGAACCCGCCGTGTCGGGCAACGCCTGGTGGTGGTGACAACCCACCTGCCAGCGCTGGCAGTGGATGCGCTGCCAGCCTCGGCCACGGCCGCCGACCGTGAGGCCGCTCTGGCGGCCCTGAAACCAGCGGACCTGCTCCCCGGCATTCGCGTCGGCGCGGCGGCGGCCGTGCCCTTGGTCGCCGAGACCGACTGCTACCTGCAGCCGGGCAACGGGTCCACCGATGTCGAGATCACCACGATCACGGTCTTCGACCTGGCATCGCCCGCGCTGACGCGGCAGAGCCAGTGCTTCGTCGGCGGCAGCGAGGGCCTGTACATGTCGACCGACTCGCTCTACCTGGCCACCACGCGCTGGGTCTACGACGAACGTCAGGTTCCGGTGGTCTACCCCTCGGAGGTTCAGACCGACATCCACAAGTTCTCACTCGACGGCGCCGGGGTTTCCTACCGAGCGAGCGGCACGGTGCCGGGCCATCTGGGCTGGGATACCGAGCGCAAGCCCTTCCGGCTCGGTGAATGGAATGGGCATCTGCGGGTGTTGAGCTTCACGGGCAGCCTGGGGTGGGCGACCGCGGCCGATGCGAACGGCAGCGGCACGCCCTCACCTGCCACGCTGACCGTGCTGCGCGAAGATGGCAGCGCCTTGAAAGAGGTCGCACGCCTGCCCAATGCCCAGAGGCCCGAGCCCCTGGGCAAGCCGGGGGAGCAGATCTATGGCGTGCGATTCATCGAGAACCGCGGCTATGTCGTCACGTTCCGGCAGCTCGACCCGCTCTACTTGCTCGACCTGTCCGACCCCGCGGACCCGCGCGCTGCCGGCGTGCTGGAAGTGCCGGGCTTCTCGCAGGACTTGTTCCCCATGGGCAGCGGCTGGCTGCTGGGCGTGGGCCGCGAGGTCGATTCCAATGGAATGATCCAGGGCGTGAAGCTGGCACTCTTCGACGTGCGAGACGAGGCAGCGCCCCGACTTCAGGCCAGCCAGACGCTCGGTGGCACGGGAACCGTCAGCGCGCTGGACTTCTCACGGCACGGCCTGAACCTGCGCTGGCAGGACGGGGTGGCCAGGGTGGCCCTGCCCGTCGCGCTGTGGGAGCCCGACGGCTGGCGCCAGGGCCTGCAGCGCCTGAGCGTGGACCCCGCCGCCGGAACGATGAGCTTCAAGCCCCTGGTCGAACGCACGCCATCACTGGCATACCCCGACGTCACGATCGACCGCAGCCTGCAGATCGGCGACAGGCTGCTCTATCTGTCCCAGGGCCAACTGAGCGCTGGCGACTGGTGAGGGCCGGATCCGATGACCCGGTGAACCGGAGAACCGGTAAATCCTGGAATCAGGACCCGAGGAAATCGCCCTTGCCCACCTCGACACCGGCCTGTCGCAACAGCGCGTAGGTCGTGGTCAGATGGAAGTAGACGTTGGGCAGCGCGAAGTGGTTCAGGTAGTTGGCGCCGGTGAAGACCAGCGGATCGCGGTTTCGCAGCGGGATGACGATCTCGCGCGTCTCGGCTCCCTCGAACGCCGAAGCGGGCACCGTGCCGATGAAGTCGATCGTGCGGCGGATGCGCGCGCGCAGGTCGGCCATCGTGGTCTCGGTGTCATCCCATTTCGGCACCTCCTGCCCCGCCAGCCGCGCGACGCAGCCCTTGATGTTGTCACTGGCGATCTGGATCTGCTTCGTGAACGGGAGCATGTCGGGCGCCAGGCGCAGGGCCAGGTAGGCGTCCGGGCCGAACTTGCGCGCGGCCGCGTGCGCCTCGGCCTTGTCCAGCCACACCAGGGTGTTGGCCAGCATGCGCTGGAAGACGGGCACGCTGGCCGAGTACATCGAGAGGCTCATGGATCTGTCTCCGGGTGAAGATGGTTCGAGACGCATGCTAGCGCCCGAGGCAAAATCCCGCTGCCAATGAACATCATCATCCTCGACGATTACCAGGACGCCGTGCGCAAGCTGCCCTGCGCAGCACGCCTGGATCGTTTCAATGCCAAGGTCTTCACCAACACGGTCAAGGGCATCGGCCAGCTCGCGGTACGGCTGCGCGATGCCGACGTGCTGGTGCTGATCCGCGAGCGAACGCAGTTCCCGCGACAGCTGCTGGAAAAGCTGCCGCGCCTGAAACTGATCTCCCAGACCGGAAAGGTCGGCGGGCACATCGATGTCGAGACCTGCACCCGGATGGGCATCGCCGTCGCAGAAGGCTCCGGCTCGCCGGTGGCCGCCGCCGAGCTGACCTGGGCGCTGATCATGGCGTCGATGCGACGCCTGCCGCAGTACATCGGCAATCTCAAGCACGGCGCCTGGCAGCAGTCTGGGCTGAAAGCCGCGTCGATGCCGCCCAACTTCGGCATAGGCACCGTGCTGCGGGGTCGAACGCTCGGGGTCTGGGGCTACGGCAGGATCGGGCAGCTGGTGGCGGGCTACGGGCGTGCCTTCGGAATGCAGGTGGTGGTGTGGGGCAGCGAAGCTTCGCGCGCACGCGCCCAGGCCGACGGCTACACGGCGGTCGCGGACAAGAACGCACTGTTCGAGACCGCCGACGTCCTGAGCCTGCACCTGCGGCTGACCGACAGCACGCGTGGGCTGGTGACGCTGGACGATCTGTCGCGCATGAAGCCCACCGCCTTGTTCGTCAACACCTCCCGCGCCGAGCTGGTGGCGGAGAACGCGCTGGTCTCGGCACTCAATCGGGGGCGGCCCGGCATGGCGGCGGTGGATGTCTTCGAAAGCGAACCCATCCTGCAGGGTCACCCGCTGCTGCGCCTGGAGAACGCGGTCTGCACGCCGCACATCGGCTATGTCGAACAGGACAGCTACGAGATGTACTTCGGCGCTGCCTTCGACAACGTCATCCATTTCATCGAGGGCCAACCGACCGGCCTGGTGAATCCCGAGGCCTTGAAGGTGCATCGCTGATCCCTCGGGGGCCGGTCTGGCGGGGTTCGCGTGCAATCCGCACGGCTGCCCGGAATGAGGGGGGTGACGGCGGGGTCGCATCGGATTACGCTTTTGGCATGCCGATCCCGACCCGTCCGTTGTTGCTCGCTTGCGCCGCCCTGATGGCGTTGCCGGCCGCTGCCGGCCCGGTGGACGGCGATGCGGCGCCAGCCGACCCCTACGAACTCGCGATGCGCTGGACCCTGGCCAGCCTCACGCCGCAGCAGTCGGCCGACCCCGTCGTGGCGGTCGCTGTTCCGGCCCCGTTGCCTCGATTCAGCCCGCTGCCCAACCGCAACACCGACGCCGGCGTACCCGACCCCGGCGCCTATGCGCTGATGGGTGCCTTGCTGCTCGGTGCGGGCCTCGTGGCGCGTCGGTTCACCCGCGGTCAGCGCGGGTTCTCGAAGAAGACATAGGTCGAGAAACCGCCGACCTCGAAGTAGACGCGCTTCTCGCCTGCGTCCGCGATGCCGTTCAGGTTCTCGTCCAGCACCCCGTAGCCGAAGCGGTAGGCGCGCGGCGTGCCATCGTCCGTACCCAGAGCGGTCGAGAGCTTGTCCACCTTCATGAAGCGCCTGACCACCTGGTTTCCGGCATAGACCTCCATCACGCCGTTGGTGCCGGTCCAGTTCTGGATCTCGCGCTTGATCTGGTTCTGCCGCTCCTGGGTGCAGCCGGCCAACACCAGCGCGAAGGCTGCGATGGAAACCGCCAGCAGGGTTCTCGATGCCATCATTTGGTGCCGAAGATCTTGTCCCCGGCATCGCCGAGGCCAGGAATGATGTAGCCCACCTCGTTGAGGTGGCTGTCGATCGCGGCGGTCCAGCAGCGCACATCCGGGTGCGCCGCGTTCAGGGCGGCGACACCCTCGGGCGCGGCCACCAGCACCAGCGCGCGGATGTCCTGGCAACCCTTGCGCTTGAGCAGATCGACCGTCGCGATCATCGAACCGGCCGTGGCCAGCATGGGGTCGATGATGAGCGCAGTGCGCTCGCTGAGGTGGCCGACGAACCGCTCGAAATACTGCTCGGGCTGGAGCGTCTCATGGTTGCGGCCCAGGCCCACCACGCTGACCTTCGCGTTCGGGATCATGTCGAGCACACCGTCGAGCATGCCCAGGCCGGCCCGCAGGATGGGCACCACCGTGACCTTGCGCCCTGCGATCTGGTCCACCTCGGTGGGGCCGCTCCAGCATTGCACCGTGGTCTTTTCCAGCGGGAAATCGGCCGTGGCCTCGTAGGCCAGCAGGCGCGCGAGCTCGTTCGTGAGCTCGCGGAACTTCTTGGTGGAAATCTCGTGCTCGCGCAGCAGGCCGACCTTGTGGCGCACGAGCGGGTGGCTGACTTCGAAGACTGGCATGTGGACCTCGGTTTGGCGATGCGGATGGGGGGTCAGGGGCGCCGCTGGCGCAGGGCCTCGAACAGGCAGACACCGGCCGCCACGGAGACGTTCAGGCTCTCCACGGCGCCAGCCATCGGGATGCGCACCAGTTCGTCGCAGGTCTTGCGCGTCAGCTGCCGCATGCCCTCGCCCTCGGCGCCCAGCACCAGCGCCACCGGGCCGCTGAGGTCGACGTCGTAGATCGTGCGTTCTGCGTCCTCGCTGGTGCCGATGATGCGGATGTCGCGCTCCTTCATCTCGTTGAGCGTGCGCGCGAGGTTGGTCACCATCAGGTAGGGCATGGTCTCGGCGGCACCGCTGGCCACCTTCGCGACAGTCGCGTTCAGTCCGACGGCATGGTCCTTCGGGGCCACCACGGCATGCGCGCCGGCACCGTCCGCCACGCGCAGGCAGGCGCCGAGGTTGTGGGGGTCGGTCACGCCGTCGAGCACGAGTACGAGCGGCGGGCCTTCGACCTCGTCGAGCACGTCGTCCAGCGAATGGCGGGGCGCGAGCGGGTTCACGCGGGCCACCACGCCCTGGTGGCGCGAACCGCCGGCCATGCGGGTCAGGCGTTCGTCGTCGGTCTCGATGATCTTGGCGCCGGCCGCCTGCACGCGCTCGACGAACTGGCGCATGCGGGCATCACGCCGGGTCGCGTCCACGTGGACCTCGATGACGGAATCGGGCGCGGTCTTGATCCGCACGGTGACGGCGTGGAAGCCGAAGAGGACGCTGGGTTTCATGCCAGCATTCTCGCCGCCAGGATGCCTCCGATGAGAACTGGCTGGTGCAACATGTAGAACGGCAGCGACCAGCGCCCCAGCGCGGCCATCGGCCGGAACACGGCGGGCACAGGCTCGGCCATCAGCCCGCGCCGGTGGTCGAGCGCCCATTGACCCGCCGCCAGGCCCCACAGCATCACCCCGAGCCAGGGCAGCACGGGCACCCAGTCCTCGGTGACCGGCTTGCGCGTGACCAGGCCCGTCCAGTGCGTCCAGCCGTGATCGAAGAACGGGTGCCCGACGAACCAGGGCAGCGCCAGCGCCACCGCACCGAGCGGCCAGAGACCAGCGCGAAGCGGCGCCGCCAGGCGGGCGATGACCAGCATCACGGCGATGCCGTGCAGCACGCCGAAGCCGATCCAGCTCTTCGGGAACATGAAGGCCGAGCCGATGCTGACCAGCACCGCGCAGCCCGCCACCTGCGCCCACCGGCGCCAGAAGCGTGGCCAGGCTTGCCCGGCGTCCAGCGCCACGGCGAGTGCGGCACCGGCGCAGAACAGGAACAGGCTCAGGATGCAGGTGCGCTGCACCGTCCAGACCGGATCGCGATAGAAGTTCTGCCGCGGATCGAGGAATCCGTAGTGGTTGAGGTCGAAGGCGAAGTGGAACAACGCCATCCAGACCATCGCGAAACCGCGCAACGCGTCGAGCCGGTCGAACCTCATTCGACCCTCTCGTAGATGTCGGTGAATCGCTGCCCGTCCCAGGCGTAGAGCAGGATGGCGGCGTGCAGGCAGTTCGACGCCCCCCGGGGGCGGAACAGCCCGGCGCAGTGCCCGCCCGGCCGCCGCACGCTGCGATAGGCCACACCGGCGGAGCCAGCGGAGCGCAGCCGCGCGCCGAGCGTGCGGGCTGGCGCGTAGTCGCCCGGCGCATGCTCGGCGTCGAAGCCGGTGCGCAGATCGTGCAGCCGGCTGTCGAGCGACAGGTGGTAGAGGCGCATTGGCAGGTGCATGGCCGGCTCGGCCGTGGCGGCCAGGAAGCGGGCGTGGTGCCACGCCGTCTCGGCCGTGGCGGTGGCACGGTCCTGCGCGGCGTAGAAGACGCCGAAAGCGCCATCGGAGAAGCGGCTGCCGGCCGGATTGATGTGCGTGAAGGCGGCCATGATCGGGCCGCTACCCGGCCCGAAGACGCGATCGTCGCGAGCCACGCGCTCGATCTGCCCCACCTCGTCGCGTACGCGCTCGTTCGTCAGGGCCTCCAGCGCGTAGAGCGCGTCGAAATCGGCCGCATCGGCCACGCGGTCGAACAGATAGATGGAAGGGTGACGGGTGGGGACGATGCGGCAGGCACGTTCCCAGCGCACGCGCCGGACGAGCGGCTCGGTGCTCAAGACCAGCCGCCCCGCGCGCTGTCGAGGTAGCGGCGCACCAGGTTCAGATCACTCACGTTGCCGGCCAGCATCTGCTGCAGCGCGCTGCGCCCACCGAAGACGGGCGCCGTGTTGGGCTTGCGCACCCAGGCGTCGGCCGCCCCGGCATCAGGCAGGAGGATCTGCAGGCTCTTCCAGATGCCGAGCAGATTGGACAGGCGCTCCAGCGTATCGCGTGGCAGGCTGGCCTTCTCGGGGTGCTTGCGCCACGCGAAGAACGTGGATCTTGCGGGCTCGCCGAGCAGACGGATCTGCTCGTCGACGCTCAGGCCCCAGGCCTCGGCGATGCGCGCGAAGGCGCGCAGGCCGGCCGCCGCCATCTGCTGTGGCGTGACCGTGGCGGCGCCCGGGTCCAGGATTGCACTCATGATGAGTTCAATTCTGGACTAATAAATGGAAAACGTCTACAGACGGACTCAGCCCTTCAGGAGCCCACCTTGCTCGGCCAGCTTCACCACCAGGGCCGCCGGCTCGAAGCGCGGGCCGAACCGGGCCGCGAGCTCGCGCGCCCGGGCCACGAAGGCGGCTGGCCCCATGGCGTTGATGTACTGCAGCGCGCCGCCCTGGAAGGGCGCGAACCCCCATCCGAAGATCGAGCCGATGTTGCCGTCGGCCACCGAGCGCAGCACGCCTTCTTCCAGGCACCGCGCCGCTTCGTTGGCCTGCGCGATCATCAGCCGGTCCACGAGTTCGCGGGCCTCGGGCTGCTGCGCGGCTGGCGGGTACAGCGTGGTCAGTTCCGGCCAGAGCTGCTTGCCGTCCTCGGTGTAGTCGTAGAAGCCCTTGCCTACCTTCTTGCCGATGCGGCCGGCCTCGCACAGCTGGCGCACCACGCTCATCCCAGGGTGTTCGGCATGGGGCTTGCCCTCGGCGGCCAGATCCTTCTTCGTCTGGTCGGCCACGAACAGGCCGAGCGACAAGCTCACCTCGTCCTGCAGCGCCAGCGGTGGCATCGGCATGCCGGCCTGAAGGCCCGCCACCTCGATGCTGCGCGGGTGCACGCCCTCCTTCAGCATCGCGATGCCCTCCATCACGTAGGTGCCGAAGACGCGGCTCGTGTAGAAGCCGCGGCTGTCGTTGACGACGATGGGCGTCTTGCCGATCTGCAGCACGTAGTCGAAACCGCGCGCGAGCGTCTCGTCGGAGGTCTGCTCGCCCACGATGATCTCGACGAGCGGCATCTTGTCCACAGGGCTGAAGAAATGCAGCCCGATGAAGTGCGCGGGCCGCACGCTGGCCTTCGCCAGGCCCGTGATGGGCAGCGTGGAGGTGTTGGAGGCGAACACCGCGGTGGGGGCCAGGCGGGCTTCGGCCTTGGCGGTGACGTCGGCCTTGATCGCGCGGTCCTCGAACACGGCCTCGATGACGAGATCGCAGCCCTCGAGCCGCGCGTAGTCCGTCGTCGGCGTGATCTTCGCCAGCAGCGCATCGCGCTTGTCGTGCGTGCTGCGACCCTTCTTCACGGCGTGGTCGAGCAGACCCTGCGAGTAGGCCTTGCCCCGCTCGGCAGCGTCCATCGCGGTGTCGAGCAGCACCACGTCGATGCCCGACTTGGCGGACACGTAGGCGATGCCCGCGCCCATCATGCCGGCGCCCAGGATGCCGAGCTTGCGCACCTTGGACGGCGCGACGCCCTGCGGCCGCGACGCGCCCCTCTTGATGGCGTTGAGCTGGAACCACAGCGAGCCGATCATGTTCTTGCTCTCGGGCGACATGACGCAGGCGGCGAAGTAGCGGCTCTCGACCAGGCAGGCATTGTCGAAGTCGAGCAGGCCGCCCTCGAAGACGCAGCTCAGGATGTGCTGCACCGCCGGGTAGTTGCCCTGGCTCTTGACCGAGGCGATCGACGGCGCGATGGAGAACATCTGCAGCGCCGCCGGCGTGCGCGAATCGCCGCCGGGCCAGCGGAACTTGGGCGCGTCCCAGGGCTGCTGCGCCTTCGGGTGCGTGGCGCACCAGGAGCGCGCCTTGAACATCAGGTCGTTGCGGTCGCTGGCGAGTTCGGTCAGCAGCCCAAGACCGAGGGCCTTCTGCGGGTTCAGGTCGTTGCCTTCGAGCATCAGCTGCAGTGCGGGCTGCATGCCGAGCAGGCGCGGCAGCCGCTGAGTGCCGCCCCCGCCGGGCAGCAGGCCGAGCTTCACCTCCGGCTGCCCGATCTTCAGGCGCGGGTCGTCGATGGCGATGCGCGCATGGCAGGCCAGCGCGATCTCGAGGCCACCGCCCAGCGCGTGGCCGTTCAGCGCGGCCACCACGGGCTTGCCGCAGGTTTCCATGCGGCGCAGTACCTGCTTCATGGCGTTGCAGGCCTCGAAGGGCTGCTCCGGGCGCGTCCAGGTGAACATGTTGTCCAGGTCGCCGCCGGCGCAGAAGTCGGATTTGGCCGAGGTCAGCACCAGACCCTTGACGTCCGGGTCGGTCGCGAGGCGCTCAGCCGCCTCGGCCAGGCCCGCCATCAGCGTGTCGCCGACGACGTTCATCGTGCGGCCGGGGAGATCCATCGTCGCGACGAGGATGCCGTCGTCGCCCAGGGTGAGAGTCACGGCATTCATGTTCAGACCCGCTCGATGATGGTGGCGATACCCATGCCGCCGCCCACGCACAGCGTGGCGAGGCCGGTACTCAGGTTGCGGCGCTCCAGCTCGTCGAGCAGGGTGCCGAGGATGATGCAGCCGGTGGCGCCCAGGGGGTGCCCCATGGCGATGGAGCCGCCGTTCACGTTGACCCGGTCGAGGTCGACACCGAGGTCGCGCGCGGTCTTCATGGGCACGACGGCGAAGGCCTCGTTGATCTCGAAGAGGTCGATGTCCGAGGCCGCCATGCCTGCCTTGGCCAGGGCCTTGCGGCAGGCCGGCGTCGGCCCGGTGAGCATGATGGTGGGCTCCGAGCCGATGACCGCGGCGGCGCGGATGCGGGCGCGAGGCTTCAGGCCGGCGCGGCGGCCGCCTTCGGCCGAGCCCACCAGCATCAGCGCGGCGCCGTCGACGATGCCGGAGGAGTTGCCGGCATGGTGCACGTGGCGGATGCGTTCGACGGTGGTGTACTTGCGCAGCGCGGTGGCGTCGAAGCCCATCTGGCCCATCATGGCGAAGCTGGGGTCCAGCTTGGCCAGCGCCTCCAGCGTGGCCGAAGCGCGGATGGTCTCGTCGTGGTCCAGCAGCGGCAGGCCGGCGATGTCCGTGACCGGAACGATGCTGCGCGCGAAGCGCCCCTCGGCGCGCGCCTCGGCTGCACGCTGGTGCGAGCGCAGCGCGAAGGCATCGACATCCGAGCGGCCCCAGCCCTCCAGCGTGGCGATCAGGTCAGCGCCCACGCCCTGCGGCACGAAGCCGAGTTTCTGGTTCACGCGGGGGTCCATCACCCAGGCGCCGCCGTCGCTGCCCATGGGCCAGCGGCTCATGCTCTCCACGCCGCCGGCGACGACCAGATCCTCCCAGCCGCTCTTGACCTTGGCCGCCGCGAGGTTCACGGATTCGAGCCCGGAGGCGCAGAAGCGGCTCTGCGTCACGCCGGCTACGGTCTGCGCCCAGTCGGCGTCGAGCACCGCGGTGCGGGCGATGTCGGCGCCCTGCTCGCCCACCGGCGTCACGCAGCCCAGCACGACGTCGTCGACCAGCGCCGTGTCCAGGCCGCTGCGCTGCTGCATCGCGTGCAGCAGCGTGCGCAGCAGCCAAACCGGCGAGGCCTGATGCAGCGAGCCGTCCTTCTTGCCCTTGCCGCGAGGTGTGCGAACGTGGTCGTAGATGAAAGCGTCACTCATGGTCTGTTCCTCACATGGATCGAGCGGCAAGCTCTTTCATGATCTCGTTGGTGCCGCCGTAGATGCGCTGCACGCGCGCATCCACATACAGCTCGGCGATGGGGTATTCCATCATGTAGCCGTAGCCGCCGAACAGCTGCAGGCATTCGTCCATCACCTTGCACTGCTGTTCGCTGACCCAGGCCTTGGCCAGCGCGGCACGGGCGGCATCGAGTTCGCCGCGCAGGTGCGCAACCATGCAGGCGTCGACGAAGGCTCGCGCGGCCAGCACCACGGCCTGCACCTCGGCGAGCTTGAACTTCGTGTTCTGGAAGTCCCAGACGGTCTTGCCGAAGGCCTTGCGCTGCTTGGCGTAGGCCAGGGTCTCGTCCAGGGCGCGCTCCATCGCGCCCATGCCCTGAACGGCGATGATGAGCCGCTCCTGCGGCAGCTGCTCCATCAGCTGGAAGAAGCCCTGCCCTTCCTGGGCGCCGATCAGGTTGCCCACGGGCACGCGCACGTCATCGAAGAACAGCTCGGAGGTGTCCTGCGCCTTCAGGCCGACCTTCTCGAGCTGGCGGCCGCGCCGGAAGCCCGGGCTGCCCTCGGTCTCGACGACCAGCAGCGAGACACCCTTCGCACCAGCTTCGCCCGTGCGACAGACCACGATGATCAGATTGGCGTTCTGCCCGTTCGTGATGAAGGTCTTGGCACCGTTGAGCACGTAGTGCTCGCCATCGCGCCGGGCCGTGGTGCGGATGGCCTGCAGGTCGCTGCCTGTTCCTGGCTCCGTCATGGCGATGGCGCCGATGAGCTCGCCGCTGCACATGCGTGGCAGCCAGCGGCGCTTCTGCTCCTCGGTGCCGTAGTGCAGCAGGTAGGGCGCGACGATGGCCGAATGCAGGCCGCCGCCCCAGCCCGAGCAGTTGGCGCGCGACTGCTCGAGCAGGATTACGGCCTCGTGCGCGAAGTCGCCGCCGCCGCCGCCGTACTCGACCGGCGTCGACACGCACAGCAGGCCGTTGGCTGCCGCATCGCGCCAGGCCTCGGGCGGCATGCGGCCGGCCTCGCGGAATTCGGCGGCGCGCGGCACCCAGCGGTCGGCCATGTAGCGCGCGACGCTGTCCTGCAGCGCGCGGTGCTCCTCGGTCATCCAGGGAGACGGGAAGACAGGCAGGCTCATCGGGATTCCAGTTGTCGGCGCACATCGCCGTTGATCAGGCGCAGTTCGGCCAGCGTGGCGTCAATGGCCGCGCGCCGGGCTTCCAGCTCCAGGATGGACGCATCGGTGCGTTGCAGCACCCATTGCAACTGCTGCACGCGGCCTTCGCCGTGCGCGCCGTACAGGTCGAGGTAGTGCTTGATCTCGTCGAGCGAGGCGCCGATGGCCTTGCTGCGCAGGATGAGCGCCAGCCGGGCACGGTCGCGCCGCGTGTAGACCCGCGCCCCGCTGACGCGCCTCGGGGCGAGCAGGCCCTTGTCCTCGTAGAAGCGGATGGTGCGCAGCGTGATCCCGAACTCGGCGCACAGTTCGCTGATGCCGAACAGTTCGCCGGCGTCCTCGCTGCGGTGGGAGTCGACGACCTGCTGCGCAGCGGATGCGGCACGCCGGCGGGTGTGGGTTTCCAGCATGGAGAAGATCGTAGTCGCGGACGCTTCGGTCGAGGCCCGTGTAATCACCTATGTGTCATCCTGTTGACGTTAACGTCACCCCAAGATTCAATCCGGAGCATGCAATCCGGCTACCGCAGCGTCTTCCGTCCCGGCCTCCTGGCCGGCCAGTTGCATTGGGTCACGGGCGGCGGCAGCGGCATTGGCCGCTGCGTGGCCCACGAACTGGCCGCGCTGGGCGCTACCGTGCTCATCAGCGGGCGCAGCCAGGACAAGCTCGATCGTGTCGCAGCCGAGATCCGCGAGGACGGCGGCAGCGTCGACACCCGCGCCTTCGACATCCGCGACGAGGACGCCGTGAAGGCTGCCGTGGCCTCGGTCGTCGTGCAGCACGGCGCCATCGCCGGCCTGGTCAACAACGCGGGCGGCCAGTTCCCGGCGCCGATGGCGGCCATCAGCAAGAAGGGTTTCGACGCCGTCGTCGGAAACAACCTGACCGGCGGCTTCCTGATGATGCGCGAGGTCTTCAACCAGTCCATGCAGCAGCACGGCGGCGCCGTCGTCAACATGACGGCCGATTTCCGCAACGGCATGCCGGGCATGGCGCACAGCGGCGCCGCGCGTGCCGGCATGAGCAACCTGACCATGACCGCGGCCTACGAATGGGCCCACGCCGGCGTGCGCGTGAATGCCGTCGCACCCGGCTGGATCGCCTCCAGCGGCATGGACACCTACGGCGGCGCCATGCGCGCCTTGATCCCGAAGCTGAAGCAGCACGTGCCGCTGCGCCGCATGGGCGTGGAAGCCGAGGTGTCGGCGGCCATCGTCTTCCTGCTGACTCCGGCCGCAGCCTTCATCAGCGGCGTGACGCTGCAGATCGACGGCGCGGCATCGCTGTGTAGCGAGATCTTCCCCATCCCCGGCGAATCGCGCTCGACGCCCTTCGACGGCTTTCACCGGGCCGTGACACCCGAAGTGCTCAAGTGATGCCGCCGCTCGCCACCCAGCTCGACCCCGGCTCGCCCGCCTTTGCCGCCAACGCGGCGCGCATGCAGGAGCGCCTGGCCGAGGTGCAGCGTCTGCAGGCCATGGTGGTGGCCGAATCGGCCAGCAAGCGCGGCCGTTTCGAGCAGCGCGGGCAGCTTCTGCCGCGCGAGCGCGTGGCACGCCTGCTGGACCGCGACACACCCTTCCTCGAACTCAGCCCGCTCGCCGGCCTGGGCATGCACGACGACGACGGACGCCAGAGCGTGCTGGGCGGCGGCAGCATCGTCGGCATCGGCACCGTGGCGGGCAAGCGCGTGCTGGTATCGGCCAGCGACAGCGGCATCAAGGGCGGCACCGTGGCGCCGATGGGCCTGAAGAAGGCGCTGCGCGCGCAGCAACTGGCCAGCGAGAACAAGCTGCCGCTGGTCTCGCTGGTGGAATCCGGCGGCGCCAACCTGCTCTACCAGGCCGAGATCTTCGTGGACGGCGGCCGCAGCTTCGCCAACCAGGCCCGCCTGTCGGCCGCCGGCATACCGCAGATCGCGGTGGTTCACGGCGCCTCCACCGCCGGCGGCGCCTACCTGCCGGGGCTGTCGGACTACGTCGTGCTGGTGCGCGGGCGCAGCAGCATCTACCTGGCCGGCCCGCCGCTCGTGAAGGCCGCGATCGGCGAGGACTGCGACGAGGAATCCTTGGGCGGCGCCGAGATGCACGCTGGCCTCACCGGCCTGGGCGAATACCTGGCCGAGAACGATGCCCACGCCATCGCGCTCGCGCGTGACCTGCTCGACAAGCTGCCCTGGGACACCGCGCCCGCACAGCCCGCCTTCGCGGAGCCTCGGTATCCGGTCGAGCAGCTGATGGGTGTCGTGCCGGCAGACGAACGCGAGCCCTACGACGTGCGCGAGGTCATCGCCCGCCTGGTCGACGGCTCCGACTTCCTCGAATTCAAGCAGGGCTACGCCGCCGACACGGTCTGCGGCCACGCCCGGCTGCACGGCCACGCGGTGGGCCTGATCGGCAACAACGGCCCCATCCAGCCCACAGGCTCGACCAAGGCCGCGCAGTTCATCCAGCTCTGCGACCAGTCCGGCACGCCGCTCGTCTTCCTGCAGAACACCACCGGCTTCATGGTGGGCCGCGCCGCCGAGCAGGCAGGCGCCATCAAGCACGGCAGCAAGATGATCCAGGCCGTGGCCAACGCGCGGGTGCCGAAATTCACGGTCGTGCTCGGTGGCAGCTTCGGGGCCGGCAACTACGGCATGTGCGGGCGCGGCTTCGACCCGCGCTTCATCTTCGCGTGGCCCAGCGCGCGCACCGCCGTGATGGGCGGCGCACAGGCGGCCATGGTGATGGACATCGTCAACCGCAACAAGCTCGAGCGGCAAGGCGTGGCCGTGGACGACGCGGCCCTGTCCGCCGCCAGCGACGGCCTGCGGCGCCGGCTCGATGCCGAATCGACCGCGCTGTTCGGCACCGCGCGGCTGTGGGACGACGGCATCATCGACCCGCGCGAGACGCGCCGCATTCTCGGCCTGTGCCTGGGCCTTGCGCGCGAGGCCGGGCAACGCCAGCTGCGCCCGAACACCTTCGGCGTGGCCCGACTCTGAACACCCGCCAGGAGACTCCATGCAGTTCACCGACGAACACCGCGCGCTCGACGAGACCGTCACCCGGTTCATCGAGCGGGAGATCAACCCGCACGTGCCCGCCTGGGAGGCCGCGCAGGAATTCCCGAGCCACGAGCTCTTCAAGAAGCTCGGCAACCTCGGCCTGCTGGGCCTGAAGTACGACGAGGCCTACGGCGGCTCGGGCCTGGACTTCAGCTACTCGATGGTGATGGCCGAGGCCCTGGGCAGCTGCGCCTGCGGCGGCGTGCCGATGGCCATCGGCGTGCAGACCGACATGGCCACGCCGGCACTCGCGCGCTTCGGCAGCGACGAGCTTCGGCGGGAGTTCCTGGCCCCGACCATCGCGGGCGACTATGTGGCCTGCCTGGGCGTCAGCGAGCCGGGCGCCGGCTCGGACGTGGCCGCCGCGAAGACCAGCGCGCGCGTCGAAGGTGGCGACTACGTCATCAACGGCAGCAAGATGTGGATCACCAACGGCCTGAAGGCCGACTGGTGCTGCCTGCTCGTGAACACCGGCGACGGCCCTTCGCACCGCAACAAGAGCCTGGTGGTGGTGCCGATGGATGCCCCCGGCATCACCAAGCAGAAGATCGACAAGATCGGCATGCACAGCTCGGACACGGCGCTTCTGTTCTTCGACAACGTGCGCGTGCCGCGCCGGCATCTCATCGGCGAGGAAGGCAAGGGCTTCAGCTACCAGATGCTGCAGTTCCAGGAGGAAAGGCTCTGGGGCGCCGCGGCCAACCTTCGCGCGCTCGACCGGCTGATCGACCTGACCATCGCCTACACCCGAGAGCGCAAGGCCTTCGGCCAATCCATCCTGGACAACCAGGTCGTCCACTTCAAGCTGGCCGAGCTGCGCACCGAGGTCGAGGCGCTGCGTGCCCTCACCTACCGCGCCGTGGAGATGTACGTGGCCGGGCAGGATGTGACCAAGCTCGCTTCCATGGCCAAGCTCAAGGCCGGACGCCTGTCGCGCGAGGTGGCCGACGGCTGCCTGCAGTACTGGGGCGGCATGGGTTTCACGGCCGACAACCCGGTGTCGCGCGCCTACCGCGACGGCAGGCTCAACTCCATCGGCGGCGGCGCCGACGAGGTGATGCTGGGCATCATCTGCAAGCTCGAGGACACGCTCCCCGGGCGCCGTCACTCATGAGCCCGCCAGGCGGCCACCCGAGCGAGGACGCGGGCGCGCGGCACCAAGGCACAGCGGTGAGCGGCGTGCTCGTGCGTCAGGACGGCCCGGTCCAGCACCTCACGCTGGACCGACCCCAGCAGCGCAACGCGATGTCGGTGGCGATGGTGCAGGCGCTGCGCGAGGCGCTGGCCGCGGCCGAGGCCGACGGCCGCACCCGCGTGCTGGTGCTGCGCGGCAGCGGGGGCCACTTCTGCGCCGGCGGTGACATCCGCGATATGGCAACCGCCCGCGCGCGGCTCACAGAGGACCCGGACGCCATCGCCGAACTCAGCGCGGCGTTCGGCGAACTCTGCGTGGCCTTCTCCCGGACCGGCCTGGCCACGGTGGCCGTGCTGGAAGGCAGCGTGATGGGCGGCGGCTTCGGGCTCGCCTGCGTGGCAGACGTGGCGCTGGCCGGCGAGAGCGTGGCGTTCCGGCTGCCCGAGACGTCGCTCGGGCTCGTCCCCGCGCAGATCGGCCCCTTCCTGGTGGAGCGCCTGGGCTACAGCGAGGCACGGCGCCTGGCCGTCACGGGCGCGCGGCTCGGCGCGAACGAGGCGCTGGCGCTTCGCCTCGTGCACGAGGTACACCCGGACACCGCGCTCGACAGCGCTCTGGCCCGCGTGGTGAACAGCATCCTGCAATGCGCCCCGGGCGCGGTGGCTGCCACGAAGGCGCTGCTGGCACGTGCACGGCACAACGCCCCTGCGTCCTTGGTCCAGGAAGCCGCCGAGGCGTTCTCGGCCGCCGTGCTGGGCGCCGAAGGCCAGGAGGGCACGGCCGCGTTCGTCGCGCGGCGCAGGCCGGCATGGGCCCCCACGTGAGCTTCGGCACCGTCCTCATCGCCAACCGCGGCGAGATCGCATGCCGCGTGATCCGGACCGCGCATCGGCTGGGCTACCGCACGGTGGCCGTGTTCAGCGATGCGGACGCCGATGCGCCCCACGTGCGCCAGGCCGACAGTGCGGTGCGCATCGGCCCGGCAGCGGCGTCCGGCTCCTACCTGAGCGTCGACGCGCTGATCGACGCCGCACGCCGCAGCGGCGCCGACGCCGTGCACCCCGGCTACGGCTTTCTTTCGGAACGCGCCGAATTCGCCGACGCCTGCGCGGCGGCAGGGCTGGTCTTCATCGGCCCGCCATCGGCCGCCATGCGCGAAATGGGCGACAAGGCGCGCGCGAAGCGACGCATGCTGGAGGCCGGTGTTCCGTGCGCGCCCGGGTACCTGGGCGACGACCAGACCGAGGCACGCCTGCTGGCCGAGGCCGCAGCGCTAGGCATGCCCTTGCTGGTGAAGGCCACGGCCGGCGGCGGCGGGCGCGGCATGCGGCTGGTGCGCGAGCAAGCCGACCTGCCTGCGGCGCTGGCCGGCGCCCGCCGCGAGGCGCTGAGCGCCTTCGGCGACGGCACACTGATGCTGGAGCGCCTCATCGACGGCGGCCGGCACATCGAGGTGCAGGTCTTCGCCGACACGCACGGCCGGATCATCCACCTCGGCGAGCGCGACTGCAGCACCCAGCGCCGGCGCCAGAAGCTGATCGAGGAGTCGCCCTCCCCGGCCATCGACGCGGCGCAACGCGAGGCCATGGGCCGGGATGCCGTCGCCGCCGCGCGCGCGGTGGGCTATGTGGGCGCCGGCACGGTCGAGTTCATCGTCGATGCAGCTGGCCGGCAGCACTTCCTGGAGATGAACACGCGGCTGCAGGTGGAGCACCCCGTCACGGAGTGCGTGACCGGGCTCGACCTGGTGGAGTGGCAGCTGCGCGTGGCCGCGGGCGAACATCTGCCCGCGCAACCGCCGAGCTTCAGCGGCCACGCCATCGAGCTGCGCCTGTACGCCGAGGACCCGTACACGGGCTTCCTGCCGCAGACGGGCCGCATCGCCCACTGGCGCCCCGGGCGGGCCGGGCTGCGCATCGACCACGGCATCGCCGAAGGCGGCGACGTGACGCCGCACTACGACGCCATGCTCGCCAAGTTCATAGCCCACGGCCTCGACCGCGGCGACGCCGTCCGGCGCCTGGTTCGCGCGCTGGACGAGTCACCGCTGCTGGGCCTGCCCACCAACGCGCGCTTCCTGCGCGACCTGCTGCGGCACCCGGACTTCATCGACGGCCGCATCACGACGGCGCACGTCGATTCCTGGGCCGAGGCGCGGCACGCGATCTTCGAGACGCCAACACCCGACGCGGACACCTGGCGCGTGGCCGCCGCCGTGCTGGGCGGCGCCGGCAGCGCCTTCGACCTGGCGCTGCAGTGCGGGGGCGAGCGCCGCAGCCATCGTGTGCCGGCGTCAGATGTGCGCGTTCTCTCCTTCGCCGATGGCGAACTGCGCGCCGAGATCGACGGCGTACAGCGCCGCTACGTCGCCACCCGACGGGCCGATGCGCTGCACATCGCCGTGGATGCGCACGACTTCGTCTTCACCGAAGTCTCGCCCTGGCCGCAGCGCGACGACCGCACCGACCCGGCGCGGCTGCGGGCCACGGTGGCGGGCGTTCTGGCCCAGCTGCATGTGTCCGTGGGTGACCGGGTCAGCGCGGGCCAGCCACTGGCCTGCGTCGAGGCGATGAAGATGGAGATGTGGCTGCCCGCCGCCGGCGCCGGCACCGTGAAAGCCGTGCACCGCGAGCTGAAGGCCTCGGTCGCGGCAGGCGACCTGATCATCGAACTGGAACTCGACGAATGACCCAAGCCCGCGACAAGGCCATCATCACCTGCGCGCTGACCGGCGTGCTGACGGACCCGGTGCAGCACCCCGTGCCGGTGACGCCCGACCAGATGGCGGCCGAGGCGCGCGATGCCTTCAACGCCGGCGCCAGCATCATGCACGTGCACCTGCGCCGCCAGGAGCCCGGCCAGGGCCACCTGCCCAGCTGGGACCCGGACGTCGCCGAGGCCGTGGTGAACGCCATCCGCGCCGCCTGCCCCGGCGTGATCATCAACCTGACGACGGGCGTGGTGGGCGCCGACATCAGCGGCCCGGTGGCCTGCCTGCGGCGCGTGAAGCCCGAGGCGGCGGCCTGCAACGCGGGCAGCCTGAACTACCTGAAGATCCGGGAGGACGGCCGCTGGGCCTGGCCGCCGATGGTCTTCGACAACCCGGTGTCCAAGGTGCAGGCCATGCTGGACGTGATGGCCGAGAACGACATCCACCCGGAATTCGAGTGCTTCGACGTCGGCATCGTGCGCAGCGTGGGCATGTACCTGAAGGCCGGGCTCTTCACGGGCGTGCCCGAGCTGAACTTCGTGATGGGCGTGGCCAGCGGCATGCCTTGCGACGCCGACCTGCTGGCCCTGCTGCCGCGCTGGCTGCCGGCCGGCGCCGTGTGGCAGAGCACCCTGATCGGACGCGCCGAGATCTGGCCGGTCCACCGCCGGACGGCGGAGCTCGGCGGCATGCTGCGCACCGGCCTGGAGGACAGCTTCTACCTGCCCGGCGGCGAACGGGCGTCGGGCAACGGCGCGATGATCGAGGCGCTGGCTGCCTGCGCCCGGCAGGCGGGCCGCGAGGTGGCCACACCGGCCGAGGCACGCGCGCTGCTGGGGCTGCGCTCATGACCGCCCGCCGCAGCGCCGAGGAGCAGACCCGGCTGGAGGCCGCGCTGACCCACATGTTCGAGCACAGCATCCACTTCAACGAAGTGCTGGGCCTGAAGGTGGATTCGCTGGCGCCCGCAGGTGTGCGCCTGCGGCTGCCGATGCGCAAGGACCTGATCGGCCACTTTTCCACTGGCCGCCTGCACGGCGGGGCGATCTCGGCCACGCTGGACGCGCTGGGCGGCCTGGCACTGATGGTGGCCCTGGCCGAGCGCCACCCGGCCGACACCGCCGATCAGGTGATGCATCGCTTCGGCCGCTTCGGCACGATCGACCTGCGCGTGGACTACCTGCGGCCCGGGATGGGCACCGAATTCGTCGGCACGGCCGAGGTCACGCGGCTCGGCGGGCGGGTGGGCTCCGTGCTCAGCCGCCTTCACAACGAGCAGGGCACGCTCATCGCCACCAGTTCCGCCGCCTACGTCGTGGCCTGAAAGCGCTTCACAGGCTCTTGACGAGCCGGCAACAGTCCCGATCTAGCATTGCCCGGATCCACTTGCCCGCCCACCGCCCATGAAGCTGCCCACCGCCCGTTCCATTCTTCTGGCCGGTGCTGCGGCATTGGCCGCCACGCTGGCCGTCAGCCTGCCCGCGATCTCGCGCAACGACCCGCCCACGCCGCGTGCCGTCACTCCGCGTGGCGCGCTGACCGCCGACGAACAGGCGAACGTCGATGTCTTCAAGCGCGTCTCGCCGTCCGTCGTGCACATCACCACGCTGGCGGCGCAGCGAGACATGTTCTCGCTGAACGTCCAGCAGGTGCCCAGGGGCACTGGCACGGGCTTCGTGTGGGACACGAACGGCCACATCGTCACCAACTTCCACGTGATCCAGGGCGCGAACGCCGCCCGCGTGACGCTGGCCGACCAGACGAGCTTCGACGCCAAGCTGGTCGGCGCCTTCCCCGACCGCGACCTCGCGGTGCTGAAGATCGAGGCGCCGGCGGCCAAGCTGCCCCCGATCCCCGTGGGGCTGAGCCGTGACCTTCTGGTCGGACAGAGGGTATACGCCATCGGCAACCCCTTCGGCCTGGACCAGACGCTGACCACCGGCATCGTGAGCGCGCTGAACCGCGAGATCGAATCCTTCAACAACCGCAGCATCCGCGGCGTGGTCCAGACCGATGCCGCCATCAACCCGGGCAACTCGGGCGGCCCGCTGCTCGATTCGGCCGGGCGACTGATCGGCGTGAACACCCAGATCGCCAGCCCCAGCGGCGCGAGCGCGGGCATCGGGTTCGCGATCCCGGTGGACGAAGTGAACCGCATCGTGCCGCGCCTGATCCGCGACGGTCGCATCAACCGCCCGGCGCTGGGTGTGACGGCAGGCCCCCCGGGGCTGACGAAGGCGCTGCAGCTGCCCCCGGGCGTGACCATCATCGCCTCGGCCGCCGGCAGCCCGGCCGCCAAGGCCGGCCTGCAGCCCTTCCGCCGCGGGCGGGACGGCGGCGTGCTGATGGGCGACGTGGTGACCGAAGTGGACGGCCAAGCCGTTCAGGACCTGGACGACGTGCTGACCCTGCTGGAACAGAAGCAGGCCGGCGACAGCGTGACATTGACCCTGTGGAACAGCGGCAAGGTGCGCAAGCAACGGCTTGAGCTGGCCACGTCGAAGGATTGAACCGGCCTGTCGGCTTTCTTTACAGGCCGCCCGCCCGCGCGCAGCCGCACGGCGCAGTGAAGACGCTCTTTTTCTTTCGAATCAACCACTTGCGACATCCTGCAGGACAGGGCACGCTTTTTGCGAACACCACGCGCAGACAAGAAACCCGAAGGAATCCGCCGTGTTCGCTCGCTTGGAAAAGGCCCTCTGGGCTGTTGGTACAGCTTCCGCTCTGCTGCTTGCCAGCGTCGCACCCGCACAGGCTGCGGTGTACACGGGCAAGTGGGATCCCGCGTATGGCCCGAGTCTTCCGGGGCTGGGGTTTCAGGGCTCCGCTGACTTTTTCGTGCCTGATGCGTGCCTGAGCGGCCCGGCGCTGACATCAGCGACCCAGATTCTCGACTTTGCGTCCTGCTCCAGCGGTGCCATGAGCTTGCTGACCGCCGAGATCGAGTTCTACGACCTTGCAGCCCCTGCCACGATCCTGGAAACGCTGGTTTTCGCGCCGCCCGCGCTGATACCGGACCCCACCTTCTCGGCCTACGTCAAGTACAACAGCATCACGGGCAAGAATGAGGTTGTCGGCATGACAACGGTGTTCATCGGCCCCGAGACTTCGGCACTGGCGCTGGCTGGCCTGCGTAGCTTCGAGATGGTTTTCGTCTGGAACGAAGCCTTGGGCAAGAGCGAGGTGTATCTGAAAGACAGCACCGGCGTGGCGTCCAATCCGGCAACTGCCAACTTCACGGCAACGGTTCCTGAGCCAGGCTCTCTCGCGCTCGTCTTCGCCGCCCTCGGCGCCGGCTGGGCGGTTCGCCGCCGTCGCGCCTGACCGGCTTGGCGGATCAGGCGGGCGGCAGACCTTCGGTCGTCCGCGTCTGATCCCACAAGGCCTCGAAGCGGCCATCGGGCAGTTGCTGCCGGATGGCCGCAAGTTGTTTCTGGCGGCGCAGTTCCGCCCGCGGCGACAGCAGCAGGCCCAACCGCTGGCGTGAAGCCTCGGCCGCTGCGGCAGGTGGGACTGCAGCTTCCGGCTGGCCGCCGGCCAGCGCGAGCGCCGCCGTGTCCTCCAGGCAGCCCAGCAGTTCCGACCGCATCTCGAATGCCCGGAACGCGCGCAAAGCCTCGTCGAGACGGTCGCGGGCCAAGACCAGTTCGCCCAGGTCCAGGTCCAGCTTGCCCAGCCACCACAGGGCACTGGCTTCGCCGCGCTTGTCGCCCGCTTCGCGGCAGACCGTGAGCGAGCGCTCGAAACAGCGGCGGGCCTCGTCGGCATCGCCGTTTTCATAGACGCACTCGCCGGCCACGCGTTCGCACTCGGCTTCCACTTCCTGGTTGCCGATCCGGCGCGCGATGGCAAGGCCCTGCGCCAGCCATGCGCGCGCTTGCACGTCGTCGCCCAGGTAGACGCCGATCTGCCCCAGGTGCAGCAGGCCGATGGCCTGACCACCGAGATCGTCGCTCTGGCGGAACAGTTGCAGGGCTTCCTCCTCGACGTCCAGCGCACCGCCGGCGTCGCCGGCCTGCAGCCGGGCGAGGGACAGGGTCGAGAGCGTCGCAGCGATGTCGATGGGGTTGCCCAGCCGGCGCCGCAGCGCAAGGCAGACCTCGAGCATCTGGCGCGCCTCGGCATGGTCGCTTTGCGTGCCGGCGAGTGCCGCCCCCACGTAAAGCGCCCAGGCCTGCGCGATGTCCGATTCCTGGATGGCCGGCAGTGCCAGCGCCGCACGCACGAAATTGCGGCCCTCCGAGGCATAGCCGCGCAGGATCCAGAAACCCTGCATCGCCACGGCGAACTTGACGGCAATGAAGGGATCGACAGCACCGGTCAGCGACAGCGCCTTGCCCGCGCGCAGGTTGTCGAGTTCGTCCTCCATGCGGCGAACCCAGTTCGACGCTTCCGGCCCGCCCAGCGCGTGGTTGGCCTGCTTGGCAAGGTCGAAGAAATACTCGCAATGCCGTGCCGAAGCCGCCGGAAGCTCGCCCGCCTGTTCGAGCTTCTCGCGGCCGTAGTCGCGCAGAGTCTCCAGCATGCGATAGCGGGCTCCGTCCTCCCGCTCGTCCATCATCACGATGGATTTTTCGGCCAGCGACGCCAGCAGGTCGAGCACGTCGAAGCTGTCGAGCGGGTCGACGCCGCAGACCGTCTCGGCCGCGTTGAGGTCGAAGCCGCCGGCAAAGACGCACAGCCGGATGAACAGCGTCTGCTCTGACGGTGTCAGCAGTTCGTAGGACCAGTCCACCAGCGCGCGCAGCGTCTGCTGCCGCTCCAGCAGAACACGGCCACCGCCGGTCAGCAGCTTGTAGCGGTCCTTCAGGCGGGCGTTGATGTCCGCCACCGTCAGCGAGCGCACACGCGCTGCCGCCAGCTCCAGCGCCAGCGGAATGCCCTCCAGCCGGGCCACGAGTTCGGCCACGGCCGGTGCCTCGCGTTCGTTCAGCGCGAAGCTGGGCTTGTGCAACTGGGCACGCTCCACGAACAGCCGCACGGCAGTGGAGCGTGACAAGGCTTCGAGCCCGTCGCCACGGCCCGGCAGCGGCAGGGGCAGGACCGGATAGGTCTGCTCGCCGGGCACGCGAAGCGCCTCGCGGCTCGAGGTGATGATGCTCACACCGGGTGCTGCTCGCAGCAGGGCGTTCGCCAGGTCGGCGGAGGCCTGGATCAGGTGCTCGCAGTTGTCGATGATCAGCAGCAGCCTGCGTGTGCGGACCGCAGCGCACAGGGTCTGGATCATCGGGCGGTCGGGCTCCTCGCGCACACCCAGCACCTGCGCGGCCTCGCCGACCACCAGCGCCGGGTCCCGCATCGGGGCGAGGTCGAGAAACCACACGCCCTCGGGGAAACGGTGCATGAGCTCGGTGGCTGCCTGCAGCGACAGCCGGGTCTTGCCCAGGCCACCCATGCCCAGCAGCGTGAGCAGCCGCCCCTGCATCATCAATTCCTTCACCTCGCCGAGCTCGCGCTCACGGCCGATGAAGGACGTCACCTGCTGAGGCAGGTTGTTCGGGATCTCGGCGATGGACAGCCAGCGATCGCCGCTGCGCACCACGCGCCAGACCTTCTCGCTGTCGGGCGGCGCCTCGAACGGCGCCTCGTCGTCTCGCGCCTCGAAGAGCTCGATCGGCTCCGAGACGCCCTTGATCGACCAATGTCCGTGCGAACGAACGCGCAGCCGTGTCTTGCCGAGCGTGTCGCGCGCTTCCTCCGTCAACAGCAGTTGCGCACCCCGCGCCAGCGACATCACGCGGGCAGCCGTCGGCTTGGCCAGGCCGTCCACCTCGAGCGGTTTGGCGCCCATGGCGACGTCCTCGGGGCTGTTCTCCCGCAGGATCACCGGGCCGACGTGCAGGCCCGCGCGAGCCTTCAGCGGCACGGGCAAGGCCGCCAGAGCGCGGTGGTAGGCCAAGGCGTAGTCGACCGCGTCCGCCGGGTGGTCGAACATCAGCAACATGCCGTCGGTCTTGTCGATCTCGCGGCCGCCGGCCGTACGCAACAGATCGCGCGCGACGCGGTCGTGGGCCGCCCAGACCTCGGCCATGGCGGCATCGCCCAGCCGTTCGGACAGCTTCGTGCTGTCGACGACATCGGTCAGAAGAAGGGTCCGGATCTCGCTCATCGGGCCGGGTCGAAGTTGTGCATGAAGTGCGGGCCGGGATTGCCGCATCCAGCCCGCCATTGTGTCCGACTCGAACCCGGTTTCGGCTGAGTCAGGTCACCCCGTCGAATCCAGCGCCCGGGCAGCACCCGCGAGCGCCGGCGACTGCCGCGCGTCGATGACCCAGGTGGGAATCACGGCGAGATAGGCCTCGAAGCGGCCCTTGGCCTCGAACCGCGTCCGGAAGGCTGAGCCAGCGAACAGCGCTCCGAGCCTCGGCACGATGCCGCCGCCGATGTAGACGCCACCACGCGCACCCAGTGTGAGCGCCAGGTTGCCCGCGACGCTGCCGAGGAAGGCGCAGAACAGGTCCACCGCATCCCGGCATGCGGGGTCGCTGCCGGCGAGCGCGCGGTCGACCACATCGGCGGGCTTCAAGGCGAGGGCTGATGCCGGTGCTGATGCCGATGCCAGGGCCGAGACGGCCTCGTACAGGTTCACGAGGCCCGGGCCCGACAGCACCCGCTCGGCGGAGACATGGCCATGTCGCGCCCTGAGCCAGCCGATGACAGCCGACTCGCGGTCGTCCGTGGGCGCCAGCGTCACGTGGCCACCTTCGCCGGTGACGGCCCGCATGCCGCCCGGCAGAAGGCCGGCCACGCCGAGCCCGGTGCCCGGGCCGATGACGGCGATGGCAGCCGCCGAGTCGGCCGCACCACCGCCGATGGCGCGCAGTTCCGACGCATCGAGCGTGGGCAGCGCCAGGGCCAGCGCCTCGAAGTCATTGAGCACCAGCAGGCGTCGGGCACCGATGGCCTGCCGCAGCGCCTGGATCGAGAACGACCAATGGTGGTTGGTCATCCGCACCACGTCGCCGGTGACGGGGTTGGCGATGCCGATGGCGCACTCGGAAGGCGCAGGCAGGCCCTGCTGTCTCAGGTACTGCGACACGGCGTCCGCGAGCGTCGCGTGATCGGCGCAGTGCAGGACGCTCACATCCGTGAGCGCCACGCCATCAGCGGCCTGCCAGGCAAAGCGCGCATGCGTGCCGCCAACGTCGCCCAGCAGGCGCGGAAACTTGGTGTTCGTCATGGTGGGCCGGCTAGAAGCTGGCGCGCAGCCCGAGCGTCAGCACGGTGAAGTGCTGGCCGAAGCTGCCGGAGGTGCTGCTGTTGTAGGTGACAGGCAGTTCGTTGAAGAAGAGCCGACTGCTGCGCTGCCCGCGCAGGAAGACGCTGACGTGCCGGTGCAACTGCAGGCTGGCGTCCAGCACGAAGACGTGATTGATGCGCTGCACCGGGTTGCCACGGCCGGCCGCGATGTCGTCGACCGCCTCCCGGCGGATGCCGTGGAACAGGTAGCCGCCCTGCACCGTCCAGGCGCCGGAGCGCCAGGTGGCGTTGGCACCGAGTTGCAGGAAGTCACCACGCCACGCGATCTCGCGCGGCACGTCCACGCCATAGTCGCCGCTGCGGTCGTAGAACTGGCGGATGACACCGCCGGCGGCACTGCAGGGGCCCGAGAGTTCCCCGAAGATATCGTTGCCCTTGAAGGACAGGTCGTAGTTGCAGCCGTTGCGCGTGGTCGTGGCGCTCAGAGAGCCGTAGTCGAGCTGTGTTCGCCCGACACCGAATATCGCACTCACACCCCATGCGGGAGAAAGGCGCCAGCTGCCGATCAGGTCGAGCTGAAGGTTGCGGTCGGACGGGCGCGTGATGGTCACGCTGTTCAGCACGGCGCCAGGCACCTGAACGGGCGTGTTGCTCTCGGTGGCGTCGCTGGCATTGCCCCAGGCAGCGAGCCGCAGCGCCAGTGCCGGGCGCAGGCCCTGCTGTTCGACCATGCGCCACTGGCCTGCGAGCTGCCAGCTGTCGAAGAGGTAGACGTCTATACCGTCGTCGAGCCGTCGCTGCCCGAGAGCGGCGGACAGCGTCAGCGTGTCCAGCACCCGGTAGGAGCCCGACAGCGTCAGGCCGCGATAGCTGCCCGGCGGCGCGGTCGGAGCCGAGGGGTCGACCGCGGCGTCCGGGAACGGGTCGAGCGACCGATTGGCATGCTCGACGGCAAGCTCCAGCCTCCCACGCGCAGCCCCGGTATCCGGCATTGCGGTCAGGAGGGCGTCCAGCGGGGCGGCAGACGACGCCGCCGTGGCGAGCGCCCACCCCAGCGGCGCCAGGCACCGCATCATTGCCGCCGGAACGCGCACGCCTAGTTGGTCAGCGTGATCTGGCCCACCAGGCCAGGCCCGGCGACCGCCTTGCTGGCTGTCACCGCACCATTGGCGTCGAGCGCCGTGGGCACGGTCACCGTCACCGCAGGCAGCGGCGTGCCATCGGCCTGACGCAGCGGAAGGCCCGTGATCACCACCGAGACGCGGTAGGTGCCGCGCAAGGCGCTGATGCCCGTGAAGTCCTGGCCGATTCGGTTGATGGCGTAGTCGACCACTTCACCGAAAACGATGCTGTTGCTGCTGCCGGCCGTGGTGAGGGTGTTGGTGACACCGGCCACGCTGTTGGCGAAGTCGATGACCGCACGCTTCTTGCCGTCGGCGGACACACCGTAGACCAGCGCGTTGGCGGTCGAAGGCACGGTGATCTTCAGGCCGTTGGCCGTCTTCTCGACCGTGACGTTGTCGATGTAGGCCTGCAACTCGCCCTGGCCACCCACGGCGGTGTCGACGATGGAGACAGCAGCGCTGAGCTTCATGTCGGCCGGCACGGCATAGGTGCCCACCTCGTTCAGCGTGACGCTGAGCGTGGCTTTCGGCGCCACCGGCCAGGCCAGCGAAATGCCGGTGGACTGGAACTGGGCCATCGTGAACGACTGGCTGCTGGCGCCATTGACAAGGCTGATCGCATCGCCGGCCAGGGCCAGGTAATTCGTGGGCGGGGGCGGCGGCTCGACCCCTGCGATGACGTCGGTCAGTTCAGCGCCAAGGGCTGCGGTGGCATCGGTCGGCGCAGCGGTGAGCTGCGCGCGGTTGTCGATGACGAATTCCGTGGTGCGCGTGTCTTCCTGCTGGGCCGTCGTCGCAGCGGTCAGCCCGGCATCGGGCGCCTGGATCAGCGCCTGAGCCTGTGCGGCAAGCCCGCCCGCCAGCACCACGGCCAGAGCGTCTGCGTTCAGCAGGTCGAGCGCGGCCGGAACGGCTGCGCCGATGCTGGTCGCGTCCTGGACGCGCAGCACCGCGGCCCGCACCAGGCGGGACACGGCTGCCTCGTCGATCATCGCGCCCGTGCTCAGCACGGCGCCCGCAGCCAGCTCGGTGGCGAACGCGGCGATGACCTCTCGGTAGACGACCTGCAGCGTGCCGGTGGCGTTGCCGCCGCTCAGGCCCACGAAGAGCTCCGAGAGCTTCTGCGCGAGTTGCTGCACGGCCAGCGTCTTCTTCAGCAGGTCGGCGTTCACGAGCGCGCCGCCGTTGGTCAGCGCCGGGTCGGTATTGAGCAGGTCGGTGCCTGCCGGCAGACCGAGCGCCGTGAGCAGTTGCGACGCCGATACACCCGCCACCAGCAGCGTGGTGAGCGGCGACGCCACGGTGGCGCCAGCGGGCGCCTGCAGCATGCCCGTGAAGGGAAGACCGGTGTCGGCGCTGGCACCGCCGAGCACGACGATGGCGGCCGAACAGCCGGTGGCGAAAGTGAAGCGGCCTTCGGCGTCGGTGCCGACGCTGAGTTCGCCGGGGTCGGCAACGCCGTTGGCGTTGCTGTCGCACAGCACGGTGGAGCCGACGAGATAGCCATCGACGGCCACGCCGCGCGTGGCCGTCGGCGGGACGACGGGATCAGAGCCACCGCTACCGCCACCGCAGGATGCCAGCAGGCACGCGGCGGCAGCAGCCGGGATCAGACGAAGGGCGAACGGCATGGTGACTTCCTCGGTGGACAGGCGCTCCCCGGCCGCCAGGCGGCACGGGGATCTGGAGCTGCGTTCAGGTTCAGTCGAACTTGATCGAGCCGACGTTCAGGCCGTTCGTGAAGGCCACGCCGTCGCCGTCCTTGTTGACGTACTGGATGTTCGTACCCTCGAGCAGGATGTTGACCTGCGCCAGCTTGGCCAGGACCTGCGCCACCGTGGTCTCGCCGCTGCAGGCCGTCACGATGGAGAAGTTCGCCAGCGGAATGTTGTAGACCGCCGCAGCCCCCTGGCTCGTGGTCTGGAAGGTCGCGGACACTTCCGAGCCGCCCGAGTTGGAAGCGCAACCGCTGACGGCAGGCCCCTGCATGACCACCTTCAGGGCCGGGAAGGTGCCAGCCTTGAAGAGCTGGTCCGGGCCCCAGACGTTGACCTTGATGTTGGCAAAGGCCGATGCGTCGACCACCGCATTGCCCGGAGCCTTGATGAAGGCGCCGAAGTAGGCGTTGGTGATGGCCGGAGCGTTCAGGCCGAAGCCGAAGTAGAAGTTGGGCACGCCACCGGGGTTCTGGGCAAGGCCCGCGACACCGGCGTAGTCATAGGCCTTGGTCGAGACGAGACGGTCGTCGAAGAAGAAGCCGACGTCGCCGCCGAGCGCGGTCTTCGAATTGACGAACAGGTCGCCGACGTAGTCCGCCGCGAAGATGCCACCCGTGAATCCGCTCGAGCCACCGCCGCCGCCCGTGGTTGCCGTGGCCGGGAACTTGATGTCGTCGACGTAGAACGTGGTGTCGGCGCTGACCGGGCTGCGGCCGTTCGGGAACAGCACGATGGTGCTGTAGGTGCCGGAATCGGGCAGGACGAAGGTCAGGGTCTCCCATTCGTTGGCCTTGGTGGTGACGACGTCCTTCTCGGTCGGAAGCGCGCCACCCGTGCCACCTTCGAACTTCAGCAGGAAGTTCTTGCCGGCGGCCGGCGAGAACACGCGCATCGTCACGGTGCGGGCCGTCGGGGTCAGGACGACGTTGGCGCCCAGGCCGGTGATGGTGGTGCCGAAGTAGTCGCCGTCGCCGGCCTTCTTGACGAACTTGGCAACCTTGTTGGTGGCGTCCGAAGGATCGGTGACCACGGCCACCGTTCCGCCGCCGCCGTTCTCGAACGGGGCGAAGCCGATGCCGGCGGCCGAGAAGTCGATGCAGGACGGGCTCACGCAGCCGCTGACCGGCGGCACCACCGCCGCCGCCGGGAACTTCAGCTCGTCGACGTAGATGGTGGTGTTGGCGGACACCGAGCTGCGGCCATTCGGGAACAGCACGACGGTGCTGTAGGTGCCGGCGGCCGGCATCACGAAGGACAACGTCTCCCATTCGTTGGCCACGGTGCTGGCGACATCCTTTTCAGTGACGGCCGGGCCGCCCGTGCCGCCTTCGAACTTCAGCAGGAAATTGGTGCCGGCGGCGGGCGAGAAGACCCGCAGCGTGACCGTCTTGTTGTCGGCGGTCAGCACCGCCGGGCCGGCCAGGCCGGTGATGGTGGTGCCGAAGTACTCGCCGTCGCCCGGCTTCTTGACGAACTGGACGACCTTGTTGTTCGCGTCGTTGGGGTCGGTGCCGATCATGACCGAGCCGCCGCCGCCGTTCTCGAACGGGGCGAAGCCGATGCCGGCTGCAGAGAAGTCGGTGCAGTTGACCGTGGTGCAGGTACCAGTGCTGCCGGAGACGCCACCCGAGACGACGGTGGAGTAGTCCTGCGAGGCCGTGAAGGCCACGGTGCTCGCGTTGCCCGAGGTGTCGACGAATGCGCCCGTGGCGACGTTCACCACCATCGTGCCGGCGCTGTCGGCGGTCGGTGTCACGACCAGGGTGGCGGACAGGCCGTTGCCCGCCATCGTGAACGTGCCCTTGGTGCCGCCCGTGACGGAGACGTCGTCGGCCACGAAGCTGCCGCCGACGGATTCGCTGAAGGTGAAGGTGAAGGTGACGTCGCCGCTCGCGGTGGCACCCGCCTCGCTGTCGGTGATGACGACCGTCGGCGGCACGATGTCGGCGGGCGGCTCGGCGTCACCGCCGCCGCAGGCGGCGAGCATCAAGGTGGCGGCCAAAGCGGTGGCGGAGAGCTTGAAGGTGCTGGTGAGGTGCGTCATGGCGAGTTTCCTGGCAGTGGGCGGGGCGATGGCCTTGGCGATCGCCTCGGCTTGGGGGTTTGGCTTGAAAGCGCTTTCAAGCAGAATAGAGCGAGCGCTGGCGATTGACAAGCGGGTCTGCCCTGAGGCTTTCCCTGAGATTCGGGGTTTCCGGGTCAGGGCGTCCGGGCGAGTTGTCCGGGCGCGACGTTCAGCACGATGCCGTCGGTGAAGCGCACGGTGATCGGCGCCTTGGTGGCATTGAAGGCCAGGTGCGTACGCTTCCCGTCGGCACGCTTGAACACCGAGAAGAGCGGCGTGTCGGCCAGAACGGTGAAGTCAGGCGCACCCATCTCGTTCAGGCTGAGCAACCAGTGCAGCGTCTGCGTGCGCGACTCCCCGAGTTCGACCGAGCCCCAGCGGTCCCAGGACGCGAGGCCAGCCGCCGGATCCTCCATCGCGCGGTACTTGGCGAAGATGTCCTGCCAGATGTCGGCGGGGGGCGGATTGCGGGGCTTGGCGTTGCGGTCTTCGTAGATCGCGCTCTCGGCCTTCAGCGCTTCGAGGTTGCGCTTCACGTACTTCGGGTCGCGGCCGAGGTAGAGCGATGCGCTGTTGATCGGGAGCATGTTGATGCCCGTGATCTGGCGCGGCTCGTCGGTCCACCAGGTGTTGTGAACGTACTGGCCGCCGAAGACGATGCTCACGTCGACGTTCTTGTATTCGGGCGCGAACACCAGACCATGAATGTCGAACCAGTAGTGGTGAATGGCCTGGATCTCGGTGGTGTAGAGGTACAGGCCCAGGTCGCGCAGCGCCTTGTTGCCGTTGATCTCGCCCCACAGGATCAGACCCGCCCAGGCGTTGATGGCCTCGGACGACGCCTCCTGGTTGTTTCCGAATTCGCCCATGCCGATGCCCGACGCCCAGGAGTGGCCTTCATAGGGATCGAAGTTGCGGAGGAAGGGGAAGTCGGCACGGCCGCGTTCGGTGGTGGCGATGTCGGCGACGAGCAGGTCGACCATCGCACCCCAGTTGTCCTTCGCCGCCCAGGCCGGATCGCGCAGCGCGATTTCGGCAATCGCGCGTATCCAGTAGCCGTAGGTGAAGTGGTGGTCGTTGATCTGTTCCACCGTGAAGAACTCGTCGGGGTAGCTGGCTACGCTGCCGAGCGCCTTGTCGTAATGGAAGTAGCTGTTGCTGCGCTCGCCGGTGAACCACTCCTCGATGCGCTTCTTGATGGTGCCGAGCAACTGGTCGCGCGTGGCCATGTCACCCTGCTGCTCGGCGATGTCCACCAGCTTCATGTTGCGCAGCAGGCCCTTGCCCTGCCAATACGCGCCCTTGCCTTCCTGCAGCATCATCCGGCGGGAGTTGCGCAGGTCGGTCTTCAGCAGGTCGTTGAGTTCGCCCAGCCGGGGCGATGCCTTGATGCCGGGCCAGTAGGGCACGAAGCCCGTGTACGCATTGCGGGTCTGGAAGCCCTTGGCCGCAATGAGCTTGATGGGCCCGCGGACGCTGTCGAAGACCGGTCCAGCCATCTGGGTGGACACAGCCTGGTTGTTGAACCAGTGGTGCGGGTACAGGCCAAGCAGGGGGCCGTTGTCCGGCCCTTCCATCGTCCGCGTCACGGCCTGGAAATCGGTGGTCACGGCGCTGCCCGAGGCGTCATAGCGCCAATCGACGCGCGTGTCCTCGATGAAGGCATAGGCGTGGCGCGTGAACAGGGCCAGCGTCTCGGGCTTGGCATCGGGCAGGGCCGCGGCCGAGACATAGCCCGCGCCGGCCGGCATGCGGGCGATCCACTCGGTGGGCGACACCGATTCCCAGCGCACGCCGGTCGGGCCGAAGACCGCATAGGACTTGCCCTTGAGTTGCAGCGACAGCACCCTCGCGTCGGCAGCCGGGGCCGCACGTTCCGGGGCGGCGGGCAGTGTCAGCCGAAGGTCGCCACGGGTCAGGCGGATGCTCGCGTACGGGCTGCCGTGGGCCACCGTGACCCGCATGTCGTCTGCGCCCTGCGCCATGGAGATGTCGATGGACCAGTCGCTCGCCTTGGCCAGCTTGGCCGGGCCGGGCTTGAAGGCCACGGGCGCCAGCAGCAAGGGGTCACGGTGCGGGTAGCGGATCTCGACATCGCGCCGGACCGTGGGCACCACCTCACGCCCGGGGAGCGCGAACTCCAGCCCGGCGGCCGTGGTCTTCACGGTGATGGGCTGGACAAAGATCGCGTCGGGCTTGGGATTGAAGATCAGCGTGGAATACCACTGGTTGGTCTGCGCCGCAGTCTTCAGCAAGGCCTCGGTGCGAAGTGGCGCGGCGGGCATGCCCTTGTCGCCGCCCTTCGGGGCCAGAAAGTAAGTGGAGGGCCCCAGTTTCACCGGCTGCGCAAGCGCCGCCATGCCCCAACATCCGGCGCCAAGCGCCACGGCCACGATCCACTTCATGATGTCTCCTGCTGCAGCAGCGATCTGGCGCTGCGTCCGATGATTATGAAAGCGCTTTCACAGTCTTTCCTCCAGGGTTTCCCGTAGACGTTCACCCGCAGAACAAACCCCACCCGCACAGGGGATGGGAAAACACCGTGCTTGCCGTCGTTGACTAGACTGAGCGCGCTGACTAAGCTCATGAAAGCGCTTTCATCTGGATCGAGCAGCCCCAACACCATGCACAACCATCCCTCCCCCCGCGCCCGGGCCATGCCCAGGTTCCGCCTCAGCCTGCTGGTTGCGGGCCTGCTGGCCTGCGGCGCCAGCCAGGCGATCGACTTCGGGCCCTTCTCCCTGAACGGATTCGCGAAGGCGGAAATCCAGCGGGGCAGCAACAACTGCAGCGAGTGCCAGCGCTTCCCGGCCGAGGACAGGCAGAGGTTCTGGGCGGACGAAACAGTGGCCGGCGCGCCCTATGGGACGAAGACCACGCACGTCACGCTGATCCAGCCTTATCTCGGCGCCAAGTTCGACATCGGCGCCGGCTTCAAGGTCTCGGGGCTCATCAGCCAGCGCTGGCGTGACGGCGAGCTCGACATTCCGGGTTCGTACTACGACAAGAGCGTCGCGCTGAGCCACGAGGACTACGGCCGCCTCACCATCGGCAGCATGACCACGCGCTCCTGGAGTCTGGCCGACTACCCCTATGGCAGCGACATCGGCGTGTCCGACTCCTGGGCTTCCAGCGGCGCGGGCTACGGGATGCTGAGCCACGCGGTGCGCTACACCTCGCGCATCATGGATGTGGCGGAAGGCGATCTGGTTCTCGAGGCGACTTTCGACAACGGAGCCTCCGGCTGGAAACGCAATGACCCCTGGTTCCTCGAGTTGTACGCGCAGTACATCCGCGGTGACCTGCACCTGGATGCCATCTACCAGGAATCGCGCAACGGGCAGCCCGTGGCGTGGGGGCATGCACCGTTCCGGGGCCTGACACCCAACCCGGCCGATGACCGCCTGCTCGGCGGCTCGGGCCAGAGCATCGTGATGCTGATGGCCCGCTACCAGATCAACAAGTCGTTCAAGGTCTCCGCTGGCGCACGCCTGAACCGCTGGAGCGGCGCCTACGCGGTGATCGTGGTTCCCGGCACGAACGCGCAGTGGAACAACATGTTCAACGTGGACTGGGGCGGCACGCGCGACGGCATCGCCAACCCGGGCTACCCGGCCACCTCGACCGACATCTCCGCAGGCCTGCTGTACACGAACGGGCAATGGTCGGCGTCGACGGGCATGGTCGTCCTGGGGCAGGCCAGCACCAAGAACCCGACCGAGCGCGGCCAGAGCAATTCGGTCGTCATCAACACGCTCGGCCTGAACTACGACTTCCGCAACGGATTCCAGGTCTACGGCATGGCGGGCATGGTGAACTACAGCGAAAAGGGCCTGGCGCCTCTGTCCATGCCCGGCAACTCCGCCTTCACCAGCGTCGACCCACGTGTCTCCAAGCAAGGCAACTGGTTCGGCGTCGGCGCCGTCTACTCGTTCTGAGGCCCATCATGAAGTTCAAATCTCCCCTGGCCGCCTGGGCACTGGCCCTGATCACCTCGCTGCTCGTGGCCGCCTGCGGCGGCGGCGGCAACGTTCCCGCCACCGGCGTTCAACTGCGCCCGCTGAGCGCCGACTTCACGAAGAAGGCCGTCTCCTATTCGCCCTACCGCACGGCCATCAACAACGCCGACCTGGTCAACGAGATCATCCCCGAGTCGAACATCAAGCAGGACCTGGACCTGATGGTGGCCGCAGGCTTCGGCATGATCCGTGTGTTCGACAGCTCGGACAAGGTGGCCCGGCAGACGCTCAAGCTGATCCGCCAGCACGCCATGCCGATCAAGATGCAGCTCGGCATCTACGTGCAGAGCGGCAACGAGGCCTTCAGCCAGCAGGAGATCGCGCGCGGCATTGCCCTGGCCAACGAGTACAGCGACATCGTCATCGGCGTCAGTGTCGGCAACGAGACCATGGTGAGCTGGTCGTTCAACAAGATCCCGGTCGACACCATGATCGGCTACATCAAGCAGGTGCGCGCCGCTGTCACCCAGCCGGTGACCACCGACGACAACTACGCCCTCTTCGCCAGTGCGCCCCGCGAACTGATCGACGTTCTCGACTACGTTGCGCTGCACACCTACCCCGAGCTCGACACCGTGTTCGACCCCGGTCTGTGGGATTGGCGCCAGGCCAACGTGCCCGAGGCGCAACGCGCCCAGGCCATGATCAACGCCGCCATCGCCGAGGCGAACCGCCAGTACCTGATGGCGCGTGACCGGCTCGACAGCTCGGGCTTCTCGGCCATGCCCATCATCATCGGCGAGACCGGCTGGAACGCAGTGGATCTAGGCGCGCTGAAGTTCCGCGCGCACCCCGTGAACCAGAAGATGTACTACGACGCGCTGCTCCAGTGGGCCGACAAGACCCGCAACCCGGGCGGCCCGCTGAACGTCATCTACTTCGAGGCCTTCGACGAGCCCTGGAAGCTGGGCGACGACCGCTGGGGCCTGTGGAACGTGAACCGCGAAGCGCGCTACGTCATCAAGGACCTGAACCCGCCCAGCGCCACCTGGAAGGTGGAAGCCGGCAACTACACCGCTGCCGACGCCGTTTTCTTCGTGCCGCCGGTCATCAACGCCGCGGTCACGCAGGACCGCTACGTAATCTATTCCGAAGCCGTCACGGCTTCCGAGCTCCGGCCCACGGGCCTGGTCTGGGATCCGTTCGTGAAGACCTTCTGGCAGCCGGTGTCCGGCGGCGCCCCCGGCGACGGCGCGCAGGCCTTCGAGATCGATCCGCGCAACGAGGTCTGGGGCTGGGGCATGCTGTACCAGTCGCGCCCGGGCGTGACCGAGAACCTCTCCAACTACGCCAGCGGCACGCTGAACTTCAGCATCCGCAGCAACTACGCCCAGAAGATCGAGATCGGAATCTCCACCGAGACCGAGCTCGACGGCCCGGTCGAGGCCTTCATCCAGCTCTCCAGCGGCCAGTACGGCTACTGCAACAACAACGAGTGGTGCCAGGTGTCGATCCCGCTGCAGGCCTTCGTCACGGCGAACCCGAAGATCGACCTGCGCATGGTGCTGAGCCGCTTCGTCATTGCCGACCGCTTCGCCGTCACCGGCAACGCGCAGAAGGCCAACCTGCCGAAGCTGTACCTCGACGGGGTCTACTGGGCCCGCTGATGCTGCGCATGTTCCTGACCGCGCGCGACGGCGGCGCGCGGCTCGGCGAGCAGCCTCGGCTGCTCGCCCACTCCGCAGACCCTGCCCTGCCGGTGCTCACCGTCAACCCGGGCCGTAGCTTCCAGACGCTGGAAGGCTTCGGCGGCGCCTTCACCGAAGCTGCAGCTGTAACTTGGCAGCACCTGGATGCCGCCGGCCGCGAGGCCCTGCTGCGAGACTGCTTCGACCCGGTGAACGGGCATGGCTACACGCTGTGCCGCGTCCACATGAACAGTTGCGATTTCTCGCTCGGCAACTACGCCCATGTCGAGACCGCCGGCGACTTCGCACTCGACAGCTTCAACATCGACCGCGACCGGCAGGCGCTTCTGCCCTTCATCCTTGCCGCCCGGCGCGCGGCAGGCCGGCCGCTGAAGCTGCTGGTCTCGCCCTGGAGCCCGCCCGCCTGGATGAAGTCGAACGGCCGCATGAACGACGGCGGCCACCTGCTGCCGGAGTGCCGTGCCGCATGGGCGCAGTGCTACGTGAAGTTCATCCAGGCCTACGAGGCCGAAGGCGTGCCCGTGTGGGGCGTCTCGGTGCAGAACGAGCCCGCGGCCCATCAGCGCTGGGATTCGTGCCTGTACACCGCCGAGGAAGAACGGGACTTCGTCCGCGACCACCTCGGCCCGGCATTGCACGCCGCGGGCCTGGCCCGCGTTCGCATCGTCGTCTGGGACCACAACCGCGACCACCTGGTGGACCGCGCAAGCGTGATCTACGGCGACCCCGAAGCCGCGCGCTACATCTGGGGCGCGGGCTTCCACTGGTACGGCGAGGGCCACTTCGATCAGGTTCAGCTGGTGCACGACGCCTGGCCCGACAAGCAGTTGCTGTTCACCGAGGGCTGCCAGGAAGGCGGCCCGCACCATGGCAGCTGGGATCTGGGCGAGCGCTATGCGCGATCGATCATCAACGACCTGAACCGCTGGACGGTGGGCTGGATCGACTGGAACCTGCTGCTCGACGCCACGGGCGGCCCGAACCACGTGGGCAACCTCTGCAGCGCGCCCATCCTGGTGGACACCGTCACCGGCCGGCAGGAGCACCAGAGCTCCTACTGGTATCTCGGACACTTCGCACGGTTCATGCGGCCGGGCGCGCAGCGCGTGCTGGCGGCATCGTCGCGGCAGGTACTGCTCACCACAGCCTGCCGCAACACCGACGGCAGCGTCGCCATCGTGGTGATGAACCGCAGCGAGCACAGCCAGCGATTCACGATCAAGATGGGCTGCGAGACCACGACGGCTGAACTGCCGCCCCGTTCGATCGCGACCTTCGTGCAGGAGTCCGACGCATGAAACACCAGTCCGCAGCGGTAGCTACGGCCGGAGCCAAAGGCGCGAGGATGGGGACGACGAGGAACACGATCACGACCGTCACGACCGCCATCGTCCTGGTTGCGTCAGCCTGGCTCGGCGGCTGCGGCGGAGGCGGCGGCAGCAGCGCCACCGAAGCGCCGCCGGTCGTCGTGACGCCACCCCCGACGCCGCCGGTGGTCGTCGCGCCCCCGTCGAACGCACCTGCCGGCTACAGCCTGGTGTGGGCCGACGAGTTCGACATCGACGGCCTGCCCAATGCCTCGCGCTGGGACTACGACACCGACCGCAACCCCTTCGGCTGGTACAACAACGAGCGTCAGTACTACGCCCGCGAACGCCTCGAGAATGCCCGCGTCACGAACGGCAAGCTGGTGATCACCGCCCGCAAGGAGTCGCTGTCGTCGCAGCCCGACTGGGGTGGCCAGGCCTACAGTTCGGCCCGGCTGATCACACGCGGCAAGGCTGCCTGGACCTACGGTTTCATCGAAGTCCGCGCCAAGCTGCCGTGCGGCGTCGGCACCTGGCCCGCCATCTGGATGCTGGGCACGGGCGGACGCTGGCCGGACGACGGCGAGATCGACATCATGGAGCAGGTGGGCAGCAACCCGACCCGCGTCTTCGGTACGCTTCACACCGCGACCCGGGGCGGGCCCGTCAAGAGCGGCGCCACGACGGTGAGCAACCCCTGCACCGCATTCCATGACTATCAGCTCACATGGACGGCGGACGAGATCGTCATCGGCGTCGACAACAAGCCGTACTTCCGGGCGCCGCGCATCGCGGGCGGCTACGCGGCGTGGCCGTTCGATGCCCCGCAGTACCTGCTGCTCAACATCGCCATCGGTGGCGACCTGGGCGGCGCGGTGGACGACACGATCTTCCCGGTGACGCTGGAAGTCGAGCACGTGCGGGTGTACCAGCGACAGCCCTGAGCAGTCAGGCGGTAGGTCGGTTCGGCGGTTCGGCGAGTCTCTGGGGCCCTGCACGAACCCGCGCGAATCCTTTGGACCGATCAGCCCTCGGCGCCCGCCATCAGGTCGGCGTAATGCGCCTGCATGACGAGCTTGGGGCGGCGGTCCACCGTGAACAGGCCCCAGTGCTTCTCGGGCTCCATCGGGTCGGGTGAGCCCTTCCACGGTTCGTCGAAGGCTTCGAACACGAAACACAGGATGTCTTCGGAAAGCGTCCAGTCGATCAGGTCCTGGTAGTAGATGGCCTGCAGTTCCTGCGAGGTGTGTGCAGGCGGAATGCCGCGCCCGTTGGTGTTGGTCGCCCACCCGGCTTCCGTGATGACGACGGGCTTGTCCGGGTACAGATGCGCCACGCTGTGCAGATTGGCCTTGGTGTAGTCCAGGGCCTCGTGGATGTGCTTGTATTCCCAGACCGGGTAAGTGTGCAGGGAGATGAAATCGAGCTCGGCCACGAGCGGCCGAAGCTTGTCCTGCCAGGGCACGTAGTTCTCGCAGAACGTCACCGGTTGCCGGACGGCAGCCTTGACGCGGCGCACGTGCTCGATCATCCGGCTCACGGGCACGAAGTGATCCGTCCAGTCGACGGTGGCCTCGTTGCCGACCGCCACCGAGAAGACCGATTCGGGATACGCGTTCGCCAGGTCGATCAGGCGCCCGACCTCGGCATCGTTCTCGAGCTGGCTGGCTTCGAGTTCTTCCTCGGTGTAGGTGCGGCCCCAGGGGCAGCCGAAGTTGTTCATCTCCGCGCCCAGGTAGGCACCCAGCATCACCTGGAAAGGCAACTTGTCCTCGCGGATCACCTGCAGCACCCGTTCGGCATGCAGGCTGCAGTCGTACAGGCGCAGCAGCTGCCAGTGCCGATGAAGGAGGTGCAGGTCCTCGCGGATCTCGGCCACGGAGGGGTAGATCCGGCTGTCCGGGCTCTGCCCTTCGCGGTAGCCCGAATAGCAGATGGCGCGTCCTTGCGGGAGTTTCAACATCATCCGAACTTCGGCACGCCGTCCTTGTCCCACAGGCCCCAGAAGGCCCCCACGTCGCCCTCGGCGCCGACCTTCCAGGCCTCGTCGAATGCCGCGAACCAGAAGACCTCGATGCCGTCGCGCGCCGCCCACTCGGCGGTGTCGATGAAGTAGCGCATGGCGCCCTCGGTGGACGGCTGTGCGCCGTGGAAGGCGCTGCCACGGTCGGGCCAGCCGGTCTCGCTGATGACGATGCGCTTGCCGGGCGCCGCAGCGCGCGTGCGCTCGACCATGCTTTGCATGTACGCCAGGGCGCCTTCACGCGGGCAGCCTTCCCAGAATGGATAGCAGTTGGTCAGAACCACATCGCAGGCAGCGGTGATGCGCGGGTGCAATTCGAACAGGTAGTAGGCATCGACATAGCCCACCTGCACGCCGGGCAGCGCCTGCTTGACGCGCTCCAGGCAGGCCAGCAGTTCGTCCTCGGCCATGTCCTCGCGCAGCAGCACCTCGTTGCCCACCGCGACGATGTCGGCATGACCAGCGCGAGCCACCTCGATCACGCCCTGGATCTCGCGCTCGTTGATCTCGGCATCCGTGCCAAGCCAGGCGCCGACCAGGGTCTTGAAGCCCATCTCGTGTGCGATGCGCGGGGTCTGCTCGTGGCCATCGGTGCACGAGAAGGTGCGGATCCACTGCGTGTGCGGCCGGATGATGGCCAGCCGCTCGCGGATCTGTGCCTCGCTCACCTGTGAGCCAGGTTGCTGGCCTTCGAGATACGGGCTGAAGCACAGGCCGTGCACGCCACGGTCGAGCACGCCACGGAAGCCGGATGCGAGTGCGGCGCGCTCGGGCTCCGTCCAGACCTCGGGCGTGCTGCGCGACCATGCGCCAGCGCCGGCACCCGTGGCAACGGCCTGGGCGCCCGAGTGCACGGTGCCGGGCACATGCCACTGGCCCTGGGCGGATTCATCGGAGGGAATTCTGGGTTTGGACATGGTTTCGGCCCTCAGGGCTTCTTCTGCCAGGGGAATCGGCCCTTGCCGCGCGGCTTGGCCTCGCCGTAGCCGCCGACCTTGTCGTAGACACGGACGTAGTCCACCACCAGCTCGGCCGGGAAGTGTGTTGCGGCGTTGGGCGCGCCTGGAAAGTTGCCGCCCACCGCCAGGTTCATCACCAGGTAGAACGGCTGGTCGAAGGGGGCCGGCCAGGGGTTGAGGTCGGACGCGCGCTTCGGGTCCAGGCCCTTGCCGTCGGCGGTCCGGCTGCAACTCCACCAGTGGTCGCGCGTGGCCGTGTGAACGCCGTCGACGTAGAAGCGGATCTCGCCCGGCTCCCACTCCACCGAGTACACATGCCAGTCGGCCACCGTGCTGCCATTCGGCAGCGTGTGGACATGCGTGATCAGCGAGCGCTGCGGATAGACGGATCCGAAGTGGATGCTGTTGAGCACCTCATGAGGCTTCTCGCCGATGATCTCCATCAGATCAATCTCGCCCGAGGCCGCCCAGCCGCCGTACCTGTCTTCCTGCGGCAGCATCCACAGCGCCGGCCACAGACCCTTGCCCCAGGGCACGCGCGCACGGATGTCGAAGCGGCCGTACAGCTTGGTGAACAGCGGCGTGCCGTCACGCTTGCGCGTCTTCAGACGGGCCGATGTGTAGCCGCAGCCGTGCAGCGATTCCTTGATCGCGCGAATGGTGAGCAGCCCGTCCTTGACCGACACATTGGCCGGCTCGCGGGTGTAGTACTGCAGTTCCTCGTTGCCCCAGCCCGGAATCCAGACATTGTTCTTGTAGTCGTAGAAGCCGTTGCCGATGTCGAAGTCCCACTTGGCGGGGTCGATCGCATCGCCTTCGAACTCGTCGCGCCAGACGAGCTTCCAGCCCTTGAGTGGTCGTGCAGCCATGGCGTTCAGGCCGCCAGACGCGCGTCGGCGTCGAAGCCCAGCGCCCAATCGGCGTCGAGCGTCAGGCCCACGTCCTGCCCGGACTCCAGCCGCTGATGCCCGGCGCCTACCTTGGCGGTCAGCAGATCGGGGATGCCCTCCACCCGCAGGTGGATGATGGACGAATCGCCGAGGTGCTCGGCCAGCACCACCTGGGCACCGATGCCCTGCCCCGCAGGCACCAGATGCAGGTGCTCGGGGCGCAGGCCCACGCGGCGAACGCCGGCGTCGCGTTGCCGCGAGAGCGCATCCCAGAGGGCGCGGTGGGCCGGTGCCGAATTCGCTGCCGGACAGTCGATGAGGTTGATGCGGGGCGCGCCGATGAAACCCGCCACGAACTCGTTCGCCGGGCGCTCGTACAGTTGCATCGGCGGGCCGAGCTGCGACACGAGCCCCTGGTGGAAGACGGCGATCCGGTCGCCCATGGTCATGGCCTCGACCTGATCGTGTGTCACGTAGATCATCGTGGTGCCCAGTTCCTTGTGCAGACGCGACAACTCGATGCGCATGTTCACGCGCAACGCTGCGTCCAGGTTGGAGAGTGGTTCGTCGAAGAGAAAGACCTTGGGCTTGCGCACGATGGCACGGCCGATGGCCACGCGCTGTCGCTGCCCGCCGGACAGTTCCTTCGGAAAGCGCTGCAGGAGATCGGTGATGCGCAGGATCTCGGCAGCGCGGCCCACCTGCTGCGCGCGATCGGCCTTGCCGATGCCAGCCATCTTCAGCGCGAAGCCCATGTTCTCCGCCACGGTCATGTGCGGGTACAGCGCATAGGTCTGGAAGACCATCGCCGCGCCGCGGTCCGAGGGGCGCACGTCGTTGCTGCGTACGCCGTCGATGAGCAGATCGCCGCCGGTGATGCTCTCCAGGCCCGCGATCATGCGCAGCGTGGTGGACTTGCCGCAGCCCGAGGGCCCGACGAAGACGAGGAACTCGCCGTCGCGAACCTCCAGGTCGATGCCCTTGATGACATCGACCGCGCCGTAGCTCTTTCGCAGGTTCTTCAGGACGACCTGCCCCATGTCAGGCTCCCACGAGGAGATGGCCCGCGTCGGCGCGCGCCGCCTGCTGGGCGCGCAGGAACTCGGCATACCAGAGCGCGCTGTCCTTGGGGGTCCTGCGCTGCGTGTCGTAGTCGACGTGCACGATGCCGAAGCGCTTGGCGTAGCCCGAGGCCCATTCAAAGTTGTCCAGCAGGCTCCAGACCATGTAGCCCTCCATCGGCACGCCCTGCGCCAGCGCGTCGCCCACCGCGGCGATGTGGGCCGCGATGTATTCGGTACGGTCGCGGTCATGCACGCGGTCGCCTTCCAGGGCATCGCGGAAGGCGCCGCCGTTTTCGGTCACGTACAGCGGCGGCACCGGGTAGTCGCGGTGCATGCGCACCAGCAGGTCGCTCAGGCCCCGGGGGTAGATCTCCCAGCCCATGTCGGTCAGCGGCAGGCCGCTGGTCTCGGCGCGCCAGCTGCCGTCGGCGCTGGCAACGGACCGCGAGTAGTAGTTGATGCCCATGAAATCCATCGGCGTCGCGATGGCGGCCATGTCGCCGTCCTGCACCTGGGGCGCATCGGCGCCCAGGTAGTCCAGCACGTCCTGCGGGTAGCTGGCCTTGAACAGCGGGTCCATGTACCAGCGCAGAAGCTTGCCGTCCTCGAGCCGGGCCTGGGCATGGTCGGCGGCCGAGTCGGTGGCCGGCTGCACGGGCGAGAGGTTCAGCACGATCCCGAGCCGGCTGCGCGAGCCCTGGGCGCGCAGCGCCTGCAGGGCCAGACCGTGGCTGAGCAGCAGGTGATGCGCCACCTGGTTGGCCGCTGCCCGGCTCTTCTGGCCGGGTGCGAAGATGCCGCTCTCGTGCCCCAGCACGGCCATGACCCAGGGCTCGTTGTGCGTGGTGACGGCCGCGATGCGATCGCCGAGAACGCGGTCCATGCCGAGCGCGTAGTCGGTGAACCGGTGCACGGTGTCGCGGTCGGTCCAGCCGCCACGGTCCTGCAGGGCCTGCGGCAGGTCCCAGTGGTTCAGGGTCAGGTAGGGCTTGATGCCACGCGCGATCAGGCCGTCCACCAGGCGCTGGTAGAAATCCAGGCCCTTCGGATTCCACTCGCCATGGCCCAGTGGCTGCACGCGCGGCCAGGACACGCTGAAACGGTACGCGTCCACGCCCAGTGCCGCGATCAGGTTCAGGTCCTGCTCGAGTCGGTGGTAGTGGTCGCAGGCGACATCGCCGTTGCTGGCGTCGGCGATGGCGCCGGGCTGTTGGCAGAAGGTGTCCCAGATCGACGGCCCCTTGCCGTCCTCGGCGGGTGCGCCCTCGATCTGGAAGGAGCTCGTGGCCACGCCCCAGACGAAGTTGTCCGGGAAGGACTGGGTCGGATGAGGTACGGGCGGGGGAGTCATGATGAGTTTCATTTGACGGCTCCGGCGGTGAGGCCGGAGATGAGCTGCCGGGAGGACAGCGCGAACAGGATGAGCAGCGGCACGGTGGCGATGGCCGAACCGGCCATCAGCGCGCCCCACTCGGTATCCACAGGGCTCTGCAGGCTGCGCAGAGCCAGGGGCAGCGTGTAGTTCTCGGGGCTGCGCATCACGATCAGCGGCCCGATGAAGTTGTTCCAGCTGGCGATGAAGGTGATGAGGCCCAGCGTGCCCATGGCCGGCTTGAGCAGCGGCAGCACGATGCGCCAGTAGATGCCGAGTTCGCTGCAACCGTCCATGCGGGCGGCCTCGATCAGGTCCTTGGGCACCGTGGAGGTGACGAACTGACGCATCAGGAAGATGCCGAAGGCACTGGCAGCGCCCGGGATGTACAGCGCTCGTGGCTGGTCGATCCAGCCGAGCGCGTCCATGATCATGAAGGTGGGAATCATGTTCATGAACGAGGGCAGCAGCATCGTGCCCATCACGAAGCCGAAGAGCGCTGTCTTGAACCTGAACTCGAACAGCGCGAACGCGTAGCCACCCATCGAGCAGAACAGCAGCGTGAGCACCGTCGAGGCGACGGCCACATACAGGCTCCAGCCGAGGTTGCGCCAGAAGGGCAGACGCTCGGTCAGGATCTTCAGGTTGGTCAGGAAGTCGTCGCCGAACCAGACCGGCGGGGGCAGGCTGAAGATCTCGACCCGCGAGTGCGTGGCGAACACGAACATGAAATAGAACGGCGCCAGCATGATCAGCGCACCGACGCCGACGATGGCGTAGGCGGCCCAGGGAGCGATGCGATGGGAGTTCATGGGGGCGCCTCAGGCCGAAGGCCCGCGCGGGGCGAAGGCGCGGTTGGTGGCCCAGGTGAGCATCGCCACCAGCAGGAAAAGCAGCCAGGCCATCGCGCTCGCGGCGCCGAAGTCGTTGAAGTCGAACGCCATGCGGTACAGGTAGATGGCAGTCGTCATGCCGGACTGATCCGAGCCGCCCCGGCCGCCGGTCAGGATGAAGGGCTCCTCGAACAGCTGCAGGCCGCCGATCACGCTGAGCGTCACGCCGAAATAGATCATCGGCTTCAGGCTCGGCAACGTGATGTAGAAGAACTGCTGCAGGCGGCCCGCGCCGTCCATCGTGGCGGCTTCGTAGAGATCCTTCGGGATCGTCTGCAGGGCTGCCAGGTACAGCACCACGTTGAAGCCGACATAGCGCCAGAAGACGATCATCGCCAGCGCGGGCTTGATGTTCTCGGGACGGCCCAGCCAATCGACGTTCTCCATGCCGAAAAGCGACTTCAACCCCAGGTTGATCAGGCCGAAGTCGGTGGAAAACAGCGAGCTGAACATGATCGCGATAGCGACCGTGGAGGTGATGTACGGCAGGAAATACGCGCCCACCATGCCGTTGCGCAGGCGCTTGAACGAGGTGTGGATGAACACCGCGAGCGGAATCGCCACCAAGTGCTGCGGCACACCGGAGGCCAGCGCAAGCCAGGCGGTGTTCTTGAGCGACTTCCAGAACCACTCGTCCTGCAGCGAGAACGTGAAGTTGCCGAAGCCGACGAACTCCATCGCGGCCAGCCCACTGGTGGGCTCCCAGCTCTGGAACGCAAGGTACAGCGAGAACAGCAGCGGAAACAGGCCGAACACCAGGAACAGCCCGACGAAGGGGCTGAGAAGCACATACGGCGTCCACTCGGGAGACAGGCGGGGCAGCTTCATGCTCGGTGCGTCCGGTTCAGCGACGGGCGCGCTTCTCGAGGAGACGGTGGGCATCGGCCAGCGCGGTTCGGATGTCCTTGCCCTGGTCCAGCACCTTGTCGAGCTCGGTGTCGATCACCTCGCCCGCGAAGCTGTCCTGCTTGTGAACGGCAACCGCGCGGATGTGACGCGTGGCCTCGCGCCAGACCTGGCGTGCCGGTTGACCGCCGAGAAACTCGATCGGCTGATCGAAGAACGGGTCGTCGTACGTCGCCAGGAGGGCCGGGAAGGCGTCGTGGGCCTTGAACGCGGCCAGTTGCCGGCCGGGGTCGAGCGTCAGCAGGCGGATGAACTCCCAGGCCAGGCGCTTGCTGGCGGGCGGCGCTCCGCGTGCGATGGCGAGGAAGGTGCCGCCATACCCGGCCCAGGCGCCCTCGGGCAACTGCGCCGCGCGCCACTGCCCCTTGGTCGCAGGCGCGAGCCAGTTGCCCAGGTGCCCGGCCAGCCAGGCGCCCGTGAGCTGCGTGGCCAGCGTGCCGCGCTTGAATCCTTCGGACCACTCGTTCGACCACGCCGAGACACGCGCATCGAGCTTGTTCTGGCGCACCTGGCGTGCAAGCTCGAAGGCCCGGACGAACCGCGGCGAGGTGACGAGCACCTGTGAGTCGGCGCCGAAGTACAGGCCCTCGCCTGGCTGGATGCCGACGCGAATGAGCAGGTCCTTGATGTCGCGGGCGTGCGGCAGGAGGTAGGCGCCGGTCCTGGCCTTGATCCGGGTTCCCGACGCGACGTAGCTCTCCCACGATGCGGTCAGCTCGGCTTCGGTGACGCCCGCCCGGTCGAGCACATCCTTGCGGTAGAGCAGCGTTCCAGGCCCGATGTCGGTGGGTGCCGCGACCACCGCTCCGTTGCGGCCAGCGCCCTGAAGGTACGCGTAGGGCGCGAAACGAGCCGCATCACGGCCGATCTCGTACGGGGGCTTGGAGAGGTCCTCGAGGCCACCGCCCTGGGCGAAACGCCCGACGTAGCCCACCTCGAGGGCCATCACGTCCGGCAGGTAGAAGGAGGTGGAGAGCGCGGTCGTCATCGCGGTGTGGTGATCCGTGAACTGCCGGCTCACGACCTTGATGTCGACACCCGGGTGCAGCTTCTTCCAGGCCGGAATCGCCGCGCGGACGATCTCGTCGACCGCCGGAAACGCGGCCACCGTGAGCACCGTCTGCCCGAACGCAGGCGCAGCAGACAGCAAGGCGGAGAACGCCAGTGCCAGCGCTCTCGACACCCGCCTCCCGACCTGCCCCGGCTCGAACATCGACCTACCTCATGACAACGCTTGAAAGCGCTTTCATGAACTTTAGGCGGACGGCATCGGAGTGTCAACGCAGGGTAAGTGCGGGGGCTGGAGGGCCCCGGGGCGTCAGGCGGCGGCCGTGGACTCGCGCGAGACGAGCTGCGGCGCCGGCATCGCGACGCCTGGCTTGCGGCCCGCCAGGAGATCGAGCATGGCCGTGGCAGCCAGGCGGCCGAGCTCCTGCATGGGCTGGTGCACGCTGCTCAGGGGCGGGATCGTGTAGGACGATGCCGCGAGATCATCGAACCCCACCAGGGAGACGTCCTGAGGGACGCGCAAGCCCCGGCGGTGGAGCGCCAGTGCCGCGCCGAAGGCCATCTGGTCGTTCGCGGAGAAGATGGCGGTGAACCGGCGGCCGGCATCGAGCAGACGCTCGACGGCCTCACGGCCGCTTTCTTCGTGGTACGCGCCGGCGCTGATCAAGGATTCGTCCACCGGCAGGCCGACCGCGGCGAACGCGGCGCGATATCCGCGTTCGCGCTCCAGCGCATCCGGGTGCAGCGGATCGCCACCGATGAACGCGATGCGCCGGTGGCCCAGGGACAGGAGATGCTCTGTCGCCAGACGGGCGCCCGTCTGGTTGTCGAAGTTCAGGGAGAACAAGCCCGGCGCCTTCAGGCTGCGCCCCGTGACCACCACGGGCAACTGACGCGACACCGCGCGCAGGGCGGCATCGCTCAGGCGGCCCGTCAGGACGATGATGCCGTCCACGCGCCGGGAGCGCAGCACCTCGATGCAGCGCGCCTCCTCGGCCGCGTTCCAGTGGCCGCTGACGAACAGCGGGCTGTAGCCGGCCTGCCCGAGTTGCTCCTCGATGCCGCGCAGCGCGGCCCCGTAGAACGGCGAATCGATGGCCTGCGTGACGACGCCGATGCTCAGCGTCCGGCCACCGGCAAGGCCTCGCGCCACCGGGTTGGGAACGAAACCCAGCGTGCGGATGGCTTCGGCGACGGCCTGCTTCTTGTCATCGCTGACCACGGCCGTGCCGTTCAGGATGCGCGACACCGTGCTCGGCGACACGCCGGCATGCGCTGCCACTTGTTCCAGCGTGACCGATTTGTTGCTCATCTGGGTTGGAGTGTACGGTGGCGCCAAGCGCTTTCACAGGGCCGTCTGGCACTCGGCCAGGCAGGGGCGGCCCCCGACGCCGGCACGGTGCAGGCCAGCGGCGACAGGAGCCTACAAGGTCCGCGTCGACTCGACTTCGTTTTCTGGCTCCAGCAGTTCCGGCAACACCGGCGGCGGAACGGCCGGCTTCGGCGCAGCCCGCTTGAGAGGCGCCGGCAGCGAAGGCGGCATCGGCGGCAGCGGCATGGTGCGCCAGCCTTCCCATCCCGCAGGCGACGAGCCGGTCGGCGGCGACACGAGTGTCTCGATCACCTTTCCCCTGGCATCGGCCACCTCGACCTTCTGCGCCTCGGAATTGGCAGCCAGCGCACGGCCGAACCGGCGCACCATGGACAGGTCGGTGTGCCAGATCTTGCCGCGCCGCGACACGCGGCCATCGGCGTCGCGCGTCACCTCGACCACGCGAAAGAGCGCCGCGCTCAGTCGGTGTCGCTTGACCAGCCTGGCACTGGCTGCCGCCAGGCTCTCGGCAGCCGTCGGGCTTGAAGTGGCGGGAACGGCGAGGCCGTCGGCGGGTTTGGGTGGCTTTTCCGGAGGCATCGTCTCGCTATCGGCCACCCCCGGGAAAACTTGAGCCTGTCGGCCATTGGCTTATGAGCCCGAGGCGGCGATCATCGGCGCCACCATGAGCGAAACCACCCACTACCGTATCTGCCCCCTGTGCGAAGCCTGCTGCGGCCTGGACATCCGGGTGTCGGACGGCCGGGTCGTCGGCATCAAGGGAGCAGCCTCGGACGTGTTCAGCCGCGGCTACATCTGCCCCAAGGGCTATGCACTGAAGGATCTGCACGAGGACCCCGACCGCCTGCGCACGCCCCTCGTGCGGCGTGACGGCGTGCTCGTCGAGGCCAGCTGGGACGAGGCATTCGCCGAGATCGAGCGCCGGCTGCTGCCGCTGATCGAAGCCCACGGCCGCGACGCCGTCGCGCTGAGCATCGGCAACCCTGCGGCTCACAAGATGGGCCTGCTGCTGTACTTTCCCCGCCTGGCCAAGGCCATCGGGACCCGCAACATCTTCTCCGCATCGACGCTGGACCAGATGCCCAAGCAGCTCTCCGCGGGCCTGATGTTCGGTCATTGGCTGTCGATTCCCCTGCCCGACATCGACCACGCGGACTTCCTGATGATCCTGGGCGCCAACCCGATGGCCAGCAACGGCAGCCTCTGGACGGTGCCCGACTACCGCGGCCGCGCCAAGGCACTGAGGGCGCGAGGCGGGCGCATCGTCGTCATCGACCCGCGACGCACCGAAACGGCCGAGGCAGCGGATGCCCACCACTTCATCCGCCCCGGGAGCGACGTCTTCCTGCTGGCGGCGATGGTGAACACGCTGTTTTCCGAGGATCTCGTGCGGCCCGGCCGGCTCCAGGCCTGGCTGGAAGGGACCGACGAAGTCCGTGCGGCGGTCGCGCCGTTCACGCCCGAAGCCGCCGCACCGCGCTGCGGCATCCCGGCCGACACCATCCGCGGCCTGGCGCGCGAACTGGCGGCAGCCCGGGCGGGCTGCCTGTACGGCCGCATCGGCACCTGCACGCAGAGCTTCGGCACAGCGGCTTCCTGGTTGATCGACGTGCTGAACGCCCTCACAGGCCACCTCGACCAGACCGGCGGCGCCATGTGGCCAAAGGCGGCCGCCTTCGCGCGCAACACCGAAGGCAAGCCCGGCATCGGCGGCGGCATCACCACGGGCCGCCATGCCAGCCGCGTGAGCGGCGCCCCCGAGGTCTACGGCGAACTGCCGATAACGCTGATGGCCGAGGAGATGGAAACGCCGGGCCGCGGGCAGGTGCGCGCGCTCATCAGCGTGGCCTGCAATCCGGTGCTGTCCTCGCCCGGCGGGCCACGGCTGGCCACGGCGCTGGACGGACTGGACTTCATGGTCAGCGTCGACATCTACGTCAACGAGACGACCCGCCATGCCGATGTGATCCTGCCCGGCGCCAGCCCTCTGGAAGACGGCCACTACGACGTCGCATTCCCTCAGCTTTCGATGCGCAACCACGCGCGCTACAGCCCGCCGGTTCTGCCCCGCGCCAAAGGCGCGCTGCCCGAATGGCAGATCCTGCAGAAGCTCGCAGGCATCGCCTCGGGCCGCGGCGCACAGGCCGACCCCCTGCAACTCGACGACGAGCGGGTCTCGGCGGACGTGCAGCGCCTGGCCGGCGCGCGCGCAGAGGCGGTGCTCGCCGAGGTCTCGCGCTGCTGGCAGGGGCCCGAGCGGCTGCTCGATCTGTCGCTGCGCAGCGGTCCGTACGGCGACGGCTTCGGCACGCGCCCCGACGGCCTGAACCTCGGCAAGGTGGCCGCCGCCCCCGGTGGCATCGACCTCGGGCCGCTGCAACCGCGTCTGCCCGAACTGCTTCGCACGCCCAGCGGCCGCATCGAGCTCGCACCCGCGCCCCTGCTGGCCGAACTCGCGCGCGCCGCGCAGGGCCTGGGCGCACCCGTGCCCGACATGGTGGTGATCGGCCGCCGCGAGGTGCGCACCAACAACAGCTGGATGCACAACCTGCCCACGCTGGCCAAGGGCCCGGAACGCTGCACGCTGCTGCTGCACCCGCTCGACGCCGCGCGCCATGGCGTCGCGAACGGCCAGCGCATCACCATCACAGGCCCTCAGGGCAGCGTGGTGGCGCCGGTCGTGATCGACGACGCCATGATGCCCGGCGTCGCCAGCCTGCCCCACGGGTGGGGGCACGACTTGCCCGGGGCGCGCCTGAATCTGGCGGCCGAGCGGCCGGGTGCGAACCTGAACGTGCTGCTCGACGACCGCCTGCGCGACCCGCTGTCGGGCAACGCCGTGCTGTCAGGCGTGCCGGTCACGCTCTCGGCGGCGGCCTGAGGCCGCCCGCCAGAACGCACCTGAAGCGGGTCAGTCGGCCTTGATGCCGGCCCGCTGGATGACGGCCTTCCAGTTCTCGCCCTCGTCGCGGTAGACCTTGGCGAACTGCTCCGGGGTGCCGCCGGCCGGGTCGGCGCCTACACGCTCGAGACGTTCGATGACGTCGGGGGCACGCAGCACCGCGTTCAGTTCGCGGTTCAGGCGTTGCACGATGTCCGGGGGCGTGCCCGCCGGTGCGAAGACGCCGAACCAGTTGTTGAAATCCATGCCCGGAACGCCGGCCTCGGCGAACGTGGGCACGTTGGGCAGCGCGGTCGAGCGCTTCGTGCCGCTGACCGCCAGAGGGCGCACTCGGCCGTCCTTGATGTGCGGCTGTGCCGACACCACGCTGTCCATCAGGAAGGCGATCTGCCCAGCGACGAGGTCCGTGATGACGAGGCCGGTGCCGCGGTAGGGAATGTGCACCACGAACAGCCCGCCGGCGCGCCACTTCAGCATCTCGGCCGCCAGGTGCGGATAGGTGCCGATCCCGCTGGAGCCGAAGTTGTACTTGCCAGGGTTCTGCTTGATCAGGCTGATCATGTCCTTGGCGGTCGCGGCCGGGAAGTCGCGGCCGACCACCAGCACGCTGGGCGCGTTGGCGATGTGGCCGACCGCCGCGAAGTCCTTCACCGCGTCGTACGGCATCTTCGGGTTCAAGGCGGGCCCGATCGAGTGCGTGGAACTCGTGGCCATCAGGATCGTGTAGCCGTCGGGGGCCGCCTTGGCCACCAGGTCGGCGCCGATCGTGCCGCCGGCGCCTGGCTTGTTGTCCACGAGGACCTGCTGGCCGATCGCCGTCGAGAGCTTCTGCGCGATGGTCCGGCCAATGATGTCTGTGGCGCCCCCGGCCGGGAACGGGATGACCATGCGCACCGGCTTGGACGCGGGCCAGGCCTGTGCCAGGGCGGCCAGCGGGAGGGAGAGTGCTGCGGCCAGAGTGCAGGCAAGGATTCGGTTCATGGTGTCGGTGCAGTTGGAACTCGTTGCAAGGTTAGCATCGGCAGCATGCATATCGTCTGTCTCGACCTCGAAGGGGTTCTGGTCCCTGAAATCTGGATCGCCTTCGCGGCTGAAACCGGAATCAAGGAATTCACGCGTACCACGCGCGACGAACCCGACTACGACAAGCTGATGCGCTGGCGCATCGGGCTGCTGGCGCAGCATGGCCTGCGGCTGAACGACATCCAGAGCGTCATCGCGCGCATGGCGCCGCTGCCGGGTGCACGCGAGTTCCTCGACACCCTGCGAAGCCGCTACCAGGTCATCATCCTGTCGGACACCTTCTATGAGTTCGCGGCGCCGCTGATGGTGCAACTGGGCCACCCCACGCTGTTCTGCCACAAGCTGCTGGTGGACGAGGCGGGCAACGTGACCGACTACCGCCTGCGCCAGCCCGACCAGAAGCGCCACGCCGTCAACGCGTTGAAGAGCCTGAACTTCCGCGTCATCGCCGCTGGCGATTCGTACAACGACACCGGGATGCTGGGCGCGGCCGACGCCGGGTTCTTCATCCATCCGCCGGCCGGCATCGTGGCGCAGTTCCCGCAGTTCCCGGTGCACTCCGACTACGCCGGCCTGCTGCAGTCCATCGACGCCGCATCGGCGCGCCTGGGTGGCTGAGGCCCGCAAGCTGCCGGTCGACTCGCTGCTGCTGACTGCGGCGCGCATCGGCACGTTCGAGCATCAGCGGCCGATGACGAACGCCAGCGGCTTCTTCTTCCAGCGCGATGAGCGGCTGTACCTCGTCACCAGCCGCCATGTGCTGATCGACGAACCCACGCACCATCACCCGAACCGCATCGAGATCGAGTTCCACACCGACTCCGAAGATCTGGCGCAGGTCAGGGGCTTCTCGGTGATGCTCTACGAGGACGGCAAGAGCGTCTGGCGCCAGGCGCTCGACAGCGGCGGCGAGGTCGACGTGGCGCTGATCGAGATCGACCGCGATGCCGTGCCAGACCACTCCTTGCTGAAGGCGTTCACGCCGGCCCACCTGCAGGCCTCGGACGGCGCCGTGCAGGTCGGCAGCGCGCTGCTGATCGTCGGCTTTCCGCTGGGTTTCCAGGACACGCTGCATCACCTGCCGGTGGTCCGCCAATCGGTGGTGGCCTCCGCCTTCGGCCTGCGCTTCCAGGGCCAGGGGTTCTTCCTCACGGACGCTCGCACCCACCGCGGTACCAGCGGCGCGCCAGTGGTGATGCACGACCCCGATGGCATCGACGGCCTGCCATGGAAGCTGCTGGGCGTTCACTCGGCGCGGCTGGACATGGCCAGCCGCGACAAGGTCGAGGACGAGTCGCTCGGGCTGAACTGCGCCTGGTATGCCGACATCCTGATGACGCTGACCGAGCCGCCCGAGGACGAGGCGGACTGAGCCCGGCCATGTCGGACAGCGCCCCGGTCCTGACGGTGCGAAACCTGGGGTTCGGCCACCCCGGAGAACCCCCGCTGCTGCGCGCCCTGTCGTTCGACCTGCGGCCCGGCGTCACGCTGTTGCGTGGCGACAGTGGCAGCGGCAAGACCAGCCTGCTGCGCGTGCTCGCGGGCGAATGGCAGGGCAGCGGTGAACTGGTCCGGCACGGGCCCGGCGAACCCTGCTGGTTCGACCCCCGGGACGCGCGCTTCGACGCCCTGACCGCCGAAGGAATGATGGAGGTCGTGCGCGAGCGCCATGCCAGGCTCGACCCGTCGGATTGGCGACGGCACCTCGGAGGCTTCGAGCTTGCGCCGCACCTGCACAAGCCGATGTACGCGTTGTCGCGCGGCTCGCGTCAGAAGGTGGCGCTGGCGGCGGCTCTGTCCAGCGCAAGCTCGCTGATCCTGCTGGACGAGCCCGCAGCCGGACTGGACAGCACGTCCATCCGCTATCTGACAACCGTGCTTGCGGGATTCGGCGTCCACACCGGCCAGGCACTGGCGATGGTGTGCAGCCAGGAACTCGACGGCCTGAACCCGGCCGGAGTCATCGACCTCTGAACGGCGGCCTCCGGGCCGAGACCTCGGGCCTCACGGGGCCGCGTGCAGGCGCAGCAGGGTTGCGCCCCCCGAGTCCAGCAATTCGAGAATCTCACCGCGGATGGCATAACGCTGGGCTCGCGCGAGCGCCGAGCCGAATGCCTCCGCCTCAGCCTGGCCCTCCAGGCAGGCCATCCGGGTGCCCGCCAGCGGCCCGATCCGCAGGGACTGGCCCTCGATCTTTGCTGTGCCGCTCAGGCGGTTGCAGCCGTCGCTGCCTGTCACCCGGCCCGCGTCGAAGCGCAACATGGCGCGGCTGCCCGCCGCGGGCAGCCGCCATTCGGTGCCGAGCAGAGGGCGGTCGGCCATCAGGCCCTCGCAACGGCCTTGCGGATCGACGCGGCCGAAGCGCTCGACCACGAGAGTCGCCTGCGGCGGCTGCGATGCGTCCATCGACGGGCGGAGCGCGATCAGGCCGCCGAGTTGTACCCAGACAGCCGCACCAGGTGCGGGCCGCGCAGTGGTGTAGGCGCTTTCCAGCGCCCGGAACTCGTCAGTCGTCGCCACGGGCAGCGAGCGGCCGTCTGCGCACAGCACGACACGGGGTGCATCGGCGAAGTAGGTGAACAGGCCCGTCAGTTCCAGGCGCGGCTCGATGGGTACCGCAACGTCCATTCGAAGCAGCCGGTCCGTCAGCTTCGAGCCGATGATGCGGCCCTGGCGATCGAGCTGACGCAGCGCGCCGTCGTCCTGAAGTTGGAAGAGCAGCGGGCCGTCGCGGCCCCCGAGCAGCGTGACGCGCCGGCCCTCGAGGGTGTAGTGCCCCAGCTCGTCGAAGCGGTTCGGTTCGGGCCGGTTGAGGAAGGTCCGGCGCAGCTGATGGCGCCCGGCCGGAAGGAGGTCGATCTGCCAGCGAACCATCCCGCCGGCACCCGGCAGGTCGCCGACGAACGATGCCGGCAAGAGGCCGAGCGGCGACATCTGGCGCTGCGGGGCCGCCGGCGTTGCGGCGGTCCTGCCGCTGGTGCCTGTCATGGGTGTCGTGGCGGAGGTCGCGTCAGGTGGCAGGCCGCAGGCCACCAGCACGGCGAGGCCCAGGGTGGCGGTGAATCGGCGGGGTGTCATGTCGAGCCGCTCAGCCACCCACGGGCGGCGCGAGATCGGCGTGATCGGCCAGCCACGCGCGGGCCGGCGAGACATCGCCTTCGGACGGATGGAAGTCGGCCGCGAAGTAGCGCCGCCAGGGTGCCCACGTGTGGCGCACGATCCCCTGGCTTCCGAAGAGCAGGCGCCACGCACCGGCTCAGGTGGCCGGGCGCCACCAGTGGCCGTCGCGCCAGAGGTTGTGCAGGGTCTGGCGCGTCAGGTCGAGTGCGAAGTGCAGCGTCACCACCACATATAACCGTCGCCGCCAGGCCTCGTTGCCGCCGAGGGCGCGGTACAGGTCGAAGGCCGTGCAGCGGTGTTCGGACTCTTCGCTCGCGTGCCAGAGCCAGAGTTCGCGCAGGCGCGGTTCGGCGTTCGCCAGGGCCTGCGGATGGGTCAGCAGATGGTCGGCCAGGATCGCCGTGAAGTGCTCGGTGGCCGCCGTCACGCCCAGCCACGCGCGCGCATCGCGCCGGGCCAGCTGCGTGAGGATGCGCCGGCGGATCCGCCCTTCCCAGTGATTCACGTAGCCCTGGCGCTCGAGCTGCAGGTTGAAGCGCTGGTGCACGCGGCGGTGCGTGGCCTCCTGCCCGATGAATCCCTGCACCTCGTCGGCAAACCGTTCGCGCCCGGCATCGTCCAGCCGGGCCAGCCCCTGCTTCACGGCATCGATGAACAACTGCTCGCCCGCCGGAAAGCTGAACGACAGGGCGTTGAACCAGGCGCTGCCGAACGCATCGCCCGTCCAGTGGCGCGGCCAGGGCGTTTCCAGGTCGACCTGCAGTCGGCGCACGGTCAGGGTCTTGCTCATGCGGTCATTGTGAGGCCGGGGCCGGGCGGTTAAGGTGAGCGGATGCAAGACCTGATCGACACGTACCGCGCGGTGCGCGCAGAGACGCTTCTGCGCATCGCCCCGCTCTCCCCGGAAGACTGCCAGGTGCAGTCCATGCCCGACACCAGCCCAGCGAAGTGGCATCTGGCGCACACCACCTGGTTCATCGAGACCTTCGTGCTCGGCGCGGCCGAGCCTCAGGCCGCGCCCTATGACCCGGCCTTCCGCACCCTGTTCAACAGCTACTACCAGACCGTGGGCCCGCAGCACCCGCGGCCACGGCGAGGCCTGGTCACGCGGCCCGATCTCGCCACCGTGCTGGCCTGGCGCCGCGCCGTGGACGATCGTGTCGCCGGGCTCGGTGACCGCCTGTCGGATCCCCGGCTCGCCGCATTGCTGACGATCGGCATGAACCACGAGCAGCAACACCAGGAACTCCTGGTCACCGACATCAAGCATCTGCTGTGGCAGAACCCCCTGGCCCCCGCGTACGCCAGGGGCGCCCCGCCCGCTGCCGCGCCCGCCACGCCCGCAGGCTGGGTCGGCTTCGACGCAGGATGGACGATGGCGGGCAAGATGGCAGGCCATATGGCGGGCCATATGGAGGGCAACATGGCGGGCCAGTCGGCGGGCCAATCGGCGGGCCAATCAGCGGGCAATTTGGCGGCCGACATGCCCGGCAGCGAAGGCAGCTTCAGCTTCGACAACGAAGGGCCGCGACACCGTGTCCACCTGGAGGCCTTCGAGATCCAGGACCGACTGGTCACCCAGGGCGATTGGCAGTCCTTCATCGCCGATGGCGGGTACCAGCGCACGTCGCTGTGGCTGTCGGCGGGCTGGGACTGGGTGCAGTCGGCGCAGCGCGAGGCACCGCTGTACTGGCACAGGGAAGCTGCCGACGCGCCGTGGCACACGTTCACGCTGTTCGGCAACCAGACGCCGGACCCGGCCAGCCCGGTACTTCACCTCAGCTACTACGAGGCAGACGCATTCGCCCGCTGGGCCGGCGCCAGGCTGCCCAGCGAGTTCGAATGGGAACATGCAGCGCGCAACGGCGCCCTGCACCAGCAGGACGACGTGGCCTGGCAATGGACGCGGTCGGACTACGCGCCCTACCCTCGCTACCACCCGGTCGAGGGAGCGCTGGGCGAGTACAACGGCAAGTTCATGTCGGGCCAGTACGTGCTGCGCGGCGGATCCCTCGCCACGCCGGCCGGCCACACGCGGGCCAGCTACCGCAACTTCTTCCCGCCGACCGCGCAGTGGCAGTTCACCGGGCTGAGGCTGGCCCGCGACGCCTGATTCAGAACATCAGGCCCAGCGATGTCATCCAGGCGGGCATGCGGGCGAGCAGGGTCGCCTCGAGCCGCTTGTCCAGGCCCAGCACCACCAGCACGCCCAGCAGAACGAGCGCAGCGCCCAGCAGGTGGCGGCCCCGGTGGCCCCAGCGCTGCAGATGCGCACTTGCGTCCGGCGTGAGCCTGGCCGTGACCGTGCCCAGCACCAGCAAGGGTGCGCCACCGCCCAGGCCGTAGGCCATCATCGTGAACGCCAGCGTGAACCAGTCGGGTTCGTCTGCCGTCAGCGCCACCAGCGTGGCACCCAGGGTCGGGCCGGCACAGGGCGTCCAGATCAGGCCCAGCAGGGCGCCCAGCATGAACTGCCGCTTCAGGCCGTGACCGCGCAGCCGGTCGGACCAACGCCCCCCGGCCGCCTCCACGACCGCCAGACGCCGCTCGAACGCCGCCTGCAGCCGCGCCGACGTCAACACCGAGCCTGACAGCACCAGACCCGCACCGCCCAGAGCGCGAAGGTGCTCGGGCGCCAGTGCCATGCCCGAACCCGCCACCAGCAGCGCCGCCGCGGTGAAAGAGAGTGCCAGCCCCACCGCCAGAGCCAACGGACCCCACCGGTGGCGTGCCAATGCCGCAGCCACGACCACCGGCAGCAAAGGCAGAACGCAGGGTGAGAGGGTCGCCAGGGCGCCAGCCACGAAGGCCAGCAGCGAGGGCCAGGCGTTGAACGACATGCCTGCCCTCAGAGCGCCCGGGCCAGCAGCGCCGCCAGATCGGCCCGGCGCGTGAGCCCGGCCGCGCGCGCCACTTCGCGGCGACCGCGGAAGACGACGAGCGTGCTCTGCACCGTCACACGCAGCCGGCGACGGATGGCGAGATCGTGATCGAAGTCGGCCATGAACAGCTTCATGGCCGCGAAGCGGGGCTCGTCGAGCAACTGCAGGATGACTGGCTTCTGCGCCGAACAGACGGCGCACCAGTCGGTCTCGAACGCGATCGCGACCGGGCCGCCGCCCTTCAACGCGGCGGCGAAGGCATCAGCCTCGTAGGCGTATTCCGCCGCAGGCGCCGGCACGCACCAAGGTGCGGTTGCGCACGCCACCAGCCAGCGGCGACGATCGGGGAACCAGACCATTTGTTCAGTCTGGCATCACCGCGCGCCGAAGGCTTGCGGCTGGTCAAACAGGCGCGGCTCAGCCGGCCGGCACCGCCCGGTCCGCAGCCCAGGCCCGCAGCGCATCGATGGCCTCGGCCCGCGTGACCGACAGCGGCTTCGTCCGCGCCAGTTCCGCCAGCACCAGGCCCGCATCGGCCGCCTTGGCGAGCGCGTGCGCCTCGTAGCGGGCCGCCACGGCAGCGGCCTCAACCTCGGCGCCCGAGAAGCCGACGCTCGCCACCACCAGGGAGGCCAGCGCCGTGTCGTCGAAACCGATCTTCAGGCGCCCGAGGTGGATCCGCATGAGCTCGGCCCGCGTGGCCTCATCGGGCAGGTCGACGAAGAAGATCTCGTCGAAGCGGCCCTTGCGCACCAGTTCGGGCGGCAGGGACTCAATGTCGTTGGCGGTCGCCACGAGGAACACGCGGCCGCGCCGTTCGGCCATCCACGTGAGCAGCGTGCCGAGCATGCGCCGGGTGGCGCCGGTGCCGTCGCCCTCCCCCGCGCCACCGCCAGACAGGCCCTTCTCGATCTCGTCCATCCACAGCACGCAGGGCTGCATGGCCTCGGCCATGCGCAGCGCCTCGCGCAGCTTGCGTTCGCTCTCGCCCTGCCACTTGTCCAGCAGCGCGCCGAAATCCATGCGGAACAGCGGCAGCTGCCAGGCCGCGGCCGTGGCCTTGGCCGCGAGGCTCTTGCCCGCGCCCTGCACGCCCAGCAACAGCATGCCCTTGGGCGGCGGCAGGCCGCCGGCGGCGACGGGGTCCAGAAAGGGCTCGCGACGCAGCAGCAGCCAGCGCTTGAGCGCCTTCATGCCGGCCACCGAAGCCATGTCGGGCAGGTTCTGCTCGAAGACGAGCAACTCGGCGGCCCCCATCTGGGCCTGCTTGGCCTCGAGCACGCGGGCCAGGTCGGCGGTGGTGATCTGGCCATCCCCGAGCGCCAGGCGCGCCAGGTGACGCACGGCGGCTTCGGGCAGGCCGGCCAGGTGGCGCTGCAACGACTCCAGCGTGCGCTGGCAGCCGGCCACGTCCTGCCCGGCGCGGCCTCGCTGCCGCGTGATCTCTTCCTTGAGCACCGCCCGCACACGCTCGGGGGTCATGGGCTCGAGGTCGAAACGGCTGCACCAGGGCACGAGTTCGTCGGGTACCGTGACGGCGTGGCCGACGAAGGCCAGCTGCACGCCGCCGGTCTCGCACTTCAGGGCCTGGTCCTTCAGCGCACGCACCGTCACCGGGTGGTTCAGGTAGGGGTGGATGTCCAGCAGCAGCACCAGCGCCGGGCCTTCGAGCCGCTCGACCGCCGCGAGCGCGGCCGGCAGTTCCTTCGTGTCGCCCGCACCGGGATGGCCGTCGGCGCCGTGATCCACCAGGCGCAGTTTCACGCCGTGCAGCGCCCGCAGGCCGCGGCTGGCCGACCAGACCCAGAGCGCGCGCTGTGTGCGCCGCGCCACGGCCTCGGCCAGCGCCAGCACGCGCTTCTCCTCGTGCGTCTGCAACACGACGACCGGCGTGTGCGTGTCCAGCAGCGCCGTCAAGGCCTCGACCTGCGAAGGTGTCGGCATCTCAGCGACGCCCGGCCGTTCCGAAGGTGCCGAGCGCTCCACCGTGGGAAAGCGAACGAGGCGGACCTGGTGGCTTCATGTCAGCCCACCCACTTCCGGGCGTTGCGGAACAGGCGCATCCACGGGCTCAACGCCGAGGGGTCGCCCGGCGTCCAGCTCATCAGCACGTTGCGGAAGACCCGCTCGGGGTGCGGCATCATGGCCGTGAAGCGCCCGTCGGGCGTGGTCACGGCGGTCAGGCCTGCGGGGCTGCCGTTCGGATTGGCCGGATAGGCCTGCGTCGGCTGGCCGCGCCCATCGACCCAGCGCATGGCGCGCTGAACGCGGGCCGCGTCGCCGCGCTGCGAGAAATCGGCATAACCCTCGCCGTGGGCCACCGCGATGGGCATGCGGCTGCCCGCCATGCCGGCCATGAAGAGGCTGGGGCTGTCCAGCACTTCCACCATCGCCAGGCGCGCCTCGAACTGCTCGCTGCGGTTGCGTGTGAAGCGTGGCCAGGTGTCGGCGCCGGGAATCATCGGCGCCAGCGCCGCCAGCATCTGGCAGCCGTTGCAGATACCGAGCGCAAATGTGTCCGGGCGCGCGAAGAAGGCCGCGAAGGCATCCGCCAGGCGGGGGTTGAAGAGGATGGAGCGCGCCCAGCCCTCGCCCGCACCCAGCGTGTCGCCGTAGCTGAAGCCGCCGCAGGCGATGAAGCCCTGGTACATGTCCAGTCGCGTGCGGCCGGTCTGCAGGTCGCTCATGTGGACGTCGAAGGTGTCGAAGCCGGCCAGCGCGAACGCGCGGCTCGTCTCGACGTGCGAGTTGACGCCCTGCTCGCGCAGGATGGCCAGCTTCGGGCGGGCGCCTGTGGCGATCATCGGCGCGGCCACGTCCTCGGCCGGGTCGAAGCCCAGGTGCAGGTGCAGGCCGGGTTCGGTGGCGTCGGATGCAGCGGTGTGCTCGCTGTCGGCGCTGGCCGGGTTGTCCCGGCCGCGCGCGATGCGCCAGCTCACGTCGTCCCAGGCGGCGAGCAGGTCCGCCAGCGGCGCGCTGAACACCGGCTTGGCATCGCGCCAGACCTCGACCAGGCCGCGCTCGTTGGTCTTGCCGACGAAGTGCGAGTGGCGCGACAGCCCGTGCGACCGCAGCACCGCCATCACCTCGTTGCGCTCGGCGGTGGGCACCTGCAGCAGCACGCCCAGTTCCTCGTTGAACAGCGCCTTGAGCGTGAGCTCGCTGCGGCGCTCGCTCACCTGCCCGGCCCAGTTCTTGGAGTCGCCGTACTCCGCGCGGCTGTCGGCGATGCCGTCGCCCTCGGTCACGAGGATGTCGACGTTCAGGCTGATGCCCAGGCGGCCGGCGAAGGCCATCTCGCAGGCGGCCGCCCAGAGGCCGCCGTCACTGCGGTCGTGGTACGCCAGGATGCGGCCCTGAGCCCGCAGCGCGTTCACGGCGTCGACCAGGCTCTTCAGCTGCGCCGGCTCGTCGAGATCGGGCACCTCGTTGCCGAAACGGCCCAGCACCTGCGCCAGCATCGAGCCGCCCATGCGCATGCGGCCCCGGCCCAGGTCCACGAGCACCAGCGTGGTGTCGCCGGGCTGGAGCTGAGGCGTCAGCGTGCCGCGCACGTCGTCCAGCGTCGCGAAGGCGGTGACGACGAGAGACACGGGCGCGGTGACCTTGCGGCCTTCCCACTGCGTGCGCATCGACAGCGAATCCTTGCCCACCGGGATGCCGATGCCAAGCTGCGGGCACAGCTCCAGCCCGACGGCCCGGACGGTGTCGAACAGCGCGGCGTCCTCGCCGGGCTCGCCGCAGGCGGCCATCCAGTTGGCGCTGAGCTTCACGCGGGACAGGTCCACGGGCGCGGCCAGAAGGTTGGTCAGGGCCTCGCCCACCGCCATGCGGCCGGATGCCGGCGCGTCCAGTGCGGCCAGCGGCGTGCGCTCGCCCATGCACATGGCTTCGCCGCGGAATCCGTCGTGGTCGGCCAGCGTCACGGCCACGTCGGCCACCGGCACCTGCCAGGGGCCGACCATGGGGTCGCGGTGATTCAGGCCGCCGACGGTGCGGTCGCCGATCGTGATCAGGAAACGCTTGCTCGCCACCGTGGGGTGGCGCAGCACGCTGAAGGCCACTTCGTCCAGCGCCACGCTGGTCAGGTCGAGCGGCGGCTCGGTGCGCGCCACGCGCTGCACGTCGCGCCGCATCTTGGGCGGCTTGCCCAGCAGCACGTCCATGGGCATGTCGATGACACGCTCGCCGCCGGGGCCGTCCTCCAGCACCAGATCGGCGGCATCGGTGGCCACGCCCACCACCGCGTAGGGGCAGCGCTCGCGTTCGCACATCTGTTCGAAGAGCGGCATCAGCGCGGGGTCGAGCGCCAGCGTGTAGCGCTCCTGGCTCTCGTTGCACCAGGCCTCCTTCGGGGCCAGGCCGGTTTCTTCCAGCGGCACCCGGCGCAGGTCGAACGTGGCGCCACGGCCGGCGCCGTCCACGAGCTCGGGGAATGCGTTGCTGATGCCGCCGGCGCCCACGTCGTGGATGGCGAGGATGGGGTTCGTCTCACCCAGGGCCCAGCAGTGGTTGATGACCTCCTGGGCGCGGCGCTGGATCTCGGGGTTGCCGCGCTGCACGCTGTCGAAGTCGAGCGCGGCGGTGTTGCTGCCGGCAGCCATGGAACTGGCCGCTCCGCCGCCCATGCCGATGCGCATGCCCGGCCCGCCCAGCTGCACCAGCAGGGTGCCGGCTGCAAAGATCTTCTTGTGCGTCTGACCGTCGTCGATGGCGCCCAGTCCGCCGGCGATCATGATGGGCTTGTGATAGCCGCGGCGCACGCCGGCGACGTCCATCTCGAACACACGGAAGTAGCCGCCCAGCGCCGGGCGGCCGAACTCGTTGTTGAAGGCGGCGCCGCCCAGCGGGCCCTCGGTCATGATCTGCAGCGGGCTGGCGATGTGCGCGGGCTTGCCGACCGGGCTGCGTTCCCAGGGCTCGTTCGTGCCCGGCAGGTGCAGGTTGCTGACGCTGAAGCCCGTGAGTCCGGCCTTCGGCCGCGCGCCACGGCCGGTGGCGCCTTCGTCGCGGATCTCGCCGCCGGCGCCGGTCGCGGCCCCGGGAAAGGGGCTGATCGCGGTGGGGTGGTTGTGGGTCTCCACCTTCATCAGCACGTGCGCGGTGCCGGCGTGCGGGCCGTACAGCGGTGCGTTCGTGAAACCGGTGGGGCCCCAGCGCTGCACGGGGCCGCCGCCCATCACGGCGGCGTTGTCGCTGTAGGCGACGACCGTGTGCTGCGGCGAAGTCTTCTCGGTGTGGCGGATCATGCCGAACATCGAATGCGGCTCCAGCGCGCCGTCGATGACGAATTCAGCGTTGAAGATCTTGTGGCGGCAGTGCTCGCTGTTGGCCTGCGCGAACATCATCAGCTCGACATCGCTCGGGTTGCGGCCCAGCTTGCGGAAGGCGGCCACCAGGTAATCGATCTCGTCGGCGGACAGCGCGAGGCCGAACTCGGCATTGGCTTCGTCCAGCGCCTCCCGCCCGCGGCCGAGCACGTCCACGTGCACCAGGGGCGGTGCGGGCTGGGGGTCGAACAGGTGCGCGGCGGCGGCCCGCTCGAAAGCCACGCTCTCGGTCATGCGGTCATGCAGCAGCAGCGCCGCGGCCTGGCGCTCGTCGGCCGTCAGCGGCTTGGCGCCGCCCAGCAGGCCGGTCTTCAGGCTCAGCCGGAATTCAGTGACTCGCTCGACCCGGTGCAGCAGCAGGCCGCAGTTGCGGGCGATGTCGGTCGCCTTGCTGGCCCACGGGGAGACCGTCCCCAGCCGCGGCATCACGACGATCAGTTCGCCATCGTCCACCGGCCCCTGGTAGGGGTCGCCATAGGTGAGCAGCGCGCCCAGGCGGTCGGCGTCGACCGCGCCGGCTTCGGGCGAGACGACGTGCACGAAGCGCGCAGCCACGCCCGTGACGCGCGGGTTCACGGCCTGCAACTGCGGCAGCAGCGCAGCGGCGCGGAAGTCCGACAGGGCGTTGCCGCCTTCGAAGAACAGCGGAGGGGGCAGTTGGGCGGGCATCGGGCGGTCGAGATCGGTGGGAACCCTGCATTTTAGGAGGCCCGGTGGGATAATCCCGGCCCATGACGATCTCGCTCAAATCCGCCGCCGATATTGACGGTATGCGCCTGGCCGGCCGATTGGCCTCGGAAGTGCTGGACATGCTGACCCCGCACATCGTGCCGGGCGTCACCACGCTGCACCTCGACAAGCTCGCGCACGACCACATGGTCAACGTGCAGGGCGGCATTCCGGCCACGCTCGGGTACCAGCCGCCCGGCTACACGGCCTACCCGGCATCGTTGTGCGCGTCGGTCAATCATCAGGTCTGCCACGGCATCCCGAACGACCGGCCGCTGAAGAACGGCGACATCGTCAACATCGACGTCACCGTCATCAAGGACGGCTGGCACGGCGACACCAGCCGCATGTTCGTCGTGGGCGAGGGCTCGATCCAGGCCAAGCGCCTGTGCCACATCACCTACGAGGCCATGTGGAAGGGGATCGTCAAGGTGAAGCCGGGGGTGCGCCTGGGCGACATCGGGCATGCCATCCAGATGTTCGCCGAGAGCGCTGGCTACTCGGTGGTGCGCGAATTCTGCGGCCATGGCATCGGCCGCAAGTTCCATGAGGAACCGCAGGTGCTGCACTACGGGCGCCCCGGCACGCTCGAGGAACTCGTGCCCGGCATGATCTTCACGATCGAGCCGATGGTGAACGCGGGCCGCCGCGACATCCGCGAGATGGGCGACGGCTGGACCATCGTCACCAAGGACCGCTCCCTGTCGGCCCAGTGGGAGCACACGGTGCTGGTCACGGAAACCGGCTACGAGGTGCTGACGATGTCCGCCGGCTACCCGCCGCTGCCGGCATTCGTGCAGCCCGCGGCGGCACTGGCCACCTCCTGAGCCGCGCCATGCCCAGCTCGACGGCGGGCCAGGTCTCGGCGCTGAAAGCGCGCGTGCGCGAAGGCAAGGCCGCGCTGATCGGGCACTTCCGCGACTCGCGCGCCACGGCCACGGCCGCCGGCACGCTGGTGAAGGCGCTGGCACGGCATGTCGACGGCGCGCTGACCGAACTGTGGGAGCAGGCCGGGCTTCCCCGGGGCGCGGCGCTGGTCGCGGTCGGTGGCTACGGCCGCGGCGAACTGTTCCCCTACTCCGATGTGGACGTCCTGGTGCTGCTGCCCGACGACCAGGAGATGGACAGCACCGCCCGAAGCGCAGTAGAGGAGTTCATCACCGCCTGCTGGGACATCGGGCTCGAGATCGGCTCCTCGGTGCGCAACGTGGCCGAATGCCTCGCCGAAGCGGCACGCGACGTCACCGTGCAGACGGCGCTGCTCGAATCCCGCCTGGTCTGCGGCGCCAAGCGCACCTTTGCCACCTTCCGCAGCGCGGGCGAGGCCGCGATGGACCCGAAGGCCTTCCTGCGCGCCAAGACGCTCGAGATGCGCCAGCGGCACGTCAAGTACGAAGGCACGCCCTACGCGCTGGAGCCCAACTGCAAGGAAAGCCCGGGCGGCCTGCGCGACCTGCAGGTGGTGATCTGGGTCGCGCGTGCCGCGGGCCTGGGCCGCACCTGGAGCGAACTCGCCACCAAGGGACTGATCACGCCCTTCGAGGTCAAGCAGCTGCAGCGCAACGAGGGCCTGCTGCGCCTGATCCGCGCAAGGCTGCACGTGGTGGCCGGTCGCCGCGAGGACCGTCTGGTCTTCGACCTGCAGACCGCCGTGGCGGAGAGTTTCGGCCTCAAGCCGCAGCGAGGGCAGCGCAACTCCGAAGCCCTGATGCACCGCTACTACTGGGCGGCCAAGGCCGTGACGCAGCTCAACCAGATCCTGATGCTCAACATCGAGGAGCGTGTGCTGGGCTCCGAGCAGGCGCCGATGCGCCAGATCAACGCACGGTTCCTCGATCGCGGCGGCATGCTCGAAGTCGCCCACGACGACCTCTACGAGAAGAACCCGCACGCCATCCTGGAAACCTTCCTGGTCTTCCAGCAGACGCCGGGCATCGAGGGCCTGTCCGCCAGGACGCTGCGTGCGCTGTACAACGCACGCGAGCTGATGGACAGCAGGTTCCGCCACGACCCACTGAACCGCGAGCTGTTCATGGACATCCTGCGCCAGCCGCAGGGCACCACGCACGCCTTGCGGCTCATGAACCAGACCTCGGTGCTGGGCCGCTACCTGTGGGTATTCCGGCGCATCGTCGGCCGCATGCAGCACGACCTGTTCCACGTCTACACGGTGGACCAGCACATCCTGATGGTGCTGCGCAACGTGCGGCGCTTCTTCATCCCCGAGCACGCCCACGAGTACCCCTTCTGCTCGCAGCTGGCCGCCGACTGGGACAAGCCCTGGCTGCTCTACGTGGCGGCGCTGTACCACGACGTCGCCAAGGGCCGGGGGGGCGACCACTCCGACCTCGGCGCGCGCGACGCGCGGCGCTTCTGCCGGGAGCACGGCATCGACGCCGAGGACACGGCGCTGTGCGAGTTCCTGGTGCAGAACCATCTGGTGATGAGCCGCGTCGCGCAAAAGGAAGACCTGTCCGACCCCGAGGTCATCGCGCGATTCGCGGGCCTGGTGGGCACGCAGCGGCGGCTGACAGCGCTGTACCTGCTCACCGTGGCGGACATCCGCGGCACCAGCCCGAAGGTCTGGAACGCCTGGAAGGGCAAGCTGCTCGAGGATCTCTACCGCACCACGCTGCGCGCGCTCGGCGGCGCCAAGCCGAACCTGCAGGCCGACATCGAGGCCCGCAAGCAGGAGGCACGCCAGCGCCTGGCCCTGCAGTCAGCGCTGCCCGGCACCGAGGCGCCGCTGTGGAAGACTCTGGACACGCGCTACTTCGCGCGCCATGACGCCAACGACATCGCCTGGCACGCCCGGGTGCTGTGGCGCCACATCGAGGCCTCGGAGCCGATCGTGCGCGCGAGGCCGTCTCCAGTCGGCGAAGGCCTGCAGGTCCTGGTGTACGCACCCGACGGCAACGACCTCTTCGCCCGGCTCTGCGGCTATTTCGAAGGCGCGGGCTTCAGCATCCTCGACGCCCGCGTGCACACGACGGCCGCGGGCTATGCGCTCGACACCTTCCAGGTGGTCAGCACGCACGTCGACGAAGGCAACCCCGCGGCCTACCGCGACCTGATCGCGCTGGTGGAGAACCAGCTCGCCGCGGCGCTGGTGTCGCAGGGCCCGCTGCCCGAGCCCGGCCGTGGCCGTGTCTCCAGGCGGGTGCGTTCGTTCCCGGTCACGCCGCGCGTGGCGCTGAGCCCCGACGAGCGTATGCAGCGCTGGCTGCTCACCGTCAGCGCGAGCGACCGCTCCGGCCTGCTCTACGCCATCGCCCGCGTTCTGGCGCGCAACCACATCAATCTGCAGCTCGCCAAGATCAGCACCCTCGGCGAACGCGTGGAGGACACCTTCCTGATCGACGGCCCCGCACTGCAGCACTCGAAGGCCCAGTTGCGCATCGAGAGCGAACTGCTCGACGCCATCGGTGCGTCCGCATGAGCCTGCGCCAGGTCACGCCACAGGAGTACCTCGCCGACCCGTCGAAGTTCGACGCCGTCATCGATGCCAGGTCTCCGTCCGAATTTGCCGAGGACTGCCTGCCGGCAGCGCTGAACTGGCCCGTCCTGGACGACGACGAGCGGCGCATCGTCGGCACGCTGTACAAGCAGGTATCGGCACTCGAGGCGCGCAAGATCGGCGCGGCGATGGCGGGGCGCCGCATCGCGGGCCACCTCGACGCGTGGATGGCCGACAAGCCGCGCGAATGGCAGCCTCTCGTCTACTGCTGGCGCGGCGGTCAGCGCTCTGGCAGCCTGGCGTGGTTCCTGTCCCAGATCGGCTTCCGGACCTCGCAGCTGCAAGGCGGCTACAAGGCCTTCCGGGCCATCGTGCGGGAGCAGTTGCAGACCCTGCCGCAGCGCTACCGCTTCACCGTGATGGCAGGTCGCACCGGCAGCGGCAAGACCCGGCTGCTGCAGCGCCTGGCCGCGCACGGCGAACAGGTGCTGGACCTCGAGGAACTGGCCTGCCACCGGGGGTCGATCCTCGGCGCGCTGCCGGGCCGGCCGCAGCCTGCGCAGAAGCGCTTCGACACCCTGGTCTGGGAGGCGCTGCAGCGCTTCGACCCGGCGCGCACGGTGTTCGTCGAGAGCGAGAGCGCGCGCATCGGCGCGTTGCGCGTGCCCGAAGCGCTGCTGCTGCACATGCGTGAACAGGGCCGCGTCGTGCAGGTGGACATGCCGGACAGCGCCCGCGTGGCGTTGCTGCTGGAGGACTACGCGTTCTTCTTCGAAGACCCGGAAGCCTTCTGCAGGCTTCTGGACGCGTTGGTGGAACTGCAGGGGCGCGAGCGCGTGAGCCAATGGCAGGCGCTGGCTCGGAGCGGGCAGTGGGCCGAGCTCTTCGCGCGGCTGATGGCCGACCACTACGACCCGCTCTACGACCGCTCCATGCGTCGCAACTTCCAGACCCTGGCGGCTGCGCCGCGGCTGCCGCTGATCGACGGCGGCGTTGCGGCGCTGGACGAAGCCGTGACCGCGATCCAGGAACTCGCCCGGCCCGATTGACACCGGTCAAGCCGGGTCAAGGCCCGGCGTGGCAGGATCGGCGCATGCAAAGATCCCCGGCCGTCGAAGCCTCCCGCCGATTCAGGACGCGACCCGTCGCGCTCGGCCAGCCGCTGCGCTGGCTGGAACGCGGCGCGCTCGATCTCACCCGCAACCCCGCGCCCGGCGTGCTGCACGGGCTGCTGGCCGCGCTGTTCGGCGGCGCGCTGTTCATGTTCGCCGGGCAGCGCTTCTGGCTGGTCGCTGGCGCCTTCACGGGCTTCCTGATCATGGCGCCGCTGCTGGCCACCGGGCTCTACGCCGTCAGCCGGGCCATGGAACGCGGCGAACCTGCGGGCCTCGGCACCGCCCTGCGCACCTGGCACCCTCGAAACCGGCGGCTGGTCGCGTTCGGGCTTCTGCTGTCGTTGGCAGGCACCGGCTGGGTTCTGACTTCGGCCGCGCTCATCACCGGCTTCGCGCCGGAACCGGTACGCGGCCCCGCCGATTTCCTTCGCGTGGTGCTGCTGGGCGACGGCTGGCTGTTCGAGATCTGGCTGATCCTGGGGGGCGTGCTGGCAGCGCCGGTGTTCGCGTCGAGCGTGGTCGCGATCCCGATGCTGCTGGACCGCGACGTGAGCCTCCCTGTCGCGGTCTACACGAGCTGGCGCGTCGTGATGGAGGCGCCGGGCCCGATGGCCGTCTGGGCCGGCATCATCATGGCGATGACGGTGCTGGGCATGGCGACGGCCCTGACCGGATTGATCGTGATCCTGCCGTGGCTGGCGCACGCCAGCTGGCATGCGTACCGCGATCTCGTCGACATGCCGGACGCCTGAACCGTGTTCGGCTTCTCCGAAGAACAGATTGCATGGTTCGGCCTGACCTTCGGGGTCGGTGCGTTCATGCTCTACATGGTGTTCATCATCTTCCAGCTGGCGCGGGAGTCGAAGGCGGGGCGCTTCGGCACCTTCGTCCTGTTCCTGGCGCTCGGCTTCGGCCTGGTGGGTTTCGTCGCCAAGGGCATCATCAAGTACTTCATCGCCGGGGCGGAGTGAGCGGCTTGCGGGTTCCGGGCCGGCCTCCCAGGCTGCGGCGTGCCGGGGGCGCGGCCCGCGCCACGTCGTCGGCCAGCGTCTGCACCCGGCCCTGAAGGCGCGCCAGCAGGCTGTCGAGTTGCAGGCGCTCTTCGGCACTCAGAACGCCGATGAGCTCGGCGTTGAAGTGCGTCACCTGTGCCAGAGCGCGCTCGTACATCTGGATGCCCGCGGCGGTGGCCTGCATCCGGCAGGTCCGGGCCGGGCCCGCGAAACGCTGCACCAGTTTCTGCTCGATCAACCCGCTCAGGGCCCGGGAGGCCTGCGGCCGGTCCAGCCAGCACAGGTCGGACACCTGGGAAGGGCTCAGCCCACCGTGCTCGACCACCAGTGCCAGCACATGCCAGTGCCGCCGGGTGATACCCAGACCCCCCTCGAAGATGCGAACCATCGGCAGGCTGCTGCCGCGGGTGATGACGCTCAGGCGGTACAGCAGCATCTCATCCAGGCGCCTGGGGGCCAGCAGAGGGTCGGGGTTTTCACGGGGCACAGGCATGATTGTTTTCAACAACCCGCTAGGGGTGCGATAGCGTGGGGAATCGGGCCTCGAGCCCACGGGAGACACTGACGATGAAGAGCCGAAGGACGATGCTGAATGTACTGGCCGCCGCCACGCTGGCCGTCGCAGGGTGGGCAGCAGGCACGGCCTCGGCCAATGCGCAGACCACCGCGGGCGCGCCGCTGCGGATCGTGGTGCCCTACCCGCCCGGCGGCTCGTCGGACCGCGCAGCGCGCATCCTTGCAGAAGCCCTGCAGCCGCGCCTGGGCACACCGGTGGTGGTGGAGAACATCACCGGCGCGGGCGGCCGTCTGGCGCTGCGCCAGCTCGCGGGCACGGGCGACACCAACGTGCTCGTGATGGTGAACCCGGCCCTGATGGTCGTGGCGCCGCTGGTCTACAAGAACAACGGCTACGACCCCGAGCGCGACTTCCAGCCCGTGAGTCAGGTCTCCACCTACGAATTCGCGGCGGCCGTGGCCAGCGCCGTGCCGGTGCGCGAACTCAACCACCTGCTGGCCTGGGTCAAGGCCAACCCGGAGAAGGCCAACGTGGGCGTGCCGGCCACCGGCAGCCTGCCGCACTTCTTCGCGATGATGGTCGGGCAGGCTGCCAAGGCGCCCGTCCAGGTGGTGGGCTATCGCGGCTCGGCGCCGCTGGCCACCGATCTCCTGGGCGGCCACCTGCCCGTGGCCATCGACTCGCTGGAGGGCCTGCAGCAGCTGCACGAAGGCGGCAAGCTGCGCATCCTCGCCACATCAGGCGCCAAGCGCAGCGTCGCCAACATCCCGACCTTCAAGGAAGCCGGCCTTGACATCACCGCAACCGGCTGGAACGTGCTCTACGCGAAGGCAGGCATGCCCGCCGCCTTCACAGACCGCCTGGCGCGCGAGATCGCGGACCTCATGACCCAGGCGTCCGTGCGGCAGCAGTTCACGGCGGCCAAGGCCGAGCCGGTCTCGGCCAGCCGCGACCAGACCCGCCGGATGCTCGAGTCGTTCAAGGCCCAGTGGGCGCCGGTCATCCGGCAATCCGGGCTGCAGTTCGAATGACACGCCCCAACATCGTCTTCATCGTCGCCGACGATCTCGGCTTCGCCGACCTCGGCTGCTACGGCGCGCGGCCCACGCCCTTCGGGCCGGTCTCGCCCCACCTCGACCGGCTGGCCGCTGGCGGAGTGAAGTTCACGCAGGGCTACTCGAACTCGCCGGTGTGTTCGCCCACGCGCTTTGCGCTGATGACGATGCGCTACCAGTACCGCCTTCGCGGCGCACTCGAGGAACCGATCAACAGCCGGAGCAAGGGCAGCCCTACGCTCGGCCTGCCACCCGACATCCCCACCCTGCCGTCCCTGCTGCGGGAGGCCGGCTACGCCACCGCGCTCATCGGCAAGTGGCACCTGGGCTACCCACCTTCGTTCGGGCCGCTGCGCTCAGGCTACGACGAGTTCTTCGGCATCATGGCGGGTGGGGTGGACTACTTCACCCACCGCAGTTCCACCGGCGACCACGACCTCTTCGACGGAGAGGAATCGCACCGCGAGATCGGCTACCTCACCGACCTGCTGTCGCGCAAGGCTGTCGAGCACATCGACCGCCACGCCGAGGCTGCCCGCAACGGGCATCCGTTCTTTCTCAGCCTGCACTACACGGCCCCTCACTGGCCCTGGGAAACGCGCGACGACGCCCACCTGGCCGAGGGCCTGACAGGCAAGCTGATGCATCTGGACGGCGGCAGCGTCGACACCTACCGCCGCATGATCCATCACATGGACGAAGGCATCGGGCAGCTGCTGGACGCGCTGGACCGCCAGGGCCTGGCCCAGGACACACTGGTGGTGTTCACCAGCGACAACGGCGGTGAGCGCTTCTCGGACAACTGGCCCCTGGTGGGCGGCAAGATGGACCTCACCGAAGGCGGCATCCGCGTGCCCTGGATCGCACGCTGGCCAGCCGCCATACCGCCCGGACGCGTGAGCGAGCAGCACTGCATGACCATGGACTGGTCCGCGACAATGCTCGACCTGGGGGGCGGCAAGGCGCACGCCGGGCATCTGCCGGACGGCGTTTCGCTGGCCAGCGTGCTGCGGGATCCCGACAGCCGCTTCGACCGCGACCTGCATTGGCGCATGAAGCACCGGGGCCAGCGCGCCTTGCGCTCAGGTGACTGGAAGTACCTGATGGTGGATGGCCACGAGTACCTGTTCGATCTGTCGACCGACTCAAGAGAACGGGCCAACCTGGCCCGGCGTGAACCGGATCGGTTGGCCCGGATGAGGGACCAGTGGCTGGGCTGGAACGCCGGCATGCCGGCGATCCCGGCCGACGCCACGGTGAGCCTGGGCTACACGGACCAGGACATGCCGCAGCGCTGACCGCCCGCTCGGGCCTCAGCCCATGTGCAGGCCGCCGTTGCAGCTGAAGTCGGCGCCGGTGGTGAAACCGGAATCCTCGCCGGCCAGCCAGGCGACGATGGCGCCGATCTCTTCCGGACGGCCCAGGCGCTTCACGGGGATCGTCGCGACGATCTTCTCCAGGATCTCGGGCTTGATGGCGCGGACCATGTCGGTGCCGATATAGCCCGGGCTGACGGTGTTCACCGTCACGCCCTTGGAGGCCACTTCCTGCGCCAGGGCCATCGTGAAGCCGTGCATGCCGGCCTTGGCGGCCGAATAGTTGGTCTGGCCGGCCTGGCCCTTCTCGCCGTTGACGGAACTGATCTGGATGATCCGGCCGAAACCGCGCTCCACCATGTCCGGCACCACCTGCTTGGTGACGTTGAACATGCTGTTGAGGTTGGTGTCGATGACGGCCTTCCAGTCGTCCGGGGACATCTTCAGGAACATGCGGTCGCGCGTGATGCCGGCGTTGTTGACCAGCACGTCGATCGGGCCGTGCTCCTGCTTGGCCTTGGTGAAGGCCTCCACGGTGCTTTCCCAGTCGGCGACGTTGCCCACCGATGCGTGGAAGTCGTAGCCGAGGGCCTTCTGCTCGTCCAGCCACTTGGTGAAGTCACGCGTCGGGCCGCAGCCGGCGATGACGGTGAAGCCTTCCTTGGCCAGCCGCTGGCAGATCGCGGTCCCGATGCCGCCCATGCCGCCGGTGACGTATGCGACTTTCTTGCTCATCTCTGTCTCTCCTGGTTGTAGGTCTTGAATTTAGCGTTCAACGGTCAGCGCGACACCCATGCCTCCCCCAATGCACAAGCTGGCGATGCCGCGCTTGGCATCCCGCTTCTGCATCTCGTGCAGCAGCGTGACGAGGATGCGGCAGCCGCTGGCGCCGATGGGGTGGCCGATGGCGATGGCGCCACCGTTGACGTTGACCTTGCTGGTGTCCCAGCCCATTTCCTGGTGCACGGCGCAGGCCTGCGCGGCAAAGGCTTCGTTGATCTCGAGCAGGTCGAGGTCGGCGGGCTTCCAGCCGGCACGCTCCAGCGCCTTGCGGGCAGCCGGCACCGGGCCCATGCCCATGAAGGCCGGGTCCAGCCCTGCGCTGGCGTAGCTGGCGATGCGTGCCAGGGGCTTCAGGCCCAGTTGCTCGGCCTTCTTCGCGGACATCACCACCACGCCCGCGGCGCCGTCGTTCAGCCCCGAGGCATTCCCGGCGGTCACGCTGCCGGTCTTGTCGAAGGCGGGGCGCAGGCCGGCCAAGGCTTCGGCGCCCGTCTTGCGGTTGATGAACTCGTCGTTGGCGAAGACGACCGGGTCGCCCTTCTTCTGAGCGATCGAGAACGGAACGATCTCGTCCGAGAAGCGCCCGGCGTCCTGCGCCGCTGCGGCCTTCTGCTGGCTGGCCAGCGCCAGTGCGTCCTGCGCCTCGCGGGTGATGCCGTACTTGCGCGCCACGTTCTCGGCCGTGGTGCCCATGTGGTACTGGTTGTACACGTCCCACAGGCCGTCGACGATCATCGAATCGATCATCTTCCAGTCGCCCATGCGCTGGCCGTCGCGGCTGCCTTGCAGCACGTGCGGGCTCAGGCTCATGTTCTCCTGGCCGCCGGCGATGACGATCTCGCTGTCGCCGTCCCGGATGGCCTGCGCGGCCAGCATCACGGCCTTCAGGCCAGAGCCGCAGACCTTGTTGATGGTCATCGCGGGCACGCCATGCGGAAGGCCGCTCCTGACGACCGCCTGGCGGGCCGGATTCTGGCCCGTGCCGGCCTGCAGCACCTGACCGAGGATGACCTCGCCGATCTGGCCGCCCTCGAGACGAGCGCGGACGAGAAGTTCACGGATGACGGCCGCGCCGAGATCGGTTGCGGGGGTCTTGGCGAGCGTGCCGCCGAACTTGCCGACGGCGGTGCGCGCGGCGGCGACGATGACGATGTCTGTCATGGTGTGGGTCTCCAGTGAGGATCAGGCCTTGGCCTTGACGTAACGGCCGGGAGCGGGCTCGATGGCCTTGAACTTGCGGCTGCCCGGAGTCTTGGGCGCCGGTACCTGCTTGCCGCCCATCGGCTTGAGCCAGGCGCTCCAGTCGGTCCACCAACTGCCGGGGTGTTCGGTGGCGCCATCGAACCAGGCATCGGCATCGGCGGGTAGCTGGCTGCCGATCCAGTGGCTGCGCTTGCCCTTGGCGGGCGGGTTGATGACGCCGGCGATGTGGCCGCTGGCACCGAGCACGAAGCGCTTCTTGCCCTGGAGCACGCGGGTGGAGGCGTAGGCGGCCTTCCAGGGCACGATGTGGTCCTCGCGCGAGCCGTAGATGTAGACGGGGGCCTGGATGGCCCCGAGGTCGACCTTCTCGCCGCACACGGTGAGCTTGCCGGGCTGCTTCAGCTCGTTCTGCAGGTAGGTGTGGCGCAGGTACCAGCAGTACATCGGGCCTGGCAGGTTGGTGGAGTCGCCATTCCAGTAGAGCAGGTCGAATGGAGGCGGGGACTCGCCCTTCAGGTAGTTCGCGACCACATAGTTCCAGACCAGGTCGTTCGGACGAAGGAAGCTGAAGGTCGTGGCCAGTTCCTGGCCCTTCAGCAGGCCCGGGCCGCCGGGCGCCTGATCGCCTAGCGTCATCTCGCGCAGACGAACGGAGGATTCGTCGACGAAGATGTCCAGGATGCCGGTGTCCTGGAAGTCGAGCAGCGTGGTCAGCAGCGTCACGGAGTTCGCGGGCTGCTCGCCTCGCGCGGCCAGCACAGCCAACGCCGTTGAAAGGATGGTGCCGCCCACGCAGAAGCCCAGCGTGTTGATGGTGTCCGCCCCGGTGAGTTCGCGCACCACCTCGATCGCGCGGATGGCGCCGTCCTGGATGTAGTCGTCCCAGGTCGTGGCCTTCAGGCTTTCGTCCGGGTTGCGCCAACTGACGACGAACGTGCGGTGGCCCTGCTCGACCGTGTAGCGGATCACCGAGTTCTCGGGCTGCAGGTCGAGGATGTAGTACTTGTTGATGCAGGGCGGCACGAAGAGCATGGGCCGCTCGTGGACCTTGGCCGTCAGCGGCGTGTATTCGATGAGCTGGAACAGCGCGTTCTCGAAGATGACCGTGCCTTCGGTGGTGGCGACGTTGCGGCCGACCTCGAACACGGTCTCGTCGGTCTGCGAGACGTGGCCCTTCTTCAGGTCCTCCAGCAGGTGGCCCATGCCGGCGGTGAGGCTCTCGCCCTTGGTGTCGATGGCCTTCTGCAGGGCTTCCGGGTTGAACGCCAGGAAGTTGCTGGGGCTGGTGGCGTCGATCCATTGCTGCACGGCGAAACGCACGCGCGCCTTGGTCTTGGCATCGCCCTGCACGTTCTCGGCCATGTCCATCAGCGTGCGGGCGTTCAGCAGGTACATCTGCGCCGTGTACGCGGCCGCCGGGTTCTGCATCCAGGGCTGCGCGGCGAAGCGCCGGTCCGGCAGCGGCTTGGCGGTGGAATCCGGCTGCAGGCGCTGGAGCGAATCGTTCCAGATCTGCGTGACGTTCTTGAGGTACTCACCCTGCATCGCGGCGAGCGGGTCCGCGGGGAGGGTCACGCCGCCCAGCGTCTTCCAGAACTCGCCAATGGCGCCGAAAGCCCCTGCCGGGTCAGTGGGCGTGGCTGTGCCCGGGTTACGCTTGTTCGTCATGTGGGTCTCCTGCTGCCTCGGGTACGCCTGATGCGCCCCGGGTCGCCTGCATGTAAGGCTTCACGTTGTACGTCGGATCGCTTACCAGCGGTTGACGACGTTTTCCATTATACGAAACCAACATTCACCTGTCGAGATGTACCTGGTCGCCATTGCATGGATCTACGTGGTGCTGATGATGGCCGTGGCCGAGGCGATGTCGCCGATGGGCACGGTTCTCGGCGCCTTCTTCACACTGCTGCTCTACGGCGCCCTGCCGCTGGGTTTGCTGATCTACATCCTGGGCACGCCGCACCGCCGGCGCGCGCGCAAGGCGGCAGAGGCCTCAGCCGCGGCGCCAGACGGCGGCGGCGAGCCTGCCGGTGACGCCGTCGCGCCGGTAGGAAAAGAACCGTGACGCATCGCTCACGGTGCACCAGGTTCCGCCGCTGACAAGGGTCAGGCCCAATCGGCGCAACCGGGCGCGCGCCAGACCGGCCAGGTCTGCGCGCCAGCGCGGGTCGCCATCGGGGCGCGGCCGGTAGACCAGGAATTCGGAGTCCGCGGCAAACGCGTCGCGCACCTCCGCGCCCACTTCGAAGGCCTCTGGCCCGATGCACGGGCCCAGCCAGGCATGCAGTCGGGCGGGTTCGGTGCCACTGCCTTCGCACAGCGCGGCCACGGTGGCGTCGAGCACGCCTGCAGCCAGCCCCCGCCAGCCGGCATGCGCCGCGGCCACGGCGCGGCCATCGGCCGTGGCCAACAGCACGGGCAGGCAAACGGCCACCTGCACGGTGCAGGCGATGCCGGGTTCGTCGGTCCAGCAGGCATCGGCGTCCGGAAGTGCCCGGTCCAGATCGGCCTGCGTGAGGCGCAGTACCCGCGTGCCGTGCACCTGGCGCAGCCAGACAGGTCGCGCAGGGGTCAGCATCGACTGGAATCGCCGCCGGTTCTCGGCCACGGCAGCCGGGTCATCACCGACGGCCGCGCCCAGGTTCAGCGATTCATAAGCTCGCAGGCTGACGCCGTCCGCGCGCGTGCTGAAGAGCGCGCAGACGGGTGCGTCCCAGTCGGGGTGCAGATGCCGATGCGAGATCGAGCCAAGCCCCGGCTCAGGTGGCATCCGGGCAATTCTCCGGCCGCGTCTGCTCGAAGGCGTCCAGCGCCATGCAGGCCTCGAAGACGCGCATGACGTTCGGCACGTGGTCCGTGCGGCACTCGAATCGCTGCGCGTTGAAGATCTGCGGCACCAGGCAGATGTCGGCCACCGTCGGCGTCTCGCCGTGGCAGAACCGGGTGGGTTGCGCGGCCAGTTGCCGCTCCACCACCTCGAGGCCGGTCTCGACCCAGTGGCGGTACCAGCGGTTCTTGTCGTCTTCCGACACCTTCAGCGGGCCGACCAGGTACTTCAGCACCCGCAGATTGTTCAGCGGATGGATCTCGCACGCGATGTCCAGCGCCAGCGCGCGCACGCGGGCGCGGCCCAGCGGGTCGCGCGGCAGGAGCGGCGGCTCGGGATGGGTCTCGTCCAGATACTCGAGGATGGCCAGCGACTGCGTCAGCACGTGGTCGCCGTCCTTCAGCAGCGGCACCAGGCGCGAAGCCGAAACGGCGGCGTACGACTCGGCCGTCTGTTCGTTCTTCTGCAGGTGCACCGAGCGGTAGTCGTATTCCAGGCCCTTCAGGGCCAGGCCGATCCTCACGCGATACGACGCCGAGGACCGGAAGTAGTTGAACAGTTCCATCTCAGACGACCTCGACGCGCAGCGAGCCCAGACCATCGATGCGGCCTTCCATCACATCGCCGCGCACCACGGCGCCGACGCCTGCGGGCGTGCCGGTGTAGATGAGGTCACCGGCCTGGAGATTCCACGCCAGCGCGAGCTGTTCGATGGTCTCGGCTACGTTCCAGATCAGGTCCTTCAGGTCACCGGTCTGCTTGCGCACGCCGTTGACGTCGAGGGTGATGGCGCCGCTCGTGAGTTCGCCGGTCCGCGCGACCGGCACGATGGGGCCGATAGGCGCCGATTGCTCGAAGGCCTTGCCGATGCTCCAGGGGCGCCCCTGCTTCTTCATCTCGTTCTGCAGGTCACGGCGGGTCATGTCGAGGCCGACGGCGTAGCCGAAGATGCTGCCGCCGGGGCCGATGGCCACGACAAGCTCGATCTCGTGGTGAAAGTTCTTCGTGAGGGTCGGATACGGGATCTGGCCCGTCTCGCCCTCGGCGACCGGAACCACGGTGTCGGCCGGCTTCAGGAAGAAGAACGGCGGCTCGCGGCCGGTGTGGCCCATCTCCACCGCGTGCTCGGCGTAGTTGCGGCCGACGCAGTAGATGCGGTGCACGGGGAAGCTGCCGCCCCCCTCCACGGGAACGGTGGCGGCGGCGGAAGGCGCAAAGACCAGGCTCATCAGGGGTGACTCCTTCAGGGGGGTCAACGATGATGCCATGGCACACTGCACCCCATGCTCGTTGCTCGCCGTATCCAACACTGCCGGGTTTGCGGCAGCCCCACCACCTACCGGGTTCCCGAAGACGACAACCGGGACCGCGCCATCTGCAACGGTTGCGGCGAAATCCATTACGAGAATCCGATCAACGTGGTCGGGACCCTGCCCGTGTGGGAAGACCGCGTCCTGCTGTGCCGCCGCGCCATCGAACCCCGATACGGCCTGTGGACGCTGCCGGCGGGCTTTCTCGAGCTCGGCGAGAGCACCGAGGACGGCGCGCGCCGCGAAACCGACGAGGAAGCCGGCGCGCACATCGAACTGCAGGAGCTCTACACGCTGCTGAACGTGGTGGCTGTCGGGCAGGTGCATTTCTTCTACCGCGCCCGCCTGCTGGACCCTCACTTCGACCCGGGCCCCGAGACCCTGGAGGCCCAGCTCTTCGCCGAACACGAGGTGCCCTGGGACCAGATCGCGTTCCGCACCGTTCGCGACACGCTGCGGCACTTCTTTGCCGATCGCGCTGCGGGGCGCTTCGTCCTGCACGTGGGCGATATTCGCTGAGAACGAAAACGGTTCTCATTCAGTGCGTTCGTCCGGCAACTTCGCGCAACCTGTCAGCCGAAACCTGAACTCGTGCGTTTACAGTTCGCGCGCTCACGCATTTCCGCAACTCCCTACAGGAATCACGCCATGACATCACGTCGCCAGTTCATCCAGATCATCCCCGTCGCCGGTGCCGCCCTGATCGGCGCTCGCGGTGTCCACGCCCAGGCCGCCATGGTCAAGGAAGACGACGCCCAGGCCAAGGCCCTCGGCTACGTCGCCGACGCCGCCAAGGCCGACAAGGCCAAGTACAAGCAGTTCGCCGCTGGCCAGCTGTGCAGCAACTGCGCCCTGTACCAGGGCAAGCCGGCCGACGCCGCTGGCGGTTGCGCGCTCTTCCCGGCCAAGCAGGTTGCCGGCAAGGGCTGGTGCAGCGCGTACCAGAAGAAGGCCTGATCCAGGTCTTCCCAGGCGGGCGCCTCGATGGCGCCGCCTGACGCAACAAGGGCCCCTTCCGGGGCCCTTGTTCATTTTCGAGACCGATGATCTGCGCGCCCGGGGCAGGCCCGGGCGCGCGCTTCAGCGGCGTGCCGGAGGCAGGTCGGTGCAGCTGCCATGCGCCACTTCCGCAGCCATGCCGATGCTCTCGCCCAGCGTCGGGTGCGGGTGGATGGTCTTGCCGATGTCCACGGCGTCGGCACCCATCTCGATGGCCAGCGCGATCTCGCCGATCATGTCGCCGGCGTGCGTGCCGACGATGCCGCCACCCAGGATCCGGCCATGGCCGTGGGCTTCGGGGCTGTCGTCGAACAGCAGCTTGGTGAAACCCTCGTCGCGACCATTGGCAATGGCACGGCCTGAAGCCGTCCACGGGAACAGCCCCTTCTTGACCGGGATGCCCTTGGTCCGGGCCTCGTCCTCCGTCAGACCGACCCAGGCCACCTCAGGGTCGGTGTAGGCCACACTCGGGATCACGCGGGCGTCGAAGGCGCTCTTCTGGCCTGCGGCCACCTCGGCCGCCACGTGCGCCTCGTGCACCGCCTTGTGGGCCAGCATGGGCTGGCCGACGATGTCCCCGATGGCGAAGATGTGCGGCACGTTGGTGCGCATCTGCGCGTCCACCGCGATGAAGCCGCGGTCGCTGACGGCCACACCGGCCTTGTCGGCCGACAGCTTGCGGCCGTTCGGGGTGCGGCCGACGGCCTGGAGCACGAGGTCGTACATTCCTTCGCTCTTGCTGCCGTCCAGGCCTTCGAACATCACGCGGATGCCGTCGGCCGTGGCTTCGGCGCCCACGGTCTTGGTCTTCAGACGGATGTTGTCGAAGCGCTTGGCATTCATCTTCTGCCAGACCTTGACCAGGTCGCGGTCGGCGCCCTGCATGAGGCCGTCGAGCATCTCCACCACGTCCAGGCGGGCGCCCAGCGTGGAGTAGACCGTGCCCATCTCCAGGCCGATGATGCCGCCACCGATGACGAGCATGCGCTCCGGCTTCTGGCGCAGTTCCAGTGCGCCGGTGCTGGTGACGATGCGGGGGTCGTCAGGCAGGAAGGGCAGCTTCACGGCCTCCGAGCCGGCAGCGATGACGGCCTGCTTGAAGCGCACGGTCTGCGCCTTGCCGTCCGGGCCCGTCACCGCCAGGTGGAAGGGATCGAGGAAGGCGCCGTGGCCCTGCAGCACCGTCACCTTGCGCATCTTGGCCATGGCAGCCAGGCCGCCGGTGAGCTTGCCGACCACCTTGTTCTTGTGGGCCAGCAGCTTGGGCAGTTCGATCTGAGGCGCGCCGAAGCTGATGCCCAGGTCGCCGAAGTGCGCCACCTCGTCCATCACGGCGGCCACGTGCAGCAGCGCCTTGCTCGGGATGCAGCCCACGTTCAGGCAGACACCGCCGAGGGTCGGGAAGCGCTCCACGAGCACCACCTTCATGCCGAGGTCGGCGGCTCGGAATGCCGCGGAATAACCGCCCGGCCCGGCACCGAGCACGAGCAGGTCGCACTCGAGGTCGGCACCACCGGCATGCGCAGCCGCGACCGGCGCCGTGGCCGGCGTACCAACGGGCCCGGAAGCCGGGGCCGACGTGGTCGCCGGGGGCGGTGCAGGTGCAGGTGCAGGTGCAGGTGCAGGTGCGGCGGCCTCGGCCGACTCCAGCATCAGCAGCAGCGTGCCCTGGTTGACCTTGTCGCCGATCGCGATCTTCAGCTCCTTCACGACACCGGCATGCGACGACGGAATCTCCATCGATGCCTTGTCGGACTCCACCGTGATCAGGCTCTGCTCGGCCTTCACCGTGTCGCCGGGTTTGACCAGCAGCTCGATGACCGCCACGTCCTTGAAGTCGCCGATGTCCGGCACTTTCACTTCGATGATCGCCATGCGTGCGCTCCCGGGCTCAGAGCGCGATGCGGCGGAAATCCGCCAGCAGCGACGCGAAGTAGACGTTGAAGCGGGCCGCGGCGGCGCCGTCGATCACGCGGTGGTCCCAGCTCAGGCTCAGCGGCAGCATCAGGCGCGGCACGAAGGCCTTGCCGTCCCACTTGGGCTCCAGGCTGCTCTTGCACACGCCCATGATGGCCACTTCGGGCGCGTTGATGATGGGCGTGAAGTAACGGCCGCCGATGCCGCCGAGCGAGCTGATGCTGAAGCAGCCGCCGCTCATGTCGGCCGGGCCCAGCTTGCCGTCTCGGGCCTTCTTCGCGAGATCGCCCATCTCCTGGCTGATCTGGAAGATGCCCTTGCGGTCGGCGTCCTTCACCACCGGCACCATCAGGCCGCCCGGGGTGTCGGCCGCGAAGCCGATGTGGAAGTAGTTCTTCAGGACCAGCTGGTCGCCATCGAGCGAGCTGTTGAACTCGGGGAACTTCTTCAGTGCTGCGACAGCTGCCTTGATCATGAAGGCGAGCATCGTCACCTTCACACCCGACTTCTCGTTTTCCTTGTTCAGCTGGACGCGGAATGCCTCGAGCTCGGTGATGTCCGCATCATCATGGTTCGTGACATGCGGGATCACCACCCAGTTGCGGTGCAGGTTCGCACCGCTGATCTTCTTGATGCGGCTGAGATCCTTGCGCTCGACGGGGCCGAACTTCGTGAAGTCGACCTGCGGCCAGGGCAGCAGGCCGGGGAAGGCACCGCCAGCTGCAGCTGGCGCGGCCGCGGGAGCCTTGGCCTTCTGCGCGGAGGTCTGCGCGTCGCCGGCCATCACGCCCTTGACGAAGCGCTGCACGTCCTCCTGCGTGATGCGGCCCTTGGGCCCGCTTCCCGCGACCTCGGTCAAGGGCACCCCGAGTTCGCGTGCGAAGCGGCGGATCGAGGGCGAGGCATGCGGCAGTTTGCCGTTGGCCGGCCCCGCTGCGGGCGCGGAGGCGGGCGCAGTCGCCTGAGCAGGGGCGGTGGCCGGCACCCCGGCCGGAGCTGCGGCAGGCAAGAGTGCGGATGCGGATGCGGGTGCCGATGCCGATGCCGATGCCGATGCGGATGCGGCCGCAGGAGCCGCTGCAACCGCCGCAGCGCCGACGGCCTCGAGCATCAGCACGACCGAGCCCATCGCGACCTTGTCGCCAATGGATACGCGCACTTCCTTCACGACCCCTGCATGCGACGACGGGATCTCCATCGACGCCTTGTCGGATTCCACCGTGATCAGGCTCTGCTCCACCTTGACGGTGTCGCCGGGCTTGACGAAGACCTCGATGACCGAGACCTCCTTGAAGTCGCCGATGTCGGGCACCTTCACTTCCACGAGGTCGCCGGACGCTGCAGGCGCCGCCACGGGCGCAGACGCCTGAACCGGTGCGGCAGCAGCGGCCGTCGCGGGTGCCGGCGCGGGTGCCGGCGAAGACGCCGCCGCGGCGGGCGCGGGCGCAGGCGCAGCAGCGTCGGCCGTCTCCAGCATCAGCAGCAAGCTACCCATCGCGACCTTGTCGCCGATCGCGATCTTCAGCTCCTTCACGACGCCAGCGTGCGACGAAGGAATCTCCATCGACGCCTTGTCGCTCTCCACCGTGATCAGGCTCTGCTCGGCCTTCACCGTGTCGCCGGGCTTCACCAGCAGCTCGATGACCGCCACTTCCTTGAAGTCGCCGATGTCCGGGACTCTCACTTCCACCATGGCCATGTCGTTGTCTCCGTTGTTCTCGTGGTCAGGCGTACAGCGGGTTGATCTTGTCAGCCTTGATGCCGTATTTCGCGATCGCCTCGGCCACCTTGGCCATCGGCACGGTGCCCTCGTCGGCCAGCGCCTTGAGCGCCGCGACCACCACGTAATGGCGGTTCACCTCGAAGTGCTCACGCAGCTTGCTGCGGAAGTCGCTGCGGCCGAAGCCGTCGGTGCCCAGCACCCTGTAGACGCGGCCCTTGGGCACGAAGGCGCGGATCTGCTCCGCGTAGTTCTTCATGTAGTCGGTGCTCGCGATCACCGGGCCGGCGTGCGGCCCGAGCTGCTGCGTCACGAAGGGCGTGCGCGGCTCGGCGGTCGGGTGCAGCAGGTTCCAGCGGTCGCAGTCCTGGCCGTCGCGCGCCAGTTCGTTGAAGCTCGGGCAGCTCCAGACATTGGCGGCCACGCCCCACTCTTCCTCGAGCAGCTTCTTGGCGGCCATGCTCTCGCGCAGGATCGTGCCGCTGCCGAGCAGGTTCACGCGTGGCGTCTTCTTGGCGCCTTCCTCGAGCAGGTACATGCCCTTGATGATCTGCTCCTCGGTGCCGGGCTTCAGGCCGGGCATCGGGTAGTTCTCGTTGAGCAGGGTGATGTAGTAGTACACGTTCTCCTGCTTCTCGACCATGCGCTTCAGGCCGTGGTGCAGGATGACGCCGACCTCGTGGCCGAAGCTCGGGTCGTAGCTGACGCAGTTCGGAATCGTGCCGGCCAGGATGTGGCTGTGGCCGTCCTCGTGCTGCAGGCCTTCGCCGTTGAGCGTGGTGCGGCCGCTGGTGCCGCCGAGCAGGAAGCCACGGGCCTGCATGTCGCCCGCCGCCCAGGCCAGGTCGCCGATGCGCTGGAAGCCGAACATCGAGTAATAGACGTAGAACGGGATCATGATCCGGTTGTTCGTCGAGTAGCTCGTGGCTGCGGCGATCCAGCTGCTCATGCCGCCGGCCTCGTTGATGCCTTCCTGCAGGATCTGACCGTCCTTGGCCTCGCGGTAATACATGACCTGGTCCTTGTCGACCGGGGTGTAGTTCTGACCTGCGGGGTTGTAGATGCCGATCTGGCGGAACAGGCCTTCCATGCCGAAGGTGCGTGCCTCGTCCACGAGGATGGGCACCGTGCGGGGGCCGAGGTCCTTGTCGCGCAGCAGCTGGGTCAGGAAGCGGACGTAGGCCTGCGTGGTGCTGATCTCGCGGCCCTCGGCGGTCGGTTCGAGCACCGCCTTGAAGGTCTCCAGCGGCGGCACCGTGAACTGCTCGTCGGCCTTGACGCGGCGCTTGGGCAGATAGCCGCCCAGCGCGGCGCGGCGCTCGTGCAGGTAGCGCATCTCGGGCGTGTCGTCGGCCGGCTTGTAGAACGGAATGTTCGGCAGGTCGGCGTCGGAGATGGGCAGGTTGAAGCGGTCCCGCATGAAGCGGATGTCCTCGTCGGTCAGCTTCTTGGCCTGGTGGGCGGTGTTCTTGCCCTCGCCGGCCTTGCCCATGCCCCAGCCCTTGACGGTCTTGACCAGCAGCACGGTGGGCTGGCCCTGGTGGCTGTTGGCGGCATGGAAGGCGGCATACACCTTGGCGGCATCGTGGCCTCCGCGGCGCAGGCCGAAGACCTCGTCGTCGCTCATCTTGGCGACCATCTCCAGCGTGCGCGGGTCACGGCCGAAGAAGTGCTTGCGGACGAAGGCACCGTCGTTGGCCTTGAAGGCCTGGTAGTCGCCATCCAGCGTGTCGAGCATGATCTTGCGCAGGGCGCCTTCCTTGTCGCGCGCCAGCAGGGCGTCCCAGTTCCCGCCCCAGATCAGCTTCAGGACGTTCCAGCCGGAGCCGCGGAACTCGCCTTCCAGTTCCTGGATGATCTTGCCGTTGCCGCGCACCGGTCCGTCCAGGCGCTGCAGGTTGCAGTTGATGACGAAGACCAGGTTGTCGAGCTTCTCGCGCGCCGCCAGGCCGATGGCACCCAGGCTTTCCGGTTCGTCCATCTCGCCGTCGCCGCAGAACACCCAGACCTTGCGGTTGGACGTATCGGCGATGCCGCGCGCATGCAGGTACTTCAGGAAGCGCGCCTGGTAGATCGCCATCAGGGGGCCGAGGCCCATGCTGACGGTGGGGAACTGCCAGAACTCCGGCATCAGCTTCGGGTGCGGGTAGCTCGACAGGCCCTGCCCGTCAACTTCCTGGCGGAAGTTCAGCAGTTGCTCCTCGGTCAGGCGGCCTTCCAGGTAGGCGCGGGCGTAGACGCCGGGCGCGCTGTGCCCCTGGATGTAGAGCAGGTCGCCACCGTGGCCTTCGCTCTCGGCGTGCCAGAAGTGGTTGAAGCCGGCGGCAAACATGTGCGCCAGCGATGCGAAGCTGCTGATGTGGCCGCCGAGATCGCCGCCGTCGGCGGGGTCGAGGCGGTTGGCCTTGACGACCATGGCCATCGCGTTCCAGCGCATGTAGGCGCGCAGGCGGCCTTCGAGTTCGTGGTTGCCGGGGCTCTTCGCCTCGGCGTCGGTCTCGATGCTGTTGACGTAGCCGGTGGTGGCGGAGAACGGCATGTCGATGCCCCGCTCGCGTGCCTCTTCCAGCAGCTGCTCCAGGATGAAGTGACCCCGCTCGGGGCCCTCGGCCTCGATCAGCGCGGCCAGCGCATCGAGCCATTCGCGGGTTTCCTGCGTGTCGGCATCAGGGGCCGAGAGGCCGGAAAGCGAGCTGGGCACGGCGGACATGGTTGTCTCCTTGTTGTCGATTGACGTCTGTGGATGTCGGCGGCCGGGAGTGTGACACAAGCGGCCTCAATTTCAAATAGTGCTTCGTGATTTCATATTGTGAATTAACGGCCAATCTCTGCCGACTCGATAATCGCCCGATGAAACCTGCCCCAGGACCTGCCGCACCCCGCGGAACCGCCACGCCGCGCCTGCAGCGCCTGCTCGGCCGCTGGTGGCGCCGGCAATCGCCTGCAAGGCAGGACCGCTTCGTGACGGTCGCGCCGCTGATCTCGGTGCTCCTGTTCCTTGCCGCCATCATCTCGGCCTTCTGGTACCTGCGCAACGAGGAGTTCGACCGGGAGACGGAATCCGTAAAACGTGATGTGGAAGTCACTCAGCAGCAGGTCGGCCTGCGGCTGATCCAGCATCAGGAGCAGCTCGTGCGCCTGGCGGGCGAGATGGCGACGCGGCCGATGAGCCCCGAGGAGTTCCTGTCCGTCATCACCGCGTTCATCAGCGACAGGCCGGAGGTGACGCAACTCGCCTGGTATGACGCCAGGCGCCGGCTGCAGGTGGTGCACTGGTCACCCCTGCACCACTCGGGCCTGCCGCCGGACGAGCAGCGGGCGCAGGTCTCGCGACCGCGCGAAGGCAGCTCCACGGCGTCCGAGGGTGCCTTCCGTACGGCGCGCCAGCGGTTGCAGCCCGTCTACTCCACGGTGTTTGCCGACAGCACGGGGGCGGCGGTCTTCCAGCTGCACGTACCCTTGATCCAGCGCTCGGAGTTCGACGGCGCGCTGGTCGTCGAGTACGCGGTCGACTCGCTGCTGCGCTACGAGGTGCCCACCGAGGTCTCGGCTCGTCACCGCATCAGCGTGATGGACCTGGCCGGGCGCACCCACGCGAGCACGGTCACGCCCATGCCCGGACAGACGGCGCGGCCGGCCGCCATCGTGCACGACGCGCCGCTGGTCCCGGCACTCAACGGCCTGCTTCTGCGTGGCGAGGGTTACCGGACATCCATCGGCCTGATCGGAAACACGCTGTTCTGGATGGTGGTGGCGCTGTCGGTACTGACGGTGTGGATGCTGCTGGGCAGCTGGCGCCACATGCGACGGCGCGCGCAGATCCAGAGCGCCCTGGTCCAGGAAACGCACTTCAGGCGCGCGATGGAGAACTCCATGCCCACCGGCATGCGCGCGATGGACCTCGAGGGACGCATTACCTACGTGAATGCGGCCTTCTGCGGCATGGTGGGGTTCAGCGAGGCCGAACTCATCGGCCGCCAGCCGCCCTTCCCCTACTGGCCGCACGACCGAATCGAGGAAAACACGCGCCTGCTGCAGCAGGAGCTCCAGGGGCGCAGCCCGGCGGGGGGCATAGAGGTCCGGGTGATGCGCAAGGACGGCACGCAATTCGATGCGCGCATGTACATCTCGCCCCTGGTCGACCCCAAGGCGCTGCAGACCGGCTGGATGACCAGCATCACCAACATCACCGAAGCCAAGCGCATCCGCGACCAGCTCTCGGCCTCGCACGAACGCTTCACGACGGTGCTGGAGGGACTGGACGCGTCGGTCTCGGTGCTGTCGGTGCAGCAGCGCGAGCTGTTGTTCGCCAACCGCTCCTACCGCCTGTGGTTCGGGGGCGATTCGCGCGGCCATGCACTGATGGCCGGCGGCGCCGGCGCCGACGTGCCCGAACCGCAATCGGAGGAGGACATCGACGAACTGTCCGGCCTGCCGGCCCAGGAACTCACCGAGGCCGGTGTCGACCCGCGCGAGGTGTACGTGGAGTCCTTGCAGAAGTGGTTCGACGTGCGTTCGCGCTACCTGCAGTGGACCGACGGCCGCCTGGCGCAGATGCTGATCGCCACCGACATCACGGCGCGCGTGCGGGCCGAGGAGATGGCGGCCGCCCAGGCCGACAAGGCACAGGTCACGAGCCGGCTGGTCACGATGGGCGAGATGGCGTCGTCGGTGGCGCACGAACTGAACCAGCCGCTGACCGCCATCACCAACTACTGCAACGGAATGGTCTCGCGCGTCGTGGCGGATTCGATCGTCAAGGAAGACCTGATCGCCGCGCTGCAGAAGACCGCAAGGCAGGCGCAGCGTGCCGGGCAGATCATCCACCGGATCCGTGCCTTCGTGAAGCGCAGCGAGCCGCAGCGGCAGCCGGCGCAGGCCAGCAAGATCGTCGAGGACGCGGTCGACCTCGCCGGCATCGAGCTGCGCCGGCGCAACGTGGCCATCCGCGTCTACGTGGCGCAGCGCCTGCCCGAGCTGATGTGCGACCCGATCCTGATCGAGCAGGTGCTGCTGAACCTGCTGAAGAACGCTGCCGAGGCCATCGACAGCGCGCAGCTGAACGTCGCGCGGCGCCACATCGAGTTGCGGGTGGTGCCGCACCACACGCCCGAGGAAGGCGGCGTGATCGAGTTCAGCGTCACCGACAAGGGCCCGGGCCTGAAGGAGGAAGTGAGCAAACGGCTGTACGAGGCGTTCTTCTCCACCAAGCCCGAAGGCCTGGGGATCGGCCTCAGCCTGTGCCGCACCATCATCGAGTCCCACCGCGGCCGGATGCGCGCCGAGAACCTCTACAATGGCGAGCAGGTCGCCGGTTGCCGTTTTGCGTTCACCTTGCCGGTGGAACTGGCCTCCAGGCCGGCTGATCCCGCCGATGCCGGTGCCCCCTCCAACCCCACCACCGTGAACTCCTGAATGAGCCTGATCCCCAAGAAAGGCACCGTCTACGTCGTCGATGACGACGAAGCCGTGCGAGATTCACTGCAGTGGCTGCTTGAGGGCAAGGACTACCGCGTCAAGTGCTTCGACTCGTCAGAGTCGTTCCTTGCCCGGTTCGATCCTCGCGAGGTGGCCTGCCTCATCGCGGACATCCGCATGGACGGCATGAGCGGCCTGGAACTCCAGGACCGCCTGCTCGAACGCAAGAGCCCGCTGCCCATCGTCTTCATCACCGGTCACGGCGACGTGCCGATGGCCGTGACGACGATGAAGAAGGGCGCGATGGACTTCATCGAGAAGCCCTTCAAGGAGGAAGAACTCCTGGGCCTCGTGGAGCGCATGCTGGAGCAGGCCCGGTCGGCTTTCAGCCACCATCAGGAGCAGGCCAGCCGCGACGCATTGCTGTCCCGCCTGACCACCCGCGAAGGTCAGGTTCTCGAGCGCATCGTCGCCGGGCGCCTGAACAAGCAGATCGCCGACGACCTCGGGATCAGCATCAAGACGGTGGAGGCACACCGCGCCAACATCATGGAAAAGCTCAACGCCAACACCGTGGCCGATCTCCTGAAGATCGCCCTCGGCGCCCAGGCCAAGACCTGAGACCCGAAAGATCCACCCAAGGCCGCTTGTCATCCAAGCGGCCTTTGCATTTGGAGACCCGCATGCCCGCCCAGATCATCGACGGCAATGCCTTGTCCAGACAGATCCGCGCCGAAGTGGCGCAGCGAGCCGCAGCGCTCACGGCCCGCGGCACCCGTCCCGGCCTGGCCGTGGTCCTGGTGGGCGAGGATCCGGCCAGCCAGGTCTACGTGCGAAACAAGGTCAAGGCCTGCGAGGAATCCGGCCTGCACTCGGTGCTCGAACGCTACCCGGCAACGCTGTCGGAGGCCGAACTGCTCGAGCGCATCGATGCGCTCAACCTCGACCCTGCAATCCACGGCATCCTGGTCCAGATGCCGCTGCCCAGGCATATCAACCCGCACCGGGTGATCGAGGCCATCTCGACCCGCAAGGACGTCGACGGCTACTCGACCCTCAGCGCGGGCGAGCTCATGACGCAGCTGCCGGGGTTTCGCCCCTGCACGCCCTACGGCTGCATGAAGCTGATCGAGAGCACCGGCTTCGACCTGCGCGGCAAGCATGCCGTGGTGATCGGCCGCAGCAACACGGTCGGCAAGCCGATGGCGCTGCTGCTGCTCCAGGCCAATGCCACCGTCACCGTCTGCCACAGCGCGACGCCCGATCTCGGGCTGCACACACGGCAGGCCGATGTCGTTGTCGCCGCGGCGGGCCGCCGCGACATGCTGACCGCCGACATGGTCAAGCCGGGAGCGCTGGTGATCGACGTCGGCATCAACCGCAACGATGCGGGCAAGCTCTGCGGGGATGTCGACTTCGCAGGCGTCAGCCAGGTCGCGGGATGGATCACACCCGTACCCGGCGGCGTCGGGCCGATGACGATCGCGATGCTGCTTGTGAACACCGTGGAAGCCGCCGAGCGCGCCGCGCGATGAACCCGCTGCTCGACGATGCGGCGCTGCCGCGTTTCGACGCCATCCGTCCAGAACACGTGACGCCGGCGCTCGACACGCTGCTGGCCGATGCCGAAGCCGCGCTCACCGCCGCGGGCGGCGCGCAGGTGCCCGCCGACGCGGATGCACTGGCCCGCGTGCTGGACGTTCCGGTCGAGCGTCTGGGCCGCGCCTGGAGCCATGTCGTGCACCTGCAGGCCGTGGTGGACACCCCGCCGTTGCGGGCCGCATACACCGACAACCTGCCGCGCATCACCGACTTCATGACGCGGCTGTCGTCGGACACCGGCCTGTACGCAAAGACTCAGGCCATCGCTGCCGGGCCTGGCTTCGCAGAGTTGCCGGCCGTGCGCCGCAAGGCCGTGACCGACGCGCTGCGCGACTTCGAACTCGGCGGCGCGGCGCTGCAGGGCGCCGAGCGGGCGCGCCACGCGGAGATCCAGGCCCGCACCGCCGAACTTTCCCAGCAGTTCGGCGAGAACGTGCTCGACGCGACCGACGCGTGGTCGATGGACGTGCCGGAGTCTCGCCTGGCGGGCGTGCCTGCGGACGTTCTGCAGGCCGCGCGCGAAGCCGCTCGGGATACCGGAGTCGAGGGTTGCCGCCTGACGCTGCACGCACCCTGCCGCTACCCGGTGCTGGCCACGGCCGAGGACCGCGCCCTGCGCGAAGCCATCTTCAGCGCGCAGGCACGGCTGGCCAGCGAGCTTGGCCCGAAGGAGCGCGACAACAGCCCCCTGATGCAGGAACTGGTCGCACTGCGCGAGGAAGAAGCCGGGCTGCTGAAGCGCGCCAACTACGCCGAGCTGTCGCTCGCCGCCAAGATGGCCGAGTCTCCCGACCAGGTGCTCACCTTCCTGCGCGACCTGGCGCAGCGCGCCCGCCCCTTTGCCGAGCGCGAACTGTCCGCGCTGCGCGAACACGCGAGCGCCCATTGCGGCATCGCCGACATGCAGCCCTGGGATCGGGCCTTCGTGGCCGAGAAGCTCAAGCATGCGCGCCACGGCATCGACAACGAGACGCTGCGCCCGTGGTTCACGCTGCCGCGCGTGTTGTCGGGCCTGCTGGAACTGATCGAACGGCTGTTCGACCTGCGCATCGTGCGCGCCGACGCACCCGTCTGGCACGCCGACGTGCAGCACTACCGCATCGAGCGCGACGGTGAGGCCATCGGCGCCCTGTACCTCGACCTGCACGCGCGTGCCGGCAAGCAGAGCGGCGCCTGGATGGACGAGGCGCGCGCGCGCTGGCGGCGCCCGGACGGCACGCTGCAACTGCCGCTGGCCCACCTGGTGTGCAACTTCGCGCCCCCGGTGGGCGGCCGCCCGGCACTGCTCTCGCACGACGACGTGCTGACCCTGTTCCACGAGTTCGGGCATGGCCTCCATCACCTGCTGACGGCGGTGGAGGAACTCTCGCTGTCGGGCATCTCCGGCGTCGAATGGGACGCGGTGGAACTGCCCAGCCAGTTCATGGAGAACTTCGCCTGGGAGTGGGAGGTTCTGCAGGGCCTGACGGCGCACGTGGACACGGGCGAACCCCTGCCGAGGGAACTCTACGATCGCATGATCGGAGCGCGGCATTTCGGCAGCGGCCTCGCGATGCTGCGCGGGGTGGAATACGCCGTCTACGACATGCGCGTGCACGTCGAACGCGACGCGGCCCAGCGGCTGGCCGAAATCGCACTGGAGGCAGAGCGCGAGATCTCCTTGTTCGAGCGGCCGCCCTTCGACCGCTGGCCGAACAGCCTGTTGCACATCTTCGACGGCGGCTACGCAGCCGGTCTCTACGGCTACCAATGGGCCGAGGTGCTGTCGGCAGATGCCTACAGCGCGTTCGAGGAATCGGGCGTGTTCGACCCCAAGACAGGCGCCCGCTGGCGCCAGGCTGTTCTGGAGACCGGCGGCAGCAGGGCGGCCCTGGAGAGCTTCGTGGCCTTCCGCGGTCGTGAACCCCGTCTCGATGCGCTGCTCCGGCATCAGGGCCTGGCTTGAGCCGGAAGCCGCTTCGGGGGTAGATTCGGGCATGGTCATCCGCCCGCTCTTCGCCGCTGCCTTGATGCTCGTGGCTTTCACGCATCAGGCGCAGGCCCAGTACAAGATCGTCGCACCCGACGGCCGCGTCACCTACACCGACCGGCCTCCGGCCGATGCCAGTGCCAAGGTCATCGAACTCGGCCGCCGTGGCACCGCTCCCCCGGCAGCTTCCACGGGCGTGGCCTTGCCTGGGGAACTGGCGCGGCTGGCCGAGCGGTTCCCGGTGACGCTGTTCACGGCGGAGAAGTGCGCGCCCTGCGACGCAGGGCGCCAGTTCCTGCAACAGCGCGGCATTCCGTACACCGAGCGGCTCGTGGTCAGCAACGATGACGTCGCCGCCCTGGAACGGACGGTGTCAGGGCGCACCGTACCGGCTCTGACCGTCGGCGGGCAGGCGCTTCGCGGCTACTCGCAGAGCGACTGGACCTCCTACCTGGACGCCGCCGGCTACCCCCGTGAATCGCGGCTGCCGCGCGGCTGGGCGGCCCCGGCTCCAGCGCCCCTGGTGGCGCGCGCCCCGGTCCCGCCGCCGACGGCCAGTGCGCCCGCCATACCGGCACCGGCGCCGCCCGTGCCGTCAGGCCCGGAAACCGGCCCTGACGGCGCCACAGGCATCAGGTTTTAAGTCGGCCCGCCAGGCGCGAGCCCGCGCCGACCATCAGCCCGACGACCCAGAACATCGATGCCGCGCCGACAGCGGCGCCTACAGCACCGAAGACCAGCGGCATCACCGTGCTGGCGGCGTTGATCGTCATCGATCTGAAGGCCAGGGCCTGGCCGTGGCGGTCGTCAGGCGTCAGGTGGTGCAGCACCGACATCATCATCGGCTGCACGCAGCCCAGCGTGATGCCGAGCAGCACCGCGCAGCCGCCCATCAGCCAGGGATTCGTCGCGAACGGGTAGACGGCGAAGATGACGGCGGTGCCCAGCATCGCCGACTGCATCACCGTGCTCTCGCGCAGGCGATGCGCCAGCGCCGGTATCGCCACACGTACTCCCGTGACGGACATCGTGAAGCAGCCCAGGACGAGGCCGATCGTGGTGGCGGAGAAGCCGCGCTCGAAGCCGAGGATGGGCACCGCGAACGCGTGGACGTCCCAGCACATCGACAGCAGCCAGTTGACGAACAGCAGCCGCTTCATCCCTGGCAGTGCCAGCAGGTCGAGCGCGCGGGGCTCGGCGCCCACGCGCACGGGTGGGGAAGCTTCGGCAGAGACGGCACGCGCGGCCAGCAGGCTTGCCATGGGCAGCAACAGCAACGCGCCGTAGGCCACCGCGAAACCGCCATGGTCGATCAGCACGCCGGCCGCTACCGGCCCGATGACGTTGCTGAACGAAGGCGCGATGCCGAGCCAGCTGAAGACGCGCATGCGGTCCACCGGGTCTCGCGCCGAGGCGCCTCCGGTACGCTGAACGACGATGAGCCCGATGTTCGCGCCCGCGCCGGCGGCCACGGCTCCCACGGCCATCAGCACGCCCCGGAGCGTCCCCGTGGCAAAGGTGGAGACCAACGCGAGCAGGAGCCCCGAAGCGGCGAGCGCGGTCGCCAGGCGCATCGGGCGATGAAAGCCCAGCCGGTCGGCCATGCGGCCGGTCGCCATGGCCAGGAACACCGGCGCCGCGGCGAAGAGCGCCAGCAGCACGCCCACGTTCCACGGGCTGGCACCGCCGCGCAGCGCGTCCAGCGGCGCGGCCATGCGCAGGCCGGCCATCGCGCCGTGCAGGCCGATCTGGCTGACGATGAGGAGGAGCAGCTGCCGGCCAAAGCCGGGCGGCTGTGGGGACGTCGTCATTCGATTGCCATCGCGTCGTCGGCGCCCGGCAGCAGCTGCGCGGTGCGGGCGTCCGGCAGGGCCTCGACGCTGCGCAGCTGGCGCGCCATGGCGCGTGTCCGCACTTCGGCGGCGTCGATGGTGCTGCTGGCCTCCTCGAGCTTCTTCTTGGTCCTGGCAAGCACGTCGCCGAACTTGCCGAACTCGGTCTTCACCGCGCCCAGGACCTCCCAGACCTCGGCCGAGCGCTTCTCGAGCGCCAGGGTGCGAAAGCCCATCTGCAAGCTCGTCAGCGTGGCCAGCAGCGTCGTCGGCCCGGCGAGCATCACCCTGTGCTCGCGCTGCAACGCCTCCAGCAGGCCGGGACGCCGCAGCGCCTCGGCGTACAGCCCCTCCGTCGGCAGGAACAGGATGCCGAAGTCGGTGGTGTGTGGCGGCGCCAGGTACTTGTCGCGGATCGATTTCGCCTCCAGCCGAAGGCGCGTCTCGATGCCCTTGGCGGCCACCTCCATGGCCGCGACGTCGGCGCGCTCGTGTGCGTCGAGCAGGCGCTCGTAGTCCTCGCGCGGAAACTTGGCGTCGATCGGCAGCCACAGAGGCGCACCGTCGGCACGCTGCCCCGGCAGCCGGATGGCGAACTCCACGCGTTCGCTGCTGCCGGGCACCGTCGCGACATTGGTGGCGTACTGGTCGGGCGTGAATACCTGCTCGAGCAAGCTCGCCAGCTGCACCTCGCCGAAGACACCGCGTGTCTTGACGTTGGTCAGGACGCGGTTGAGCGCGCCTACGTCACGCGCCAGGTTCTGCATCTCGCCCAGGCCCCGGTGCACCTGTTCCAGACGTTCAGCCACCTGCTTGAAGCTCTCGCCCAGCCGCTGCTCCAGCGTCGCATGGAGCTTTTCATCGACCGTGGCGCGCATCTGCTCGAGCTTGGCTTCGTTGCCTTCCTGGAGCCGGCCCAGGCGGAGCTCGAGGCCCTCGCCCAGGCGGCGCAGCGAGGCCTCCTGCGCTTCCCGTGCAGCCTGGGCCTGCTGCAGCAGCGCGCTCTGCGTGACGGCCAGCTGGCTGCGAAACGAGTCGATCTGTTCGTTCTGGGTTCGAGCCACGTCACCCGCCTGCGTCAGTAGCATCTGCTGGAAATTGCCCAGGTCATGACGCGTGGCCTGGGCTTGGCGGCCGAGTTCGTCGCGCAACTCGCGCTCCAGCCTGTCGAGTCTTTCCAGGGCAGGAGAGTCCGGTCGGCGCATTGCCAGCCACGCAAGCAGAAGCAGCGTCAGCCCTGCCAGCGCAATCAGGATCCAGTCGGTCATGTGCAGATTGTCTCAGTGACCCTGCAATCGCGTGCACCATCGCCACCGGAACAACATTTGATCAAATACACTTAGCTTGCCCCAGACATGGGGCGGACAGAAGCGACCTTTCAAGGGGCCCCGTCAACGGGCCCCTTTTTTTGGTTTCCGGCAGGGGTCTCGTCAGCGCGCCCATCGAGGTTGTCCACCGACATGGCTCCGTTGCCCCCACTATGATCCCGGGATGTCCACCGCGGTACAGACCCCACCCATGCCGACGCAAGACCCAGCGGCCTCCGCCCGGGTGCTCCAGCGGTTCCGGCAGGTGTTCACGGCGGCTCGAGCCCACTACCAGCAGGTCGAGAAACAGGTCGGAATCGGCGGGGCCCAGGTATGGGCCCTGGGCGTGATCGCGTCGCACCCGGGCATCGGTGTCGGCGACCTCGCGCGGGCAATGCAGGTGCACCAGTCCACGGCCAGCAACCTGGTCCGCGCGCTGACTGAACGGGGGCTCGTGATGTCCGCACGCGAGGGCAGCGACAGGCGCGCCGTCCAGTTACGCCTGCAGCAGGCGGGCTCCGACCTTCTCGCCAAGGTGCCGGGCCCGTTCATGGGCCTGCTGCCGCAGGCGCTGGCCCAGATGGACCCTGAGACCTTGTCGCGCCTGGAAGTGGACCTTCGCACCTTGATCCACGCCATGGGCTTCGGTGACGACGCGCCGGCGTTGCCGATCGCGCAGCTCTGAACTAGACGCCCGCCAGCGGCAGCACGCCGGGATTGACCGGAGTGGGCGGGCGCGAACCCGCCAGGGCCGCGATGAGATTGTCGGCGGCCAGGTCCGCCATGGCGCGCCGCGTACGCTCCGTCGCGCTGGCGATGTGCGGGGTGAGCACCACGTTGGGCAAGTCCAGCAGCGCCGGGTTGACGGCCGGTTCGCCCTCGAACACATCCAGCCCGGCCGCAGAGATCCGGCGCTCGCTCAGAGCCCGCGCCAGAGCGGCGTCGTCGACGATCCCGCCGCGGGCGATGTTGGTCAGGGTGGCGGTGGGCTTCATCTGCGCCAGTTCGGCGGCGCCGATGGCATGGTGGCTTCCGGCCGAGTACGGCAACACGAGCACGAGGTGATCGGCCTCGCGCAGCAGCGTGGCCTTGTCGACGTAGCGAGCGCCGATCGGCCCCTCCTGGTCGGCCGGCAGCCGGGACCGGTTGTGATAAATCACCGGCATGCCAAACCCGAGCGCGCCGCGGCGGGCAATGGCCTGTCCGATGCGGCCCATGCCCAGGATGCCGAGCGTGGCGCCGTGAACGTCGCTGCCGGCGAACATGTCGTAGCGCCACTTCGTCCACTGGCCCGCGCGCAGGAAATGCTCGCTCTCGGCCATGCGGCGGGCTGTCGCCATCATCAGTGCGAAGCCGAAGTCGGCCGTGGTTTCGGTCAGCACGTCGGGCGTGTTGGTGGCCAGTACCCCACGGGCGTCGAACGCGGCGATGTCGAGGTTGTTGTAGCCCACCGCCATGTTGGCCACGACCCTGAGCTGCGGGTGGGCGTCGAGCACCGAGGCGTCGATGCGTTCGCTGCCGGTGGTCAGCGCACCAGCCTTGCCCTGCAGCCGCTGCGACAGCTCGCGGGGGCTGAAGACGATGTCGTCGCCGTTGTAGTCGACTTCGAAGTGCTGCCGAAGGCGGGCGAGTGTCTCGGGATAGAGCGCGCGTGCGACGAGGATGCGATGCATGGTCAGCGGAACCAGATGAATGTGATGATGACGAACAGAGGCAGCAACACCGCCCCGCTCCAGGCCATGTAGCCGAAGAAGCTGGGCATGCGGATGCCGCGGTCTTCGGCGATGGCCTTGACCATGAAGTTCGGCGCATTGCCGATGTAGGTGTTGGCGCCCATGAACACCGAACCCGCCGACACGGCCGCCAGCGTCGTGGCCAGCGTGGTCATCAGCACGGCAGGGTCGCCGCCGGCGAGATTGAAGAAGACCAGATAGGTAGGCGCGTTGTCCAGGAACGAGCTCAGCACCCCGCTGAACCAGAAGTAGGCCCACGGCAACGGCTGGCCATCCGGCGCTGTCACGGCACGGGCGACAACGGCGAACGCGCCCTGCTCGCCCGACTTCAGCATCGCCAGCACCGGGATCATCGTCAGGAAGATGCCGATGAAGAGCTTCGCCACTTCCTGCATCGGCGCCCAGGAAAACTGGTTCTTCTCGCGCACCGACCTGGGCGTGATGGCCAGCGACACGAAGGTCACAAGCACCAGAAGGCCATCGCGCACGATCTGCTGCAACTCCACCGGCGTACCGAACACATCGAAGCTGATGCCGGGTTTCCAGACGCCGCTCATCAGGACCAGGCCCATCACGGCCAGCAACGGCAGGAAGTTGATGGCGCCTTCGAGCCCGAAGCGCTCGGCGCGATCGGGTGTGGGGTCGGTGGGCAGCACGCCCTCGCGCCGGTACCAGTAGCTGTCGATGACGAAAAAGATCGCCAGCAACGCCCCCAGCAGGAAGAGCGTTTCAGGGAAGATGTGCTTCGCCGTCCAGAAAAAGTCCACGCCCTTCAGGAAACCCAGGAACAGCGGCGGGTCGCCCAGCGGCGTGAGCGAACCGCCGGCGTTGCTGACCGTGAAGATGAAGAACACCACCACGTGCGCCACGTGCTTGCGGTTGTCGTTGGCGCGGATGAGCGGCCGGATCAGCAGCATCGACGCGCCGGTCGTGCCCATGACGCTGGCAAGCACCGAACCCGCAGCCATGATGGTGACGTTGGTGAGCGGGCTGCCGTGCAGGTTGCCGCGGATGTAGATGCCGCCCGCAGCGGTGAACAGCGCGGTCAGCAGGGCAATGAACGGGATGTACTCGGCGACCAGCGTGTGGGCCAGGGCACTACCGGCCGCTCCCGGCCCGAAGACCACCGCAAAGGGCAGCAGGAAAGCAAGCGCCCAGCCGGCGGCGATCTTGCCGAAGTGGTGGTGCCACAACTTGGGGGCCGCCAGCGGCAGGATCGCGATCGACAGCAGGACGCCGGCAAACGGAATGCCCCACCACGCCGCCAGACGGCTGCCGTCGATCTCGGCGGCCTGGGCCAGCAGAGGCAAGGCCAAGGCCATGGAGGCCAGCGCGGAGCGCAGATGGCTGCGCATCAGCGATCCTGGAACCGGGTGAATTCGGAGACCGGTGCGCGATCGGTCAGCAACTGGTTCTCGGGGGCCGCAGGGTCGGCCCAGCCCAGCGCCATGCCGCAGACCACCATCTCGGTTTCCGGCAGACCCAGCTGTTGCGCGATGATGCGATGCCACTGCGTGAACGCTGCCTGCGGGCAGGTGTCGAGGCCGCGTGCCCGTGCGGCCACCATCACGTTCTGCAGGAACATGCCGTAGTCGAGCCAGCTGCCCTGGCGCATCACGCGGTCGATCGTGAAGATCAGCCCGACCGGGGCGTCGAAGAAGTCGAAGTTGCGGCCATGCTGCGCATGCATGCGCTCCTTGTCGGCCTTGCCGATGCCGAGCAGGCTGTAGAGGTCCCAGCCCACCTTGCGGCGACGATCGATGTAGGGCGAGGCCCACTCGGTCGGGTAGTAGGCGTATTCCTCCGTGTGCCTAGCGCGTTCGGCCGGGTCGTCGTGCGCGGCACGAATGGCCGCGGAGAGGCGCCGCTTCGCGTCGCCCGTGAGCACCGTCACCTTCCAGGGCTGCGTGTTGGTACCCGAAGGGGCGCGGGCCGCAACTGCAAGGATCTGCTCGATCGTTTCGCGCGAAACGTCTGCAGGCAGGAACGCACGCAGGGAGCGGCGGCTGGTGATGGCGGTATCGACCGCAGCGATGGATTCGGGCGTGGGCGTCGTCATGCCCGGGATTGTTCCACTCTTCCCTGCCAGCTTTCGAGTGCGATCTCGAGTGTCCGGCGCTGGATGTCTACCGTGGTGGCCAGGTCGCGGCCGTATCCGCCCGCCATGCTGACGGCCACGGGGATGCCGCGCGCCGCCAGCGCCGCGAACACGCGGCGGTCGCGTTCGGCCAGTCCGGCCTCGGTGAGCTTCAGCCGGCCGAGACGATCGTTCTCGTGCGGGTCGGCACCGGCCAGATAGAACGCAAGGCCCGGCGGGGCGTCGCCGTGGCGGGTCCACGCAGTCTCCAGGGCGACATCGAGCGCGTCCAGATAGGCCTCATCGGCGCAGTCGTCGGGCAGTTCCACATCCAGGTCGCCGGCCTCCTTGCGGTGCGGGAAGTTCCTGGCCCCGTGCATCGAGAGCGTGAACACGGTGGAGTCGTCCCGGAAGACTGCGGCAGTCCCGTTGCCCTGGTGCACGTCGAGATCGATGACGATCACCCTGAGCAGGCGGCGCGCATGCCGGTGCCACTCGGCCTGCATCAGGCGCGCCGCGACGGCCACGTCGTTGAAGACGCAATAGCCGGATCCCTTGTCGGCATAGGCGTGATGTGTTCCGCCGGCCAGATTGGCCGCGACCTGCTCGCCGTTCAGCACAGCACGCGCTGCGGCGATGGTCGCACCCACCGAGCGTCGCGCGCGCTCGGCCATGCGCTCCGACCAGGGAAACCCGATCTCGCGCTGCTGTGCCGGCGAGAGCAAGCCCTCGGCGACCGCCGTCACATAGTGGGGGGTGTGCACGAGCGCCAGCTCGCCGTCGGTGGCCGGCGGCGCTTCACGCACCCGGACGGCCGGTAGGCGCTGCTCGACCGCATCGCGCAGCAACCGGTACTTCGTCATCGGGAAACTGTGTCCCGGCGGGAGCGGCAACACGAAATGGTCGGAATGGAACGCCAGCATCAGTCGAGTGCCGCCCTGCGCGTCGGCAGTCTGGAGGCAGCGTTTTCCAGGGTCTCCCCAGAATACCCCAGCGGTGTCCAGGGTGCCGCGGACGACCCATCTGGAGTGAGCCCCCTAGTTTGTTGCGCTGCAGCAAAAAGAACTTGCAAGCGCCGGCCGCATGCCTATACTTCGCCCTATGTTGCAGTGCAGCAAAAAAGTTTCTCGACCCACCTTACTCAATACGGAGTTCCACATGACCCCCTTCACCGCTGAACAGCTGATGGCCGCCCACAAGGCCAACGTCGAAATCCTCTTCGGCCTGACCAACAAGGCTTTCGAAGGCGTGGAAAAGCTCGTCGAGCTGAACCTCCAGGTCGCAAAGTCCTCGCTGGCCGAAGCCGCCGAGAGCACGACCGCCGCCCTGTCCGTCAAGGACGCGCAAGAACTGATGGCCCTGCAGGCCAGCATGCTGCAGCCGACCGCCGAGAAGGCCGCGGCCTACAGCCGTCACCTGTACGACATCGCCGCTGGCACCAGCGCCGAAGTGACCAAGGTTGCCGAGGCGCAGATGGCCGACGCACAGAAGAAGACCATGGCCATGGTCGACACCGCCATCAAGAACGCCCCGGCCGGCAGCGAGAACGCTGTTGCCCTGGTGAAGTCGGCCGTCGCCGCCGCCAACAACGCCCTCGAAAGCGTCCAGAAGGCTGCCAAGCAGGCTGCTGACGTCGCCGAAGCCAACTTCACGGCCGTGACCAACAGCGCCGTCAAGGCTTCGCAGACCGCCACCAAGGCGACCCGTCGCGCGGCCTGATCGGCCAGTGAACTTTCGGGTGGCAAACTGATCTGACAGTCGTCCTGGCGCGAGCCGGGGCCTCTCTCTGGATGGTTTGTCTCCTCGGAACCCAGAAATCCCCTTTCCAGGTTCCCTTGCGGCTCGGTGTCACCACCGGGCCGCTTCTTTTTTGCGGGTCCGCTAACGCGTCAGCGCGGCGAGCCGGGCCCGGATCTGCGGCATCGCGCGGCGCGTGGCGTCGCGCCCCGCATCGATGGCCGTCTGGCGGGCGCTGAAGTCCGTGCCCGACACACCCGCCAGAGCCGGACGGATCACGATGTCCGCATCCCGCAGCTCGAAGCGGTTGATGCTGCGCCCCATGATCGAGAACGTCTGTAGCAGCATGCGGAACGGGTCGGCCGTGTTGCGCCCCTCAGGCGCCTCGCTGATGTCCACCGCGATCACCAGTTCGCCGCCCATCCGGCGCGCATGGCTCACTGGCACGGGCGAGACCAGACCTCCGTCCACGTATTCCCGGCTACCGATGCGCACCGGCAGGAAGACCGCCGGAACGGCACTGGACGCGCGCACCGCGCTGCCGGTGTCACCGCGCTGGAACAGGATGGCGTCACCGCTGTCGAGATCGGTTGCCACGATTCCAAGCGGGCGCGGCATCTGCTCGATGAGCTTTCCGGAAGTGCGGTCCCGCACGAAGCGCGCGAGCGCCTCGCCGCGCAACAGCCCACGCCCAGGAAAACCCCAGTCCGCAATGGCCGACTCTTCCATGGCCTGGGCCTGCCGCCCGAGTTCGGCGCCGTCCATGCCGGAGGCCCACAGTGCGGCCACGAGACTGCCGGCCGAGGTGCCGGCCACCATGTCGGGCCGGATTCCCGCTTCTTCCAGGGCCTGGATGACTCCGATGTGCGCGAAGCCACGCGCCGCACCGCCCCCGAGCGCCAGGCCGATGCGCGGAGGCTTGGGCAAGGCCGGCGGCGCGACCTGCACCGGCGCGGGCAGGGGAGCGACACCCACGGGGGGCGCTGTCGGTGGGGTCTGGCAGGCCACGAGGAGGCAGGCTGCCCAGGGCGCCAACAGCGAGAGGCGCGACCTTATATTCCACATGGATATATGCACTCTACTTATTTGTAGTTTGAGGAATAAAGAAGGCTGCGTATTCTGCCCTCCATGTACCGTCCCACTGACTTCGATCGCGCCTTCGTGCACGCCCGCGCCCGCCAGTTCCGCGACCAGTTGCAGCGCTGGCAGCAGGGCGAACTGAGCGAGGACCACTTCCGCCCGTTGCGCCTGCAAAACGGCTGGTACGTGCAACGCCATGCGCCCATGCTGCGCGTGGCCGTGCCTTATGGCGAGTTGTCCAGCCGCCAGTTGCGAATGCTCGCACGCATCGCACGTGAGTACGACCTCCAGGGCGCCGGTACGCCTCAGCAGCGTGGCGGCTTCGGTCACTTCACGACCCGGCAGAACCTGCAATTCAACTGGATTGCGCTGGATCGCGCTGCCGACGTGATGGATCTGCTGGCCGAGGTGGACATGCACGGCATCCAGACCAGCGGCAACTGCATTCGCAACATCACGACCGACGCGTTCGCTGGCATCGCGCCGGACGAGGTGGTGGACCCGCGGCCCTACTGCGAGATTCTTCGCCAGTGGAGCACGCTGCACCCGGAATTCGCCTTCCTGCCGCGCAAGTTCAAGATTGCGGTGACGGGCGCTCGCGAGGACAGGGCCGCCATCGCCTGGCACGACATCGGCCTGCAACTCAAGCGCGGCGACCGCGGCGACGTGGGCTTCGGAGTGCTGGTGGGCGGCGGCATGGGCCGCACGCCTGTCATTGCCACGGAGATTGCCAGCTTCGTGCCCTGGACGCAGATCCTGGTGTTCATCGAGGCCATCGTGCGCGTATACAACCTGCACGGACGGCGCGACAACGCCTACAAGGCCCGTATCAAGATCCTGGTCAAGGCCGAGGGTCAGCGTTTCATCGACGACGTGCAGCGCGAGTTCGCTCAGCTGGTGGCCGATGGCGCACCGGTCATCCCGCAGGCCGAACTGGACCGCGTGGCGGCCTCCTTCGTGCTGCCCGCCGCGCTGAAGGACGCCGATACCCGCGAAACCCTGCGCGAGGACCTGCCGGCGGCCTACCTGCGCTGGCTCGAGCGCAACGTGCATGCCCACCGCGTGGCGGGCTACCGCGCCGTGACGCTTTCACTGAAGCGTACCGGCCTGCCGCCGGGCGACGCGACAGCCGAGCAGATGGAGGGCGCGGCGGCGCTGGCCGAACGCTTCAGCCTGGGCGAGTTGCGCGTGACCCACGAACAGAACCTGGTGCTGCCCTGGGTGCGCCAGGACGCCCTGCCCTCGCTATGGGAAGCCGCCCGCGCAGGCGGATTCGCGACGCCCAACATCGGATTGCTGACCGACATGATCGCCTGCCCCGGCGGCGACCTGTGCGCGCTGGCGAATGCCCGGTCCATACCCGTCGCGGCGGCGATCCACGAGCGCTTCGCCGACCTGGACGAGCAGTACGACATCGGCGACATCACGCTCAACATCAGTGGCTGCATCAACAGCTGCGGCCACCACCACAGCGGCCACATCGGCATCCTCGGCGTCGACAAGGACGGCAGCGAGTGGTACCAGGTCACGGTCGGCGGCTCGGACGGCAGCATCCGGGGCGGCTCCGCCGTGGCGGGCAAGGTCATCGGGCCGTCGTTCGCTGCCGACGAAGTGCCGGATGTCCTGGAAGCGGTGCTGGACCTGTACCGGCGCGAACGCCACGACGGCGAACGATTCGTGGACGCCGCCAGGCGCCTGGGCGCCCCGGCGTTCCGTGCCGCGGCCGACCTGGCCCGGCGCAGCACGGCAGCTGTGCTGGCTCAATGAACAGGGGCAATGCGATGCGATTCCTGAGCAACGACGATGCACTGCCGGCCGGCACGCTGGTGCTGTCCAACACCGACGACGTCTCGCAATTCGGCGATGCGCTGAAGGCGGCGCCGGCCGTGGCGCTGCAGTTCCCGAAGTGGGTGGACGGCCGGGCCTATTCCCAGGCCGTCGTGCTGCGCGGACGGCTGAAGTACGTCGGCGAAATCGTCGCCACCGGCGAGGTCATGATCGACATGTTGCCGCTGCTGCGCCGCTGCGGCTTCGATGCCGCACAGCTGGTGGATGGCCAGAGCCTGGAGGCAGCCGACCGCTCGCTGGGTTACTTCCCGGGGCAGTACCAGGCCGACCCGGGCCGGGCCGTGCGCACATGAGCAATTCGGTCGTACGGCTGGCGCGCAGGACGCGGGGCTTCGATGCACGGGTAGCCCATGCCGAAGCCCTTCTGCGCGAAGCCGCCGAGGACCACGGCGGCCGCATCGTGCAGGCCAACAGCCTGGGTGTCGAGGGCATGGTGCTGACCGACATGATCGCCCGCATGCAACTGCCCGTGGCGGTGGCCACACTCGATACTGGCGCGCTGCATGCCGAAACGCTGGCGCTGATCCCGCGGATCCGGGAGCGCTATGGCCTGGAGGTCGAGGTCTTCCGGCCTCGCCAGGAGGCCGTGGTGCAGTTCGTGCGTCGGCATGGCGAGCGTGCCATGTACGAAAGCCTGCAATTGCGCCGCAACTGCTGCGAGATCCGGAAGGTCGAGCCGATGGAGCGCCTGCTGGCTGGCCGCAGCGCCTGGGTGACCGGGCTGCGCCGCGAACAGTCGGAAACGCGGCGCCATGTGCCCTTCTTCGCGCTGGAAGACGATGGCCGCGAGAAGTTCTACCCCATCGCAGACTGGACGGAGGGCGATGTCTGGGAGTACGTGAAGCGCCACGACGTGCCCTACAACGACCTGCACGACCAATGGTTCCCGAGCATCGGCTGCGCGCCCTGCACGCGGGCCGTGAGTGCGGGCGAAGACCCGCGTGCCGGCCGCTGGTGGTGGGAACAGGGCGGCGCCAAGGAATGCGGCCTGCACCTGCGGCCCGAGGTGGCTTCGGCATGAGCCCGCCGGGCCGCCCCAAGGGCGAATACCGGAGTGCGCAGCACGAAGGGAAGTCCAATTTCTCCCGCCGGGCCGCCCCAAGGGCGAATACCGGAGTGCGCAGCACGAAGGGAAGTCCACTTCCTCCCGCCGGGCCGCCCCAAGGGCGAATACCGGAGTGCGCAGTATGAAGGGAAGAATATGAACGGCCGTGTCATCTTCATCGGCGCCGGGCCTGGCGCTGCCGACCTGATCACCGTGCGCGGCGCGCAGCGTCTGGCGCAGGCCGACGTGGTGCTGTTCGACGCCTTGACCGATCCCGCGCTGCGCCAGTACGCGCCCCACGCCACCTGGATCGACGTCGGCAAGCGCGGTTTCTGTGATTCCACCGGGCAGACCACCATCGACGCTCTGCTGGTCCGCCACGCACAGCGTCATGCCGTGGTCGTGCGGCTCAAGGGCGGAGACCCGAGCGTCTTCGGTCGCCTCGAGGAGGAACTGGAGGCGTTGGCAGAGCACGGCATCGAGTCGGAGGTCGTCCCGGGCGTGACAGCCGCCATCGCCGCGGCCGCAGCCACGCAGCGCCCGCTGACGCGGCGCGGGCTGGGGCGCAGCGTGAGCCTGTCGACAGCCATGACCAAGGAAGGCTCCCTGAAAGCCAGCCGCACCGCGGACACGGAAGTCTTCTACATGGCCGGCCGACAGCTGGCCGCGCTCGGCCGGCGCCTGCTGGCCGCCGGATGGCCTGCCGACACGCCGATCTGCGTGGTCTCCCGCGCGGGCTGGCCCGACCAGCTTTCCAGCGACCACCAACCGGGCACGCTGGGCTCCGCGGCCCTGTTGCACGCGGGTCGACCGACGGTCGTGACCGTCGGCGCGGGTGCCCGGGTTGTAGCGTCCGCGCCAAAGACCTCAACACTTGAGGCCCGTCAAGATTCGGTGGAAACCCGCGCCGCTTAAAATGCGTCCGCCGAACATGCGCGCCGCCGGCAACAGGCGGCCGTCCGACCTTCCACTCAGAGCATTCCCATGACCCACGTCGTCCTCGAATCCTGCATCCGCTGCAAGTACACCGATTGCGTGGACGTGTGTCCCGTCGATTGCTTTCGCGAGGGTCCGAACTTCCTGACGATCGATCCCGACGAGTGCATCGACTGCGCCGTCTGCATCCCCGAGTGCCCGGTGAACGCCATCCTCCCCGAGGAAGACGTGCCGAGCGAACAACTGCACTTCGTGAAGCTCAACGCCGAGCTTTCACGCAAGTGGCCCAGCATCACCAAGCGCAAGACGCCGCTCCCCGACGCCGACGCCTGGAAAGACAAGAAAGACAAGCTGGATCAACTGGTCCGCTGAAAACGCCAAGATGGAACCGAACGCCACCCCGGCGGTGACTGACACCGCGCGCAGCCACGAAGGCCCGATCGAGACCAACGCCGTGATCGTCGGCGCCGGCCCCGTGGGCCTGTTCCAGGTCTTCGAGCTCGGCCTGCTCGAGATCAAGGCCCACATCATCGACAGCCTGGCCTACCCCGGCGGCCAGTGCATCGAGCTGTACCCCGACAAGCCCATCTACGACATCCCGGCGGTGCCTGTGTGCACCGGCAAGGAACTGACCGACAACCTGCTCAAGCAGATCGAGCCCTTCGGTGCGACCTTCCATCTGGGCCAGGAAGTGACCGTCGTCGAGAAGCAGGCCGACGGCCGTTTCTACGTCGAGACCAGCAAGGGAACCCGTTTCCTGACCAAGACCATCTTCATCGCGGGCGGCGTGGGTTCGTTCCAGCCGCGCACGCTGAAGGTCGATGGCATCGAGAAGTTCGACGAGACACAGCTCTTCTACCGTGTGAAGAGCCCCGCCCAGTTCGCGGGCAAGAACCTTGTCATCGTCGGCGGCGGCGACTCCGCGCTCGACTGGACCCTGAACTTCGTCCAGGAAGGCCCCAACAAGGCCGAGAGCGTGATCCTGCTTCATCGCCGCGACGGCTTCAAGGCCGCGCCGGCCAGCGTCGCGAAGATGAAGGAGCTTTGCGATGCCTACGAAATGCAGTTCATCGTCGGGCAGGTCACGGGCTTCGAGGAAGCCGACGGCCGGCTCAGTTCGCTGAAGGTCACAGGCGGCGACGGCGTCACGCGGGTGGTGCCGCTCGATGTGCTGCTGGTCTTCTTCGGTCTGAGCCCCAAGCTGGGCCCGATCGCCGAATGGGGCCTGGCGCTGGAGCGCAAGCAGATCGTGGTCGACACCGAGAAGTTCGAGACCAGCACGCCAGGCATCTTTGCCGTAGGTGACGTGAACATCTATCCCGGCAAGAAGAAGCTGATCCTGTCGGGCTTCCACGAGGCTGCCCTGGCCGCGTTCGGCGCCAGCCCTTACGTGTTCCCGGACAAGCGCGTGCTGCTGCAGTACACGACCACCAGCCCGAAGCTGCACAAGGTGCTGGGCGTGGAGTCGCCAGTCTTCGACTGAGCGGTTTCCACGGCAGAAGAAAGGGCCCGCCTGCGCGGGCCCTTTTGCATTGTGGCTATCATGGCCACTCGCTAGGGGTGTTGTGCCGGCTTGCCGGCCCGACTGAGAAAGTCCCTTTGAACCTGATTGAGGTAATCCTCGCGCAGGGAAGCAGCGTCAGACGTCGGAGCACGGCCGTGCCTCGCCATCGACCCCGCCTTCCTGCCATCTGCTGTAGGAAGCACACGATGGCACGACCACGAATGACCCTCTCCCTGATCGCACTGGCAGCCGCTGCGTCGGTGCAGGCACAGACCGCCGCGCCCACAACTGGCCCCGCAACTGGCCCCGCAACGGGCGCAACCAGCGCGACCACCTCGAACGTCAGCGAACGCGTCGTCATCACCGGACGCAGCGTGCCGCAGGTTAGCGGCTTCGGTGGCACCCCCCTGGCGCTGAGCCCGCTGCAGGCCGCCACGGTCAGCGCCAGCGAACTGGCGGATGCCGGTGCGACTTCGCTCGCCGGCATCGCGCGGCTGGACGCCGGCGTCTCCGACGCCTACAACACCGAGGGCTACTGGAGCACGCTGACCATCCGCGGCTTCGTGCTCGACAACCGCAGCAACTTTCGCCGCGACGGCCTGCCCATCAACGCCGAGACGGCCATCGGCCTGGCCAACAAGGAGCGCGTCGAGGTGCTCAAGGGGATCAGCGGCGTGCAGTCCGGCGTGAGCGCACCCGGCGGCCTGGTCAACCTGATCGTCAAGCGGCCCGGCGCCCGTGTACGGGACATCCGGCTGGACGCACAGCAGGGCGGCACACTGGCAGCGACCATCGACATCGCCGAGCGCTTCGGCGACGGGCAACGCTTCGGACTGCGGCTGAACGCCCACGCCGCCGAACTCAGGCCGCAGGTGCGCGATGCAGACGGCAGCCGCAGACTGCTGGCGCTGGCAGGAGACTGGCAGATCACGCCCGACAGCCGCCTCGAGGCCGAGTTCGAGACCAGCCACCAGCGCCAGCCCAGCGTGCCTGGCTTCAGCCTGCGCGGCAACGCCTTGCCGGAGGCACGCTCCATCGACCCGCGACTGAACCTCAACAATCAGCCCTGGAGTCTGCCTGTGGTGCTGGACGGCGACACCGCCTCGCTGCGCTGGCGCCAACGCCTGTCCGCCGACTGGCAGTTCACAGCCCATGGCGCCACCCAGCGCCTGCGCAGTGACGACCGCATCGCTTTCCCCTTCGGCTGCTACGACGCCGCGGCGGACGTCTACTACGCGGACCGCTACTGTCCCGACGGCAGCTTCGACCTCTACGACTTTCGCAGCGACAACGAGCGCCGCCGAACGGATGCCCTGGACCTTCAATTCAGTGGCATGGCACGCACCGGCAGCCTGAGCCACGAACTCGCCGCGGGCGTGCTCCTCAGCCGTCGGGAGGACCGTTTCCAGCGTCAGGCGTACAACTACACCGGCAGCGGCAAAGACGACGGAACCGTGGCGACACCGCCAGCACCTGACCTCACCGACGAGAACACGAATCGCGACGAACGCAGCACCGAGTTTTACGTGCGCGACGCTCTGACCATCAGCCCGCAGTGGTCGCTCTGGGGCGGGCTGCGCCACACGCACCTGGACCGCGAGAGCGTGCGAACCGATGGCTCGCGCGCGATTGCCTACGAGCAGTCGTTCACGACGCCCTGGCTTGGCGTCGCCTGGCGCGCAAGTGACGCGACGATGCTCTATGCCAGCTGGGGCCAGGGCATCGAGACCGATGTGGCGCCCAACCGCGCACGCTATGTGAACGCAGGCGAAGCCTTGCCTGCGCTGAAGAGCCGTCAGGTCGAAGTCGGCGCCAAGCACGCCGCCAACGGTCTGGAAGCCAGCATTGCGGCATTCGTCATCACGAGGCCGCTCGCGGCGGATATCGGCGAATGTAAAAAGGATGCCAGTTGCGAACGCCGCATCGACGGCACGGTGCGACACCAAGGCATCGAGGGTGCGCTCGGCCAGCGCTGGGGAGCCTGGTCGATCCAGGGCAGTGCCCTCTGGATCGATGCCCAGCGCCGCGGCGCGAGCGATTCGACCGTCAATGGCCTGATGCCGACGAATGTGCCCAAGCACGCGCTCAAGGCACGCGTCACTCATGAGCTCGCTGCCCTGCCTGGATTGCAGCTGCAGGCGAGCCTGGTGCACGAAGGCGCCCGGGCAGTGGTACCGGACAACAGCGTCACGGCCAGAGGCTGGACGCGGGGCGACCTGGCTGCTCGCTGGTCAGTACGGACCGCCGGCGCGGATGTGATCTGGCGCATCGGCGTGGACAACGTCACCGATGCACGGGCCTGGCGCGAGACACCGTACCAGTTCGGTCACGCGTACCTCTTTCCGCTCGCGCCACGCACTTGGCGTGCTTCTGTGCAAACAGGCTTCTGACAATGCGCGATTTCGGTATATACTGCGAGGCTGTTCCCCGATAGCTCAGTCGGTAGAGCGCCGGACTGTTAATCCGTAGGTCCCTGGGTCGAGCCCAGGTCGGGGAGCCAAAGAAAATCAACGGCCTAGTTGCGAAAGCAGCTAGGCCGTTGCCCTTTGTGAGCCTCATTGACCCTACACGGGGGCAACATGGGAACGCACGAGGCTCAGCTGCAGCGGCGCCGGGTGATCGGGCGATGGTCGGGCGCTGACATGAGACCGATGTCATGTACGCACAAGGCACCTCGCCGGCCAGGGCCTGTCGACTCGACAGGTACACGTTTGGACGCAAGCCGACGGGCGCGCAGACTTTCCCTTCTCACGCCCGATGACAGCCCCGCACTTGCCAGGCAATCTGAGGGCACTCGACACTTCGAGCTACAGACGGGCCTGGCAATCGACGGGACATCCTGAACAGCGGCGGGCACAGATCGATCTGATGCTCGAGGTTGGCGAGGCTCTCAGCAGATACACCCGGCGGCCGATGCTCCGGAGCAGCCTGCGGCTGATGCGCGGACCTGCGCGGATTGCCGGGCTGGGCAAGCTGCAGGAATTTCTGGAGCGCGGTTTCGACACGTTCCACTCGCTTGGAGACCCCGCAGGATTTCTGGCGACGATCACCACGCGGGAGCGCAGGATCGTGGACTGGTTGTTCGAAGAACCCGTCACGCTACCCAGGCCCGAAGGTTTCGAGTAACTGAGACTGGTTCTGGCGCGAATCCGGGCGTTCAGCTGCCTGGGTGGTAAGGGTGCTGCATATCCAAATCGATTCCGCAAAGCAAAAAGC
>CAJAES010000031.1 GCA_903938815.1 uncultured beta proteobacterium
GATCTCGCTGCCGCGGATCTTCAGCAGGCCCGCCACGTCCAGGCTCTGCTTGCCGCTCTTCTCGGCGCTGAGCACGCGCAGCACCATCATCTCCAGCGCCACGATGTCGACCTCCAGCAACGCGATCTGGTCGCGGAAGCGGCTGTCGTCGTACACGCCCTCGGCCTTGGCGATGCGCTTGAGTCGCTCCAGTTCGCGCTTGGCGCGGTTCACGTCGGCGATGTTGGTGCGCTCGTGCGCGAGCAGGTGCTTGGCGTAGGTCCAGCCCTTGTTCTCCTCGCCCACCAGGTTCTCCGCCGGCACCTCGACGTTGTCGAACCAGACCTCGTTGACCTCGGGCTCGCCGTCCAGCAGCACGATGGGGCGCACCGTGATGCCGGGGCTCTTCATGTCGATCAGCAGGAAGCTGATGCCCGTCTGAGGCTTGCCTTCGTTGCTGGTGCGCACCAGGCAGAAGATCCACTCGCCGTACTGGCCCAGCGTGGTCCAGGTCTTCTGGCCGTTGACGATGAACTTGTCGCCGCGCCGCTCGGCCTTGCACTTCACCGAGGCCAGGTCGCTGCCCGAACCCGGTTCGCTGTAGCCCTGGCTCCACCAGACCTCGCCGCTGGCGATGCCCGGCAGGAATCGCTGCTGCTGCTCGGGGCTGCCGAAGGCCATGATGACGGGCGCCACCATCACCGGGCCGAAGGGCACCACCCGCGGCGCACCCGCGAGCGCGCATTCCTCTTCGAACAGGTGCTTCTGGATGGCGTTCCAGCCCGGGCCGCCGAACTGCTGCGGCCAGCCCCAGCCGAGCCAGCCCTTGCTGCCGAGGATGCGCGCCCAGCGCTGCATGTCCTCACGCGTCAGGCGCAGGGCGTTGTGCACCTTGTGGCTGAGGTCGGGTGGCAGGTTGGCTGCAACCCATTGGCGGATCTCCTCGCGGAAAGCCAGTTCGTCGGGGGTGAAATTCAGGTCCATGCGCGGTCTCCGGCAAGCAGCCGGCGTTTTAGCACGGGCGTTCGATTCCCGGATGTCCGGGCCGCGACAAGTTGCTCAGCCGACGAGGCGCACCAGGGCCCGTTCCCAGAGTTTGCGGCTGCGCCACTGCGCCCAGGCGCGGTCGGCGAACTCCCGTCCGCGCGGGGTGATGCGGTAGTAGCGAACACCGGGAAAACCCTCGGGGTTGTCGACTTCATCGACCAGGCCGTACTGCATCAGCGTGGGTGCGGAGTGATGGACGATGCCGCCGCCGATGGCCTTGGTGTTCGCGCCATCGCCCAGGTGCACCATGAGATGCCCTCGGCGCAGCAGGTTCAGCGCCTCCACGAACTCGGCGCGGTCGGGGATGATCGGCGATGCGGCGTGGGGGCTCATGGCGAACTCCGGCGTTGGATCGACGGGTTCATCGTAGCGCCGGTCGCACCCGCTGCGGTGCGTCGAAAACGGCCGTTCCGACGCGGCAGTTTCTCAGCGCAGTTCGAGTCGCATCACGTCGTTGTCGCGCCGCATCTGGAAACGCGACAGGAAGCTGTTGCCCAGCAGGACGAAGGGCATGGCCGCCGGCATCACCACCGCCTGCACGTTGGCGAGCGTGACGTCGCCCACGGTCACGGCGCTGAGCGTCAGCGCATGCCCGGGCACCGTGCCGCCGGCGGTCTGCATCAGCACGCGTTGCGCGCCCTGCATGTCCAGGCCCAGGCGCTGCGCGTCAGCCTGGCTCATCGCGACGGTGGTGGCGCCGGTATCGACCATGAAGCGCACGGCCCGGCCGTTGATCTGCCCCGCCGACATGAAGTGACCCCCGGGCCCGGCCGTCAGCACGATGCTGCGGCCGCTGGCGGGCTCCGCGCCCGTGCCCACCCGCACTGGCGCGCCACCGACGGTGAGCGTGCTGACCCGCCCCGCCCACTCGACGCGGGCCTGCCCGGGTTCGAGCGCGCGCAGGGTCACGCCGGCGCGGCTCTCGCCGACCGCCAGCGTGGCGGGCTGGCCGTCTATCACGAGCAGCGCCCTGGCGCCCATCTGCCCGGCCAGCTGCACCGACTGCGCGGACGCCGCCCACGGCGCGAGCGCCAGGACGAAAGCAGCCAGCAGGGAGGCGCCGGGTCGGTTCATGTCAGGCTGAAGCGACCGGCGGTCAAGGGACTCAGTCCCGGAAGTTGTCGAAGGTGAGCGGCAGCTCGATCTCGCGGCGCAGCAGCGCCATCGCGGCCTGGAGTTCGTCCTTCTTGGCGCCCGTGACGCGCACGGCGTCGCCCTGGATCGAGCCCTGCACCTTGAGCTTGCTGGCCTTGAGGGCCACGGTGATCTTCTTGGCACTCTCGGCGTCGATGCCGGCCTTCACGGGCACCGCCAGCTTGAGCTTGTCGTGGCTCATCTTCTGGGGCTTGCCGGAGAGGTCGAGGAAGCGGATGTCGACGCCACGCTTGCTGAGCCGGCCCACGAGGACGTCCTGCACCTGCTGGAGCTGGAAGTCGCTGTCGGCGTGCAGCGTCAGTTCACGGTCCTTGGCGCTCTTGTCGGCGAACTCGACCTTGGCGCTGGAGCCCTTGAAGTCGAATCGGGTGCCGATCTCCTTCATGGTCTGATCGACGGCGTTGCGCACTTCCACCAGGTTGGGTTCGAGAACGGTGTCGAAACTTGGCATGGGGGCAATCGGTTGCAGCCTGTGAGGCCCTTGATTCTGCCAGCCTGCTCAGCAGACGCCCATGCGCTCGCACAGGGAGCGGGTGTGTTCCAGCGTCTGGTCCAGCGCATCGGCGCGCAGCGTGCATGCTGCGGCGTCGAACCCGGCGCCTTCCTGTTCGATCTCGCGCGCCAGGACGTGCAGCGCGCGCAGCCCCAGGCTACCGGCTGCGCCCTTGACGGCGTGGGCGTGCTCCTTGAGAAGCCCGCTCTCGCCTGACTGCAGCGCGGAACGCAGGATCTGCATGCTGCCCGATTCGTCGGCGAAGAAGCCTTGCAGCAGCGTCCGGTAGCTGTCGATCGAGATGCCGACCCAGAGTTCGCCGATCACGGCCATGTCCAGCGCCTGCGCCACCTCGCCGGCCCGGAAGCGGCGCTTCGAGCGTGGCCGTGCCGCCGTGCGCTGAGCGGCGGGCTCGGATGCGGCCGGCGCCGCCATTTCGGAGTGCCCGCCGTGGGCCTGAAGCAGGTCCTGCAGCGCGGGCAGTTCCAGGGGCTTGGCCAGGAAGCCGTCCATGCCGCCCGCGAGCAGGCGGTCGCGCGTTTCGCGGAACGCGTCGGCCGTCAGGGCGACGATCGGCACGGCGTTCGCCGGGGCTGGAAGCTCGCGGATGGCGGTGGTGGCCTGCAGGCCGTCGAGCACCGGCATGTGCAGGTCCATCAGGATCAGGTCGGGCACCTGCTGGCGCACGGCCTCCACGGCCTGCGAACCGTCGGCGGCCAGGCGCACGCGGTGCCCCATGCGGGTGAGCAGGCGCTGCATCAGCTTGCGGTTGATGGCCTGATCGTCGACCACCAGCACATCCAGCGTTCGACCGACGGCCTGTTCGGCCAGCGCCAGGGCCTCGACGCCCGGGGGCGGCGGGCACGGCGGAAGCGGCAGGGTCACGGTGAAGGTGGAGCCCTGCAGCGGCTGGCTCTGGACGGTGATGTCGCCGTCCATCATGCGCGCCAGATTGCGCGAGATCTCGAGGCCCAGGCCGGTGCCGCCGTAGCGCTTGCCCGTGCCGACCTCGCCCTGGGTGAAGCGCTGGAAGAGCCGCGCCTGGGCGGCGGCGTCCATCCCGATGCCGCTGTCGCGCACCTGCAGCCGCAGCCCCTCGGCGCAGGGTTCGGCACGAAGGACGACATCGCCCTGATCGGTGAACTTGATCGCGTTGGCCAGCAGGTTGAAAAGGATCTGCTTGACGCGCATCTCGTCGGCCATCACCCAGACGGGCAGGTCGTCGGCGAGTTCGGTCTTCAGCCGCAGGCCCTTGGCTTCGGACGGCAGCATCATCAGCGCGCCGACGTCGCCGAGCAGCCTGTGCAGCGAGGTGGGGGCCGTCTGCAGGTCGAGCCGCCCGGACTCCAGCTTGGAGACGTCCAGGATGTCATTGAGCAGGTGCAGCAGGTGCGTCGCCGACTGCCGTGCCGTGCGCAGGTGGTCGGTCTGGTCGGCGTCCAGTGGGCTCACCTCCAGCAGGGTCAGCATGCCCAGCAGTCCGTTGAACGGCGTGCGCAGTTCGTGGCTCATGTTGGCCAGGAACGCGCTCTTGGCCCGGCTGGCAGCCTCGGCCTGCAGGCGGGCTTCGTCGAGGTTGGTGGCCAGTTCCTCGAGTTCCTGGCGCCGCCGGGCCAGCGCGCGCACCTGGCGCCACGCGATGGCGACGAAGGCCAGGGTGAGCAGGCTCTGGAAGATCGTCAGGCTGATGCCCTGGCGCGTCAGCTGCCCCGAAGCGGTGTTGCGCCTCGCGACGTTCTCCGCGCTGAGCTGGTTCACCTTCAGGATCAGGTCGTGGACCGCCGGTGCCTGGGCGTCGAGCTGCTCCACCAGCGCGGTCAGGGGCGCCTGCGAGAGCGGCGTCGTGACGGCCTCGGCCAGCCACGGGTCGGCCTCGGCGATGAAGCGCGTCAGCGCGTCGACGACCGCCTGGTCACGGGCTTCGAGTGGAAACACTGACTGGACTCGGTCCGGAGAGACCAGCGGCAGTCGGCTGGCGAAGATCTCGAACTGGAGGCGCAGTGCTTCGGCCGAGGATTCGTCGGGCCGGCGCACTGCGTCCCGCAGCTGGTCGCGCAGGCGCAGGAATTCGGACTCGAGCTGGAAGAAGCCCCACAGCAGGTTGTCGCCCTCGTAGCGCACGGCGCTGTTGAGGAGGACGACCTGCCGCGATTGCACCCAGGCGATGGCCGCGAAGGCCAGAAGGAGGGAGGTCCCGATGGCGGCCAGCCACGCATAGCCGGCCCGCGTGAGACGGCCAGGGGGCATCACTTCACGATCAGGCTGCGCAGTTGCCAGGCTGAGCGCGAGAAGTAGCGTTCCGAACGCAACTCGTTGCTGTCGTTGAAGGGGTAGACGATGAAGAGCGGGCCCTTGTCACGGGTGGACATGGGCTTGTCGTTCAGCAGGCGGGCCAGCACGACGTTCCAGCGCTGGGCGTCCTCGAACGGCAGGTCGACCTTGTAGTCGTTGAGGGCCACCGCGGTGAGCGTGGTGCCCTTCGCGTCGGCCAGTGCCAGCACGTCACGCAGCAGCGGCCCGGTGAACTTGACCGGTTCCTTGAACCAGGGCGTGGCGGTGGTGAAGCTGCGCTGCGGCAGCGCGCTCAGGGTGGCCATGTCGATGTCCATCCGGTCGCCGCTGTTGCGCCGCCCGATCTGCCCGACGATCGACAGCACCACACGACCGGGGGGATTCGCCGCCGAAGCGGGGGAAGCGGGGGATGCGGACGTGTTGGCCCAGGCAGGGAGCGCGGGCAGCGCCAGGACGAAGGTGCGGCGATCGATGATCATGCTCGGGATGTTCTCCTGTGTCTGCTCGGCGCGATCCGTCGAACAAGGGCGCGATTCGCCTTCAAAGCGGCCTGCACGATAGCCGAGAATCATGCCATGTCCACACCGCTTACGGTCGAGCATCAGGTCAATCTGGCGCCTTTGAACAGTTTCGGGCTGCCCGCCGTGGCGCGCCGGCTGGTCCGCATCACGTGCGACGCCGATGTCCGCCGTCTGCTCGACGACCCGGCCATCGGCCGCCTTCCCCGGCTGGTGATCGGCGGCGGCAGCAACCTGGTCTTCAGCCGTGACCCCCCTGGCGTGGTGGTGCGTGTGGAGGTGCAGGGCCGGCATCTGGTGGAAACGCGCGACGATGCCTGGATCGTCGAGGCCGGTGCGGGCGAATCCTGGCACGCGCTGGTGGACTGGACGCTCTCCCAGGGCCTGCCCGGTCTGGAGAACATGGCGCTGATCCCCGGCACCGTGGGTGCTTCGCCCGTGCAGAACATCGGCGCCTACGGCGTTGAGCTCCAGGACCGCTTCGAATCGCTGGACGCGGTCGATCTGGTCACCGGGCGCACCGTGACGCTGAACGCCGCACAGTGCCGGTTCGGCTACCGCGACAGCGTCTTCAAGCAGCATCTGGCCGGCAAGTCGGTGATCCTGCGCGTGCGGTTCCGCCTACCGCGGCCCTGGGCGCCGGTCCTGGGCTACCTGGAACTGGAACGCCGGATCGCCGAGACCGGCAACACCGCGCCCGACGCGCGAACCATCTTCGACTGGGTCTGCGCCATCCGCAGCGCCAAGCTGCCCGATCCGGCCCGGATCGGAAACGCCGGGAGCTTCTTCAAGAACCCGGTGGTCACGGCGGATCAATGCCGCGACATCATCGGGCGCGATCCAAACGTGGTGCACTACCCCATGCCCGACGGGAGCTTCAAGCTGGCCGCCGGGTGGCTCATCGATGCCTGCGGCTGGAAGGGCAAGACCGTCGGGAACGCGGGCGTCTACGAGAAGCAGGCGCTGGTGCTGGTCAACCGGGGCGGCGCCACCGGCGCCGAGGTGGTGACCCTGGCGCGCGCCATCCAGGAAAGCGTCTATGGCCGTTTCGGCATCCGCCTCGAGGCGGAGCCCGTCATCGTCTGAGCGGGGGCCCGCCGCGTCAGGCGTCAGGCGTCAGCCTTCTGCCCCCAGGCCCGCGGCTCGGGCGGCTTCGCGGGTCCGGGGGATCAGTTCCTCGAACCGCTGAACCAGGAGCGCTACTTCATGCGCGGGCAGGTGCGCCGCTCCTTCGTGCAGGGCCTGCGCCGTCTCGGCCAGGGCGGCCAGGCCCAGGTTCAGCGCCGCGCCCCGGGCCGCGTGGGCATGCACGCGCAGCGCCAAGGGCTCGCCGTCGCGCACGGCGGCCCGCAGGTGCGCCACGGTCTGGGGGCCGTCGTCGAGGAACTGCGTGATCAGCTCGCCGAGGCGTTCAGGCCGCAGGCCCTTCAACGCGGCATTCACCGACTCGTGGTCGATCAGGCCGGCGCCCAGGGCAGGCGGCGGTTGCGCCGGCGCCATGGCGTGGGCCGCGTCGGCGGCTTCCTGGCCATAGAGTCGGCGCAGCGCGGCGGCAAGATCCTGCGGGCTGACCGGCTTGGTCAGGAAATCGTTCATGCCCGCGAGCAGGCAGCGATCGCGCGTCTCCTGGAAGCCGTCGGCCGTGAGCGCCACGATGGGCACCGTGGCCGCAGCCCGGTCGGGAAGCGCGCGAATCTTCACGGTGGCGCCGATGCCGTCGAGCTCCGGCATGTGCAGGTCCATCAGGACCAGATCGAAGTGCCGCTGCTGCACGGCCTTCACCGCCTCCACGCCGTCAGGCACGAAATGCGCCTCGTGGTTGAGGACTTCCAGCAGCGACGACAGATACTGGCGGTTCACCGCATGGTCCTCGGCCACCAGCACCGTCAGCACCCGGGTCGCGCCAGTGGCCCGGGTGTCCAGCAGCGCAGGGCTCAGCGCCGGTGCTGTCGGCCTCTCCAGCGGCAGTTCGAAGCGGAACCGGCTGCCCTCGCCGGGTGCGCTCTGCACCGACAGTTCGCCGCCCATCATGCGCGCCAGATTGCGCGAGATCTCGAGCCCGAGCCCGGTGCCGCCCTGGCGCCGCTGCGGCGCGGGGTCGCCTGCGGAGAAGCGGCGGAACAGCCGGGACCGGGCATCGGCATCCATGCCGATGCCGGTGTCCGTGACGATGAAGGCCAGGCGCTCCGGCGGGCCGGGTTCGAGCCGGACGTCGAGCGTGATGCTGCCGCGCTCGGAGAACTTGATCGCGTTGGACAGCAGGTTGAAGAGCACCTGCTTGACCCGAGTGCCGTCGGCGATGACCCGGTCGGGCACCCCCGGGTCGGCGTCGAAGTGCAGCGCCAGCGCCTTCGCGGTGGCCGGCGGGCGCATCAGCGCCTCCACCTGGCGCAGCAGTGCCGGCAGTTCCAGCGGCGCCGGGCTGAGCGTCAGGCGCCCCGACTCCAGCTGGGACAGGTCGAGGATGTCGTTGAGGATGGCAAGCAGGTGGTCCGCCGATTCGGTGGCCACGCGCAGGAATTCGACCTGGCGTGTGTTCAGGCCCGTCTCGCGCAGCAGCGCCAGCATGCCCAGCATCCCCTGGAAGGGCGTCCGGATCTCGTGGCTCATGTTGGCCAGGAAGACGCTCTTGGCTTCGCTGGCCGATTCCGCTTCCCGGCGCGCTTCGCGCAGGTGGCCCGTGAGTTCCTCCAGCGCCTGCTGGCGCTGCTGGAGTCGACGCGTCTGGCGCATCGACAGCCCTGCGAACACCGCGCACAGCGCGCACAGGAAGACCGACAGCGCGATGCCCAGCTGGCTCTGCTGCCGCAGGGCTCGGTTGCCGGAGTCCGCGCGCTCCGCCACCCGTTGCGCTGCGGCCAGTGTCAGCTCATGAATGGCCGGGCCCAGTGCTTCCAGCGGCTGCATCAGCGCCAGCAGCGCATCCCGGTCGCGCGACCCCTGGCGGCCCGGGCCGCCGAGCTGCCTGTCCGCGTGCTCGACGAAGGCCTCCAGTTGCGCCACCGTCGCCGCATAGGCCGGCTGATCGCCCATCAGGCGGGCCAGGCTGGGCGTGCGCGCCAGGGAAACGCGGCTGACCCAGATGTCGTACCGGAGCTGCAGGGTGTCGAGATCCGGGTCGTCGGTCGACAGCGAACGGTGCCATTGCGCGGCCAGCCTGAGGTAGTCGATCTCGACCTGGTACAGGCTCAGCACCGAGTAGCCGTCTCCCGAGCGCAGCGCCTGCTCCGACAGCGCGAGCTGTCTTCCCTGCACCAGCACGGCCGCGGCCAGCACCAGTGCGAGAACCGCGCCGATCAGCCCCAGGCCGCCCAGTCGGCGCCAGGCGCTCAGCTGACCTCGATCGACTTCAGTTGCCATGCCGAGCGGCTGTAGTAGACGGCACTTCGCAGGTCGGGCTCGGCGTCGAACGGGTAGAGCATGAAGAGCGGCCCCTTGTCGCGCACGGCCATGGGCTGGCCGTCGAGCAGACGCGCGAGGATGAGGTCGTGCCGCTGCGCGTCGTCCCAGGGAACGTCGACGCGGTAGTCGTTGAGCGCCGTCACGCGCAGCGATCGGCCGTTGGCGCCCGCCGCCGCGAGCACATCGCGCAGCAGCGGGCCGGTGAACCGGCGTGCGCTCGCGTACCAGGGCGTGCGGGTGGAAAAGCTGTGCTGGGGCAGGCGCTCGAGCATGGCCATGTCGAACTGCGCGCTCGTGCCGGCGTTGGGCTGCCGAACGCGCCCGGTGATCACCAGCACCACCGGCCCGGCGGCCGCGTCGAGTGCGATCGCGGGGCTGCAGGCCGCGGCGACCGCGAATCCGGCCAGGGCCTGCAGGCTCTGGCGGCGCGTGATCGGCGGATGGTGAGGGGCCTTCGACACCGGCAAGATTGTAGGGTTCAGGTTGCCCGGCCTGCTAAGCTGCAAACCCGATGAGCGCCTCTTCGAACAGCCCGTCAGGACTGTCTGCACCGCCAGCACAGTCTGCACCGCCGGTCGCGGCGCTGCCGCAAGCCGCGCACCTGAACAGGCACGCCCAATCGTGATCTCACCGCACCGACCGCCCCGACCGCACATGCCCCACTGGCCCTCGCGCCTGCCGCGCGAACTGAGTGTTCCGGCCACCACGCTCTGGTTCAACCTCGAGGTCAGCGCCGCGCGCTTTCCCGACAAGCCGGCGTACGTGTTCTTCGGTCGCCCGCACACCTATGCCGAGCTGAAGGCCGACGCCGAGGCGCTGGCCGGCTGGCTGCAGGCAGCCGGCCTGGAGCCGGGCGGGCGCGTCCTGCTGTTCATGCAGAACTGCCCGCAGTGGGCCGTCGCGTTCTATGGCATCCAGCGTGCCGGCGGCGTGGTGGTTCCGGTGAACCCGATGAACAAGGCCGACGAGTTCGGACACTACATCACCGACCCCGCCGCGCGCCTGACGATCACGAGCCGCGACCTCGCTGCGATCGTCCACGAGGCCGATCAGCGGCTGCCCGTCGAACATCGCCTGCACGGCATGCTCGTCACGAGTCTGTCGGAAGCGCTGCCCGATGTCCTGGTGCCCGAGGAGGCGCCGGCGCCCGCGGTGCTGGCCTGGCTGAACGACGCCACGCCGCTGCCGTCGGGCGCCACGGCGTGGCTCGATGCCTTGTCGGCGGGCCACGGCGCAGCGCCGCTGACCGCCGGCCCCGACGACCTCGCCGTGCTGCCCTACACCTCGGGCACCACGGGGCTGCCCAAGGGTTGCATCCACACCCATCGCACGCTGATGCCCAACGTGGTGGGCGGTCAATGGAGCCACGCCGGCCCCGAGACCGTGAGCCTGGGCGTGGTGCCCATGTTCCACATCACGGGCCTGATGTACACCGTGCTGGCCAGCGTCTACGCGGGCGCCACCGTGGTGCTGCTGCCGCGCTGGGACCGCGAACTCGCCGCGCGGCTCATCGTGCGGCACCGCGTCTCGCACTGGACCTGCATCCCCACGATGATCGTCGACCTGCTGGCCAGCCCCAACCTGGCGAGCTTCGACCTGTCGAGCCTGCGCAACCTGTCGGGCGGCGGCGCCGCGATGCCGCAGGCCGTGGCCGAGCGCCTGCGCGAGCGCTTCGGCCTCACCTTCGCCGAAGGCTACGGCCTGACCGAGACTGCCGCGCCTTCGCACGCCAACCCGCCCGAGCGCGCCAAGCTGCAGTGCCTGGGCATGCCCATCTTCGGCACCGACAGCCGTGTCGTCGATCCCGAGACACTCCAGGAACTTCCGCCCGGGGAGGTGGGGGAGATCGTCACCGCCGGGCCGATGCTGTTCCTGGGTTACTGGGGCCACCCGGAAGCCACGAAGGCGGCCTTCATCGAGATCGACGGGCGGCGTTTCTTCCGCACCGGCGACCTGGGGCGGATGGACGAGGAAGGCTACTTCTTCCTCACCGACCGCCTCAAGCGCATGATCAACGCCAGCGGCTTCAAGGTCTGGCCGAGCGAGGTCGAACTGCTGCTGTACCGCTGCCCCGCCATCCAGGAGGCCTGCATCATCGCGGCCAAGGACGCATACCGCGGCGAGACGGTCAAGGCCGTCGTGGTGCTGCGCCCCGAGGCGCGCGGCGTCACCACCGCCGAAGACATCATCGCCTGGGCGCGCGAACACATGGCAGCCTACAAGGTGCCTCGGATCGTGAGTTTCGTCGATGCCCTGCCGAAGTCCGGCTCGGGCAAGATCATGTGGCGGCTGCTCCAGGACAGCGAAGCTTGAGGCAGCGCAAACAAGGCGCCTCCTGACTTCAGCCGGGCTTCAGGTGGCGGGCTGAACCTCCACGGGCGGGCCGAGCCGGTTCGTTCACCGGAGGAGACGCCCATGTCCGAGTTCATGCTGGAGCCCTTGTTCCCGCGCCTTTCCGTGCGCTTGCGGCCAGCCGTTCGCGCCGCACGGATCCTGGGAGCGGCGGCGCTGCTCTGCGCCGGCGCCTCGGCATCCGCACAGGTCACCATTCCCAACGGTCGGCTGCTGGCCAGCAACTGCTTCCAGTGCCACGGCACGAACGGCCGCGGCCCCGGCTTCGACAGCCTGGCGGGCAAGCCGGCGAACGAACTCTTCCGCGATCTGAAGGAGTTCCAGTCGGGCCAGGAAGGCAACGGCCTCATGGCCAAGCACGCGTGGGGCTACACCGACGCGCAGTTGCAGGCCCTGTCGCAATACCTCTCGCGCCAGCGCTAAGGAGCCGCACCATGCAACGCAGATCCCTTCTCCTCGCGGCCGGCGCCTCCCTGGCGCTCCCGACACTCTCGCTCGCGGCCGCGCCCAAGGCCAGCGTCATCATCGTCGGCGGCGGCATGGCCGGCACCACGCTGGCCAAGTTCCTGCGGCTGTGGGATCGCGGCATCGCGGTCACGCTCATCGACCGCCAGCCGAAGTACGTCTCCAACATCATGAGCAGCCTCGTGCTGACGGGTCAGCGCACCGTCTCGCAGCTGACCTACACGTACGACTCTCTGCGCCGACGCGGTGTGAAGGTCGTCATCGACGAGGTGCGGGCGATCGACGTTGTGAATGCCCGCGTGACCCTGGCCTCCGGTGCCGTGCTGCAGGCCGACCGGGTGGTGCTCGCGCCCGGCATCGCCTTCGAGGCGCCCGCCGGCGCCTATGACGACCAGCGCATGCCGCACGCCTGGCAGGCCGGGCCGCAGACCACGCTGCTCGCGCAGCAGCTGGCCGCCATGCCCGAGAACGGTCTGGCCGTGATGTCGATCCCCCCGACACCGTACCGCTGCCCGCCCGGACCCTACGAGCGTGCCTGCCTGCTGGCCGACTGGCTGCGCGTGAACAAGCCGCGCGCCAAGCTGCTGGTTCTGGACGCCAACGCCGACTTCGTGACCGAGAAGGACAACTTCTCGTCGGCGTTCTTCGGGCTGCATGCGGATGTCATCGAGTACCGCAACAACGTCGTGATCGAGTCCGTCGATGCGCCCACGATGACGCTGTACACGAATACGGAAGCGATCACGGCCGACGTCATCAACCTGATCCCGCGCCAGCGCGCCGGCCGCATCGTCACCGATGCCGGCCTCGCCACCGCCAACGGCGGGCGCTTCGCCCCGGTCGATGTTCTGGGCTACGCCAGCACGGCTGCGCCGCGCGTGCACGTCATCGGCGACTCCAGCGCCACCACGCAGCCCAAGGCCGGCCACATCGCCAACCAGGAGGCCAAGATCTGCGCCGATGCCCTGGTCCGGGTCTTCAACGGCCTGCCGCAGGACACCGCGCCTGTCACGAACTCGGCCTGCTTCTCGACCATCACGCAGACGCAGGCGTCCTGGCTGACGGCGGTGTTCCAGTACGACCCGGCGACGCGGACGATGGTGTCGGTGCCGAATTCCTCCGGCGCTTCGGACGGCTGGAGCGCCGGCCACTTCAAGGACATGAACACCTGGTTCAGTGCCCTGATGGCGGACAGCTTCGCCTGAGCGTCTCTCCTGAGCGTCAACCGGCGCGAAGGTCGGACAGCGCCCGCTGCAACAGGCGGGCGTCTCCGCTGGCGCGGTGGCGTGCCAGCCCGAGCGAAGTCTGCGCACGCTGACGTGCCGGGCCCAGCCGGTCCAGCCCATCGGGGGGAAGCAGCACGGCGGCGGATTCCAGGCGGAAGTTGGGCGAAAGCCCGGCCGCCTCGTACAGCGCCGCCATCCAGGCGTAGTCGTGCGCCCACCCGTCGCAGTACACGGTGCGGCCCACCAGGGCGCGGTTGAGCGCACGCGCCACCACCTGCGGCGTGCGGCCGTGCTGCTCGAGCGCGGCGCGCGTGATGCCGTGCAGGCCGGCGGCCGCCTCGTCCCAGTGCGTCCACTCCGGCAACGGCTTGATCAGGGTGCACCAGGACTCGCCGTCTTCGAGCACATAGCCGATCTCTATCGGATAGCTGTTGCGGCCGAAGCCGGAAGCCTCGATATCGAGCGTGTTGTGCATCAGCCTATGCTGCCCGAATATGGCCGGGTCTGCCTGCCCCAGAAGGCATGCCATCGTGGACTAGTTGTGGCGCCCGCCCTCAGGCGTGCGTGATCCAGCCCGCGGGCACGCCCTGCTCGAGGTGGCCGATGCCGTTGAAGCTGACCAGGACATGGCGCCGCGGCGTCACCTGGAACTCGGTGACCGCGCTGTTGCGCATGCGCAGGTTCAGGTCGATGACGGCCGAACCCTGCAGCCCCAGCACCAGCCCGACCGCCGTGGAGATGGGCCCGCCGCTGGAGACCATCAGCACATCTCCAGCATGGCGCTCGCGCACATGGTCCAGCGCCTGCGACACGCCAGCGACGAATTCGGCGTGCGCGGGCATGCCGGCCGGCGCCGTGCTGCCGGCCATCCAGGCTTCCAGCCCTTCGCGCAGCAGCCTGAAGTGGTGGCGGAAGCTGTCGGCCGGGTCCGGCGGCGGCGGAATCTCGGGGTAGAGCGCCCGCACCACGGCTTCGCCGTCGAACTCGTTCAGGCCCGCCATCCGGGTGGGTTCGGGCACGCCGCCGTAGCCCTCGGAGATAGCCTCCAGCGACTGGACATGGCGCTTGAGCGTGCCGCTGATCGCGGCCTCGAAGCTCAGGCCGCGTGCGCGGAGATATTCGCCCAGGCGCCGGCATTGCAGGAAGCCGAGATCGCTGAGCTGGTCGTAGTCGGCGGCGCCGAAGCTGGCCTGGCCGTGGCGGACGAGATAGAGGGTGCCCATGGGGGGGCGATTGTGGCCTCTGCCCGCCCGCGGCCCGCACGGCGGGTGGCTGCTCGTCCCAACCCGCTGGCGTTTCGTCGCATGGGGATAGGGTTTGGCGTCGCGGGGCGCTACGCTCGCGTCCTTCGAACAGCAACATCGGGCCGCCGGGGCGGCCCCGAGTGACGACATGCGCTACCTGATTCCCATGCTCCTGACGGCCGGCCTGCTGGCGGCCTGCGGCAAGTCTGGCGAGGGCTCCACCGGCGCCAAGACGGTTTCCGCGGCTTCCGCTGCCTCGGCGGCCGACTCGAAGACGGCCGCCCAGCCTGCGGCGAAGCTGCTGCTGGCGCCCGAGGACCTGCTCACGCTGCAGGCCAGCAGCCTGGCCGCAGGCCCCGTGATCACCGGCGCCGTGCTGCCCGAGAAGCGGGCCGACCTGCGCGCCGAGGTGGCCGCCGTCGTGGTACAGGTCTACAAGGACAACGGCGAGACCGTGCGCGCCGGGGATCTGCTGCTGCGCCTGGACGACACCGCCATCCGCGACAGCCTCGGCTCGGCCGAGGAGGCGCTGCGCGCGTCGACCCAGGCCTTCGAGCAGGCCGAGCGGCAGGTGCAGCGCCAGAAAACCCTGCAGGCGCAGGGCATGACATCCACCCAGGCGCTGGAAGACGCCGAGGTGCGGCGCAACAACGCGCAGAGCGACCTCGTCGCGGCCCGCTCGCGCGTGGTGTCGGCGCGCCAGCAGATGCAGCGCACCTCCGTGCGCGCGCCGTTCGACGGCGTCGTCAGCGAGCGCAAGGCCTCGGCCGGCGACACGGCCCAGATCGGCAAGGAACTCGTCAAGGTGATCGACCCGCGCAGCATGCGCTTCGAGGGGCTCGTCACCGCCGACAGGCTCGGGGAGCTGAAGGTCGGGCAGGCCGTGAGCTTTCGCATCAACGGTTTCTCCGACCGCGAGTTCACGGGCCGCGTGCAGCGCATCGACGCCACCGTCAACACCGCCACGCGCCAGGTCGCGGTCGTTGTGGCCTTCACCGAGGCGGGCGTGGCGCCGCGGGTGTCGGGCCTGTTCGCCGAGGGTCGCATCGAATCCGGCAGCACCCAGGTCCTGACCCTGCCCGAGGGCGCACTGGTGCGGTCCGCCGACAGCGCCCATGTCTGGCGCGTGCAGGGCACGCAGCTCGGCAAGGTGACGGTCCGCATCGGTGAACGCGACACGCGCACGGGCCAGTACCCCGTGCTGTCGGGTCTGGCCGCTGGCGACCGGCTGCTGCGCAACCCGGGCAGCACGCTGATCGACGGCCAGGCCGTCGAGTTCGCGGCGCCTGTTGCGGCCGCCGTCGCGACCCCGTCCCCCACGCCTGCGCCGGCGCCCGCATCCGCACCAGCACCAGCACCCGCCCCGGCGTCTGCCGCGAAGTGAGGTAGACGATGTTTCTCTCCGAATTCAGCGTCAAGCGGCCGGTGGCGATGGTCGTCATCATCATCGGCCTGATGGCCCTGGGCCTGCTCGCGCTGTCCAAGCTGCGCGTGAACCAGATCCCGGATGTCGAGCAGCCCATCCTGGTCGTCAACATTCCCTATCCCGGCGCGAGCCCGGACACAGTCGAGCGCGAGGTCGTCAACCGGATCGAGAAAGCCCTGCAGGGCATCTCCGGCGTGGATCAACTGCGCTCCAGCGCCAACGAGGGCAGCGCCTCCCTCACGCTGATCTTCGACTTCGACAAGGACCTGGTCGTTGCTGCCGACGAGGTGCGCAACGCGATCGCCTCGGTGCGCTACAAGCTTCCGGTGGAGATGCGCGAGCCCATCCTGCAGCGCATCGACCCGGCTGCGCAGCCCATCATGCAGCTCGCGCTGTCGTCGAATGCGCTGTCGCACGCCGAGATCTCGCGCCTGGCCGAAGACCGGCTCGCCGACCGTTTCCGTGCAGTGCCGGGCGTGGCGGTGGTCAACGTCAACGGCGCCTTGCGGCGCGAGCTTTCCGTGCTGCTGCGGGCGCAGAAGCTGCGGGAGCACGAAGTCTCGGTCACCGACGTCGTCTCGGCCCTGCGCGCGCAGAACGCCACCGCGCCCGTGGGCAAGGTGCGCGGCGCACTCGAGGACCAGAGCATCCGGCTCGTGGGCCGCATCGAGTCCCCCGCCGAGTTCGGGCAGATCGTCATCAAGCGGCGCGGCGACGAACTCGTGCGCCTGGCGCAGGTGGCCGTGGTGCAGGACGGTTTCGCCGAGCTCAGCGGCTTCTCGGTTCGCAGCGGCAAGCCGAACGTGGGCCTGTCCATCACCCGCACGCGCGAGGCCAGCACCGTCAGCGTGGCAGCCGAGATCCGCAGGACCATCGACGAGGTGAAGGCGACCCTGCCGCCCGGCACCACGCTCGAGATCACGCGCGACGGCGGCGAGGAAGCCGAGAACAGCCTGAACAACGTGATCCATGCGCTGGTCTTCGGCGCCGGGCTCACGGTCTTCGTCGTCTACATCTTCCTGAACTCCTGGCGCTCGACGCTCATCACGGCGCTGTCGCTGCCCACCAGCGTGGTGGCGGCCTTCATCGCGGTGTGGCTGTGCGGCTTCACGCTGAACTTCATGAGCCTGCTCGGGCTGTCGCTCGCCATCGGCGTGCTGATCGACGACGCCATCGTGGTCCGGGAGAACATCGTCCGCCACATGGAGATGGGCGCCGACCGCGTGACCGCAGCGCTGCGGGGCACGTCCGAGATCGGGCTGGCCGTGGCGGCCACCACCTTCTCGATCGTCGCGGTGTTCATCCCGGTCGCCTTCATGCCCGGCGTCTCCGGCGAATGGTTCCGGCCGTTCGGCCTGACGGTGGTGGCTTCGGTGCTGGTGAGCCTGTTCATCAGCTTCACGCTTGACCCGATGCTGTCGGCCTACTGGGGCGACCCGCCGGGGCACCACCTGGCGCCCAAGCGCGGCATCAGCCTGTGGCTGAAGCACTTCAACGAGTGGTTCGACCACCAGGCCGAGCGCTACGGACGGGTCATCGCCTGGGCGCTGCACCATCGGCGCTGGATGGCGGTCTTCGCGGTCATGAGCCTCGTCGGGGCCGTGGTGCTGCAGGCGAAGTTCGGCGGCTCGAGCTTCCTGCCCGCCACCGACGGCGGCACGATCGCGGTGGAAATCCGCACGCCGCCGAGCAGCAGCCTGGAGTACGCCCGCCTGAAGGTCGAGGCGGCTGCCACGCTGGCCCGCACGATCAAGGAGACCGTGGCCACCAACAGCTACGTGAACCCGGGCGGCGGCCGCATCTTCGTCGACATCGGCAAGAGCACGCAGCGCAAGCGCAGCGCCGCCGACATCGCGGCCGAACTGCGCACGCTCACGGCGCGCCTGGTAGGCGCCGAATACGTGGTGCTCGACGACCTGAACAACGGCGCGCAGAAGCCCGTGCAGATCCGCTTCACGGGGCCCGATTCGCGCCGCCTGCTCGAGATCACGCAGGACTTCATGGTGCAGCTGCGCCAGGTGCGCGGCGCGGTCGACGTCGGGCTGTCGCAGCAGGATCCGCAGACCGAGATGCAGATCGTGCTCGACCGCGGCCTGGCCAACACGCTGGGCATCTCGGTGGCCGATGCCGCGCAGGCGCTGCGCGTGGCCTTCGCCGGCGTGGAAGCCGGCGACTGGGTCGACCCGAGCGGCGAGACGCGCGACGTGGCCGTGCGCCTGCACCCGGACGATCGTGTCGAGGCCGGCAACATCGAGCGCCTGCCCATCGCCGTGAGCGGCAGCAACCGCATGGTGCCGCTGGAGCAGATCGCCACGGTCACGATGGGCAAGGGGCCGTCGCAGATCCAGCACTCCGACGGCAAGCGCACCATCTCGGTGGCGGCCAACGTTCAGGGCCGCAGCCCGGGTGAGGTGACGGCCGACGCGATGAAGATCGCGCGTGCCATCAACTACCCGCCGGGCTACGGGCTCGAGCTGGCGGGTGCTTCGCGGGACCAGCAGGAAGTCTTTCGCGAGATGGGCATCGCGCTGGTCTCCGGCATTGCGCTGATGTACCTGATCCTCGTGATGCAGTTCGGCAGCTTCACGGCGCCGATGGCGGTGATGCTGTCGTTGCCGCTCAGCCTGATCGGCGTGGTGCTGGCGCTGCTGGCCACCGGCGGCACGCTGAACCTGATGAGCTTCATCGGGGTCATCATGCTGATGGGGCTGGTGGCGAAGAACGCCATCCTGCTGCTCGACGCGGCCCGCGTTCGCGAAGCCGAGGGCGTGGACCGCGAGGAGGCGCTGATGTACGCCGGCAAGAAGCGCCTGCGTCCCATCCTGATGACGACTTTCGCGCTCATCGCCGGCATGTTGCCGGTGGCCATCGGCGTGGGGGAGGGCGGCGAGTTCTACCGCCCGATGGCCGTGGCCATCATCGGCGGCACGATCACCAGCACCTTCCTCACGCTGCTGGTGATCCCGAGCTTCTACGACAGCATCGAGAACTCGCGCGACCGCGCCATCGCCAAGTTCCATGTGCGCGACGCGCGGTGGCACACGTCGGTCGCCTTCACGCTCACGCTGCTGGAGTCGGTGCTGACGCTGCTGGGCGTGCGCGCCCTGTGGCGCGGCCTGAAGCGGGTGTTCAGCTGGCGGCCAGGCGCGCGCAAACTGCCTGCGTGACCTGCGCCGTCGTGGCCCGGCCGCCGAGATCGCGCGTGTGCAGCGCGGGGTCGGCGGTCACGGCCTCGATGGCGGCCATCAGGCGCGCTGCCGCGGCGGGCTCGCCCAGGTGCTCGAGCAGCATCACGCAGCTCCAGAAGGTGCCCACCGGGTTGGCCACGCCCTGGCCCATGATGTCGAAGGCCGAGCCGTGGATGGGCTCGAACATGCTGGGGTAGCGGCGCTCGGGGTCGATGTTGCCGGTGGGCGCGATGCCCAGGCTGCCGGCCAGCGCGGCGGCCAGGTCGCTCAGGATGTCGGCGTGCAGGTTGGTGGCCACCACGGTGTCGATGCTGGCCGGGCGGTTGACCATGCGCGCGGTCATCGCGTCCACGAGTTCCTTGTCCCAGCGCACGTCCGGAAACTCGCCCGCGATCTCGGCGGCGATCTCGTCCCACATCACCATGGCGTGGCGCTGCGCGTTGCTCTTGGTCACCACCGTCAGCAGCTTGCGCGGGCGCGCCTGGGCCAGCCGGAAGGCGTGCCGCATGATGCGCTGCACGCCCGTGCGCGTCATCATGCTCACATCTGTCGCCACCTCGATGGGGTGGCCCTGGTGCGCGCGCCCGCCGACGCCGGCGTACTCGCCCTCGGAGTTCTCGCGCACGATCACCCAGTCCAGGTCCTGCGGGCGGCAGCGCTTGAGCGGCGCGTCGATGCCCGGCAGGATGCGCGTGGGCCGCACATTGGCGTACTGGTCGAAGCCCTGGCAGATCTTCAGGCGCAGGCCCCACAGGGTGATGTGGTCGGGGATCTTGGGGTCACCCGCCGAGCCGAAGAGGATGGCGTCCATGCCGCGCAGCGCGTCCAGGCCGTCGGCCGGCATCATCTCGCCGTGCGCGCGGTACCAGTCGCCGCCCCAGCCGAAATCGGTGAACTCGAAGGCGAACGGTCCGCCCGCGGCGGCCAGCGCCTGCAGCACCTCGCGGCCGGCGGGAATGACTTCCTTGCCGATGCCGTCGCCGGGAATGGTCGCGATGCGATAGGTCTTCATGGTGGCTCTCCTGATGCGATGGCCAGACTCTAGACCGGCATCGCGTTCATCAACGCTGCCGTTAGTGAATCCGGCCTTCACCTCAGGTTTACAATCGGCGCCATGAACCAGGCCATTCTTCCCGCCGATCTGGGCTTCTTTTCCACGCTCGTGGCGGCCGGCAGCCTGAGTGCCGCAGCGCGGGAGCTTGGCGTGTCGACCCCGGCCGTCAGCAAGCGGCTGGCGCTGATGGAAGCGCGGCTGGCCCTGCCGCTGCTGGTGCGCACCACGCGCCGCATGAGCCTCACGCCGGAAGGCGAACTGCTGCTCGAGCATGCCCGGCGCATCCTCGGCGACCTGGACGCGCTGGAGCGGCAGCTGGGCGCCGGCCGTGACACGCCGAGCGGGCTGCTGCGCGTGAACGCCACGCTGGGCTTCGGCCGCAGCCATCTGGCGCCGGTGATCGCGCGCTTCGTGCGCCGCCACCCGAAGGTCGACGTGCAGTTGCAGCTTTCTGTGCAGCCGCCGCCTCTGGGCGACGACGCCTGGGACGTGTGCGTGCGTTTCGGCCTGCCGCCCGATTCACGCGTGGTGGCGCGGCTGCTGGCGCGCAACCGGCGCCTGCTCTGCGCTTCGCCGGGCTATCTGGCCGCCCACGGCGAGCCGCGCACGCCCGCCGAACTGGTGCGCCACCAGTGCATCGGCATTCGCCAGGGCGACGAGGCCTACGGCCTGTGGCGGCTGAGCCCGCTGCGCGGCAAGGGCCGCGCGGCCGAGGCGGTCAAGACACGGGGGCAGCTCAGCACCAACGACGGCGGCATCGCGGTGCAGTGGGCCCTGAGCGGCCTGGGCATCGTGATGCGTTCGGAATGGGATGTCGCCCACCATCTGAAGAGCGGCCGCCTCGTGCCGGTGCTGCCCCAGTGGCAGACGCCCGAGGCCGACATCTACGCCGTCTACCCGCAGCGCCACCAGCACGCCACGCGCGTGCGCGCCTTCGTGGACGCGGTGGCGGCGTCGTTCCCTCAGTCGGGCGTGTAGCCCGAGACGCGACAATCCGGCGCACTTCAACCGATGCGCGCTCGAGTTCCTGCAGCGCGCGCTGCCATGACCCCCACCCTCGAACTCGCCTGGGAAGCCATCGTCGACATCGCCCCGCGTCGCGATCTGGGCGTCACGCCGCTTGGCGAGCGTTTCATCATCGACATCCTCGGCGGCAGTTTCGAAGGCCCGCGCCTGAAGGGGCGCGTGCTGCCGGGTGGCGCCGACCGCCAGCTGCTGCGCCCCGACGGCGCGAAGCTGCTGGACGCGCTGTACGAGATGCAGACCGACGACGGCCATGTGCTGACGGTTCACAACGAGGTGGTGATCGACGAGGCCGCGCCCGAGGGGCGCTACGCGCGCTCCACGGTTCGTGTCGCGGCGCCATCGGGGCCGTACGAGTGGCTCAACCGACGTGTCTTCGTCGGGACGCTGCAGAGCCTCAAGCCCGAGCGCGACGCGGTGCGCATCGGCGTCTACCTCGTGTGCTGAAACTGCTGCCGGAACTGCCCCTGGCGTTCGGCTGAACATGCCTGCGAACCCGCAGCGGATGTCCTTTCCGGCGGGCTCTCAGCGCTCGGCGATGTAGTGGGCCGTCGTGACGGCTTCGCCGTCGGCCACGAAGGCTCTCACGCGGGCCTCGATGGCCTGGTCGGCCACGGTGGCGCGGGCTCTCTGGTGCAGGTAGTCGGCCCACGACGCCACGATGAAGCGCTCGACGTAGCGCGTCGGGTCGGATAGATCGCGGTAGACGCGCCAGAAAGTGGCGCCGTCGCGATGGCGCGGCGCGCGCAGTTCACCCACGGTGTCCAGGAAGGCCTGTGAGTCCTCCGGGCGGATCCGGTAGCACATCTCCACGGCCACCGGCCCGGCTTCGGGCGCAGGCTCATGGGCCACGAAGAGGTCTTCCCAGGGCACTGCCTGGGTGACGTCCGGCGCCTCGCCCATGCGCAACGGGTAACGGCGCGCCAGCAGCGGGCCGGCGAGCATCAGGGCCGCGGCGGTGCACAGCACCGGGCGCAGGCCGATGAGGTCGGACAAGCCGCCCCAGATGGCCGCGCCGATCGAGAAGGCGCCGAGCGCGCACAGCGTGTGCATGGCCAGCGCGCGCGACCGTACCCAGGCCGGCGCACTGGTCTGCGTGGCCGTGTTGAAGGTGGACATCACTGCCATCCAGGAGGCCCCGGCCAGCAGCAGCGCGGCGTACACGCCCCAGCGCCAGGTCAGCAGCGCCGTCACGAGCATGCCGATCGCGAAGCCGATGCAGCCGCCGGCCACCAGGCGCTCGAGCCCGTAGCGCACACGCAGGCGGCCGATCAGGAAGCCCGCGCCCACGGCCCCCGTGCCCATGCACCCCATCAGGAAGCCGAACCCCGCCGCGCCCATGCCGAGCTGCTTGGCGGCGATGACGGGCAGCAGGGCCCACAGGGCCGAGCCGGCACCGGCATAGGCCAGCGTGCGCACCAGCTGCGCGAAGACCGTGGGCGAGTGCCATGCGAATCGAAGCCCGCTGTTGATGCCGCCCCACAGCCGCTCGGCCGGCAGGCGCGATGGCGGGTGTGGCGCCGGCGGGTAGCGCCGGATCGCCCAGGCCATCAGCAGCACGCCGACGAAGGCTGCGGCGAAGTTCGGCCCCGCGCCGCCCAGCGCGAACACGGCGCCCGCGAAGGCCGGGCCCAGCGCGCGCGCCGCGTTGTAGGCGATGCCGAGCAAGGTGATGGCCTGCGGAAGGTCCTCCCGGGTGACGGAGTCCCCGATGGTGGAGTTCCAGGCCGGTGACATCAGCGCCGTGCAGCACCCGGCCACGAAGATCAGGAAGAGCACGCTGCCCGGGCCAGCCCACCCTGCCAGCCCCAGCACCGTCAGCAGTGCGGCCGCCACGGCCTGCGCGCTCAGCGCGCCGAGCATCAGCCGCCTGCGGTCCGTGGTGTCGCTCAGCACGCCCGCGGGCAGCGCCAGCAGGAACATCGGCAGGAACACCGCGGTCTGCACCAGGGCCGCGAGGAACGAGGAGCCGGTCAGCTCGACCATCATCCACGCCGCAGCCGTGGACTGCATGAAGCTCGCGATGAAGTACAGCGTGCCCCCGCCCAGCAGCGTGCGGAAGGCGCGGTGGCGCAGCGTGGCGCGGATCGAGGGGTGACTGCTCATGGGGCGCCCCATTCTCGCCCGGTCCCGGTCGGGCCGCGCTGCTTGCGTGGTGTCGGCGTGGCGTCGGCGTGGCGTGGCGTCATCGTGGTGTCGGCGTGCTGTCCGCCGCACGCACGCCACCCCCGGGCAGGCCCACATTCACGCGCTGCCTCCGCCGGGATACGCTTGCGCCCTGACACCCAACCCTGACGCCAATCTCTGGAGACCCACCGATGTTCAGCACCACGATCGCGGGCAGCCTGCCCAAGCCTGCCTGGCTGGCCGAGACGCAGAAACTCTGGCCGAAGTGGAAGGCCGAAGGCGCCGACCTGGCCCAGGCGAAGCTGGACGCCACGCTGCTGTGGATCAAGATGCAGGAGGACGCCGGCCTCGACGTCATCGGCGACGGCGAGCAGAGCCGCCAGCACTTCGTGCACGGCTTCCTGGAACAGGTGGACGGCATCGATTTCTCGAACAAGGTCGAGATGGGCATCCGCAACGACCGCTACAAGGCGATGGTGCCGCAGGTGGTGGCCCCGCTGGCGCTGCGCGGCCGGGTGCACGGCACCGAGGCGCGCTTCCTGCGGGCGCACACCAGCCGTCCGATCAAGTTCACGCTGCCCGGCCCGATGACCATCGTCGACACCGTGGCCGACCGCTTCTACGGTGACCGCGTGAAGATGGCCTTCGCCTTTGCCGAGCTCCTGAACGAGGAGGCACTGGCCCTGCAGGCCGACGGCGTGGACATCGTGCAGTTCGACGAACCGGCCTTCAACGTGTACATGGCCGAGGCCGCCGACTGGGGCGTGAAGGCGCTGGAGCGCGCCGCGCAGGGCCTGAAGTGCAAGACCGCCGTCCACATCTGCTACGGCTACGGCATCGAGGCCAACGTGCAGTGGAAGCAGACCCTGGGCGAGCAGTGGCGCCAGTACGAGCAGGTCTTTCCGGCGCTGGCGGCCAGCAGCATCGATCAGGTCTCGCTGGAGTGCATCCACTCGCGCGTGCCGGCCGAGCTGATGGCGCTGCTCAAGGGCAAGGACGTCATGGTGGGCGTGATCGACGTCGCCAGCGACACGGTCGAGACGCCCGAGGAAGTGGCCGACACCATCGGCCGTGCCCTGCAGCACGTGCCGCGCGAGCGCCTGATTCCCTGCACCAACTGCGGCCTGGCGCCGATGCCGCGCGCTGTGGCCGAGGCCAAGCTGAAGGCGCTGGCGGCCGGCGCCGCGCTGGCCAGGCAGCGCCTGGGCGCATGAACCTCGCGCTGTGGCTGCAGCGCAGCGCGCAGGTGCATGGCGAACGGCCTGCCATCGCGCAGGGCGCGGCCGTCACGCACAGCTACGCCGCGCTCGCCACCGCTGCAGCGTCGCAGTCCGCCAGCGTCGCACCCGGCGAGCGCATCGGGCTGTTCCTGGACAACGCACCTGCGTACATCGTCGCCCTGTGGGCGGTCTGGTGGGCGGGCGGCGTGGTCGTGCCCATCAACGGCCGTCTTCACGGCCGCGAGGCGGCCTGGATCCTCGCGCACAGCGGCGCCAGCCGGGTGATCGTCGATGCCCGCCATGCGGCCGAGCTGGCACCCCATGCGCCGCCGGGCTGTGCGCTGATCGATGCGCTGCCGCCAGGCGCGGCGCGGCCGGTGCCGGCTGTGCGTTCGGAAGACGACCCCGCCTGGTTGTTCTACACCAGCGGCACCACGGGCCGGCCCAAGGGCGTGACGCTGACCCAGCGCAACCTGCGGTGGGCCGCCATGGCCTATTTCGCCACGGTGCAGCCCGTCGCGCCCGGCGACAGCTGCCTGCACCCGGCGCCCTTGTCGCACGGCAGCGGCCTGTACCACCTGCCCTACGTGATGAACGCTGGCGTCAATGTGGTGCCAGCGTCGCCGTCGCTGGACGAGGCCGAGTTCTTCGCGCTGGCGGCGCGCTGGCCAAGGGCGTCCTGCTTCGCGGCGCCGACCATCGTGAACCGCCTCGCGGCCCATGCCGCCGCACACCGACCGCCGCTGGACGGTCTGGCCACGATCGTCTACGGCGGCGCCCCCATGTACCTGGCCGACCTCGAGCGTGCTCGCGCGGCCCTGGGGCCCCACCTCGCGCAGATCTACGGCCAGGGCGAGAGCCCGATGACGATCACCGTGCTGCCCCGTGACGTGATCGACGACCGCGCGCACCCGCGCTGGCGCGAGCGCGTGGGTTCGGTGGGTGTCGCTCAGCCGATGGTCGAGATCAGCATCCGCGGTGCCGACGGGCAGGTGCTGCCGCCGGGGCAGCCTGGCGAGGTCTGCGTGCGCGGCGAGGTCGTGATGGCCGGCTACTGGCAGCAGCCCGAAGCCACGGCCGAGGCGCTGCGCGAGGGCTGGCTCTGGACGGGCGACATCGGCCGTCTCGATGACGACGGGTTCCTGACCCTGCTGGACCGCAGCAAGGACCTCGTCATCAGCGGTGGCAACAACGTCTACCCGCGCGAGGTCGAGGAGTGCCTGCTCACCCACCCGGCCGTGGCCGAGGTCAGCGTCGTCGGCCGGCCCGACCCCGACTGGGGGGAATCTCTGGTGGCCTATGTCGTGGCTTGCGCGCCGGTCGATGCGTCGTCGCTCGACACCCACTGCCTGGACCGGATTGCACGCTACAAGCGCCCGAAGGCCTGGAGGTTCGTGTCGTCGCTGCCCAAGAACAACTACGGCAAGGTGCTCAAGACCGAGTTGCGCGCGCGGGAACTGGCGCCCGGCGCCGATTGATCAGGCGGTTTCCTCGAGCAGCACGCGGCGCAGGGCCACGGCCACGTGCTGCAGTGCCGGCGTGCGGGACGTGTCGGCCAGGGCCAGGCACTCGCGCGCATAGGCGGCGTCGTTCTGCAGTCGCTCCACGTTGACGTGGCGACCCTCGTGCGCCATCAGCCACTTGAAGTCGATGATGTCGACCAGGGCTACGGCGTGTCGTTCGGACGGCCAACTCGAGTTCATGGTCATACGATAACGTCCGAAGTGGTGCCGGAGTTGATATCCGATTGGGGTGCACACTCCAGTGTCATCAATTTCCCACGCCGGTGTCATTTTTCGCACCATATCGTGTACCGCGTTGCCCCTGCCATGAACCCTACCCCTCCACTCACGGCGTTGACGGATCTCGACGCCCAGCTTGCCAGCGCCGGCTACGCCGTGCTGGACGCCGCATCGGTGCGCAGCCTCACGGGCGTCGATGCCGCGGCGCAGGCCCGCTGGTCCGGGCTCTGGCACGACCTGCCCCCCGACCTGCACCTGAAGGACGGCGGTCGCTACCGCCGCCGCCGCCACGGCTGCTTCCTCGTCGAAGGGGGTGCGGTCGAACCGGTGCCGCACCGCGCGCACTGGCAACCCGTGGAGTACAACGCGCTGCACGGCGGCATCGAGCGCTGGTTCGAGCCCCTGCCGGCCGAACTGGCCGCCGACCCCGCCTGGGCGCGGCTGTTGGCCGGCCTGGCGCGGCCCGCCGACGCCTTGCGTGGTGCGTCGCGCTGGGCCGTCGAGGCCCACCCCTTCCGCATCGACTGCACCGACGGCATCGGCCGCCTGACACCCGAGGGCGCGCACCGCGACGGTGTCGACCTGGTGGTGGTGATCCTCGTGGCGCGCCACGGGCTCAAGGGCGGCGAGACACGCGTCTTCGACGCCCGTGGCCCGCAGGGGCAGCGCTTCACGCTCACCGAGCCCTGGAGCGCCCTGCTGCTGGACGACGAGCGCGTCATCCACGAGAGCACGCCCATCCAGCCGCTGGACCCGGCTGGCCCGGCCTGGCGCGACACATTGGTGCTGACCTATCGCCGCGGCGGCTTCCAGGGGCCGTAGGATTCACCCATGACACTCGCCATCCAGTTCGAAGACATCCGCGCTGCGGCCGGCCGCCTGGCCGGCGTGGCCCACCGCACTCCGGTGCTGACCTCCCGCACCGCTGACGAGCGCACCGGCGCGCAGTTGTTCTTCAAGTGCGAGAACCTGCAGCGCATGGGCGCCTTCAAGTTCCGTGGCGCCTACAACGCGCTGGCGCAGTTCACGCCTGCGCAGCGCAAGGCGGGCGTCATCGCCTTCAGTTCAGGCAACCACGCGCAGGCCACGGCGCTGTCGGCCCGCCTGCTGGGCATGCCGTCGGTCATCGTGATGCCGCTGGATGCGCCGCCGGCCAAGCTGGCAGCCACGCGCGGCTACCAGGCCGGGCAGCCGGGCAGCGAGGTGGTGCTCTACGACCGCTACACCGAGGACCGTGAAGCCATCGGCAGACGCATCGCCGAGGAACGCGGCATGACGCTGATTCCGCCCTACGACCACCCGCACGTGATGGCGGGGCAGGGCACGGCGGCACTTGAACTGCTGGAGGACGCCGGCCCGCTGGACACCTTGCTGGTGTGCGTGGGTGGCGGGGGCCTGATCTCCGGCAGCGCCGTCGCGGCCCAGGGTCTTTCACCCGGCATCGAGGTCTGGGGCGTGGAGCCCGAGGCCGGCAACGACACGCAGCAGAGCCTGGCCCGAGGCGAGATCGTCCACATCGACACGCCCAGGACCATCGCCGACGGCGCGCAGACCCAGCACAGCGGGACGCTCACGTTCCCGGTGATCCAGGCCCTGGTGCGCGGCATCCTGACCGTCAGCGACGATCAGCTGGTGCAGACCATGCGCTTCTTCGCGGAGCGCATGAAGCAGGTCGTGGAGCCCACGGGCTGCCTCGGTGCGGCCGCCGTGCTGGAAGGCGCGGCGGGCGCGCCCGACTGGCGCGGCCGCCGCATCGGCATCATCGTCAGCGGCGGCAACGTGGACCTGCCACGCTACGCCGGCTGGCTGGCCTGATCAGGGCTTGTTGGCGCGGCGTTCCTTGACGCGGTCGGCGAGCTGACCGCGCTCGCGTTCCACCGTCACCGATTTCCCGTCGGCGCCGGTCACGGTGGTGCTGCTGCCAGTCTCGGTGCGCGTGGTGGCGGCGCTGGCCGACTTGCCTGTGCTGCTCGTGAGGGTGGAGGTCGAGCCGCCTTCGACGCGCGTCGTCTCGCGCGTCACGGTGTCGCCGTCACGCTGGGTGACGCTGCTGCTGGCCGCGCCCTTGCTGCGCTCCAGCGTGCGTGAACGTGTCTTGCCCTGAGCGCCCGTGGTGCTGGACTCGACCTTGCCCTTCTCGCGCTCGACCTCGCGGCTGGCGGTCTTGCCGTTGGGGCCGGTGACCGTGGTTTCGCGGGCGCTGGACTCGGTGGCCACGAAGACCGACAGGCTGGCCAGAAGGGCGGCCAACAGCATCGGGGTCTGGCGGGAGCGGGTGGTGGTGTTCATGAGCTTCTCTCCTGGCTATCGGCCGCTTGAAGTGCCGCCGTGTGTCTAACAACGCCGAGGATGTCGAGCGGTTGTCCTTGGCAGCGTTACCCAATGTAAAGACGGCCGCGTCACTTCCGCGTCACTTCCGGGTCACTTGTCCGGCACGACGACCGGCTTGCGCGGCAGATGCTGGCCCGAGGTCAGGCCCAGCGACACGTAGATGCTCGTCAGGGCCTCGAAGCCGACGTCCGCCTGCGTGACCCAGTCCTGCGGCAGGTACAGCAGGCCACCGCCCACCGGCACCGGCGCTGTGGGCACGATGACGCCCATGTAGGGCCGGTCGCCGATGAAGACCGGCTCGGGCGTCGAGAGCAGCCCCAGCACCGCCACGCGCCCGGGCTCCCCGGGGCCCGGCGCGCCACCGAAGTGGCACCACACGGCGCTCATCGAGTTCATGCCCGCGCCGTCGCCGCGCTGCGAGACCAGGCCCACGATCTTGCGGCTGAGGTCGTACACGCTGCGCACCAGCGGGATGCGGTCCAGCACGGCGTCCATCATGCGGCTCAGGCCGCGCTGCAGGCCGGCTTCCACCAGCAGTCCCAGCGCGAAGATCGCCACCGCCACCAGGGCCACGCCCATCAGGTAGCCGGCGATCTCGGATTCGGTCACGCCCAGGCCGACCGAGCGCAGCACCTGGCCGATGGTGCTGTCCGGCCCCAGCCAGCGCACCAGCAGGCTTGCCGCCCACCAGAAGATGCCGATGGTGGCCGCCAGGGGCAGGGCGGCCAGCAGGCCGGTCAGGAAGATGCGCAGCAGATGCGCTGTAGTGCGGGTCATCTCGACATTATCCCGGCCGGTGCCTGCGGTATCGTGGCGCGACAAGAAGGATGGGAGCCCGGATGACTGAAACGACGCCCGCCAAGGCAGACACGGACTCGGCCGCACGACAGCGCGCCCGCGTTGATGAACTCCTGGCGCTCAGCCCCGCGGCCGGCACCGGCCGCATCACGCTGGCCAGCGGTCGCGCGCTCGACTACACGGTCGGGGCCGCCTTCCTGCCGGTCCCCGCCGCCGGCCTGGACACAGCCCCGCCGGATGCCGCGGTGATGGCCACCCACTACCTGCTGCAGGGCGCCGAAGCCCCGGCGCGGCCGGTGTGCTTCGCGTTCAACGGCGGCCCCGGCTCTGCGTCGATCTGGCTGCACCTGGGCGCGCTCGGCCCGAAGCGCGTGGTCGTGCCCGACGATGCCGCCATGGCCGCGCCGCCGCACGCGGTGGTCGACAACCCGCTGACCTGGTTCGAGCACTTCGACCTCGTCTTCATCGATCCGCCTCATACCGGCTGGTCCGTCGCGGCTGGCGAGGAGGCCCGCAAGCGCGTGCTGTCGGTCGACGGCGACGTGGCCGCGCTGGCCGAGGTCATCCGCGTCTGGCTCACGCGCCATCGGCGCTGGGGCTCGCCGGTCTACCTGGCTGGCGAGAGCTACGGCACCACGCGCGTGGCGGCCCTGTGCGACACGCTGCAGGCCGGCGGCGTGCAGCTCAGCGGCGCCATCCTCGTGTCCTGTGCGATGGACCTGCAGAGCCTCGACTTCTGCCCCGCCAACGATCTGCCCTACGCGCTGTACCTGCCGGCCTTCGCGAACGTGTCGCAGTACCACGGGCTGCTGAAGGGCCCGCAGGCCGCGTCGCCGCAGGCCGCGCGTGACGCAGCCGAGGCCTTCGTGGCCGACGACTACGTGGCTGCGCTGCATGCCGGAGCCCGGCTGTCGCACGATCGGCGCACGCGCATCGCACGGCGCATCGCGGAGCTGACGGGCCTGCCCCGCGCGCTCGTGGAGGAGAAGAACCTCCGCATCGGCGACCAGACCTACTTCTTCGAGGCGCTTCGTCCGCAGGGCCGCATCGTGGGACGGCTCGAGGCGCGCGGCACCGGCCCCATGGCCGCCAGCCGCACGCGCGACTGGGAATTCGACCCCGGCATCGAGGCCATCGCCCCGGCTTACACGATGGCCGGCATGGCCTACTTCGCCGACGTGCTGGGCCTCGTGCGCGAAAGCCGCTACCAGGTGCTCAACGGCGAGGCGCACAAGCAATGGAACTTCGGCCGCGGCGACAGCCGGGGCAGCGGTTTCACCAGCACCAGCCCCGACCTCGCGCGAGCGATGCGCCGCAACCCGCTGCTGAAGGTCTTCGTGGCCAGCGGCCGCTACGACCTCGGCACACCCTACAGCGCCAGCGACTGGTCGCTCGCGCAGCTCGACATCCCGGCCGAGGTGCGCCCGCGCATCACGCACTGCTACTACGACGCCGGGCACATGATGTACACGCGGGAGGCCGACCTGAAGCAGCTGAAGGCCGATCTCGCCGCCTGGCTGGACGAGGACTGAACATGCATGTCGCCATCCTCACCGGCGGCGGCGATTGCCCCGGCCTGAACGCCGTGATCCGCGCCGTGACGCTGGCCCTGCTGCAGCAGGGCGACCGCGTCACCGGCATCGAGCGCGGCTTCCTGGGGCTGATCGAGCGCCGCGCCCGCCCGCTGGACCACGCCGCCGTCGCTGGCATCCTGGCCGAGGGTGGCACCATCCTCGGCACGCACAACAAGGCCGATCCCTTCCATTACTTCGGGGCCGCCGGCGCCGACGTCTCGGCCCAGGTGATGGCCTATGCCGGCGAGCTCGGCCTCGATGCGCTGGTGGCCATCGGCGGCGACGGCACCATGAGCATCGCGCACCGCATCGGGCAGCTTGGCCTGCCGGTGGTGGGCGTGCCCAAGACCATCGACAACGACATCGCGCACAACGATCGCAGCTTCGGCTTCGACAGCGCGGTGGCCGTGGTGGCCGAGGCATTGGACCGTCTGGCCACCACCGCGCGCAGCCACGGCCGCGTGATGATCGCCGAGACCATGGGCCGCTACGCGGGCTGGATCGCGCTGGAAGGCGGCCTCGCGGGCGGGGCCGACGTGATCCTGCTGCCCGAGCAGCCCTTCAGCGTCGATGCGGTGGCGGCGCGCTGCCGTGCCAACGAACAAGGCGGCGGCTGCACGCTGATCTGCATCGCCGAAGGCGCCGCCGCGGCGGGCGGATCGTTGACCGTGCAGCAGACCATCGCCGACAGCCCCGACCCGATCCGCCTGGGCGGCGTGGGCCATTGGCTGCAGCAGCAGTTGCAGCCGCGCGTGGCCAGCGAGGTGCGGACCACCCTGCTCGGCCATGTGCAGCGCGGCGGCACGCCCACGCCCTTCGACCGCGTGCTGGCCACGCGGTTCGGCGTGGCCGCCGCGCAGCTGGTCAAGGAAGGCCGCTTCGGCCGCATGGTGGCGCTGCAGGGCAGCGAGTGCACCAGCGTGCCGATCGCCGACGTGGCGGGTCGCAACCGGCTGGTGCCGCCGGACCATGAACTGTGGCGCGTCGCGCGTGCCGTCGGGGTGTCGATGGGCGAGGCCTGAACCGGGCCGTCGCCAGAGGCGCCGGGCGCGCCACGCGGCGGCCTCGTCGCCGGCATCAGGCAACAGGCGTCAGGCCCCAGGCCTCAGGCCTCAGGCCTGCCGGATGTCGGTCACGGGTTCGCGGCCGAAATCCGCGCGCGCCAGGAACGCGAGCACCTTGGCCGCGGCGCTGGCGGGGCTGTCGAGCTGGCCGCTGTTCTTGAAGGACTCGAACAGAGCACCTTCCGGGAACTGCGTCCGGTCGGCGCCGCGCAGCTGCACCTGCATGTCGGTGTCGATGATGCCGGGCGCCAGCGACACGATGCGCGCGCCTTGCGGGCGGCCGACCTCCTCGAGCGCCACCGCGCGCGAGAAGTGGTCCATGCCGGCCTTGATGGCGCAGTAGCTGGCGCTGCCGGCCATCGCGCGGCGGCCGAGGCCCGACGAGATGTTCAGGATGCGGCGGTCCGTGCCCCAGCCGGCCGTGGCGCGCAGGAATGCGGCGCTGAGCAGCAGCGGCGCTTCCAGGCCCACGCGCACGTCGCGCCCGAGGCTGTCGAGCTGCCCGTCGCGCAGCGGGGCGGGGTCGGACAAGGCTGCGGCGTTGTTGATGAGCGCGATGTCGGCCGGCGCCTGCGCGCCCAGCCAGTCCGCCAGGCGCTGCGCCGCGGCGGGCGCATCGGCCAGGTCCTGCGCCCAGGCGGTATAACCGGCGCCGCGTCTCTCGGCCAGTGCGGCCAGCGCGGGGTCGGCATGGCGGGCAATGCCCAGCACGTGGTGGCCGGGCTGCAGCAACTGCTCGGCCATGGCCCGGCCGAGGCCGCGGGAGGAGCCAGTGACGATGGTGATCTTCATGAGCCGAAGCCTACACGTTGCGCGCGGACTCCAGCCGCCAGATGGCGTCGCTGGCACCGGCCGTCTTCTGCGCGCGCTCAGCCCGCAGGTGGCGGCGCCTGGAACGGAGCACGTGACACAAAGGCGATCCGGCGGCCGTCGGCCGGGTGAGGCAGCTCCAGCCGGTCGGCATGCAGCATCAGGCGACCGCCGCCGGCACCGTACAACGCGTCGCCGACGATCGGGTGGCCGATGGCCTTCAGGTGCACGCGAAGCTGGTGCGTGCGGCCTGTCACCGGCTCCAGCGCCAGCGTCGTGGTGCCCCGGACTTCGTCGCGCGACTGCACCCACCACAGCGTCAGGGAGGGCTTTCCGTTCAACGGGTCCACCTGCTGTCGTGGGCGATTCGGCCAGTCCGCACCGATCGGCAGTTCGATGAGCCCGGAATCCTCGCGCATCAGGCCTTGCACGATGGCGACATAGGTCTTGTGGACGCGCCGGGCGGCGAAGTCGGCGCTGAGCTGGCGCTGCGCCACCGCGCCGCGCGCCATCACCATCAGGCCCGAGGTGGCCTGGTCGAGCCGGTGCACCACCAGCGCGTCGGCCCACAGCGCCTGCGCGCGGGCCGACAGGCAGTCCGGCTCGGTACGGCCCGGCACGGCCAGCAGGCCTGCAGGCTTGTCGAGCACGAGCAGCTCTTCGTCGATGTGGATCGGCAACACCCCGCGAGCATAGGGCGCACGCGGCGTTGACAGCCGCCGCTGCCGGGCGCACATTGCTGGCTCGTCCAGATCACGCCACAGGAGGCTGCCATGCGTACCCAAGCCATTGCCATCCTGTCGGCCCGGACCGCACCCGCCGCCTGATCGCCCGATCGGCCGCGCAGCGCGCGGCCGGCGCCGACTTCCGCCCCCCTCGTTGACCCGGTGCCTTCGCGCGCCGGGAACGGGCACCCGCGTGCCCATCCGACCCGGAAGATCGACGCTCCATGATCCTCGACGACCATGCCGTCGCGCGGCTGCAGGCCATCGGCCTGACCGCAGCGATGCGAAACCACATCGAAGCCCTGGCTTCATCCGCGCCCGGCGATGCCGGCGCCCCGTTCCTGCGGCGCATCACCGAACTGCAGCGCGACGCGCTCACGCTGCACGACGGCGAGAACGAACATCCGGCCCGCGCCCTGCCGGCCCTTCTGGCCGCCACCTCGGACGGCGACGGCCTGGCCGTGGGCGACTGGGTGTTCGCCTCCTGCAACCGCCACGGCGAGTGGTGGGTGCACCGCCGTGTCCCGCCGCTGGCGCAGCTGGCGCGCCGCCTGCACGATGGGCGCGACAAGGTCACGCGCGCCGTGATCGTCAGCAACGTCGACACCGCCTTGCTGGTGATGGGCCTGGACCACGACTTCAACCTGCGGCGTCTGGAGCGCTACCTGGCGCTCGCACGCCTGTCGCAGGTCGCCGCCGTGGTGCTGCTGACCAAGGTCGACCTCTGCGACCCCGTCTACGCCGAGCGCCGCCTGCACGAGGTGGCGGCGCTGCTGCCGCCCGGCGCCGAGGTGCTGGCGCTGAACGCGCTCGGAGACGAGCCGCGCGACGCGCTCGCCCCATGGCTGGCTGCCGGCCAGACGCTGGTGCTGGTGGGTTCCAGCGGCGCGGGCAAGAGCACGCTGACCAACGCGCTGCTGGGCAGCCACCGGCAGGACACCGGCGCCAGCCGCAGCGGCGACAGCCGGGGCCGCCACACCACCACCGCCCGCAGCCTGCACGTGGTGCCCGGCGGCGCCTGCGTCATCGACACGCCGGGCCTGCGCACCTTGCGGCTGGACGTCGACGCCGACACGCTGGGCACGGTCTTCGACGACATCGGGCGGCTCTCGTCGCAATGCCGGTTCCGGGATTGCCGTCATCAGGACGAGCCCGGCTGCGCCGTTCGCGAGCAGGCACCGCCCGAACGGCTGCGGAACTTCCAGAAGCTGCAGCGCGAGATCCTGCGGGACGCGATGAGCGCGCTCGAGCGCCAGGCGCAGCGCAACGAATGGAAGACGCGCAGCAAGGCGGCGCGGGCGCGCGACCGGGCCAAGCGGGAGGGCGGCTGAGCAGTGCGCCTGGGACATCGGAAAAATTTTCTGCAAGAGGGATGTATCTGCGGGCTGGCGCCGCGCTCTGTCGGGGGCGTCGACTCATGACGTCGAAACCCTCAACCCAAGGAACATTCCATGAAGCGCATCCTGATCGGCACCACCCTGGCACTGGGCCTCCTGACCGCAGCCTCCGCCGCAGTCAACTGCAACAGTTTCCCCAACAACACCGTGACCGCGTTCGTCAACGACGACGTCGTGGCCAACGGCTACGGCTGCACCATCGCCGTCACCGGCTCGGTCAACGGCAACGTGATCCAGACCGGCGCAGGCAGTCTCGTGATCCGGGGCATGGTCAACGGCTCCGTCAGCGAGGCGGGCGCCGGCGACATCAACATCGCAGGCGGCACGGTGGGCGGCGACGTGATGGAAGCCGACGTCGGCAACGTGATCCTGCGCGGTGGCAGCACCGTCAACGGAAGGATCGAGGAAACCGGCGACGGCTCGGTCAACGTGACGGTCGATGCCCCGGGCCTCGTGAAGGCCGACATCCAGGAGAGCGGTAACGGCGGCGTCAACGTGAAGGCGCTGACCGGCAGCTTCGAGGGCTCGGTCATCGAGCAAGGTGCGGGCGGTGTCGTGCTCACCGTCAGCGCGGGTCAGTCGTTCAAGGGCGGCATCGAGGAGTACGACGCAGGCGGTGTCACTGCCACCGTCGACGGGTGGTTCGAAGGCAACATCGCCGAGTACCTTGGCGGCAACGTGCTGACCACCGGCATGGGCACCTTCAAGGGCAACAGCGAGCACGAACTCGCCGGGACCTGCACCAACACCATCGTCGACTTCCAGGGCGCGGCCTGCAACCTGCTCTGAGTTCAGGGAATTCCGAGAAAGGCCTTCACCGGCACGAGCGAGGCCACGGGGTCCTCTTCATGAGGCACGTGGCCCAGCGGTTCGAACACCACCAGCTCGCTGCCGGCGATGCGCCGCTGGAACTCGCGCCCTGCCGCGAGTGGCACCACGCGGTCCTGTGCACCCCACAGGATCAACGTGGGCTGGCGGATGGTGGCGATGCGTTCGGCGTCGGCATCGGGCTCGAATTGCTGCAGCCGCTGGCGCAGCGCGGCCCGGTTGCCTTCACGCAGGGTCAGCTCGAAATAGCGGTCCACCACCTCGCCTGTGATCTTCTCGGGGTCTGCATAGGCGGTGACGAGGCCCTGCACCACCAGCGGACGGGGCAGCACCCACTCGCTGATGGCGCCGATCACGGGCAGGCGCGCGATGCGCCAGCCCAGCGGGATCGAGCGCAGTTCGGTCGGCACGCCGACAGCGTCCACCAGGATCAGGCGCTCGACGCGCTCGGGCGCAAGCGTTGCCACCCGCCACGACACCATGCCGCCTAGCGAATTGCCGCCGATGACGAAGCGTTGCACCTGCAGCCGGTCCAGCAGGGCCAGCGTGAACCGGGCGTCGGCATCGCGGGCGTAGTCGCCGTCGGCGCGCGGGCCGGTGAGCCCGAAACCCGGCAGGTCGAAGACGATCACGCGGCGGGTCCGGGCGAGTTCTCGCACCCAGCCTTCCCACGTGTGCAGGCTGGCCGAAGTGCCGTGCACGAGCACGATGGGCAGCGGGTCGCTGCGGGGGCCGACATCTCGCAGGTGCACCAGCTGCCCGCCCAGATCGACGAAATCCGACGGCGGCGGCGCCCAGCGCGCCACCAGCGACTCCACGCTGCGGTCGGGCTCGCGCGAGAGCGCCAGCACCGCGACCGTCAGCAGGATCAGGATTCCGAAGACACGGCGCAGGCTGTCCGACATGGACGCGGATTCTAGGTTCCTACAATGAGTCGCATGCCCTTCGTCCATCTCCGCACGCACTCCGAGTATTCCGTCGTCGACGGCACCCTGCGCATCGACGAGGCTGCCGCCGCCGCGCGCAAGGACGGCCAGCCCGCGCTGGCCATCACCGACCTCGACAACCTCTTCGGCGCGGTCAAGTTCTACAAGGCCTGCCGGGGCAAGGGCGTCAAGCCCATCATCGGCGCCGATCTCTGGCTGGAGCCCGAAGGCCAGGAAAAGCAGGCCAGCCGCCTGCTGGTGCTGGTGCAGGACAAGACCGGCTACCTGAACCTGAGCAACCTGCTGGCGCGCGCCTGGACGGAGAACGCGCAGCGCACCACGGCCTGGGTCAAGTGGGAATGGCTGGAAAGCCTGGGCGGCGGGCTGATCGCGCTCTCGGGCGCCGACATGGGTGCCGTCGGGCAGGCCCTGCTGGCCGGTGACCCGGAGCGCGCGACACAGCTCGCGCAGCGCCTGGCGGGCATCTTCCCCGGCCGCTTCTACCTGGAAGTGCAGCGCGCGGGGCTGGCCACCCACGAAGCGCACGTGCGCGCCACCGTGCCGCTGGCCGCGCAGCTGGGGCTGCCCGTGGTGGCGACTCACCCGGTGCAGTTCCTCGAGCCCGACGACTACGACGCCCACGAGGCGCGCGTCTGCATCGCCGAGGGCGAGCTGCTGGCCAACCCCAAGCGGGTGCGACGCTTCTCGCGCGACCAGTACTTCAAGTCCGCCGCCGAGATGGCCCAGCTCTTCGCCGACCTGCCGTCGGCCGTCGAGAACACGCTCGAGATCGCGCGCCGCTGCAACCTGAGCCTGGTGCTCGGCAAGCCGCAGCTGCCTGACTTCCCCACCCCCGACGGCTCGCCGATCGAGGCGTACTTCCGCACGGCCTCGCACGCCGGCCTGGAGCAGCGGCTGGCGCACCTGTACCCCGCGCCAGCCGAGCGCGAGCGCCAGCGGCCCACGTACGTACAGCGCCTCGATTTCGAGATCGAGACCATCCTGAAGATGGGCTTCCCCGGCTACTTCCTGATCGTCTCGGACTTCATCACCTGGGCCAAGGCCAACGGCTGCCCGGTGGGGCCGGGCCGGGGCTCGGGCGCGGGTTCGCTGGTGGCCTACGCGCTGTCCATCACCGACCTCGACCCGCTGCGCTACCAGCTGCTGTTCGAGCGCTTCCTGAACCCCGAGCGCGTGTCGATGCCCGACTTCGACATCGACTTCTGCCAGGGCAACCGCGACCGCGTCATCGACTACGTCAAGGACAAGTACGGCCGCGATGCCGTGAGCCAGATCGCCACCTTCGGCACGATGGCGGCCAAGGCCGCACTGCGTGACGTGGGCCGCGTGCTGGGCATGGGCTACGGCCATGTCGACAGCATCGCGAAGCTCATTCCCGCGCCCCCCGGCAAGACGGTGACGCTGGCCAAGGTGCCCGAGACGCCCGACGGCGGCGTGATCTACGCGCGCAAGGAGGCGCCCGAGCTCGAGCAGCGCGAGGCCGCCGACGAGGAGGTGGCCGAACTGCTGCAGCTGGCTACGCGCGTGGAAGGCATCGTGCGCAACATCGGCATGCACGCAGGCGGCGTGCTGATCGCCCCGGGCAAGATCACCGACTTCTGCCCTCTGTACCAGCAGCCGGGCAGCGACAGCGCGGTGAGCCAGTTCGACAAGGACGACGTCGAGGCCATCGGCCTGGTGAAGTTCGACTTCCTGGGCCTGGCCACGCTGACCATCCTGGAGCTCGCGAAGGATTTCATCGTCGCGCGCCGGCCCGAGCGCAAGGACTTCGCCTACGAGAACCTGCCGCTCGACGACCCGCGCGTCTACAAGCTCTTCGCCGACGGGCTCACGGAAGCGGTGTTCCAGTTCGAATCGCGCGGCATGCAGGGCATGCTCCGCGAGGCCCGGCCCACGCGGCTCGAGGACCTGATCGCGCTGAACGCCATGTTCCGCCCGGGCCCGATGGAGAACATCCCGAGCTTCTGCGCGCGCAAGAACGGCAAGGAAGACGTGGTCTACCCGCACCCGCTGCTGGCGCAGGTGCTGTCCGAGACCTACGGCATCTTCGTCTACCAGGAACAGGTGATGCAGGCCGCGCAGTACATGGGCGGCTACTCGCTCGGCGGCGCCGACCTGCTGCGCCGCGCGATGGGCAAGAAGAAGGCCGAGGAGATGGCCGAGCAGCGCGAGATCTTCCGCACCGGCGCGGCCCAGAAGGGCATCGACGCCGCCAAGGCCGACGAAGTCTTCGACCTGATGGAGAAGTTCGCGGGCTACGGCTTCAACAAGAGCCATGCTGCCGCCTACTCGCTGCTGGCGTATCACACGGCCTGGATCAAGGTGCACTGCACGGCCGAGTTCTATGCGGCCAACATGACGGTCGAGCAGGACGACACCGACAAGCTCAAGGTGCTGCTCAACGACGCCAAGCTCTTCGGCGTGGCCTTCGAGCCGCCCGACGTGAACCGCGGCGTGCACCGTTTCGAGCCCGTGCCCGGCAAGGCCGGCGACAAGCTCATCCGCTACAGCCTGGGCGCCATCAAGGGCACGGGGCAGGGCGCCATCCAGGCCATCGTCGCGGCCCGCGAAGGGCTCGACGGCAACGGCGGCGGGCCCTTCCGCAGCCTGTTCGACTTCGCCGCCCGCGTGGACCGCAAGGCCTGCAACAAGCGCGCGGTCGAGGCGCTCATCAAGGCCGGCGCGTTCGACGCGCTGCATGCCGACCGCGCCAGCCTGCTGGCCAGCGTGGGCCTGGCCTTCGACTGGGCCGACACCCAGGAGGCCAATGCGCTGCAGGGCGGCCTGTTCGACTTCGGCGACTCGCACGCCTCGAGCCAGCAGGAGCCCGCGCTCGTGGCCGCCGACCCCTGGAGCATCAAGGAACGCCTGACGCTCGAGAAGACGGCGCTCGGCTTCTTCCTGTCGGGCCACCTGTTCGACCAGTGCCGCGACGAGGTGCGCCGCTTCTGCCGCCGCCCCATCGCCGAACTGTCCGAGGCGCGCGAGCCGCAGATGCTGGCCGGCATCGTGGGCGAGATGCGCGTGATCAACGGGGCGCGGGGCCGGGTCGGCATCTTCAAGCTCGACGACGGCAGCGAGTTCATCGAGGCCGTGGTGAACGAGGAACTGCTCGACGCGCAGCGGGAGATCCTGCGCGAGGACGAACTCGTCGTCATTCTGGGCAAGGTGCAGCCCGACCGCTTTGCCGGCGGCCTGCGCCTGAACGTGAACGCCGTCTGGGACCTTGCCGGCGCGCGCGCGCGTTTCGGCAATCACTTGTCCGTGCGGGCGGCGGAAATCCGCGGCGGCGGCGCGCCGCTCACGGAGCTGGTGCGAACCTGGCCCGCGCGGCGCATCGAAAGCGAAGCCGGCGAACTGGTGCAGGGCCTGCGCGTGAGACTGAAGCTGCGGCGCCCGGAGGCCACGGCCGATGTCGACCTCGGCGAAACCTCGCGTTTCTGGCCCAGCGACGAGGCGTTGCTGCGCTGGAAGCAGCTTTCCGGCGGCACCGTGGACGTGGTCTACGAGGGCGGGGGCTGACCCGGCGAGGGGTAAACCTTTGTGTCGGTGCCAACGAGCGGCCCATGGCTGCCGTTAAAGGTGCATCAGCCCAACGGCAGGAGCCCCCGCATGAACCCACGTTCGATCGTTGCAACCCCGCTGGCTGCGCTGGCCACCTTGTTCGTCCTGTCCGCTTTGTCCGCCTTCGCGCTGCCGGCCGCCGCCGCCAATGTCGATGTGGGCGTGTCGGTGCAGATCAGCCAGCCCGGCGTCTATGGCCGCATCGACATCGGCCGCTTCCCGCAGCCGCAGGTCTTCGTCACGCAGCCTGTCTACGTGGAGCGGCCGCGCTATGTGGTCGTCCAGCCCCAGCCGGTGTACATGTGGGTGCCGCCGGGCCACCGCAAGAACTGGAAGAAGCACTGCCGCGACTACCGCGCATGCGGGGCGCCGGTGGTCTTCGTGCGCGACGACTGGTATGACCACAATGTCCGTCCCCACGGCAACGGTAACGGCAAGGGCAAGGACTACGAACAGGGCCGCGACCGTGGCGACGATCGCGGGAACAGCCATGGAAATAGCCACGGAAATGGCAACGGCAAGGGCAAGCAAGGCCGCGACGACTGAGTAGCATTCAGGGGTGCACGAGACGCCCCTCACCGGCCTCATCCTCTCTGGCGGCGGCGCCCGGGCCGCCTATCAGGTGGGCGTGCTCCAGGCGCTCGCGGCCCTTCGCCGCGAGGCCTGCGGCGCCGGCTCGGCGCAGGCTGCCCGCAACCCCTTCGGCATCATCTGCGGCACCTCCGCAGGCGCGCTGAACGCCGCCGCTCTGGCCTGCAATGCCGACCGCTTCGACGCGGCGGTCGACTCCATTGCCGAGGTCTGGCGCAATTTCCAGGCCGATCAGGTCTACCGTGCCGATTCCATCGGCGTGCTGCGCAGCGGCGCGCAATGGCTGACGATGCTGTCCGTGGGCTGGGTGCTCGCGAAGTGGCGCCGGGCGCGGCCCAAGTCGCTGCTCGACAACAGCCCGCTGGCCGGCCTGCTGGAACGCATGGTCCCGCTGGAGCGGCTGCCGCAGATGCTCTCGCAGCGCCATCTGCAGGCGCTGGCCGTGAGCGCGTCGAGCTACAGCAGCGGCGAGCACGTCACGTTCTTCGAGTCGGCCGCGAGGGTCGACCCCTACCTGCGCTCGCAGCGCATCGCGGTGCCGGCCACGCTGACCATCCCGCACCTGCTGGCGTCGGCGGCGATTCCCTTCATGTTCCCGTCACAGCGTCTGGTGCAGGGCGCCCAGAGCGGCTGGTACGGTGACGGCTCCATGCGCCAGACGGCGCCCATCTCGCCGGCCATCCACCTGGGCGCGCAACGCGTGCTCATCATCGGCGTGGGCCGCATGCAGGAGCCGCCCGGGCGGGTCGTCAAGGACGGCGGCTACCCCACGCTGGCGCAGATCGGGGGCCATGCGCTGTCGAGCATCTTCCTGGACGGCCTTTCCGTCGACATCGAGCGCATGCAACGCATCAACCGGACGCTGGAACTGCTGACCCCCGATCAGCGCCTGGCGACCCCGCTGCAACCCGTGCAGGCGCTGGTGATCGCGCCCAGCCAGCGCATCGACGATATCGCCGCGCGCCACCAGAAGGACCTGCCGACCCCCGTGCGCGCGTTGCTGCGCGGCGTGGGCTCCAGCAGTTCCAGCGGCGACGCGCGGGGCGCAGCCCTCGCCAGCTATCTGCTCTTCGAGGCGCCGTTCACGCGTGAACTGATGGCGCTCGGCGAGGCGGACACTTACGCGCGGCGGGCGGAAGTCCTGGCCTTCTTCGGCTGGACACCGGCCGCACGCGCTCCCGGGGGCTGAGGCCAGCCCCCGCAGGCATCACGCTGCCGGCTGGAAGGCGTAGCCGCTGCCACTGGCGGCCATGCGGCCGATGGCGGGGAACGGGAAGTGGAAGCCGCCGACCAGCGAGTTGTTCGCGACGACCCGCGCGAAGACCTCCCGGCGCGTCTTGCGCGCCGCCTCGGCGTCCATGTCGAACGTTACGGCCCAGTCCGGATTGCGGGCGAACAACGCCGGCACGTTGGTCAGGTCGGCCACGAAGGTGAAGGTCTGGCCGGCGGACGTCGCCTCGAACATCGACATGCCGGGGGTGTGGCCGAAGGCCGCCACGCTCCTGACACCGGGCGCCACCTCGGCGCCCGGCTGGAACTGCTCCAGCATCCCCGCGGGCATCTGGCCGAAGGTGCGGCGCACGTTGTTGAACGCGCCCTTCATGGCCTCGGGTGCCGACGCGAGGCGGGCGTCGTCCATCCAGAACGCGTGCTCGGGCGCCGGCACCATGACCTTGGCCTTCGAGAACACGAACTCGCCCGCCTTGTTGCGCAGGCCGTTGATGTGGTCGCCGTGATAGTGGGAGATCAGCACGGTGTCGATGTCGCCGGGCTGGAAGCCCGCGGCACGAAGGTTCTCCAGAAGCTTGCCGGTGGTGGCGCCGCCCCACTCCCCGAGGCCCGTGTCCATCAGGATGCGGCGGTTGCCGGCCACGACCAGGAACGGGGTGAACGGGATGTCGATGTAATCGGTCGGCAGGTTCTGCGAGGCCAGCAGCGCGCGCACTTCGGCGATGGGGGCGTTCTTGACGAACTCCTCGCCCAGGGGGCGGCGCGCGACGCCGTCGATCAGCGCGATGACCTCGATGTCACCCACCTTGGCCCGGCGAAAGCCCGGATTCGGCAGCGTCGGGGTGCCCAGGTTCGGCGCGCCCTGCGCCCATGCGGGCACGAAGGCACCGGCTGCGTAGGCGAACGGGGCCGCAAGGCCGGCGGTCAGAATCTGGCGGCGCGACAACATATGGAACTCCATGGTCTTGAATTGAACAAAAGAGTCGCGATGATCCCGATTCGCCGTGTCCAGTGCCTGGCGCGTGTTGCAATCCCCGGCAGCCTGTAGGTGATCGAACTTGGACACTCTGACCCACGCCCTCTCCGGCGCCCTCGTGGCGCGGCTCCTCGTGGCGCGCGGCGCACCGCAGGCCGCGGCCGACCCCGGGCCCGCGCCGCTGCCATGGCAGGCCGTCGTCTGCGGCCTCGTGGCCGGAGCCTTCCCCGATGTCGACGTGGTGGCGCAGCTCTTCGGCGATCTCGCCTACCTGACGCAGCATCGAGGCCTCACGCATTCGGTGCTGCTGCTGCCGTTCTGGGCTGCCGGGTTGGCCTGGCTGATGTCCCGTGCCTTCGCCCGAACGCGCGTCCCGGGGGGTTGGCGGGCCCTGCTGCCGCTGATGGCGGCGGGCATCGCCATCCACATCGCCGGGGACTGGATCACACAGTTCGGCACCATGCTGCTGCAGCCGTTTTCCGACCGCCGCTTCGGCCTCGGGGCCATGTTCATCATCGATCTGGTGCTGACCGGCACGCTGGTGGCGGGCCTGGCCCTGGCGGCCGCCTTCCCGCGGGCGCGCTGGCCCTCGGCACTGGGCCTCGCCCTGGCCTGCGGCTGGGTCGGCGTGGCCTGGATGGGGCAGCAGGAGGCCATCGCGGTCGGTGAACGCCAGGCCCGTGCGCTGGGCATCACTGCCCCCGTGATCGTGGTCATGCCGCGCCCGGCGTCGCCGTTCAACTGGACGGTGTCGGTCGACGACGGCGCGCGCTACCACGTGGCGCACGTCAACACGCGCCGCACCGAGCCGCTGGTGGCAGGGCCCGACGCCAATTTCATCCGCCGCTTCTCGGCGCCCTACGAACCCGTGGCGGCGGCCACGTGGCAGGTGGTTCCGCGCTTCGGCGCCGCCGATGCACCGCCCTGGATCCGCACCGCCTGGAACGAACCGGCCTTCGGGTTCTTCCGCTGGTTCGCGCAGACGCCGGCGCTGTTGTCCTGGGACGAAAGGGCGCAAGGCCGCTGCGCCTGGTTCCACGACCTGCGCTTCATGTTTCCCGGCCGGGACGAGAGCCCCTTCCAGTTCGGCGTGTGCCGCAAGGGCGGGGCGCCCGCGAGGCTGTTCCGGCTGGAGGGCGGGCAGCCGCGCGCCCTGGACTGATGCGGGGCGGGTGACGCGGGCTCAGGGTGCGCGCAGCGCCTGCAGGCGCGCCTTCAGGGCCGCCTCGGTGATGAGCCCGACATGCCGGTGCGCGAGGCGGCCGCTCGCGTCGTAGAAGAGCGTCGTCGGCAAGCCTTCCGAGCCCGCCGCCGGCCCCGCGGCCGAGCGGGCGTCGAGCCAGACACCGGGCAGGTCCAGGCCCTCGCGCGACAGGTAGCGTTGCACCGTGGCCGCGTTCTCGCCCTGGTTCAGGAACAGGAACTGCACCTGCGTCTGTTCGCGCGCAGCCTGCGCCAGCACCGGCATCTCGGCCCGGCAAGGCGCGCACCAGGTAGCCCAGAGGTTGATGACCGTGGGGCGGCCCTGCGCCAGTGCCGGCAATCGCGCCTCGCGGCCATCCAGTGCCACCACGGGCACGTCGGGCACCGGAACCTGCTGATGCAGGCCGAGTGCGGTCGACCCACCGGCCCAGATCAGCAGCGCGCACATCCCGCCCGCGCCGAGCGGCAGCGCCAGGCCCGGCTGCCGCCCGGCCCTCAGCGCGAGCAGGGCGGAGGCCGCCAGAACGCCCCAGGCCGGAGCCCAGCCGCCGTCGCGCAGGTCGAGCACCGACCATGGCGAGGCCGCGTAGTCGGCCCAGGCCGGCACCACGAAGGCCAGACGCGAGACGACGAACCCCGCCAGCACGCAGCGCCAGAAGGCATCGCCCGCGGCCTGGGCTGCCTCCGGGCCCAGCCGGGCGCCTGCCCAGCGACGGGCCAGCCACTGGCCCAGGAACAGCGCGGCAAGCCACAGAAGCGGCGAGGTCGGAAAGGCCAGCGGGCCGAGTTGGAGCGAGATCACGCGCCATTGTGAGGGGCTGTCGTGGTTGGCCGCGGTGATCGGCCGCGGAAATCGGCCGTCGTGATCGGCCGTCGTGATCGACCGTGGCGAAGAGTCGCGGAGGATGGCCGCGGAGGCGGTGCGCGAAACAGGTTCGCGGTGGAGGGCCGCAGCGGGGTGTCGGGGCGCGTGGCCGCCCGTTGCCCTCGCACGGGGAGTGAAGCAGCCACAATGGTGGGCGCCGCACCCGCACATGACCCAGCCCGCAACCGCTTCAGCCTCAGTGGCCGCCCCCGGTGGAGGCGGAGTCCTGCGCTGGCTCGTGGCGGCCAACATCGCCGTCATCGCGCTCGTCGCGGTACTGCTGGCCGTGACCCTTTCCGCCAGCCGGGCGGCGCACCGTCAGCGCGCCTTCGACGCCGTCGACAGCCTCTCGCGTGGGCTGGAGCGCATCATCATTGCCGAGGTCGAGCGGGTTGATCTCGCGCTGCGCCTGCTGGCCCTGGAGACTGCAGAGCCTGAGCCGCACGGCGTGCCCCAGGCCGTGGCCGACCTGCGCACCCTCATACCCGAGGCTGAACGCCTGCGCGTGCTGCGCGGCGATGCGCCTGGCAACTCCCCCCTGTTCGCGGCGGCGCGCGCCACGGCCCCGGGCCGGCCGGTGGTGAGCGGCCCGCGGCAGGTGGACGGGTCCGAACGCTGGGTGATGGAATTCGCGCGCCCGCTCGAGCGCCCCGACGGCACCTGGACCGACCTGGTGGTGGCGGAGCTGGACGTGAGCCACTTCGAACGCCTGTTTTCAGGCATCGAGCTCGGTGGCCAGAGCGCGATCACCCTGCGCACGGCCGACCTCGCCCTGGTGGCGCGCAGCACCGACCCCCCCACGCCGCGCAGCGGCCTGGGCATCGCGCGCGTCTCCGCGCAACTCCAGGCGGCATTGCTGGCGCGTCCGCGAGGTGGGTTCTTCCTGGCCGAAACCGCGCTCGACGGCATCGAACGCGCCAACGCGTACCGCCGCGTGGGCGATTTCCCGATGATCGTGCTCGTCGGCCTGGCCACGACCGACTACCTCGCCACCTGGCGCAACGAGGCCATGCTGGCCATGGGCCTGGCCCTGTTGGCTGCCACCGTGCTGGCAGGTGCATCCGGGTTCGGCTACCGCGTGTGGCTGCGCCGCGACGCCAGCCGCCGCGCCCTCGACCGCGAGCGCCAGCGGCTGCGCGCCCTGCTGATCACGGCCAGCGACGGCCTGCACGTGATCGACCGCAACGGCATGCTGGTGGAGTTCAGCGATGCATTCGCCGCGCAGCTGGGGCGCACGCGCGAAGAACTGCGGGGCGCGCACGTGTCGAGCTGGGAGGGCCGCTACCCCCGCGAGCAGATCGAGCGGGTGCTGCGAGGCTTCCGGGTCGGCGAGAGACTGGATTTCTCCAGCATCTTCCGCCGCGCCGACGGGTCCACGTTCGACGTCGATGTCGCTGCAGTCGGTGTCCGGCTGGACGACCGCGAGCTCTTCTACCTGGCCGCACGCGACGTCACGGAGAAGCGGCGCTCGCTGGCGGCGGTGCAGGCCAGCGAGGCCTTCCTGGACCGGACCGGCCGCATCGCCGGCGTCGGCGGATGGGAGCTCGACCTGCCCACGGGCCGCCTCCAGCTGACCGGCCAGGCCCTGCAACTGCTGGATCTCGCGTCGGGCATGGCGCCCAGCCTGCGTGCCTGCCTGCGCCTGTTCGTGCACGCAGACCGGCGCCGTCTCGCGCAGGCCGTGATGCGCTCGAGGCTCGATGGCCAGCCCTGGGACCTGGAACTGCCCGCCACCACCCGCTCCGGCCGCGCCGTCTGGCTGCGCTGCTTCGCGGAGCCAGTGGCCGGGGACGGCACGGCGCACCGCATGATCGGCGCCGTGCAGGACGTGAGCGAACGGCAGGCGCGGACGGCCGAACTGCGGCGCGAGCAGACGCTGCGGGCCGAGCTGGAGCAACAGGGCAGGGAGCAGTCGCGCATGCTGCGGGAGCGCGGCGAGATGCTGGACGTCCTGGCCCACGAGGTGCGCCAGCCGCTGAACAACGCGTCCGCGGCGCTGCAGAGCGCCACGGCGGCCCTCTACGAGGTCGGCGAGCAGGTGGCCAAGCCGCGCCTGCTGCGCGCGCAGAGCGTTCTGGGCAACGTGATGGCGCGCATCGACAACACGCTGGCCGTGGCGTCGCTTCTCGCGCGCCCCGGCCCCATCGAGCGCGAGGACACCGACATCGACACCCTGGTCGCCGTCTCCATCGCCGACATGGCGGCGGCGGACCGTCGCCGTGTGCAGGTGCTGCGCGAGACCGCAGCGCGCACCGCCTCGATGGACATGAGCCTGATGCGCCTGGCGCTGCGCAACCTGCTGTCCAACGCGATGAAATACAGCCCGCCGGGCTCGACGGTGACGCTGCGCATGGCGGACTCGGAAGTGCCGCTGGGGCTGATCATCGATGTCTGCGACGAGGGCGGCGGCGTGGAACCCGCGCTGCAGCCCCGCTTGTTCGAGCGCGGCGCCCGGGGCACCGCCCCTGCGCCGGGCATGAGCCAGGGCCTGGGCCTGTACATCGTGCGCCGCGTGATGGAGCTCCACGGCGGGCAGGCCCAGCTGATCAGCACGGGCCCGGCCGGCACCACCATGCGGCTGCTCGTCGTGGACGCGCCGGACGAATGAGGCCGCTGCTGGGCGGCCTCAGGCGGCCCTGAGCGGCGCCCTGAAGACGTAGCCCACGCGCGACCGCGACTGCAGCGGCACCAGCGCCGGCGTGGCGCGCTCGATGCGGCGGCGCAGGCGGTAGATGGTGGCGTTCAGGCCGTCGGCGCTGTCGGTGTCGGGCGTGCGGCCCAGGCGCTGGCGCAGCATTTCGCGGCTGACCACCTCGCCGTCGGCCTCCAGGAAGCATTCCAGCATGGACAGATCCGCATCGCTGAGATCGACCTTGGCACCGTCCGGCGCGATCAGCTGCCGCGCGCGCTGATCGAGCTTCCAGACCGTCTGCGCGGCGCTCGAGGCCTCGATGCGCCGCTGCACGGCCTGGATCGCCAGGGCCACCTGCTCGAACTGCACGGGCTTGGCCAGGTACATGTCGGCGCCTGCGGTGATGACCTGCCGGAAGACATCGGGCGCCAGGCGTCCGGAGACGACGAGCAGGCCCGCGTCCGTCCTGCGGCGCAGGACCTTGATGAGCTCCGCGCCGTCGACGCCGGGCAACATCAGGTCGAGCACGTAGAAGTCGTGGCCGTAGGGGTCGTGGTGCGCCAGCAGGTCGTTGCTGTCCGGGAAGACGTCGACCCTGGCACCGCGGTCCCGCAGGTACTGGGCCAGGAACTCCGTGTATTCGGGGTCGTCGTCGACCAAGGCAATGTTCAGCAGCAGCGAACCGGTTGCGTGGGAGTCGGGAACAGAGTGCATGGCCCTGATTCAATCACAGCCTGCCTAGATGTTGTGACCCGGAAAACATGGGAAATTCCGGGGGTCCATCGCGTCTGCACGAACATCTGATGCGGCACGCGCTGGAGATGTCAGAAAGCACGGGCCAGCCGCGTTTTGACCCGCGTCAAGACCCACTGGAAACATGCTGGCAACAAGCCAGCGACGGGCGTGCGGGTTGCCCGCGCGGGCGCTCGATGCGCCCGCGCAACAACCATTACTTGGTCGCGGTCTTGTACTCGGAATTGCCGACCGTCAGGCCTGCCTTGCTGAGCTTGGCGGCGCTGCCCGGGCCGACGCCGCGAACGCGCTGGATCAGGTCGGCCCAGTCCTTGAACTGGCCCTTCTGGCGCTCCGCCAGCACACGTGTGGACAGCGCCGTTCCGACGCCGGGCACGGCCTCGAGTTCGGCCTGCGATGCCTTGTTGACGTCGACCGCCGCGAATGCGGCGAGGGACAGGGTGGCGAGGATGGCGACGAGGATGTGACGGAACATGGCGATCTCCTGGGTAGGGCGTCCGCCGCACCTTGCAGCGGACTGAAGCCATTCTTCGAGACCCGTCACGGGGCCGCCATCGCCACGCGGCAGGCACCCGGCCGGGTGCCCCCCGGGCGGTGCCTGCTATTGCTGCTCGAGCAGTCGCGGCGGGTAGGTGTCCCAGCCCTGGCAGCCGGGGCACTGCCAGAAGTAGTGGTGCGCCTCGAAGCCGCAGGCCGCGCAGCGGTAGCGCTGCAGGGGGCGTGCCGCGCGCTGCACCGCTGCGTGCAGTTGCATCCGCGTGTCGTCGTGCCAGCGCGTGCTGTCCAGTGCGAGCACGGCCGCAGCGGCGCCGAGGCTGGGGTTCTGGTGGAGGTGGGTGAGAAGGCGCTCCGAAGAGGGGGCTGCATCCAGCCGGTCCAGGGCCTGCAGCAACTCCAGGCGCGGTTCGCGTTCGTAGGCGGATGTGATCGCGGCCCGTGCAGCCGCTTCCTGGCCGCAGGCTTGCGCGGCCTGGGCATGGGCGTCCGCGACGAGCGCGAACAGGGCCGCGCTGCGTTCGCGCAGGGCCGTCCAGGCTGCCATGGCGTCCTGCGGGTGGCCGGCCTGCAACGCCCTCTGCCCGGCGATGAGCAGCGGCCGCGGCGCCTCTGGCGCGGCGTTGCGGGCGTCGGCCAGTGCGGCGTCGGCCACATCGGGCTGGCCGGCGGTGTCGGCCTCCAGCGCGCGCTCGCAGTGGTAGTGGGCGATACGCGTCGCGAACGAGCCGCTGCCGCGCCGCTGCAGTTCGGCCGCCACTTCCACGGCATGCGGCCAGTCGCGCGAGCGCTCGTACAGGGACAGCAACGCCAGGCGCGCCTCGGTGTCGTAGGGGGTGTCCAGCAGGGCGCGCCATGCCGCCTCGGCGCGGTCGAACAGGCCGGCCTTGGCGAAATCCTGGGCGAGCGCGTGCTGCGCGCGGTCGCGCTCGGGCAGCTTCAGGTCGCCGCGGGAGAGCAGATGCTGGTGCACGCGCACCGCCCGCTCGAACTCGCCACGGCGCCGGAACAGGTTGCCGAGCGCGAAGTGCAGTTCGGTGGTGTCGGGGTCGTGTTGAACGGCCTCGATGAAGGCGTCGATGGCCTTGTCCTGCTGTTCGTTGAGCAGCAGGTTCAGGCCCTCGAAATAGGCGCGTGGCGCGTCGCGCCGATCACGCTTGAGCTGGCGCAGGTCGAGCCGCGATGCGAGCCAGCCGAGCACGAAGGCCACGGGCAGCCCGATCAGCAGCCACTGCAGGTCGAAGTCCATCAGAGCACTTCGCGCGGGGGCTCGACGCCGAAGCCCGAGGGCGGGCCACCGTTGGCGGCCGGCGTCACGGGGGCCGGCGGTGGCGCTGCCAGCGCCTGGCGCGCGACACGGCGCTGGCGCCACCAGCTGGGAACCATCGCGAGCACGCCCACCGCGCAGCCGATGCCGAAGGCGATCAGCACGACGATGACGAGCGGCGCCCCCCAGTCGATGCCGAAGAACCAGTGCACGACCACGGTCTGCTGGTTGTTCAGCGCGAAAGCGAAGAGAGCGAAGAAGACAAAGGCTCGCAGGAGCCAGACGAAAGCACGCATGCGGCCTCGATTGTAGGAGCCGGAAATACAAACGGGGCCCGAAGGCCCCGTCTCAATCAGCAGCAGTGGCGCTGTCTGGCGGCTCCACCGTGCGGGCGTCCACCGCCTCGCGCAGCGCCTTGCCGGGCTTGAAGTGCGGCACCAGCTTCTCCGGGATCGTCACCTGCTCGCCGCTGCGGGGATTGCGCCCCACGCGCGGCGGCCGGCGATTGATCGAGAAGCTGCCGAAGCCGCGGATCTCGATGCGGTGCCCGCGCGCGAGCGCGTCGGACATCGCATCCAGGATCGTCTTCACCGCGAACTCGGTGTCGCGCTGCGTGAGCTGGCCGAATCGCTCGGCCAGCTTGTTCACGAGGTCGGATCGCGTCATGCCGCTGTACCGCCGGCCTTGCGCTTACTCGCCGCGGTTGTCCAGCTTGGCGCGCAGCAGGGCGCCCAGGCTGGTCGTGCCGGCGGTTTCGCGCTCGTTCGACTGGTTCAGGCGCTGCATGGCTTCCTGCTGGTCGGCGTTGTCCTTGGCCTTGATGGACAGCTGGATGTTGCGCGTCTTGCGGTCGACGTTGATGATCATCACGGAGACGTCATCGCCTTCCTTCAGGACGTTGCGCGCGTCTTCCACGCGGTCACGGCTGATCTCGGAGGCGCGCAGGTAGCCCGTCACGTCTTCGTTCAGCTGGATCTCGGCGCCACGCGAGTCCACCGTCTTGACCTTGCCGGCGATGATGGCGCCGCGGTCGTTCAGGGTCGTGAAGCTGGTGAACGGGTCGGTGTCCAGCTGCTTGATGCCCAGGCTGATGCGCTCGCGCTCGACGTCGACGGCCAGAACGATGGCTTCGACTTCCTGGCCCTTCTTGTAGTTGCGCACCGCGCTCTCGCCCGGCTCGTTCCAGGAGAGGTCGGACAGGTGCACCAGGCCGTCGATGCCGGAGGCCAGGCCAACGAACACGCCGAAGTCGGTGATCGACTTGACGGGGCCCTTGACGCGGTCGCCACGGGTGACGGTGGTCGCGAACTCTTCCCAGGGGTTGGGCATGCACTGCTTCATGCCCAGGCTGATGCGGCGCTTGTCCTCGTCGATCTCGAGCACCATGACCTCGACCTCGTCGCCCAGCGCAACGACCTTGGCCGGTGCGACGTTCTTGTTGGTCCAGTCCATTTCGGAGACGTGCACCAGGCCTTCGATGCCCGGCTCGATCTCGACGAACGCGCCGTAGTCGGCGATGTTGGTGATCTTGCCGAACAGGCGCGTGCCGGTGGGGTAGCGGCGAGCCACGCCCATCCACGGGTCGTCGCCCAGTTGCTTGATGCCCAGGCTGACCCGGCTCTTCTCGGCGTCGAACTTCAGGACCTTGGCGGTCAGTTCCTGGCCGACCTGAACGACTTCGCTCGGGTGGCGGACACGGCGCCAGGCCATGTCGGTGATGTGCAGCAGGCCGTCGATGCCGCCGAGGTCGACGAACGCACCGTATTCGGTGATGTTCTTGACCACGCCGTTGACGATGGCGCCTTCATGCAGCGTCTCGAGCAGCTTCGCGCGCTCTTCGCCCATCGAGGCCTCGACCACGGCACGGCGCGACAGCACGACGTTGTTGCGCTTGCGATCGAGCTTGATGACCTTGAATTCCATGGTCTTGCCCTCGTACGGCGTCATGTCCTTGACAGGACGCGTATCGAGGAGCGAGCCGGGCAGGAAGGCACGGATGCCGTTCACGAGGACGGTCAGGCCGCCCTTGACCTTGCCGGAGACCGTGCCGGTGACGAACTCGCCGGAGTCCAGGGCGTTCTCGAGCGACATCCAGGACGCGAGGCGCTTGGCCTTGTCGCGCGACAGGATGGTGTCGCCGTAGCCGTTCTCGACGGCCTCGACGCAGACGGAGACGAAGTCGCCGACCTGGACTTCAAGCTCGCCCTGGTCGTTCTTGAATTCCTCGACCGGGACGTAGGCCTCGCTCTTCAGGCCGGCGTTGACCACCACGTGGTTGAAGTCGATGCGGACCACCTCGGCGGAGATGACCTCGCCGACGCGCATGTCGGCGGACTTCAGTGATTCTTCAAACAGCGCGGCAAAGGATTCGCCGCCGCCGAACGTGGTGGCAGATTGGGTTTGGGGCATCGTGTTTCCTGGGGCCCGGCGCGCAGGTGGATTCAGCGCGGAGGGCCGGTGTGCAACAGCCGTTGCGGGGTTAGGTTTCAGATCGCACCACGCGGGGAGCGCGGTGCACCGGCTTCTTCAGCCCTTCGGATGGCGTTCAACCGCCTCGAAGGGCCTGCGCGCTGCCCACCAAGCCAGCACCCGTTCGACCGATTCCTCGATCGAGAGTGCTGAGTTGTCGAGCAGCAGCGCATCCTGCGCCGGCTTCAAGGGCGCGACCAACCGGGAACTGTCCCGCAGGTCGCGCGCCTCCAAATCGGCGCGAAGACTGTCGATATTAGAGGGAAATCCCTTCGAAATCAACTGCTTATGACGCCGCGCGGCGCGTTCGCCCGCACTCGCCGTCAGGAAGACCTTCAGCTCGGCGTCCGGAAACACCACCGTGCCCATGTCGCGACCGTCGGCCACGAGCCCCGGCGCCCGGCGGAAGGCCAGCTGCAGCCCGTGCAGCGCCTCGCGCACGGCGGGCAGGGACGAAACACGCGAGGCCATCATGCCGGCCTGTTCCTCGCGCAGCGTGTCGGTCACTTCCCTGCCGCGCAGCCAGGTGCGGCCGCCGTCGAAGCGCAGATCCAGCGTGGCGGCGATGCGGGCCACGGCCGCCTCATCGTCGGGCGACACGCCGTCTTCCAGCGCCGCGAGCCCGGTGGCGCGGTAGAGCGCGCCGGAATCCAGCAGGTGGTAACCGAGCGCGGCGGCGAGTTCTGCCGCCAGGGTGCCCTTGCCGGAAGCCGTGGGCCCGTCCACGGTGATCACGGGCACCGATTCGGGCCGGGCATGGGCCACGCCCAGCAGCGCGTCGAAGTACTCCGGGAAGGTCTTGGCAACGCAGTCGGGTTCAAGGATGCGCACCGGCACCCCGGCCGGGTTGAAGGCCGCCAGCGACAGACACATCGCCATGCGGTGGTCGTCGTAGGTGCGGATGGCGGCCGCCTGCCAGGTGACGGGCGGCGTGACCTCGATGAAGTCGGCGCCCTCGGTGACCGTCGCCCCGACCCGGCGCAGCTCGGCGGCCATGGCCGCGATGCGGTCGGTTTCCTTCACGCGCCAGCTGGCGATGTTGGTCAGTCGCGTGGTGCCATCGGCGTAGAGCGCCATCACCGCCAGCGTCATCGCGGCGTCGGGGATGTGGTTGCAGTCCAGTGTCAGCGCCTGCAGGGGCCAGCGCCCGCGGTGCACGCTGAGCCAGCCCGGCCCGCCGCGAACGTCGGCGCCCATGGCCTGCGCGGCCTCCACGAAGCGGATATCGCCCTGGATCGAATCCAGGCCCACGCCCTCGATGCGCACCGGCGCGCCGCCGTCCGCCGCGATGGCGCCGAGCGCGATGAAGTAGGAGGCCGAGGACGCGTCGCCCTCGACATGGATGTCGCCGGGCGTGCGGTAGCGGCTGCCGGCGGGCAGCGTGAAGCTGCGCCAGGCATCGCGCCGAACCTCGATGCCGAACCGCGCCAGGAGGTTCAGCGTGATCTCGATGTAGGGCTTGGAGATGAGTTCCCCCTCCACCTCGATGACGACATCGGCCGCCTGCGCCACCAGCGGCAGCGCCAGCAGCAGCGCCGTCAGGAACTGGCTGGAGACATCCCCGCGCACCCGGATCGCGCGCCCGGTGGCGAGCCGCCCGCCGGCCTGGCCGCTCAGGCGCAGCGGCGGGTAGCCCGGCGTGCCGAGGTCGGTGATGGTGCAGCCCAGCGGGCGCAGCGCGTCGACGAGGTCGCCGATCGGGCGCTCGTGCATGCGCGGCACGCCCGAGAGCTCGAACACCCCGCCCTGCGTGGCCGCCAGAACCGCCAGCGCCGCCGTGAGAGGCCGCATGGCGGTGCCCGCGTTGCCGAGGAACAGCTTCGCCTCGTGCACGCGCAGTTGCCCGCCGATGCCCGTGACGTGCAGCACGCGCCCCTGTTCCTGCAGCGTGCAGCCCAGCGCGCGCAGGGCGTCCAGCATCACGCGCGTGTCGTCGGAGTCGAGCAGGTCATGCACCCGCGTCGTGCCTTCGGCCAGGCCGGCCAGCAGCAGCACGCGGTTCGATATGCTCTTGGAGCCGGGCAGCCGCACGGTGCCCGATGCCCCCGCCAGCGGCGGCAGGTCGAGGAATGCCTTGACCATCAGGTTCCCCGGCTGTTGCCGGTGCCGCCAGCCGAACCGCCTGCGGTTCCACCCCCCGGCGTGCCGCCGCGCCCGCCGCCGAGCTGCCAGCCCGTGCGGCCTTCGGAGGCCGTGCGGATCAGGTCTTCCAGCGCATCCGCGTTGCCCGACTTGATGACGAGCTCCAGTGCGTCCAGCGTGTGGCGGAATCGCTGCGACTGCTTCAGCAGCTCTTCCCGGTTGGCGATGAGGATGTCGCGCCAGATCGACGGGTCACTGGCCGCGATGCGCGTGAAATCACGAAAGCCAGGGCCGGCGAGCGACAGGAAATCCTTGCCGGCCGGCTGGTGCGTGACCGCGCTGAAGTAGGCAAAGGCCAGCAGGTGCGGCAGGTGGCTCACGGCGGCGAAGGCGGCGTCGTGGTTCTCCGGCGACATCTTCAGCACCTGAGAGCCGATGGCAGACCAGACATCGGTGGCCTTCTGCACCAGCTCCGGCGCGGTCTGCGGCAGCGGCGTCAGGATGACCTGGCGGCCGCTGTACAGACCCGCGTCGGCATGCTGGATGCCGGAGACTTCCTTGCCGGCGATGGGGTGCGCCGGCACGAAACTGGGAATGCGCTCGCGCAGCACGCGTCGGGCGGCGTCCACCACGTCGCGCTTGGTGCTGCCGACATCCATGAAAAGCACCCCTGGCTCCACCAGGTGGCGGATGGCCTTGAAGGTGCCCTCGGTGGCAGCCACCGGCACGGCCAGCAGCACGATGTCCGACCCCGCCACCGCCAGCAGGGCGGATTCGGCAGCGACATCGATGACGCCCATCTTGCGGGCGCGGTCGGTGGTGGAGGGCGACTTGCTGTAGCCCACCACGCGCTTGACGAGGCCGTTGCGCTTGAGGGCCAGGGCGAAGGAGCCGCCCATCAGGCCACAACCGATGACACCGAGCTGGTTGAACATGGGTACTGCCGAAGCCTGTCAGTGAACGTCGACCGGGTACGCGCCCAGCACCTTGAAGAAGGCACAGGCCTCGCGCAGGGCCGTGAGCGCGGCGCCCACCTCGGCGTTGTCCGGGTGGCCTTCGAGATCGATGTAGAAGTAGTACTCCCACTGGCCGGATCGGGCCGGGCGGGATTCGAAACGCATCATCGACACGCCGTGGTTCTTCAGGGGCACGAGCAGATCGTGGACCGCCCCGGGCCGGTTGGTCACCGACACCACCAGGCTCGTGCAATCGTGCCCCGACGGCTTGGGCGCCGGGTGGCGCTTCGGGTCGGTGACGATCGCGAAGCGCGTGCGGTTGTGCGGGTCGTCCTGGATGGCCGGCGCCACGCAGTGCAGGCCGTATTCGCTGCCGGCACGCACGCTCGCGATGGCGGCGTGGGATGCGTCCAGGGCCGCCAGGCGCGCGCCCTCGGCGTTGCTGGCCACAGGCCGGCGTTCGGCGTTCGGCAGGTGGATGCCCAGCCATTCGTGGCACTGGGCCAGAGCCTGCGGGTGCGCCATCACGACGCGCACGCCTTCCAGCGCGTTCTCGCGTCGCAGCAGGTTGTGCCGCACGAAGAGGCTGGTCTCGCCGATGATGGCCAGCGGCGTGTGCAGGAACAGGTCGAGCGTGCGCCCGACGCCGCCTTCTGTGGAGTTCTCCACCGCCACCACGCCGAAATCGGCGGCGCCGGCGGCGGTGGTCTTGAAGACCTCGTCGAAGCTCGCGCAGGGCACGCGGACAATGGAGCTTCCGAAGTAGCCCAGCGCCGCTTCCTCGCTGAAGGTGCCCGCCGGGCCCAGGTAGGCCACGCGCGTGGGCGTCTCCAGCGCGCGGCTGGCCGACATGATCTCGCGCCAGATGGGCGCGATGCTCTCGGTCTTCAGCGGCCCGGCGTTGCGCCGCTTCAGGCCGTCGATGACCTGCGCCTCACGCTCGGGGCGGAAGACCACCGAGCCTTCGCGCTTCTTGAGTTCGCCCACTTCCAGCGCGAGCTGGGCGCGGCGGTTGAGCAGCGCCAGCAACTCCGCATCGACCGAGTCGATGCGTTCGCGCAGCGCCTGCAGGGCGGTGTCGGAGACGTTCGGTCCGGTCATCTCGCCATCACTTGCCGTTGGCCGAGGCGGGTGCCGAAGCCGGCGGCGTGAGGCCCAGGCGCTTGCCCAGCGTGGCGTCCAGCGCCTTCAGGCGGGTCTCGACCTGCGGCTTGATTTCCGCCACGAGCTTCTCGCCCAGGGCCTTCTGCATGTCGGGCGCGAGCGTCTGGAACTTGCGCCAGGCGGCCGATTCGAAGACCGCCAGCACTTCCTTCAGTTCGGCCTCGGTCATCTTCTCCTCGAGCAGCGGCCCGATGGTGGTGGGGGCCAGGGCTTGTGCCCGCTGCCGCACGATGGGAAAGGTCTCCTCGACGAACTTGCGCACGTCGGCCTGCACGTCGCGGGCCATGGCTTCGCGCTTGTCGGCCGCCACGCGGTTCTGGATGACGGGGCCGGCGCGCTGCAGCATCTGCATGGCGGGCTGCTCGACGAGCTGCCGCGCGAGCTGGTCGATGTTGCCTTGCTGCGCCTGCAGGATCTTGGCCACCAGTTCTTTCTTGGCCGGCGTGCTGGCGGTCTGGGCCGAAGCCAGCGCGGAAACGGCGAGCGCACAGGCCAGCACGGTGAACTTCAACATCAGTTGGACTCCTCGACGGCCGGGGTGGCGTCGTCGTCGTTGGCATCGTTCTCGACGATGCGTTGCAGGCCCGACAGCTTGGAGCCGTCGTCCAGCGCGATCAGCGTGACACCCTGCGTCGCGCGGCCCAGTTCGCGGATTTCCGAGACCCGGGTGCGCACGAGCACGCCCTTGTCGGTGATCAGCATGATCTCGTCGGCCGGGCGCACCAGCGTCGCGGCCACGACGCGGCCGTTGCGCTCGGTCTGCTGGATGGCGATCATGCCCTTCGTGCCGCGGCCGTGGCGGGTGTATTCGACGATCGAGGTGCGCTTGCCGTAGCCGTTCTCGGTGGCGGTGAGCACGCTCTGCGTCTCGTCCTCGGCCACCAGCATCGCGATGACCTGCTGGCCTTCCTCGAGCGCCATGCCGCGCACGCCGCGGGCCTGGCGGCCCATGGCGCGTACGTCGTCCTCGTCGAAGCGAACCGCCTTGCCGCCATCGGAGAACAGCATCACGTCGTGGCTGCCGTCGGTCAGCGCGGCGCCGATGAGGTGGTCGCCCTCGTCGAGGTCCACCGCGATGATGCCGGCCTTGCGCGGGTTGCTGAACTCGTCCAGCGCGGTCTTCTTGACCGTGCCCAGCGCCGTGGACATGAAGATGAAGTGGTCGGCCGGGAAGGTGCGGAACTCGCCCGTCAGTGGCAGAACCACGGTGATCTTCTCGCCCGGCTGCAGCGGGAACATGTTCACGATGGGCTTGCCGCGACTGTTTCGCGAGCCCTGCGGCACTTCCCAGACCTTCAGCCAGTAGACGCGGCCGCGATCGCTGAAGCACAGGATCCAGTCGTGCGTGTTGGCGATGAAGAGCTGGTCGATCCAGTCGTCTTCCTTGGTCTGCGTGGCCTGCTTGCCGCGCCCGCCGCGCTTCTGGGCGCGGTATTCGGTCAGGGGCTGGCTCTTCACATAGCCCGTGTGGCTGAGCGTGACCACCATGTCGGTGGGCGTGATCAGGTCCTCGGTGCCGAGTTCCTGCGCGTTGTGCACGATCTCGCTGCGCCGAGCGCCGACCTTCGTCTGGCCGAACTCCTGGCGCAGGGCCTGGAGCTCGTCGGTGATGATGGTCGCGACCCGCGACGGCGTGGCCAGGATGTCCAGCAGGTCGGCGATCTGCGCCATGACCTCCTTGTACTCGCCGATGATCTTGTCCTGCTCCAGGCCCGTGAGGCGCTGCAGGCGCATCTGCAGGATTTCCTGGGCCTGGTCGTCGGACAGGCGGTACAGCCCGTCGGGCTGCATGCCGTAGTGGGCGGGCAGGCCTTCCGGGCGGAAGGAATCGCGGCCGCCGGGCGCCTGCTCGGCCGTGCGGGAGAGCATCTCGCGCACCAGCGAGCTGTCCCAGCTCTTGCTCATCAGCGCGGCCTTCGCCACCGGCGGCGTCGGGCTGGTCTTGATGGTCTCGATGAACTCGTCGATGTTGGCCAGCGCCACGGCAAGGCCTTCGAGCACGTGGCCGCGCTCGCGCGCCTTGCGCAGCTCGAACACCGTGCGCCGCGTGACGACCTCGCGGCGGTGATCCAGGAAGACCTCGATCAGCGTCTTCAGGTTGCACAGGCGGGGCTGGCCGTCGATCAGGGCCACCATGTTCATGCCGAACGTGTCCTGCAGCTGCGTCTGCTTGTACAGGTTGTTCAGCACCACCTCGGGCACTTCACCGCGCTTGAGCTCGATGACCACGCGCATGCCGGACTTGTCGCTCTCGTCCTGGATGTGGCTGATGCCCTCGATCTTCTTCTCGTGGACGAGCTCGGCGATGCGCTCGAGCAGCGTCTTCTTGTTCACCTGGTAGGGAATCTCGTCGACGATGATCGATTGCCGCGAGCCCTTGTCGATGTCCTCGAAGTGGCACTTCGCGCGCATCACGATCTTGCCGCGCCCGGTGCGGTAGCCCTCGCGCACGCCGCTCAGGCCGTAGATGATGCCGGCGGTGGGGAAGTCGGGCGCCGGGATGATCTCCATCAACTCGTCGATCGAGGCTTCCGGGCTCTTCAGCAGGTGCAGGCAGGCGTCCACCACCTCGTTGAGGTTGTGCGGCGGAATGTTGGTGGCCATGCCCACGGCGATGCCGCCCGAGCCGTTGACCAGCAGGTTGGGCAGCCGCGTCGGCAGCACCAGCGGTTCCCTTTCGGAGCCATCGTAGTTGGGCCCGAAATCGACCGTCTCCTTGTCGATGTCGGCCAGCATCTCCTGGGCGATCTTGGCGAGGCGGATTTCGGTGTAGCGCATCGCGGCGGCGTTGTCGCCGTCGATGGACCCGAAATTGCCCTGGCCGTCGACCAGCATGTGGCGCATGCTGAAGTCCTGCGCCATGCGGACGATGGTGTCGTAGACCGACTGGTCACCGTGCGGGTGGTACTTGCCGATGACGTCGCCGACGATACGGGCGCTCTTCTTGTACGGCCGGTTCCAGTCGTTGTTGAGTTCGTGCATGGCGAACAGGACACGCCGGTGCACGGGCTTGAGGCCGTCTCGGGCGTCTGGGAGTGCACGGCCGACGATCACGCTCATGGCGTAATCGAGGTACGAGCGCCGCATCTCCTCTTCGAGGCTGACGGGCAGTGTTTCCTTGGCGAACTGGCTCATGCGCTTGGCGGGCAGGGATAGGGCACGCCACAGCGGTCTGCTGGAGCGGCCTGGGCAAAGGGAAGTAGCATTCTAAGGGTGCAGCCCTGTCGCAGCCACGCAACAAGTAACGCCGCTCTTTGCGGGGGACGCGCCAAAATGCGGGGCGTCAGAAGCCCTATGGCACAATGATTCGTCGTTGGCACACAACTCCTTTCGTGTTGTTGTGCCCACTCGATTCGCAATCGGTTCCGGACGTTTCGCAGGCGACTGCGGCTTTCCTTGAGAGGAGAATCAATGAAGAAACTGAACAAGGTGGCGGTGCTGTTCGCATCGGCCGCACTTGCCGCCCCGTTGGCGTCGATGGCTGCGGCCCACGGCGGCATGGCCAAGTCGGTCGACAACTGGCGCGCCACTGACGGCACCGTTTGGAAGAACGGTACCAACGAACTCTGCTGGCGTGATGCCATGTGGACGCCGGCGACTGCCGCTGCCAACTGCGACGGCGCGATCAAGCCCGCTGCGGCCCCGGCCCCGGCCCCGGCCGCCGTCATTCCGCCGGCGCCCCCGCGCGTCGCGCCCGCCATGCCTGCTCCGGCCCCCGCGCCGAAGCCGGCTCCGGCACCCCCGGCCCCGCCGAAGCCCACCAGCGAGAAGGTCACCTTCGCCGCTGATGCGTTCTTCGACTTCGACAAGTCGACGCTGAAGCCCGAAGCCAAGGCGAAGATGGACGACCTGGTCGGCAAGACCCGCGGCGTCGCCCTGGAAGTCGTGATCGCTGTCGGCCACACCGACTCGGTCGGCGCTGATGGCTACAACCAGAAGCTGTCCACCAGCCGCGCCAACGCGGTCAAGGACTATCTGGTGAGCAAGGGCATCGAGAAGAACCGCGTCTACACCGAAGGCAAGGGCGAAGCCCAGCCGGTGGCCGACAACAAGACCACCGAAGGCCGCGCGAAGAATCGCCGCGTGGAAATCGAAGTCGTCGGTACCCGTCCGGTCAAGTGATCCCCCGGGGCCTTCGGGCCCCGTCGGAACGCTTTCCCGCAAACCCCGCTTCGGCGGGGTTTTTCGTTTCTGTCGCTACCATTCGCAGCATGAACAACGTCGATGCCCAGGAACTCGCCAAATTCAGCGAGCTCGCCCACCGCTGGTGGGACCCCGAGAGCGAGTTTCGTCCGCTGCACCAGATCAACCCCCTGCGCCTCGATTGGCTCGACGGCCTGGCGGGCCTGGCCGGCAAGCGCGTGGTGGACGTCGGCTGCGGCGGCGGCATCCTTGCCGAGGCCATGGCGCGCCGTGCCACTGGCGTCACCGGCATCGACCTGGCCGCGCGCCCGCTGGGCGTGGCGCGCCTGCATGCGCTGGAAGCCGGCGTGTCCAACATCGAGTACCGGGAGATCGCAGCCGAGGCGCTGGCCACCGAAAGCCCCGCCGGCTACGACGTCGTCACCTGCATGGAGATGCTCGAGCACGTGCCCGACCCTGCTTCCACCGTGCGCGCCTGCGCCGCGATGGTCAAGCCGGGCGGCTGGGTGTTCTTCTCCACGCTGAACCGCAACCCCAAGTCCTTCCTCTTCGCCATCGTCGGCGCCGAGTACGTGCTCAAGCTGCTGCCCAAGGGCACGCACGAGTTCGCCCGCTTCATCCGCCCCAGTGAACTCGCCCGCTACGCGCGCGAGGCGGGCCTGGAGATGCAGGGCATGAAGGGCATGGAATACAACCCGTTCACGCGCCGCTACTGGTTGTCGGGCAACACCAGCGTGAACTACCTGGTGGCCTGCCGCAAGCCGGCATGAGAGGCGATGTCCGGGCGGTGCTGTTCGATCTGGACGGCACCCTGATCGACAGCGCCCCTGACCTGGCCGGCGCGGCGAACGACCTGCGAGCCGAACATGGCATGGCGCCGCTGCCCTACGCCGAACTGCGACCGATGGTGGGCACCGGTGCCCGCGGCATGGTGGGTGCGGCCTTTGGCGTGACCCCCGGCGACCCGCGCTTCGAATCCCTGCGCGACGCCTTCCTGGCGCGCTACGAAGCCCGCATGCTTCAGGAGACGGCGGTCTTCGAGGCCATCCGGCCCGTACTCCTGGCCCTGGAGGCTGTCGGCCTGCCCTGGGGCATCGTCACCAACAAGGCGGCACGCTTTGCCGAACCTCTGGTGCACGGCCTCGGCCTGGCTGCGGCGTCGGCCACGCTGATCTGCGGCGACACCACGCCGCACGCCAAGCCGCACCCCGCGCCGCTGCTGGAAGCGGCACTGCGGATGTCGCTGGCGCCGTCCACCTGCATCTATGTGGGCGACGACCACCGCGACATCGTTGCCGGCCGTGCGGCGGCCATGCCGTCGCTGGCGGCGGGCTGGGGCTACCTCGGCCGCGGCGAGGCCATCGAGGCCTGGGGAGCAGATGCTGTGCTGCCCGTGCCAGATGCCCTCTTGAAATGGCTGGAACTGGCCTAAACTCGGAGCTACTGGGACCGACCTGGCTTCGACGTGGGTGCGGAGTCGGCGCAGGGCATGCCGAGCACCAGTTCGCTCGTAAATCCACTGGAAACAAAGTAACTGCGAACGATACCTCGTACGCCCTCGCCGCTTAAAACCGGTGAGCCTCTCAACGGCAGGCCAATGGGCCGGGTTTGAGGATCGCAAGATCCAATAGCTGAGAGGTCATTCACATTGGCTGGTGCCGTACCGGGTCACTTGGTACGGGATGAGATCTAGGTGACTGGCGGGAAGACTAGCGTGCTGCTGCGCGAGTCGTTCCGTGAGATCCAAATCAGTCAGCTACGCATGTAGAACTGTCCGGCGATGGCTTGCGGACGGGGGTTCGATTCCCCCCGGTTCCACCATCCACAAGGGCTCGGATGATCTCCGGGCCCTTTCTTTTGCTTGCGACTCGCGCCACGCGGGGTCGCGCCCCACCCGCTCAGCGCGCCCGGGGTTACCCAGATACCCGGCGGCCTCGGCCACTTCCCGGGCGAGAGCTATCTCCAACCGCTGTCTTGCCCGTGGGCAGGCGCAGCGCCGGTAAAGCCCTCACACCTGCAGCGGCGCCACCAGGCGGCCGTCGCGCGGCGCAACGCCGCCGCGCCGCCCCGGCACCACGCTGCCATAGCGCTGCGCGAACACAGGCGGCAGCGGCCGCGCGTCGGCCGGCGCCAGCCACAGCCGCAGCAGATGGCGGCGTCGCTCGGGCTCGGGTGCATCGGTGAACGCGGTCCGGTCGTGCAGCAGGGCGTGGTTGTTCACGAGCTGGATGTCGCCGCGCTCCAGGCGCATCAGGAAGTGCAGCGTTGGGTCGTCGGTCAGCGCGTCCAGCAGGTTCAGGGCATCGATGTGCGCCGGGGTCAGGCGCGGTGCATCGGGAAAGCGCTGCGCCGAATCGATGTACTGGCGCTGGTAGATGGCCGACAGCAGGCCCTCGTGCCAGTTGAAGACCGGAATGCTGAAGAACGGGGCTTCTCCCGGTGGCACCTCGCCACGGCGGTCGGTGGCCAGCGGTTGCAGCAGCAGGCGCGCCAGGTGCGGTGCGCGGCGACGCAGGTCGTTCCACAACTGGCCTGACGACACCAGCGCCGAATCGCCGCCCTCGCGCGCCGTCTGCAGGCACAGCAGGCCGACGATGTCGCAGCTGTCGGTGTGGAAGGTCTGTCGTTCGGCGGTCTGGTAGATGCGCACCCGGGGATCATCGGAACGCAGGCCCAGGTCCTTGACGTGGCCCAGCACGTGCCCGGCCGCGTTTTGCGAGACCGGGTTGCCGAGGTGCAGGCCCAGGCCGTAGAAGGCGGTGGCCGACAGTCGCAGCGGCCAGCGGTCGACCGGAAGGCCGCGCAGAAGCGCGAAGCCACGGCCCCGCAGCACCTCCGCGCGGATGCGCGCCAGGCGGGGCGCCAGGGTCGGCAGCAAGAAGGCATCGGCGCTCAACACGGCGATGTCGGCGTTGCCGCCGGCCAGCGGCGCAGCCGCGGCCTCGATCTCGGCGATGTCTTCGGCCGACAGCGGCTCGATCCAGTCGCGGCGCGCGGCCATCTCGGGGCCCGCCCACACGGCTGGGCCGGTCTGTTCCGGGGGAAGCTCGTCTTCGATCATCGGCCGAATATAGACTGCGGCCCAAGGCTGGCAATGCCCTGCCGCGGCCGTCGGATCAGGCGCCGCGCCGGATCGCCTCGACCGTCGCGAAGCCTGCCAGCGTCAGCAGCAGCGAGCCGCCCAGGTGCAGCGCCATCGCGCCGCCGGCCAGCATCAGCCGGCCCTGCTGCAGCAGCAGCGCAACCTCGCCCGAGAAGGCCGAGAAGGTGGTCAGCCCGCCCAGGAAGCCGGTGACGATGAAGAGCCGCCACGCGGCGCCCCACTCGGGGTGGGCGGTGAGCACAGGCAGCGCCAGGCCGACGAGGTAGCCGCCGATCAGGTTGGCCGCCAGCGTGCCCGGCGGCACGGCCGGGAACAGGCCGTTCAGCGCCAGGCCGAGGCCCCAGCGGGACAGCGCGCCGAGTGCGGCGCCGACAGAGATGGCGAGGATGGTCAGGCCCATGGCCTGGGTTGTATCAGAGCGGGGTCAGGCCCAGGCGCTGGCTCTCCGAGAACACGGGCCGCTCTTCGTCGCCCTGCGCCGACACCGCGCGTGAACGGCCCTGCCGCTTGGCCTCGTACAAGGCCTGGTCGGCGCGCCGCATGGCGTCGTCCACCGACTCGTCGGGCAGCACCAGCACCAGCCCGAAGCTCAGCGTCAGGACCGGCAGGCGGTGTTCGGGAGATTGCGTCTGCAACTGCCGCACGATGCGTTCGGCCACGCCGATGGCCTGCTGCAGCGAGGCGCCATCGAGCAGCAGCGCGAATTCGTCGCCGCCCAGTCGGCCCGCCAGGTCGTTGGCGCGCAGCGCGTCCTGCATGCAGCGGCCCACCAGCCTCAGCGCACGGTCGCCCGCCGGGTGGCCCAGCTTGTCATTGAGCAGCTTGAAGTGGTCGATGTCGAACACCAGCAGCACCGGGGGCGAATCGCCGGGGTCGCGCAGCACGCGGGTCGCGAGTTCGTGGAAGCGGCGCCGGTTCGGCACGCTGGTGAGCGAATCTGTGTTGGCCAGGATGCGCAGCCGGCGCCGGGAATCGCGCAGTTCGCGTTCGGTGCGCTCGTTCATCATCGTCAGCGTGCCGAATGCAGCCACCAGCAGCGCCAGGCCCGCGCCCATGGCCTGGACGATGACGGGCGCGTTGTTGTCGGCCCAGGGCGCGAGGGACGGCGGCAGTGCCGCCAGCGCGATGACGGCGCCCGTCAGGCGCAGCACGCCGGCGTCCTCGGGCGTCCTGGCGCTCCACATCAGGGTCGCCACGTACAGGTGCACGCCCAGGATGGCGGGGCCGGGCAGCCAGAATGACGCAACGATGGCCGAGGCCAGCACCATCCAGTCGGCGCGCTCGCTGCCGGGCAGGCCCAGGCGGGCGTGGAAGTGGCGCAGTCCCAGCAGCAGGAACGGCGCCCAGGACAGCAGCAGCGCCTGCACGGTCGCTGCACCCCACAGGTTGCCGGCCGCCCACGGCGCCATGAACAGGCCCAGCCCGCCCAGCGCCAGCGCCACGACCCACCACTGCCAGCCGCGGTAGCTGCGTTGCCGACGCCCCGCCCGCGCCACGGCCAGCGCCGCGACCGCCAGACCACCGGCTGCCATGGAAAGTGTGCCGAGCTGTGGGTCCATGATGCTGCTGATTCTGGGTCTGTCGCGGCTGCAGGGCTGCAACGGGTTGCTACCGAGGGCTTACCCTTCGGTACCATGAGCGCCATCGCGCGACACAGCAGACAGGAGAGCAGCGTGGCAATGGACGTGGTGGATTACGAGATCAAGGGCTCGGAGATGCAGTTCGTCGAGGTCGAGCTCGACCCCGGCGAAGCGGCCGTGGGCGAGGCCGGCAGCATGATGTACATGGATGCCGGCATCGGCTTGGACACCGTCTTCGGCGACGGCTCGGCGCAGCAGGGCGGCTTCTTCGGCAAGCTGCTCGGGGCCGGCAAGCGGCTGGTGACCGGTGAATCTCTTTTCACGACTGTTTACACGAACAACTCGCGCCAGAAGCAGCGCGTGGCCTTCGCGGCGCCGTTCCCCGGCAAGATCCTCGCGATGGACCTGCGCCAGCTCGGCGGCATGCTCATCTGCCAGAAGGATTCGTTCCTGTGCGCGGCGCGCGGCGTCTCGCTGGGCATCCAGCTGCAGCAGAAGCTGGGCGTGGGCTTCTTCGGCGGTGAGGGCTTCATCATGCAGAAGCTCGAGGGCGACGGCCTGGCCTTCGTGCACGCTGGTGGCACCATCCTCAAGCGCGAGCTGCAGCCGGGGCAGACGCTGCTGGTGGACACCGGCTGTGTCATGGCCTACACGCCGAACGTCAACTTCGAGATCCAGTACGTTGGCAAGATCAAGACGGCGCTCTTCGGTGGCGAAGGCCTGTTCTTCGCCAAGATGACCGGCCCGGGCACGGTGTGGCTGCAGAGCCTGCCGTTCTCGCGTCTGGCTTCGCGCGTGTTCGCGGCGGCCCCGCAGACCGGCGGCGGCGGCAAGGGCGAAGGCTCGCTGCTCGGCGGCTTCGGCGCCGGCGGGCTGCTGGGCGGCGTGCTTGGCGGCGACGACGAATGACACTGCCTGCGGCGCAGCCCGCCCGATGAGCGGCCTGTTCGACGCCTTCTGGCGCGCGGCGGCCTACTGCCTGCACCCGCGCGTGATGCTGCTGTCGCTGGCGCCCGTGCTGCTCGCGGGCGGCGCGGTGCTGGGCCTGGGCTGGTGGTTCTGGGGCGACGCCGTGGACGGCGTGCAGACGGCTCTTTCGCACTGGACGCTCAGCGATGCCGTGCTGCGCTGGCTCGAGTCGATGGGCGCCGACGGCCTGCGCGCCATCGTGGCGCCCTTGATCATCGTCATCTTCGCGGTGCCCATGGTCGTGATGCTGTCGCTGCTGCTGGTGGCGCTTCTGATGACGCCGGCCATCGTGTCGCTGGTGGCGAGCCGCCGGTTCCCCGGCCTTGAAATGCGCCGCGGGGCCTCGGGCTGGCAGGCTGCGGCATGGTCGATCGCGGTCTCGGTGGTGGCGGTGTTGCTGCTGACGCTGAGCCTGCCGCTGTGGCTGCTGCCGCCACTCGGGCTGGTGCTGCCGCCGCTGATCTGGGGCTGGGCCGGCGGGCGCATCTTCGCGTTCGACGCACTCGCCGACCACGCCGACGCACAGGAACGCCGCGCGCTGCTCAAGGCTCACCGCGGCCCGCTGCTCGCGATGGGCGTCATCAGCGGCTTCATGGGCGCCGTGTCCTCGCTGGTGTGGGCGCTCGGCATGTTCGCGCTGATCTTCGCGCCGCTGATCCTCCTCGTCTCCGTCTGGCTCTACACGCTGGTCTTCGCGTTCGCGTCGGCCTGGTTCGCCCACTACATGCTCGCAGCGCTGCAGGCGCTGCGCGCGGTTCCCGAGGCGCCTGTCCTCGACCTCTCACCCGCGCCGCCCCCGGCGCCTCTGCTGCCCACGCCATGAACATCGGCCTCATCATCGTCGGCGACGAAATCCTCTCCGGCCGCCGCCAGGACAAGCACCTGGCCAAGGTCATCGAACTGCTGTCGGCGCGGGGCATGCAGCTGGCCTGGGCGCGGTACGTGGGCGACGACCGCCCGCTCATCACCGAGGCCCTGCGCCACGCCTTCGCCAGCGGCGACCTGGTCTTCAGCTGCGGTGGCATCGGCGCCACGCCAGACGACCACACGCGCCAGTGCGCGGCTGCCGCGCTCGGCCGCGAGCTGAGCCTGCACCCCGAGGCCCGGGCGCTCATCGTCGACCGCATGCGCGATGTCGCGGCAGAGCAGGGCGTGGCCTTCGAGCCCGACCGCGCGGACAACGTGCACCGGCTCAACATGGGCATGTTCCCGCAGGGCGCGGCCATCATCGCCAACCCGTACAACAAGATTCCGGGCTTCAGCGTCGACCACGTGCACTTCGTGCCGGGGTTCCCGGTCATGGCCTGGCCGATGATCGAATCCCTGCTCGACGGGCCCTACGCCCGCCTTCACGGCGGCCAGCGCCAGGTGGAGCGCTCGGTGATCGTCTTCGGCGCGATGGAGGCGACCCTGACCCCGCTGATGGAAGCCGTGGAGGCCCGCTATCCCGAGGTGCGGGTCTTCAGCCTGCCGAGCGTCGACCACCCGACCTGGGGCCGGCACATCGACCTGGGTGTCAAGGGCGCGCCCGACACCCTGGACGCGCCCTTCGAGATGCTGCGGGCAGGCCTGCTGGCCGCCGGCGCGCAGCTTGGCCCCGAAATGGTGCGCTGAATCGCACCATAGTGAGGCATACCCAAATTTCCATGGTGCACTGAAGCTGACAGGCCGGCCCGATTCTGGGCATGGTTTCTGCTAGATTCTTCAGGATCCGTTTTTACGCTCAACCACGCCCCCGCTAGGAGAACCAGATGGCGAAGACAGTTGCCGATGTGATGAAGATGGTGAAAGAGAACGAAATCAAGTTCGTTGATTTCCGCTTCACCGACACCCGCGGCAAGGAACAGCACGTCACGGTGCCGGTCTCGGCCTTTGACGAAGAGAAATTCACCGGTGGCCACGCCTTCGACGGCTCGTCGATCGCTGGCTGGAAGGGCATCGAAGCCTCGGACATGCAGCTCATGCCCGACCCGAACACGGCCAACATCGACCCGTTCTTCGAAGAGCCCACGCTGCTGCTGACCTGCGACGTCATCGACCCCGCCGACGGCAAGGCCTACGAGCGCGACCCGCGTTCGCTGGCCAAGCGCGCCGAGGCCTACATGAAGAGCACCGGCCTCGGCGACACCGCCTTCTTCGGCCCGGAACCCGAGTTCTTCGTGTTCGACGGCGTGCGCTGGGGCAACGACATGTCCGGCTGCTTCTCGAAGATCGAATCCGAGGAAGCCGCCTGGAACACGGGCAAGGAATTCGAAGGCGGCAACCTGGGCTTCCGCCCCGCCGTCAAGGGTGGCTACTTCCCCGTGCCCCCGGTCGACAGCTTCCAGGACATGCGCTCCGAGATGTGCCTGCTGCTCGAGCAGGTCGGCATCCCGGTCGAGGTGCACCACCACGAGGTGGCCACCGCCGGCCAGATGGAAATCGGCACGAAGTTCAGCACGCTGCTGCAGCGCGCCGACTGGGTTCAGCTCCAGAAGTACATCATCCACAACGTGGCCCACGCCTACGGCAAGACCGCCACGTTCATGCCCAAGCCCATCGTCGGCGACAACGGCAGCGGCATGCACGTTCACCAGAGCGTGTGGAAGGACGGCAAGAACCTGTTCGCCGGTGACGGCTACGCCGGCCTGAGCGATTTCGCCCTGTACTACATCGGCGGCATCATCAAGCATGCGCGCGCGCTGAACGCCATCACGAACCCGGGCACCAACAGCTACAAGCGCCTGGTGCCGGGCTTCGAGGCGCCGGTGAAGCTGGCCTACTCGGCCAAGAACCGCTCGGCCTCGATCCGCATCCCGTACGTGGCGAACCCCAAGGGCCGCCGCGTCGAGGCGCGCTTCCCCGATCCCCTGATGAACCCGTACCTGGGCTTCTCGGCGCTGCTGATGGCCGGCCTGGACGGCGTGGAAAACAAGATCCACCCGGGCGAAGCCGCCACGAAGGACCTGTACCACCTGCCGCCCGAAGAAGACGCGAAGATCCCGACCGTGTGCCACAGCCTCGACCAGGCGCTGGAGTACCTGGACAAGGACCGCGCGTTCCTGACCAAGGGTGGCGTGTTCACCGACTCCTACCTCGACGCCTACATCGACCTGAAGATGCAGGAAGTCACGCGCTTCCGGATGGCCACCCATCCGATCGAGTTCGACATGTACTACATGCTGTAAAGCCCGTCTTTTCGGCAGATGCAGGGGGGCGGGCGACCGTCCCCCTGCTTGTTTTTGGGGCCACAATCCCGCCATGCGAACCCCCGTGGAGTCATGCAGATGAGGTTTTCGGCGATCGTTCTCTGCAGTCTCGTCGCGGCCACCGCAACCCCGGCCCAGGCGCAGGCCCAGTCGGCGAGCGTCGTCTACCGCTGCCCCGGCAACGTCTACACCAGCGACCGCGAGCTCTCTGCCGCGCAGGCCGAGCAGCGCGGCTGCCGCGTCATCGAAGGCGCACCCATCACCATCGTGCAGGGCACCAAGCCCCGGCCGCCGGCGTCGGTGCCGGCCGCTGCGGCGCCGCCCGCCGCCCGCTCGTCCGAGGCCCGCATCGACCCCAGCACCCAGCGCGCGCGCGACACCGACGCCCGCCGCATCCTGAACGACGAACTGCGCCGCGAGGAAGAACGCCTGGCCGAACTGAAGCGCGAGTTCAACAACGGCGAGCCCGAGCGCCGCGGCGACGAGCGCAACTACCAGCGCTACCTCGACCGCGTGGCCGAGATGAAAGCCGGCATCGCGCGCAAGGAAGCCGACATCGCGGCCCTCAAGCGCGAGCTCGCCAAGCTGCCCTCGTGAACCTGGAACCGTCCGGCGACAGCCCGCTCCTTCCCGGCTTCGAGGCCTTCGACCAGCTCGCGACCATGGTGGCCGTGGTGCGGCCCGACGGCCGCTGCCTGCGCGCCAATGCCGTCCTGGAGGACGTGACCGGCCTTGGGCGCCGCGTGCTGCAGCGCGGCTTGGTGCAGGATTGGCTGACCGACCCCCGCCCCCTGGCCGACACCCTGCGCGCCGTCGCCGACAACGAGGTGACCACCGGCCGCTTCGACGCGCTGCTGCAGCGCGCGCCGGCGCTGGGCTCGGGCAACGGCGAACTGCCCGTGCACGTGATCGTCACCCAGACCGACTGGCCGGGCCAGCTGCTGGTGGAGCTGATCGAGATCGAACAGCAGACCCGCCTGGACCGCGAGGAGCGCACGCTGGAGCAGGCGCAGGCCAACAAGGAGCTGGTGCGCAACCTGGCGCACGAGATCAAGAACCCGCTGGGCGGCATCCGCGGTGCGGCGCAGCTGCTGCAGATGGAGATTCCGAAGGAGCTGGGCGAGTACACCCAGGTCATCATCCACGAGGCCGACCGCCTGCAGGCGCTCGTCGACCGCCTGCTCGCGCCGCACCGGCGACCGCACGTGGTGGGCGACGTCAACATCCACGAGATCTGCGAGCGTGTCCGTTCGCTGATCCTGGCCGAGTTTCCGCGCGGCCTGCGCGTGCAGCGCGACTACGACATCTCGCTGCCCGAGTTCCGCGGCGACCGCGAGCAGCTCATCCAGGCCGTCCTCAACATCGCGCAGAACGCCACGCAGGCCCTCACCGAGCGCATCGCCGCCGGCGACGCCGAACTGGTTCTGCGCACGCGCATCGCGCGACAAGTCACTTTTGGTAAGCAGCGCTTTCGATTGGCACTGGAATTGCATATCCAGGACAACGGGCCGGGCGTGCCCGAGGCGATACGTGACCGCATCTTCCACCCTCTGGTGTCAGGACGCGATGGCGGATCAGGCCTCGGGTTGACGTTGGCGCAGACATTCGTGCAGCAACACATGGGCACGATCGAATGCGACAGCGTTCCGGGCCGGACGGTGTTCAAGATCATGATTCCCCTGCCCTGATCGACCTGAGAACCTGCGCTGCATGAAACCCATCTGGATCGTTGACGACGACCAATCCATCCGCTTCGTGCTCGAGAAAGCGCTGGCGCGCGAGCAGTTCGCGGTTCGCAGCTTTTCCAACGCCCGCGATGTCCTCGCGGCGCTGGACGACGACGAACCGCAGGTGATGGTGAGCGACATCCGCATGCCTGGCATGTCGGGCATCGAGCTGCTGACGAAGGTCAAGACACGCTTGCCCGGCCTGCCGGTGATCGTGATGACGGCCTACTCCGACCTCGACAGCGCCGTGTCGGCGTTCCAGGGCGGCGCCTTCGAGTACCTGCCCAAGCCCTTCGACCTGACCAAGGCCGTGGAGCTGATCCGCCGCGCGGTGGACGAGAGCCTGCGCGAGGGAGTGCGCGACAGCGCCCAGACCGAGATGCCCGAGATGCTGGGGCAGGCCCCGGCGATGCAGGATGTCTTTCGCGCCATCGGCCGCCTGAGCCAGAGCAACGTCACGGTGATGATCACCGGCGAGAGCGGCTCGGGCAAGGAACTGGTGGCGCGCGCGCTGCACAAGCACAGCCCGCGCAGTAACGGCCCCTTCGTGGCCATCAACACCGCGGCCATCCCGAAGGACCTGCTGGAAAGCGAGCTCTTCGGCCACGAGCGCGGCGCCTTCACCGGCGCGCAGACGACACGCCGCGGCCGCTTCGAGCAGGCCGACGGCGGCACGCTGTTCCTCGACGAGATCGGCGACATGCCCTTCGACCTGCAGACGCGCCTGCTGCGCGTGCTGTCGGACGGGCAGTTCTACCGCGTGGGCGGCCACCAGCCCCTGAAGAGCAATGTGCGCGTCATCGCGGCCACGCACCAGAACCTCGAGCAGCGCGTGCGCGAGGGTGTGTTCCGGGAAGACCTGTACCACCGCCTGAACGTCATCCGGCTGCGCCTGCCCGCGCTGCGGGAGCGGCGCGAGGACATCCCCATGCTCACGCGCTTCTTCCTCGGCAAGAGCGCCAAGGAACTCGGCGTCGAGGCCAAGCGCATCGGTGACGAAGCCCTTCAGCGGCTCTCGGGCTTCGACTTCCCCGGCAACGTGCGCCAGCTCGAGAACATCTGCCACTGGCTGACCGTCATGGCGCCCGCGCAGATGGTGCAGGCCAAGGACCTGCCGCCCGAGTTGCACGAGGCGCCCACGCACCCGATGGTGCCGCCGTCCATGTCGTCATCGATGTCCGGGCCGGTGCCCGTCGGGCCTGCTGCTGCTGCGCAGGATGCGGAATCCGCGCCCACATGGGTTCCGTCCGCCGAGCCGGTGATGGCTGGCGGCGTCGTGGCGCCCGGCTGGCTGGAAGACCTGCAACGCGAGGCCCGCCGCCTGCTGGAGAGCGGCTCGCCCGATGTCTGGGACACGCTCACGCGGCAGTTCGAAGGCCGGCTGATCCACACCGCGCTCGACATCACGCGCGGCCGCCGCATCGAGGCGGCTCAGAAGCTGGGCATCGGCCGCAACACCATCACGCGCAAGATCCAGGAACTCAAGCTGGAGTGAGCTCCACGACCACCGGTGCGTGATCGCTCGGCCGCTCGTTCTTGCGCGGCAGCTTGTCGATGCTGCAGGCCGCCACGCGCGGCTTCAGCGCCTCGCTGACCAGGATGTGGTCGATGCGCAGGCCCTGGTTCTTGCGGAAGGCGAGGTTGCGGTAATCCCACCACGACCAGCTCTTGACCGGCTGCTCGAAGAGCCGGAAGGCATCCGTCAGGCCGAGGGCCAGCAGGCGCTGGAACTGCGCGCGCTCCTCTGGCGTGCAATGGATCTGCCCGGCCCAGGCCACGGGGTCGTAGACATCGCGGTCCTCGGGGGCGACGTTGAAGTCGCCCATCAGGGCGAGCTGCGGATGGCGTGACAACTCCTCGCGCACCCAGTCGTGCAGCGCATCCTGCCAGCGCATCTTGTAGACGAACTTGTCGCTGTCGGGCGCCTGCCCGTTCGGGAAGTAGCCGCCGATGACCCGCACGCCCGCCACGGTGCCCGCGATGACGCGGGCCTGCTCGTCGCCGAAGCCGGGGATGTTGCGCACGACGTCTGCAGCCTCGGTGCGCGAGATGAGCGCCACACCGTTGTACGTCTTCTGGCCGTGCCATTGCGCCTGCCAGCCTGCGGCGGCGAAGTCGGCCTGAGGAAACTTGTCGTCGGTGAGCTTGGTTTCCTGCAGCACCAGCGCGTCGACCGGGTTGCTTTCAAGCCAGGCGAGCACCTGCGGCAGGCGCACGGCGAGGGAGTTCACGTTCCAGGTGGCAAGTTTCATGCTGCAGTGCACAGGCGCTCGGTCAAGCAATCGCCCATGATGCCGTAAAGCCAACCTAGAGCCGTCACCCGACCCCACCCTGCCCATGCACCTGCCAGATTTCAGCCGACTCATCGCCCGCCTTAGCGTCGGGCGAAAGCTCATGCTGATCTATCTGCTGGACCTCACGGCGGTGATCTTCGTCAGCGGCATCCTCATCAACGAGAAGTTCATCGCGATCGACTTCGCCGAGAAGGAGATCCAGGGCAGTTCCTATGTGGCCGAGGTGCGCGACACGCTGATCTCGGCCGCCCGGCTTGGGGCCGGCGACGCGATGGCGCAGGCGGGCCTGGGCCCGGCGCGGGCGGCGGCGGCGCATGCCCAGCTGATGCACGGGCGCGGGCTTGGCACGGCAGACCTGTCGGCGACCCTGCAAGCCGCGCTGACGACCACTCAGGCCGCACCAGAGGCCGATCTCGGCCCGGCGGTGGACCGCACGCTGGGCGCCGGCCGTGACCTGCTCACGCGGGTGGCCAACCAGTCCAACCTGATCCTGGACCCGGATCTGGACAGCTACTACACGATGTCGCTGCTGGTGCTGCGCTACCCCGAGCTGCTGGAACAGGTGCAGGCGCTGGGCCGCGAGATGCGCGCCGCGGACCCGACGCAGCGCACCCGTTACCTGATCCTGGAAGGGCGGCTGGACGCCACCGTGCAGGGCATCCGCGCCGACCACGCCGAAGGTTTCGCTGCCGGCGACGCTGCGCTGCGGACGGCACTGCTGCCGCACGAGCAGGCGCTGGCGAAAGCTGTCGCCGAGTTCCGCTCGGCGGCCAACCAGGCCGCCGAGCGCCCCGACGAGACCAACCCCCGGCTGGCCGCAGGCATGGCGCAGCGCGAACTCGTGGACACGCTGCAGCTCGCCTGGACGGCGACCAACGGCGAGATGGCGCGCCTGCTGGCGCAGCGCGACGACGGCCTGTACCAGCGCATGTGGGATCACCTGGGCACGGCGCTCACGCTGTTGCTGCTGATCCTCGGGCTGGTGACTTTCGTGGCGCGGCAGATCGCGCGCCCGCTGCACCATCTGTCGGGCGTGGCGGACACGGTGCGCCGCACCGGCGACCACACCCTTCGCGCGCAGTGGAACAGCACCGACGAGATCGGCCGCCTCGTCGTGGCCTTCAACGACATGCTCGCGCAGCTGGACCGCGAGCGCGAGGTCCAGAAGGAGCTGGCCGCCAGCGCCCGCGCCGCCGAGGTCGAACGCGCGCTGGTGGAAGCCACACCCATCCCGCTGGTCGTGACCGCCATTCCCGGCCACGAGGTGCTGCACGTCAACCCGCCCGCCGAGGCCTGGCTGGCCGGCCGCCGCACCGACCCGTGGAAGGTCGGTCTCGAGCCCTCGGTGCGCGCCCGCTTCTTCCAGCAGTTGTCCGACCGTGGGGCGGTCGATGAATTCGAGGTGCACTGGACGGCTGGCGCCGAGCCGGCGTGGGCCGTGCTGTCGGCGCGCCGCCTGCAGTACCAGGGGCGCGACGCCGTGCTCACCGCCTTCGCGCCGATCAACCACCTGAAGCTGATGGAGCGCCGCCTGCAGTTGTGGGCCAAGGTCTTCGAGGCATCCAGCGAAGGCATCCTGATCGTCGATGCAGAACGGCGCGTGCTGACCGTCAACCTCGCGTTCACGCGCCAGACCGGGCTCGAACTGCCCGACGTCGTGGGAGAGCAGCCCGAGGCGCTGCAGCTCTCCGATGCCGTCTGGCCGACAGCGCTGCTGCGCGGCACGTGGCAGGGCGAGATCTCCGTGCGCCGCCGCAATGGCAGCGAGTACCCCGCCTGGCTGATGGTGAGCGCCGTGCGGCAGGGGCCGGCCGAGGTGTCGCACTACATCGTCACGTCCATCGACATCAGCGACCGCAAGCGCAGCGAGGAGCGCATCCGCTTCCTGGCCGAGCACGACGTGCTGACGGAGCTGCCCAACCGCGCGCTGTGCACCGAGCGCCTGCGCATGGCGCTGCAGCAGGCGCGGCGCGGCGGCCACCAGGTGGCGGTGCTGTTCATCGATCTCGACCGCTTCAAGGACATCAACGATTCCCTGGGCCATCACATCGGCGACGGCCTGCTGCGTTCGGTGGCCCGGCGGCTGCAGGACAGCGTGCGAGAGGGCGACACCGTGAGCCGCCTGGGCGGCGACGAATTCGTCATCGTGCTGGCCAACGTGGCGAGCGCGAACGAGGTGGCGCAGATCGTCCACGAGCGGCTGATTCCCGGCATCCGCGCGGCGCACCCGGTGGAGGGGGCCGAGCTGCACGTGTCCTGCAGCGTCGGCATCGCGATGTACCCGGCCGACGCGACCGACCTCGACGAGCTGATGCGCCACGCCGACACCGCCATGTACCAGGCCAAGGCCAGCGGCAAGGACAACGCGCAGTTCTTCGCCACCGACATGACCGAGCGCGCGCAGGCGCGGCTGCTGCTGATCGGGCAGCTGCGCCACGCGCTGGAACTGCAGCAGCTGCACCTGCACTGGCAGCCGCGGGTGCGCGCCAGCGATGGCGCGCTGATGGGCGTGGAGGGCCTGCTGCGCTGGCGCCACCCCGACCTGGGCACGGTCCCGCCGTCGCAGTTCATTCCCGTGGCCGAGGATTCCGGGCTGATCGTGCCGATCGGCGAGTGGGTGGTCGAGCGCGCCTGCGCGCAGATCTCGGCCTGGCGGGCCGAAGGGCGCCCGCCGCTGTCGGTCTCCATCAACCTGTCGGCGCGGCAGTTGCAGGACGATGAACTGGTTGGCGTGGTGCGTACCGCGATGGACCGCCATGCCGTGCCGCCCGGCATGCTGGAACTGGAGCTGACCGAGTCGATGGTGATGGTGGATGCCGAGGTCAACCTCAAGCGGCTGCACTCGCTGCGCGCACTCGGCGTGTCGCTGTCGATCGACGACTTCGGCACCGGCTACTCGAGCCTGGCCTACCTGAACCGCTTCCCGATCGACAAGCTCAAGATCGACCGCTCCTTCGTGCACGACATGCTCGGCAACCCGACCGACCGCGCCATCACGATGGCCATCATCGGCCTCGGGCACACGCTGGGGCTGCAGGTGGTGGCCGAAGGCGTGGAGACCATCGGCGAGGCGGCGCTGCTGCGAGAGGCCGGCTGCGACGAGTTGCAGGGCTTCCTGTTCGGCGCGGCGATGTCGACCGAGGCGCTGGCCGAGTGGCGCCCTCTGAACCTGGCGCTGCCGGACCAGGCGCCTGAGCCCGAGCCCGAGCCTGAGCCTGAAACGACCGCGGCCTGAGAGGCGGGTCGCCGCACAAATCCGAAGGTGCTGCTGCGAGTGCGGCTGCGGCTGCGGCTGCGCCCGCGCCGGCCAGGTTGGCCGGCGCCCGACGCCACCGGCTCAGGCGGCCGTTGTCCGGTGATACGTGACGAACGCGAATCGCGTTCCGTCGGCGCCGACATGAGGCGCGCGCGCGGTCTCGGTGAACCGATGCGGGTCGATCACCGGGAACCGCGTGTCGCCGTCGAGGTCGGCGTCGATCTCGGTCAGTTCCAGCAAGTCCGCGTGTGGCAGGGCCAGCGCGTAGAGTTCAGCGCCGCCGATCACGAAGACGCGTGCGGCATCGGCCACGAGCGCGAGCGCGGCCTCCAGGCTGCCCGCCGTCTCGGCCCCTGCGGCCTTGTAGCCGGCCTGCCGCGTGACCACCACGTTGCGCCGCCCGGGCAGTGGCCGGAAGCGTTGCGGCAGCGATTCCCAGGTCTTGCGGCCCATCACCACCGGGCAGCCCAGCGTGACGGCGCGAAAGTGCTTCTGGTCCAGCGGCTCGTGCCAGACGAGGCCGTTGTCGCGCCCGATGACGCCGTTGCGCGCGACCGCCGCGATCAGGCCTAGCATCACACCGCCACCGGCGCCTTGATCAGCGGGTGCGGGTCGTAGCCCAGGATCTCGAAATCCTCGAACTCGTAGTCGAAGATCGAATCGGGCCTGCGCCTGATGGCCAGCGTGGGGTAGGGCCGCGGCTCGCGCGCAAGCTGCGTGCGCACTTGCTCGGTGTGGTTGTCGTAGATGTGACAGTCGCCGCCGGTCCAGATGAAGTCGCCCACCGCCAGGTTGCACTGCTGCGCGAGCATGTGCGTCAGCAGCGCGTAGCTGGCGATGTTGAAGGGCACGCCCAGGAAGATGTCGGCGCTGCGCTGGTACAGCTGGCAGCTCAGGCGGCCCTCGGCCACGTAGAACTGGAAGAACGCGTGGCAGGGCATCAGGGCCATCTGCGGCAGGTCCGCCACGTTCCAGGCGCTCACGATGATGCGGCGGCTGTCGGGGTTGCCCTTGAGCTGCTCCACCACCTGCGCGATCTGGTCGATGTGGCCACCGCCCGGCACGGGCCAGTTGCGCCACTGCACGCCGTAGACCGGGCCGAGGTCGCCGTCCGGGCGCGCCCATTCGTTCCAGATCGTCACGCCGCGTTCCTGCAACCAGCGCACGTTGCTGTCGCCGCGCAGGAACCACAGCAGTTCCAGCGCCACGCTCTTCCAGTGCACCTTCTTCGTGGTGATCAGCGGGAAGCCTTCGTTCAGATCGAAGCGCATCTGGTGGCCGAAGACGCTGCGCGTGCCGGTGCCGGTGCGGTCGGCCTTGGCCACGCCGTGCTCGGCCACGTGGCGCATGAAGTCTTCGTACTGGGAGCGGATGGGGCGGTTCATGGCGCGGGATTATCCGGGGATGGCCGGGGTTTCGAGGGCAGCCGCGCCGGCGCCCGGCTGCAAGTCGAACTGCATCGCGGCCAGCTTGGCGTACAGGCCGCCCTGCGCCACCAGCTCTTCGTGGCGGCCGACTTCCACCACCCGCCCGGCATCGACGACCACGATGTGGTCTGCCTTCAGCACGGTGGCCAGGCGGTGCGCGATGACGATGGTGGTGCGGTCCTTCATGGCGGCCTCCAGGGCGGCCTGCACCATGCGCTCGCTCTCGGCGTCGAGCGCGCTGGTGGCTTCGTCGAGCAGCAGCAGCGGCGGGTTCTTCAGCAGCGCGCGCGCGATGCTCACGCGCTGGCGCTGGCCGCCGGAGATGCGCACGCCGCGCTCGCCCAGGAAGCTGGCGTAGCCTTCCGGCAGCGCCGTGATGAAGTCGTGCGCGAAGGCGGCCTTCGCTGCGGCGATGACCTCGGCGTCGCTGGCATCGGGGCGGCCGTAGCGGATGTTCTCCAGCGCGCTCGTCGAGAAGATGGTGCTGTCCTGCGGCACGATGCCGATGCGCCCGCGCAGCTCGGCCAGCGACAGCCTGTCCACCGGCACGCCGTCGAGCAGGATGCGGCCCTGCTGCACGTCGTAGAAGCGCAGCAGCAGCTGCAGCACCGTGCTCTTGCCGGCGCCGCTGGGGCCGACGAGCGCGATGGTCTCGCCAGGCTTCACGCTCAAGGAGAAATCCGCCAGCGCCGCCGTCTTCGGGCGCGAGGGGTAATGGAACAGCACCTGCTGGAACTCCACCGCCGAGCCGCCCCGGGCCGGCGGCAGCGGCAGCGGCGCTTCGGGCTCGGCCACGGGCGAGCGCGCCGCCAGCAGTTCCATCAGGCGCTCGGTGGCGCCGGCGGCGCGGAGCAGGTCGCCGTACACCTCGGACAGCACGGCCACCGCGCCGACGAAGATGATCACGAACACCACGGTCTGCCCCAGGTGGCCGGCAGTGATGTCGCCGCGCAGCACGGCCTGCGTGCCCTGGTACAGGCCCCACAGCAGCGCGCCGAAGGTGGCGGTGATGATGAAGCCCACCAGCAGCGAGCGGATGCGCGTGCGCTTGAGGGCGGTGTCGAAAGCGCTCTCGGTGCTGGCGTCGAAGCGTGTGGCCTCGCGCGCCTGCTGGTGGTAGCTCTGCACCACCGGAATAGCGTTGAGCACCTCGGCGGCGATGGCGCTGGAATCGGCGACGCGGTCCTGGCTGGCGCGGCTGAGCTTGCGCACGCGGCGTCCGAAGTACAGGCTGGGCAACACCACCAGCACGAGGATGCCCAGCACCTGCGTCATCACGTAGGGGTTGGTGAAGATCAGCGCGCCCAGCGCGCCGATGCCCATCACGGTGTTGCGCAGGCCCATGCTGAGCGAGGAGCCCACCACCGTCTGCACGAGCGTGGTGTCGGTGGTCAGCCGGCTCAGCACCTCGCCGGTGGCCGTGGTCTCGAAGAACTCCGGGCTCTGCTGCACCACATGCCGGTAGACCGCATTGCGCAGGTCGGCGGTGATGCGCTCCCCGAGCCAGGTGACCATGTAGAAGCGCAGCGCCGAGAACGTGCCGAGCGCCGCACCCACGGCGAACAGCGCCACGAAGTGCTCGCGCAGCGCCAGCAGCTGCTCGCCGGGCGCGGCTTTCACGAGGCCTTCGTCGATCAGGCTCTTCAGCGCGATCGGGAAGGCCAGCGTGCTGGCCGCGGCCGCCACGAGGAAGAACACGGCCAGCGCGATGCGGCCTCGGTAGGGCCGCAGGAAGGGCAGCAGCCCGGAAAGCGAGCGCGGCGTGGCAGCCGCGGGGCGGGCGGTATCGGGAGGGGGCATGGGCAGGAGTCTATCGGGGCGGCACGCCGTCGGTCTCGCCCACCTCGCCCACCTCGCCTGCCTCGGCAGGCGGCAGGCTGCGCCCGCGCCGGGCCAGGGCTTCGCGCAGAAGGTACTCCACCTGCGCGTTGGCGCTGCGCAGTTCCTGCGCCGCCAGGCGCTCGATCTCGGCCCACAGGCGCGGGTCGATGCGCAGCGCGAAATGCTTCTTGCCCGGGCTTGCCATCTAGAGTCGCGCGGCGATGAGGGCGGCCAGGCGCTCGGGTTCGTCGCTGCCCAGCCGCAGGCGGCGACCGTCCTTCAGCGTCAGGCGCACCGCGCCCGGGCCGCGGGCGTTGTAGAGCATGCCCTCCTTGGTGCGGCGGATGCCCCAGCCTTCGATCCAGCTGCTGCGCGCCGGCTCCACCTGCCGGATGTCGGCCAGCGGCAGCGTCCAGTTCGGCCAGCCGAAGAGGCCGTAGCGCCAGCGCACGGCCTCGCCGTCGACCGACAGCTCGAAGTGGCTCATGCCGGCCAGCACGGCCAGCTGCCCCAGCACGACGGCCGCCAGCGCGGCGCGTTCGGGACCGCCGTTCGCCGGCCAGGCCAGCACCAGCGTGAGCGCCGCCGTGGCCGGCAGCACCACCCAGAGGCCCCAGAGCACCTGGCGGTTGTACACGGTCGAGGTCATTGGGGCCGCCGGCTCAGCTGTACAGCGTGCCGGTGTTGATGACCGGCTGCACTTCGCTGTCGGAGCACAGCACCACCAGCAGGTTGCTGACCATCGCGGCGCGGCGCTCGTCGTCGAGCTGCATCAGGTTGCGTTCGGCCAGGCCATTCAGCGCGGCCTCGACCATGCCCACCGCACCCTGCACGATCTTGTGCCGTGCGCTGACGATGGCTTCGGCCTGCTGGCGGCGCAGCATCACCTGCGCGATTTCCGGCGCGTAGGCGAGGTGGCTGAGCTTGGCGTCGAGCACCTGCACGCCGGCGGCGTCGAAGCGATCCTGCAGTTCGTTGCGCAGCGCGCCCGACACCGTCTCCAGGCCGCCCCGCAGCGTGTGCTCGCCGGGGGCGAGATCCTCGCCGTCGTCGTAGGCGTACATCGAGGCCAGGTGACGGATGGCGGCCTCGGCCTGCACCTTCACGTAGGTCTCGAAGTCCTCCACGTCGAACACCGCCTGCGCCGTGTGCCGCACGCGCCAGACCACCACCGCGCCGATCTCCACCGGGTTGCCGCGCTTGTCGTTGACCTTCAGCGTCGGCGCGTTCAGGTTGCGCGCGCGCAGCGAGAGCTTGCGTTTCTTCGCCAGCGGGTTGGCCCAGCGCAGGCCCTCGGTGCGGTCGGTGCCCGTGTACTGGCCGAACAGCGTGAGGATGGCGGCTTCGTTGGGCTGCAGCATGTACAGCCCCGCGAGCACCAGGCTGCCCGCGACGATGCAGGCCGCCAGCACCATTACGCCGGCCGGGCCTGACAGCATCCTGGCCGCGGCCAGGCCTGCGCCGGCCAGGATCAGCGCGATCCCGAGTGCGCCCATCGTGTAGCCGCTCGCCGTCGTGGCGACGCGTTCGTCGGTGCGGGGGTTGTTCATCGGGCCTCCCAGGCGTGTGACATTGAAGTGATATCACTTTAAGATCGGTGCCTGTCCTGTGTCAAGCAGCTTTGCACGGAAGCGGTGAAAGTGCCTTCTTCTGGCTGCTGCATCTGTGGTCGAATAAAAAGGTCTTCGCGCGGCAAGCTCATATGACTCCAACCGATTCCGCCAGCACGCATGGCCTCGTCTCCCACCCCGCGCTGCGCGTGGCGGCTGCCGCGCTCGCGGGCGCAGTGGTCGCTGGCGGCATTGGCGCGTGGTCGGGTTCGTACTGGGCGGCCGCTGCGGCCGCTGCAGCGGTGGCGGGGCTGGCCGCGTGGCGGCCGCAGGCGCCGGCCGCCTTGCCTGAACTGGTCCTGCCGTTGATGACGGGCGAGAGCTCGCTGCGCGACGCGCAGACGGGCATGTTCCATCGTGCGGCCTTCCTGGCGCTGGCCGAGCGCGACTGGCTGCGTGCCGGCCGCTACGGCGGCGCCGTGGCGCTGCTGGTCATCGAGGTCGACCGCCTGCGCCAGATGACCGAGCAGGCGGGGCCCCGCGTGGCCGATGCGCTGCTTGCCGGCCTGGGCCGTCAGGTGCTCGCGTCGCTGCGCGCGGCCGACCTTCTGGCCCGTTTCGACGATGCGCAGCTTGCGATCTTTCTGCCCCAGGCAGACGCCACCGGAGCGCTGGATGTAGCCGACCGCGTGCGCGGCATGGTCGAGAACCTGAAGCTGCCCGGCCTGCCGGACAGCGCCCGTTTCAACGCCAGTGTGGGCGTGGCCGTGCTGCGCCCCCTGCACCAGCCGCTGTCGGCGCTGGTAGCCCTGTCGCAGCAGGCGCTGCAGCAGGCTCGGCAGGCGGGTGGCAACTGCGTGCGAGCGGCCAACGGCGACGAGTCTTGGTGGCCGCCTGCGCCGAGCGACTCGCGTGCCGACGACGGCACGACGCGCCCCGCGCGCGGCGGCGACGCCTGATCCAACCTGACGCGTTCAGCGCCAGCAGACAAACCCGGTTCCGGTTCCCGTGCCGGCCGGCGAGCGGTAGCACGCTACCTGATCGATCAACTCGGCTTGCAAGCCGGCGCCTTCCAATGCGCCGGCCGCGGCGATCCAGTTCTTGCACTCCGAGGTGCCCGCCTGCAGCAGTCGTTCATCAAGCTGCGTCAGGTGGCAGGCGTCACCTTGGACGATCGCGGACAGGAAGGCGCGGTCAAAGTCCTCGTCGATCACGAAGTGGCTCAGCCCGCCCGAGCCGAAGATGGCCACGCGGGCGTCCCCTGGCCAAGCCCGGATCGCCCTGCCCAGGGCTTGCCCGAAGGCATGGCAGCGTCGTGCCGTGGGCTGGTTCGGCGGATAGAAAGTGTTCAGGATCACCGGCACGTGAGGTATCACCCGGTCGGCCATGATGTTGCGGTAGACGAAGCCGAAGGCATGGGGTGCGCCGGTCGAGAAGCTGATGCGCTGGTCGGCCTCGCGCATCCACTGCGAGTGGGCCACGTCGAAGCCTTCGGCGATGACATGTTCGATCAGGTGACGGCCCAACGCGGGGTGCCCCGGGTGAACCAGCGCCTGCGGCGGCGCGTGGCCGGCTTCGGCCAGATGGATGCCGGCCGGCATGCGCTGTGCCTGGTCATCCCGCGCCGGGCAGTTGTGCACCTCCTCACCCCAGTAGATCGTCATCGCCGGCATCAGGTCCTCGACATAGAGCTCGTGCTGGTCGTTTCCGATGATCACGGCGATGTCGGGCCGCACGTCACGGTAGATCGCCGCGAGGCGTTCGACGGCTGCGTTGGCGCGCGTCAGCCGCTGGGTCTTCTCCTGCAGCGATAGAAATCGGTCGAGGCCCTCGGGCGACCGCAGCGCCAGCAGCTCAGGCCAGGTGTAGGTGCGGCCGCGGAAGTGATGTGCCGGATTCCTTTCGTCCGCAGCGATCCGCAGGCGCCACTGCTCGGGTGGCGTGTGCATCTGCGGTGTGTGGGACAGGGCCATGCCCAGGACGATCTGTGCCATCGCGGCCTTTCCGGCGTGTCGCTCGGGTAACTCCCGACCTGACGGGAATCTACAGTCGTTACGATAGACGAGTCAATAGTCTTGCATAACGAGACAAACGAGCCCATCGCCGTGAAACTCATCACTTACCGCAGTGGCCGCGGCGAACGCCTCGCTGCCCATGTTGACGATCACTTCGTGATCGACGTGCTCGACGCAGCCGAGCGTGCGTCATCAGCGCAGCAGGGCGACTTTGTCTCGATGTTGTCGCTGCTTCGTGGCGGCGACGCCGCACTGGACGAGGCCCGCCGGCTGCTCGCCGCGTCCAGGCCAGCCGATCGGATGGCGCTGGACGGCCTGTCGCTCGCGGCACCTTTGCCGGTGCCCGAGCAGATACGCGATTTCGCCAACTACGAATTGCACGTGAAGCAGGCATTGGCCGCCTCCATGCGCCTTCGCTCGCGCAGTGATCCCGATCCGGCGGCGGCCTTGGCACGTCTCGAGGCCAGCGGCAACTTCGCCATTCCACCCGTCTGGTACGAGCGGCCGCTTTACTACAAGTGCAACCGCTTCAGCGTGGTCGGACCGGATGCCGACATCGAGTGGCCGTCGTTCGCGCAGCTGCTCGACTTCGAGCTGGAACTGGCCGTTGTCATCGGCCGCCGGGTGAAGAACGTACCGGTCGAGCAGGCGATGCAGGCCGTTTTCGGCTACACGATCTACAACGACTTCAGCGCGCGCGACACCCAATCGCAGGAGACGGCCTTCCGCATGGGGCCGGCCAAGGGCAAGGATTTCGACACCGGCAACGCCATGGGGCCGTGCATCGTCACGCGTGACGAGATCGCCGATCCCTATGCCTTGCGGATGCGCGTCAGCGTCAACGGACATCTTCGGACCGAGACGGTCGCCGCAGGCATGCAGCACGACATCGCGCACTGCATCAGCTTCCTGTCGCAGTCCGAGACGCTCTACCCGGGCGAGGTGCTCGCGATGGGAACGGTGGGGAACGGCTGCGGGTATGAATCCCTGAGTTTTCTGAGTGATGGCGATGTCGTGGACATCGAGGTCGAGGGCATCGGCCGGTTGCGCAACCGGCTCGTCAAGGCAACAAGGAGACAGACATGAAGACGGATCCGATCACACGTCAGGGCGGGGCCAGGCGGCGCAGCATCTTGCTGGCCGGGGCCGGCGTGGCTTTGGCCGGGCTGGGCGCCCCGGCGGTGCACGCACAGGCGGGCACGAAGCTGACGCTGTCCTACCCGACCCGCTCGGGCGCCTCGTGGCCGCTGTGGATCGCCAAGCAGGCGGGCCTGTACGAGAAGCACGGGCTGGATGTGACGCTGGAATTCGGCGTGCACCCGGCCGGCGTTGCCATGCTGGTCAGCGGGCAGGCGCAGATGATCAACTACGGACTCGAACAGATCCTCACGGCATCGGCGCGCGACCCGTCGATGGTGATGATGGGAAGTTCACTGAACAAGGGCAACTTCGCACTCATTGGCCAGAAGGGCATCGACAAGGTCACCGACCTGAAGGGCAAGCGCATCGGCGTCGGGCGCCTGGGTGACCCGCTGTACACGTTCACGCTGGACATGATCCAGAAGTACGGCATGGGCGCACGCGATGTGGTGTGGGTGCCGACCGGTAACGACGCGAGCGCACGCGCCAAGATGCTCGAGGGTGGCCAGATCGACGCCTCCCTGATGGTGGCGCCGGCGTACTTCAGGCTGGAGGCAGCGGGCTTCAGCGTGATCGACCTGCTGGTCAATCATCCGGACATCTTTGTCAGCACAGCCTATGTCTTCAAGAAGAGCTGGGTCCAGGGCAACGCCGACGCGGCCAGGCGGCTGCTGATGGCGCAGACCGAAGCCATCGCGCGTTTCTACCAGGACAAGGCCTTCGCCATGCAGGCCTATCGGAGCTTCGACCCGCAGCCCGAGGCCGCCGTCGACCGCCTGTACGACATCTACAGGAGCAAGGATGTCCTGGACCGCGTGCCGCTGTTGCAGAAAGCCGCCGTGACATCGGCGATCACGCGGCTCGCGGACGACGTGCCGGCGGTCAAGGCGCTGGACGTGACGCAGGTCATCGACATGGGGCCGGTCCGCAAGCTGATCGCTGACGGCTACTTCCGCAGCATCTTCGGCGCCGGTGTCGCTGCGGAGGAGCAAGCCAAGCTCGCAGCTTCCTTCTGAGCGCCCGCGCGGGGCCTCAGTGTCCCGCGACGCGGTGGCCCAGTTCGGCCGCGCAGGCGCGCAGCGCCTTCGCGACCGGTGCGTCCGCAGCCGGATCGAGCCGGTGGTGCTCTGCCAGCGCCGTCAGCGCGAGGATGATCCCCCCTGAGGGATCCAGCACCGGCACGCTGATGGCTTGTACCTCGATGGGATCGCCACCCTGGAATCGAGACACGGTGGCAAGGCTCGCGAGCCCGGCGTTCCTGATGGCTGACAGGTCCGGAGTCACATCCGGGCGGTCGCCATCGATCCGGGCGGCGGTCTCGTCGGCGGGCAGCCAGGCGGCGAACACCCGCCCGGTTGCGGAGCCGAACATCGGGAGCACGGCGCCGGGCCGCAGGTTCACGCTGACCGGCTGGTGCGACAGCTCCCAGTGCACGACCGTCGGTCCGTGCGTGCCCCACACCGCGACACCGATGGTCACGTCGAGCCGGGCCGCGAGTTCGACCGCGGCATGCGTGGCCAGCCGCACGGCCTGCAGTCGCGAGCGGTTCAGGTTCGCCTCGTCGGCTGACAGGCGGGCAAAGTCGTGCGCCTGCGGGATCAGGTAGCGGCCGCCACCGAAGGCCAGAGGCCGGCGCCCGCTGCGTTCGATGCGCTGCACCTCGCCGATGAAGATCATGTGGTCCCCGGCGGCGTGCGCAGCCACCCGCCGGCACTCCAGCCAGGCCGAGCAGCCCTCGATCAGCGGCACGCCGCCCAGGCCGTTTCGCACGGGCGTCGGACCGAACTTGTCTTCGCCCGCCTTGGCGAATCGTGACGACACCGGAATCTGGTCGTCCGCGAGGATGTTGACCGCGAATCGCTCGGCCTCGCGGAAGATCGGGTGGCTGCGTGCCTTGAGCCCCTGGCTCCACAGTACCAGCGGCGGGTCGAGCGAGACCGAATTGAACGAGTTTGCGGTCAGTCCGTGGGGCTGTCCGTTGGCGTCCAGCGTGGTGATCACCGTCACGCCGGTGATGAAGGTGCTGAGCACCTGTCGCAGTTCAGCCGGATCGATCGTGTCGGACATGTCTCAGCAGCCCGGCTCGAGCACTCTGGCGAGATCGATGCCGGCACGGCGCAGCAGTCCCTTGAAGAGCAGTTCGCCCGGTTTGCTGCCGCCGGGGCGCATCGGCGCCACGTGCTGGCCTATCGCCGCCAGAACGGCCGGCGCGACCGGCCGGTTGGCTCCCGTCATGCCGTCGCTGGCGCACTGCACTTCGCAGGCGCGTTGCAACTGCCACAACAGCGAGAAGGCTTCGCACAGGCTGCCGCCGGCCACCAGGACACCGTGGTTGCGCAGAAGCAGGATGGGCCGATCACCCAGGCTCGAGACGAGATGCGGACCTTCTTCGGCCCGCGTCGTCACGCCCTCGAAGTCGTGATACGCGACGCGCCCCAGCAGTTGGGCGCTGTAGAAGTTGTCGCTGCGCAAGCCGGCTTCCTTGCATGCCACCGCCATGACCGCCGTGGTGTGGGTGTGCATCACGCAGTGCACATCCTCTCGTGCCGCGTGCACGGCGCAGTGGATCACCATGCCGGCCGCGTTGACAGGATGGACCGTGCCCTGAAGAACCTGGCCGCGCACGTCCACCTTCACGAGGTTGGCGGGTGTCACCTCGGCGTAGTGCAGACCGTAGGGGTTGATCAGGAACGCTGGCGTGTCGTCCACGCCCGCCACACGCAGCGTAATGTGGTTGTAGATGCCTTCGGTCCACCCCAGCGCGTCGAACAGCCTGTAGCAGGCCGCCAGGCCAACGCGTGCGCGCCATTCGGCCTGAGGCATTCCGGGCGGGCAGGCGGCATCGACGGTGAAGGGCAGTTCGTTCATCGGTCCGGACCTCAGTGTTGCGGCGGCTTCCAGCGCTGGAACCAGGACTGGAGGCGCTCGATGATCCACCCCAAAGCCATGCCCGCGAATGACGTCAGCAGCACGCCAACCAGCAGCGTGTCGGTCGCGAAGGTCTGCCCCGCATAGGAGATCATGAATCCGATGCCCTGGCTGCCCGCCGTGAGCTCGGCGATGATCACCGCGATCAGTCCGTGGGCCACCGCCTGGCGCACGCCCGTCAGGATGAAGGGCACCGAGTACGGCAGTGCCACGGTTTGGAAAATCTGCCGGTCTGTGGCGCAGAAGGCGCGTGCAGCGCGGAGCAGATCGGCGTCGATGTTGCGCACGCCCGCGATCGTGTTTATCAGGATCGGCATGGTCGCGGCCAGGAAGACGAGGAAGATCGCCGAGCCGCTGCCGATGCCGAACCAGATGATGATGAGCGGAAAGAGCGCGATGCGCGGCGTGGCGTAGAACGCGTTGATCAGAGGGTTCAGTGCCAGGTTGAGCCTGCGGTACCAGCCGATCACGATGCCCAGCGGCACGCCAACCAGCACGGCGCACACGAAGCCGACCGCGAAGCTGCGCCCGCTGTACGCGGCGTTGAGTTGCAGTTCGCCGCTGGCCATCAACTCGATGAACTTGCTGGCGATCGCCGAGGGACCGCTGAAGAACAGGGGCGAGATCCAGCCCAGGCTCCATGTGAGTTGCCAGACACCCAGCACCAGCAGCAGCCCGATCGTGGGCAGCAGCACCGGCTCGTGGCGGCGGAAGAGACCCTGCCGGTCCGCTCTCACGACGCGCTCACCACGTTGATGCGGCCAGCCTCTTCCTCTATCAGCGACCAGATCTCGTCCGACAGGCGCAGGAATTCCGGATCGCGCTTGATCGACAGCGCGCGCGGCCGCGCGAAGGGAATCGCGAACTCGCCCTTGAGACGGCCCGGGCGGGTGCCCATGACCACGACACGGTCGGCGAGGAACACCGCCTCGTCGATCTGGTGGGTGATGAAGATCACGGTCTTCCCGGCGCGCGTCCAGATCTTCAGCAGTTCGGCCTGCATGAACTCGCGTGTCTGTGCGTCGAGTGCGGCGAAGGGCTCGTCCATGAGCAGCACTTCAGGGTCGGTGGCCAAGGCGCGGGCCAGGTTGACCCGCTGCTGCATGCCGCCCGAAAGCTCGGCCGGGTAACGCCCCTCGAAGCCGCCGAGGCCGACGAGATTGACGAACTGCTCGGTGCGCGCGTCCATCGTGCTGCGGTCGAAGCGGCGCTGCATCTCCATGCCGTAACGCACGTTGCCCGCTACGGTGCGCCAGGGCAGCAGGCTGGCGTGCTGGAACACCATCGAACGACTGATGCCGGGGCCATTGACCGTCACGCCGTTGACGCGCAGAGAGCCTTCCTCGTACGTCAGCAAGCCTGCGACGATGTTCAGCAAGGTCGTCTTCCCGCAGCCGCTCGGCCCACAGATGCACACGAACTCGCCATCGGCGACATCGAGCGAGACATCTGCGAAGGCGACGAACTCGCGCTTGTCGCGTTCCAGCCAGTAGCGGTAGGTCATGCGGTCGATCTCGACCTTCGGCGCAACCCTCATGTCACTTCCGGTTGTCGATGGTGTTGAACAGGCGGCCCAGGATCTCGACCTCGACCTCGGTGTTCTGGTACTCCGACAGGAAGGTGCCGATGTTGCCTTTCGGGTGCCGGGGCGTACCCTTGGATGCCGTACCGCAGTGCACGCAGTCGCCCGGCTCCATCGTGAACCAGACGTTGGCCTCGTGCAGCACACGCTCGACGGGGAAGAAGTAGTTCGCGGTACTGTCCTCGCAATACATGTCGCCGTCCACGTATCCGCGGATCGTCAGCTGGTTCGGGTTGCGGACTTCGTCCTTGGTCGTCAGCCAGGGGCCCATCGCAGCGAAGGTGTCGGCGGCCTTCGAGCGCGCGTGGTAGACGAAGTAGACATAGTTGTCCTGATCCCCGAACTTCTCGCGCCAGGCGAAGTGGTGCGGTGCTGTGAACTTGGGATCCATGTTCAGGGCGATCGAGTCCTCGCCGAACTTGATGCCGCTGGCGGTCACGTCGTTGGTCAGCGTGTAGCCAAAGACGTAGTCCATGATCCTTTCCTGCGGCACATCCTTCGCGAGCTTGCCGAACACGACCACAGGTTCGGGCTCGGGGATCGAGCGGCCGTGGCGCGGCAGCAGGACGATGGGCTTCTTGTGCCCGGTCAGCGCCGAGCGACCCTTGGTGAAGAACATCGGCGACTTCATCGGCCGATAGGCGCGCTGGTTCAATTCGTTGTTGTTGACTGCGCAGCCCAGGATCTTCGATGCCTTGGGGTTGGGCGCCATCCAGTCGGCGTCGGCGACATCCAGCGTCGGTGCGCGGCCGCTGCGGGCGGCTTCGATGGCGGCGGCGGCCTTGTCCAGGCCAGCATTGCCAGAGACGATCAGGTCTTCCATGTCGTGCACAGGCACGGTGACCGCGATGTCGCCCTCGACGCGGGCGATCACGGTGGGCTGGCCGTTCAGGCGGATGGTTCCGAGCTTCATGCTTTGTTCCTTTGGCGGGTGATCAGGAAGACAGGCGCCGGGCTTTCTCACCCAGGCTCTCGAGCAGCCGGTCGATGCGGCCGGTCAACTCGTCCTTCGGGTATTCGAAGTAGTAGCTGCAGACCTTGCGAACCGGGTCGCCCTGGTAGTAGCGTTCGTACAGGGCCTGACGCCCCGAGAAAGCCGAAAACGAGGCGTCGGCCGCGAGACGGGTGAGCTGGATGCGCTCGTCGGCTTCCATCGTGGCCGTGGCCATGTACTCGCTCACCAGCGGGCCGATCTCGCCGCTCAGTTCGGCGTACGACGGGACCCCGATCAGGTTGCCGGCACCGATGGTGCGCACGGCGTCGATCATCTTGGCGTAACGGTCGTAGAAGTGCAGCTGTGCGGCATGCAGCGTCATCTTGCTAGGCGCCACTGTGCCGAATCCAGTGGGCATCGCGAGTTGTTCACTCTGCATCAGCAGCGCCTTCTGGGTCTCGACGAAGATCAGAAGCTCCGCCAGCTGGGCCTGCACGTTGGGGAAGCTGTCGACCTTGGTTGCCGCGGCCATCTTGCAGGCCAGACCTGCCATGAACTCCGCCTTGGCGAGTGCGCGCGTCATCGTCTGGTGCGAGTAGTGCTCGGCCAGAAAGGTCTGCTTGTAGATCGCGTTGCACATAGCCGGATCGCGGAAGATGAAGGTCCTCTCCCAGGGCACGAAGACGTTCTCGAACACGATCACGGCGTCGCCCTCGTCGTACTGGATGGACAGCGGATGGTCCAGGAAGTGGCCCGGGTTCTGGGGCACGACTGACGGGCGGCTGATGATCTTCACACCCTCGGCCGCAACCGGCGTGACGAAGGCGAAGGCGTAGTCACCTGCCTTGTCGTCGTTGGCGACGACAACCGAGGGCATCACCACGATCTCATTGGCGAACTGCGCAAGCGTGCCCACGAGGCGCATGCCGTTGACATAGAAGCCTGCGTCTGTCTCCTTGACAATCTTGAGTGCGATGTCCCGGGTCTGCTGGAAGACCTGCTTGGATCGATCGACCGCCGGGTTGACCTGGATGTGGGTCATCGTGAGGTCTTCTCGGCAGACCTTCTCGTAGTAGGCCTGGACGTTGGCCGCGAAATTCCGACCGCTGGCCGATTGGTCGAACACGTGGCTTGCGGCGGCCAGCGTGGCGATGCCGAGGTTCATGAAGTCTGGCGTGCGCCCGAAGAGACCGCAGGTGGCGTCGGCCCAGACCTTCATCGCCGCGCGTCGCCGTGCCAGATCCTCGATGGTGCGGGGCTGCATGCACGCCATGGGCATGCGCTCGCCGTCCGGGCCGGGCAGCGTCAGCGTGTCGCGCCACTTGGCATCGTGCTGCATGTCGTAGAGCTCGGCCACGGTCTGGGCTGTGAGTCCCAGGCGCGGATCGGCAGTCACGTCGTCGACGCGATGGCCTTCAAGGTAGACCTGGCGGCCGTCTCGAAGCGAGTCGAGGTATTGGCGGCCGGTGCGCAGTCCCATGGCGAAGCTCCTTCCTGTGTTCAGCGGCGTGTCTCGTGTTTGGGTATTGCTATACGAGACACATGTCGCGCAGAATAGGACATTCGATGGGCCCTGGCATCCGGGTTGACCCGAGGCGCGACGTCTTTGCCTGCACTGCCTCACGGTCACAATCCAGGTCAAGGCAAGAGACGGAGTTGCGACATGCAAGACAGAGAAGGTGGTGCACCCGATCCGGTCGACAGTGAGCCGCAGACTCGTTCGGGTACTGTGCAGAGCGTGGAGGTGGCGCTTCAGATCCTCGACGCGATTGCGGAGAGCAAGGGCGTGGTGCGCGTGAACAGTCTGGCCCGCCAGCTCGACATGACCAAAGCCAAGGTGTCGCGCCACCTGCAGACCCTTCTGCGGCTCGGTCTGGTGGCCAAGGGCGCGCAGGAGGGATACACGTTCGGCTGGAAGCTCCTTCGCCTGGGCCGGGCCGCCACGCGCGACCGCAGCATCGGCGAGCTGGCCAAACCGCACCTTCAGCGGCTGCGGGACGCGACCGGCGAATCGGTCATCCTGTCCGTGCCGGTGCCGCACGGCGCCGTGGTGTTGCTATGCGTCGAAAGCCAGCAGACGACCTCTGTCACCGTACGTCCGGCCGCCTTCCTGAGTCTGCCGAAGTCACCCGCCGCGCGCCTGTCGGAAGGCCTGCAGCCGGCGGTCCGAAGTGGCGTGCCGCTGCCCGCAGGTTCGGAACTGCAGCAGTGGCCGGCGTTCGGCGCCGAGTACGAGGTCGACACCGGCAACGGCGTGGGCGGTGTCTCCGTTCCGGTGCTCGACGAAGGCCGGTCCCTGATCGGCATCGTGTCGATCGTCGCGCCGAGTTCGGTGCTGAGACCACATCCCGCGGAGACGATGGTCCATGCCTTGCAGCGCTGTGCGCGGGCCATCGAGGCCGACTACAACTTCGGGCCGATCGCCCTGTGAGTTTTGCTCACAACGCATTCAGCCACCCGGGCTGGTGAGACAGCCGCCGTCTCCCTAGACTGCGCCGCGATGGAGGAATCGCATGCAATCTGATCTGTGTGACGTGATCGTGGTCGGCGCCGGTCCGGTGGGACTCACGTTGGCGATGAACCTGGCCCATCGTGGCGCCAGGGTCACCGTGGTGGAGTCGCGCCGCCGGGGCGAGCCGCCCGAGGTGAAGTGCAACCACGTCTCGGCGCGCTCGATGGAGGTGTTCCGCCGGCTCGGCGTGGCCGATGCGCTGCGCGCCGCCGGACTGCCCGACGACTACCCGCACGATGTCTCCTACCGCACGAGTACCGTCGGGCGGGAGATCACCCGTATCCACATCCCGGGACGCGCCACGCGCCTCACCGATCACAGCGGCCCCGACGGCTGGTGGCCCACACCCGAGCCGCCGCACAGGATCAACCAGCTGTACCTGGAGCCCATCCTGTTCGAGCACGCCGCTGCGATGCCGGGCATCAGGATCCTGAACCGTTGCCGCCTCGAGGACTTCGAGCAGGACGGGCAGGGCGTGACGGCTCGTGCCCGGGGTCTGGACGACGGTGTTCTGCACACGCTGAACGCGAGCTATCTCGTGGGCTGCGACGGCGGGCGCTCCGGCGTGCGCAAGGCCATCGGGGCGCAGCTCGTCGGAGATGCCGTGATCCAGCGCGTGCAGTCCACTTTCATCCGCGCGTCCGGCCTGATCGCCCGCATGCAGGCGCCGCCCGCGTGGGCGATGTTCAGCTACGGCGGCCTGCGCAGCGGCAACATCTACGCCATCGACGGCCGCGAGACCTGGCTGGTGCACAACTACCTGCGCGACGATGAACCCGAGTTCGACTCGGTCGACCGCGACTGGGCGATCCGCGCCATCCTCGGCGTCGGCCCCGACTTCAAGTACGAGGTTCTCAGCCTCGAGGACTGGTTCGGCCGTCGCCTGGTGGCGGACAAGTTCCGTGTGGGCCGCGTCTACCTGTGCGGCGATGCCGCGCACCTGTGGGTGCCCTACGCGGGCTACGGCATGAATGCGGGTATCGCCGACGCGAACAACCTGGCCTGGCATCTGGCCTCGGTCCTGCAGGGCTGGGCCGGCGACGCCTCACTCGACGCCTATGTGCGCGAGCGGCAGCCGATCACCGAGCAGGTGTCGCACTTCGCGATGAATCACGCCCACGAGATGAGCAAGCGACGGCGTGCGGTGCCCGATGGGCTGGACGCCGAAGGGTCTGCGGCCGATGCGCTGCGGGCCGAGGTAGGGCGTGACCTGTATGACCTGAACGTGCAGCAATATTGCTGTGCAGGCCTGAACTTCGGCTACTACTACGACCGCTCCGAACTGATCGCCTATGACGGCGAGGCGCCACCGGCCTACGCGATGGGCAGCTTCACGCCGTCTACCGTGCCGGGATGCCGGTTGCCGCACTTTTGGCTGGCCGAAGGGCGCTCGCTCTACGACGCACTCGATCCGGCGTACACGCTGCTGCAGCTCGATCCGCAAGCCGACACCTCGGCCTGGGTGGCGGCGGCTCAGGATGCCCGCCTGCCGCAGCGTGTGCTCGCCGTGCCGGCGCACGCGGCACCTCCGGAGTACCGGCACGCACTGGTGCTGGCGCGCGGCGATGGCCATATCGCGTGGCGTGGCGACAGGCTCGAGCGCGGTGCGGCGAATGCGCTCGTGGCTCGGCTCACGGGCCGGGCCTGTTGACGGAGTCAGTCTCCGAGTTCCGAACGCAGCAGCTCCGCGAAGGTCTGCACCGCTGGCAGCGGGACCGTCCCGTCGCGCCACAGCATGCTGATGTCACGGGTGAAGGGCGGCTGCAGCGGTCTGGCGACCACGGCCGCAGTGGGTGTGAACGAGAGCAGGAACGAAGGTAGCACGGCGAGTCCGAGGCCTTGTTCCACGAGGCTCAGCGCGGTGCCGAGCTGGTGAACCTCGAACGCCGTGCGTACGCTCACCCGCTGCTCGTTCAGTGCCTGGTCCAGACGTTCGCGCACACCGTTTCCAGCGCCGACCATCACGAGCGCAGCGCCCTGAAGTTCCGTCCAGTCCAGCGACGTCCGCGCTGCCAGAGCATCGTCTGGTCTGCACACCAGGCACAGCGAATCGCGCAGCAGGCGCTCGACCATCACGCTTTCGGGGACGTCGCCGCTCAGCGTCGCCAGCGCGAGGTCGATCTCGCCTTGAGCCACTGCAGTGGCCAGCTGACTGGCCGGTCCGTCGTCCAGACTCATCAGGACATGCGGGTGAAGCGCGGCGAACTTGCGCATCACCGGCGGCAGCAGCGTGCGTGCCATCGCCGGTGTGGCCGCCAGCCGCAGCCGGGCCTGCGGCAGTGCGTGCCGCGCCCGGGCCAGCTGCCCAAGCCGTTCGGTGCCGGCAACCACCTGGCGCACGAGCGGCAGCACCGATTGGCCGTCTTCCGTGAGCTTCAGACCGCGCGGCGTGCGCTCGAAAACCACCATTCCCAGTCCCTGCTCGAACTGCTTGAGCAACAGGCTGGCGGCCGAAGGGGTGATGTCCATCACCTGCGCGGCGCCGCTGAGGCTGCCGCTGTCGTGGGCCAGGACGAAGGCCTGGAGCTGGCGCAGGCTCAGGCTCATCTGAAGGGCATGGGATCGCCCAGGGGGTTGGGTGGAGCCGGATGCGGCGCCTTGGAGAAGGTGTGGATCAAGTGCCAGGGGCCCGGCATGACGCCCACCTTCGCGACGATCACGGACGGGCCCTGGACGGCCAGCGCTGCCGTGAGCTCGGAGGCGAGGCCCTCTGGCGAATCCACTTCCGTGGCGGAAAGCCCGAAGGCGCGGGCCAGGGCCGCGAAGTCGGGGTTGCAGAGCGCGGTGCCGATCTCGCGCTTGAACACCTGTGACTGGATGCGGCGCACGTTTCCGAAAGCGCCGTCCTCGAAAACCACGGTCACCAGCCGGGGGCGGTAGCGCGCCACGGTCGCCAGTTCCTGCAGGTTCCAACCGAAGCCGCCGTCGCCGTTGATCGACACCACGGCCCGCTGGGGATTGCCCATCGCCGCGCCGAGTGCGGTGGCGAAGCCGTAGCCCAGAGTGCCCTGGTAGCCGGGCGTGATGAGGCTTCGCGGCGTGTAGACCGGGTAGGCGATGTTGGCCAGGTAGCCGACCTGCGTCAGCTCGCTGACAAGCACGCCGTCGTCGGGGATGGCTGCGCGCAAGGCGTCCACATACCTGCGCTGTGGCTGGATCGCGTCGATCTGCTGCGCGCACCAGGCATTGACCTGGGCGACCGCAGAGCCCCGCGATTCGGCAGCTCGGTGGCCGTGCAGGCGCTCGGCGAGGGCCTGCAGCACTGCGCCTGCATCGGCCACCATCGCCGTCCCGGGGTAGCGCGGGGCACCTGCATGGGACGGCTCCAGGTTGACGTAGACGTAGCGGCAGCCTGGCGCCTGGTGGGTCGGCCGGCCCTGCCCGTCGACGAAGCGGCTGCCGAGCACCAGCACAAGGTCGGCATGGGGCAACAGGCACCGCCCGCCGAGTGCGGTGGTGGCCAGCGCGTGCCGGCTCGATAGCGCTCCGCGACCGTTGTCGCTCATCACCACCGGAGCCTGAAGCGCTTCGGCCACCTGTTGCAGGGTGTCGCCGGCACGCGCCGCGAGTACGCCCCCGCCTGCCCAGATGATGGGAAAGCGCGCGGTCTTCAGCTGCTGCGCCAGCGTGTCCAGTTCGGTCGCCTCGATGTCCAGCGCCGCCTGCCGCGGTGCGGCGTCTAGCAGGCTCATGTTGGCGCGCGCGGCCAGCACGTCCGGCGGAATCTCCAGCCCGACAGGCCGGGAATGGCCGCTGCGCATCTGGCGGAAAGCCTCGTGGACAAGGCCCGGGATGTCCTCCGGCCGGCGCGCGAGCGCCTGCCACTTGCTCACCGAACCGAGGATCGCCGACTGATTGCGAACCTCGTGCAGCATGCCGAGATCGGCGCCGATGTGCTGCGACGGGATCTGCCCCGTGATGCACAGCACGGGCGAGTTGCAGGCGTAGGCCGTGGCCAGGCCGGCCATCGCGTTGAGCAGGCCGGGCCCCGGCACCACCATGCAGACGCCCTCGCGACCTGTCGTCCGCGCATAGCCGTCCGCCATGTAGGAAGCTGCCTGTTCGTGGCGCGGGGTCAGGTAGCGCAGCCGGTCGGCGACATCCAGCAGGCCGTCCGTAGCCCAGTCGAGCTGTACGCCGGGTATGCCGAAGATATCCGTCACGCCCTCGGCGACGAGCTGTGTGGCCAGGGCCTGGCCGCCGGTCATCTCCATGCGTGTTGCTCCGATTGTTTGCTTGACTTTGTCAAGTTTTGATCATCGACACATTGTTTGACTTAGTCAAGTAAATGCCGCATGCTGAGCCTCCATGAAATCACGTGGGGATGACAGGGCCCTTGAGGGCATTCGCGATCTGCTGGCCTACCGGCTTCAGAAGGCTGCCTACTACGCCTCGCGGCCCGGATATCACGACTTCGTGCGCGAGTTCGGTGTCACCGGCGTCGAATGGCGTCTGCTCGGCAACCTGTATGCCGACGGTCCGCTGTCACTGGCACGCGTGGCCGCGGAGGCCGACCTGCCGCCTGCGCAGGCCAGCCGCACCCTGAGCGGTCTGGTCGAGCGCGGTCTGGTCCGGCGAGCGACCGACGCCGCCGACGCACGCAGCGTGCAACTGACGCTGACGCCGGCCGGCCGCGCTCTTTACAGGCGCCTCTTCCAACGCGCGGCGGAGCTGCACGACGCCCTTGTCGCAGGCCTGAGCCACGCCGAGCGCGACAGTCTATTCCGCGCGCTGGACCACGTCGCCGACGTGGGGCGCGCGCTGTTGGCCGAGAGACCCGCTACAGACTTAGTCGACCGGCATAACCTGTCAACTCGAGGTACCCGAGCCCGACGCGACGCCCCAGTGCGTCGTTGAGTTCCGACAGCCCTTCCCAGTACACCGTGCCGGTGCTGCTGCGCCCGTCGAGTTCCTGTGCGTCCAGCAGCGGGCGCACCGTAAACTGCCCCGCGGGTGTGCGCACGGTCCAATCGAGCGGGTAGCGCGCGCCCGAGGCGCCGCTCGTCCACACGCGGCTGGGCGTCATCGTCACATCGGCCGGCGCGAAGGCTTGTGCCGGCCCGCCGGGCGCACGCCAGCTGCCACCGGCCCACAGGGCGCCGCCGTCGGCGCGGCGCAGTTGGAAGGCCGTCAGCGCGCTGCCGTCCAGCAGGTTGAAGCCGATCCAGTCCCAACCGACGGCCTGCGGGTGCAGCACCTCGTCGCTCCACTCGTGGTCCAGCCAGGCGCGGCCGCTGCCGAGCGTGGAGCTTGCCTGCAACTGCGGCTCGCTCACGTAGTGGCTGGCCTGGCGTTCGTCCGGGCCCTTGCGCGAGAAACCGGCCTCGCCCTGCAGCAGCAGGGGCTGCGTGCGCCACAGGGTCAGCTGCAGTGGCAGCTCGGCGTCGTCGATCAGCGCGTGCCAGGCGCTGCCGTCGTGGTGCAGCCGCCAGCGGCCGATGCGCACGTCGCCGTCGGTGAGCGAAGCGCTCGCCAGTGCCGCGCCCGGGTCGCCGGACCAGCGCACGATGCGGTCAGCATGCCGGTGGGTGCGCGCCTTCAGGTCGGTGAGCGCGGCGTGCGCGAAGAGCAGCTGGCGCGGCGCGAAGCGGCTGGCGTTGTCGACGGCCAGGCCCGTTCGGCTGCGGAAGAACGTCACCTGGAAGCCGTGCGTGGGCGCCTCGAACGGACCGAGAAAGCCGGTGACGTACCACCACTCGGTGCGTGACTCCGGGTGCGCGCCGTGGTCGCGCGGGAACGCCAGCACCCGGCCGCGGCGTATGCCTTCGGCTCGCGCGGTGGCGGGCGCCAGGGCGGCCAGCAAGAGGTGGCGTCGTCTCACCAGTCCTCCTTCACCGACATCACCGCCGCGCGCCCTGCGGCCCGGCGCGCGCTCACGGCGGCCGTCAGCACGCCTGCTGCCAGCACGGCGGCCGCCAGCGTCCACAGCCGCGCCCAGGGCAGCACCAGGTCCATCGTCCAGTGAAAGCTCTGGGGGTTGACCACGTGCACCAGCACCGCGCTCACCGCGATGCCCAGCGCCAGCCCGATCACGCACCCTGCCGCCAGCCAGGCCGCGGATTCGCCGGCCACGAGCGCGATGACCTGCCGCCGCGTCAGGCCCAGGTGCGACAGCAGGCCGAATTCCTTGCGCCGCGCCATCACCTGGGCCGACAGACTGGCCGCCACGCCCACCAGCCCCACTGCGATGGCCACGGCCTGCAGGTAGCGCGTGACGGCGAAGCTGCGGTCGAAGATGCGCAGCGAGATCGCACGGATCTCGGCCGCGGCGCCGAACTCCAGCATCGCGGGGTCGCTCGCCAGTGCGCGCACGGACTCGCGCACGATCGCCAGTTCGGCGCCTGGGGCCAGCCACAGCGCAAGGTCGTTCAGGCGCTCGTCCCCGGTGAGTCGGCGGTAGTCGGCGCTGTCGATGGCGACCGCGCCGAACTGCCGCGCGTAGTCGCGCCAGACGCCGCGCACATGCACCGTCACGGCCTGGTCGCCGAGCGGCAGTGCCAGCTGCGTGCCCGGGGCCGCACCGTACAGCGAGACCATGGCCTCGCTGACGAACACACCCGCCACGCCGGGCATGGCGGGCAGCGGCGCTTCCAGAAGCGGCAGGCTCTCGGCGGGGTCGGCCAGGTCGCGCGCCACCAGGGCGACGGCTGGGCGGGCCGCGTCCAGGCTCAGCGAACGCACGCGGCTGGCCTGCACCCGCAGCACGCCCGGCAGCCGTGCCGCGGCGGCCACGAACTCCGGCGGCAGCCAGGCCTGGTCGGAGGCGCCGCTGCTGGTGGCGGTGCGGGCGTACAGATCGGCCGGCAGCACCGCATCCAGCCACTGCGTGACGCCCTGGCGGAAGCTGCTGACCATCACCGTGAGCGCCACCGACAGCGCCAGGCTCGCCACCACGCCGGCCACGGCTGCCGTGGCCGTGTGGCGCTGGAAGGAAGCGCGCCGCAGCGCCAGGCGGGGCAGGGCGGCCCGGGGCTCGGGCAGCACGCTCAGCAGCGCCTGCACCACGGCCGGCACCAGCGCCACGCCACCGAAGAGCAGGGCCGCCACCGACAGGTAGGCCGCGACCGGCAGGCCCCCCAGCGGCGGCGCGAAAGCCAGCGCCACTCCGAGCCCCAGCAGCGCGAGGCCGGGCAGCGGCGAAGGCTGCGGCGCCTCCAGGCTGGACAGGCCCTTCAGGGCGCGTGCGGGCTGCAGCCGCTGTGCGTGCTGCGCCGGAACCCAGCCGCCGACCAGCGCCGCCAGCGTGCCGAGCAGGCCGAAGCCTGCCAGCCCCGACACGCTCCACTGCAGCGCCGGCGTCACGCCCGGGAAGTAGCCGCCACCCAGGTCGCCCGCCAGCCAGCGCAGCGCTGCCGCCGCCATGCCTGCGCCGGCCAGCAGGCCGATCAGGCTGCCTGCCGCGCCCAGCCCCGCGCATTCCAGCAGAACCAGGCGGCGGCGTTCCGAGGCCGTCATGCCCAGCACCCCCAGCAGCGCGAAACCCGGCAACCGCTGCGCCACCGACAGCGCCACCACCGAGTAGACGAGGAAGGCGCCGACAAACAGCGCCACCAGCGCCAGCACCGTGAGGTTCACGCGGTAGGCGCGCGAGAGCTGCGAGACGCGCTGCTCCGCGTCGCGCGGGCGCTCGGCGCGCAGCCCGGACGGCAGCGCGGGCGGCTCGGCGCCGGGCGCCAGGCGCACGTCGATGCGCGACAGCCGCCCCAGCTGTCCGAAATGCTGCTGCGCGCCCGCGAGGTCCAGCACCGCGAGCGGCGCGCCGCCGGCAGGCACCCAGCCCGCCACGCGAAGATCGATCCACCGGCCGCCCGACTGCACCTGCAGCGTGTCGCCGTCGCGCAGCGCCAGTCGCTCGCGCGCGGCGGCGTTCAGGAACACCAGGTCAGGGTCGAGTGCGGCCAGTCTGTCCTCGGTGGCGGCGGCAGTGGCGGCGGCGCGCGGCAGCAGGTCAGGCGCCAGCGGCGCGACCGACAGCGCGTCCAGGCCGAGCACCCGCAGGGGCAGCCGCGTGCCGTCCGCCCGGCGCGCGTAGGTGTCGATCTCCAGCACCGGGCTGGCCTGCTGCACGCCGGGGCTGAGCGCCACGGCGTCGAAGTGGGTGTCGGGCAGGCCTTCGCCACCGCTGCCGCGCAGGATCAGGTCGGGCTCGCCGTTGGTGGCCCGCAGCGCCGACGAGAACTCGGCGAGCGCCGAGCCGTTGATCAGGTGCACCGACGACGCCAGCGCCACGCCCAGCGCCACCGCGAGCAGTGCCGCGGCGTGCCGCCACGGGTGGTGCCGCCACTCACGCCAGGCCAGGCGCGCGAAGTCCGCGAGCCTCGGGCCGGCTGTTGCGGTAACAGCTGCGGTTTCGGCTGCGGTTGCGGAGTCGGCCGTCATCCGGCGAGGATGCCGGCAGTGCCCAGCCGCAGCACGCGGTCGGCGCGCCGGGCCGCGGCCTCGGAGTGCGTGACGAGCAGGCAGGCTGCGCCGGTCTCGCGCACCTGGGTCAGCAGCACGGAGAGCACCCGCTCGGCGGTGGCGGGGTCGAGGTTGCCCGTGGGCTCGTCCGCCAGGATGAGCGGCGGCGAGTGCACCACGGCGCGTGCGATCGCCACGCGCTGTAGCTGCCCGCCCGACAACTGCGCGGGCGCCCGCCCGCCCAGCCCGTCCAGCCCCACGGCGTGCAGCAGGGCGTCCACCCGGGCGGCGTCGGGCCGGCCCAGCAGGCGCAAGGGCAGCTCGATGTTCTCGGCCACCGTCAGGTGCGGCAGTACGTGGAAGGCCTGGAACACGAAGCCGAGGGTGCCTCGGCGCAGCCGTGCGCGGCCGTCGTCGTCCAGCGCGGAGAGGTCGGTGCCGCCGATGTGCACCGAGCCGGCATCGGCGCTCTCCAGCCCGGCGATGCAGTTCAGCAGGGTCGACTTGCCGACACCCGATTCACCGAGCAGCGCGACGAACTCGCCCCGCGCCAGGTGCAGGTCGACGCCGTGAAAGACCGGCGTGGCGCCGAAGGACTTGGACAGGTGTTGGATCCGCAGCATCGGCGCGGATCATGCCCGAGTGGGCCGGGGTGGCGGTTCAGCGGGTCTTGCGACGGCGCGTGGCGCCGGCGATGCCCAGGCCCATGCCCAGCAGCGCCAGTGCGGCGGTGGCCGGCTCCGGCACCAGTTGCACCAGCACGCGGACATGGTCGCCCGGGTCGCTGGCGTTCCAGTCGATCGCCAGCGTGCGCCCGCCGAGCGCCCATTGCACGCGATCGCCGCTCTCCAGGCCCATCGCCGCGCGGCTGGAGTAGTCGTTGAACACACCGTCGCCGTCCACGTCCGTGCCGTAGGTGCCCAGGCTGGAGGCCAGGCCGGCCGAGGTGGTGATCACGTCGAGGATCTTGCCGCCGAAGTCCAGCGTTGCCTGCACCGACTGGTTGCCCGAGGGGTCGAAGAACAGGTACCAGGACTGGATGTTTCCCACCTGCTGCTCACGGACGGCGAACAGGGTGCTGCGGATGTCGACGTTGCCTGCGTTGACCGCGGCGGCGCCTGTGTAGGTGGCCAGCGTGTAGCCGGAATTGATTTCAAGTGCTACCGGGCTGGCCTGGGCGACACCTGCAAACAGCAAAAATGATATGAAAATGGAACGCATAAACACATTGTTACGCCGATTTGGGCGAACTGGTGTGTCATTGCTCACGAATTTCGGACCACCCCCTGCGGATGAGGGTGTCGGCGGTTTCAGTCAGCGCGGAGTGATTCCAGCCGTGATATCGCGGCCTCGAGGGCGCCGGGAGAGTCGCTCTCGACGATGTGCCGGTCGGGCATCGAGCGCAGCCAGGTCAGCTGTCGCTTGGCGAGTTGCCGCGTGGCGGCGATGCCTTCGTTGCGCAGCGGGCGCAGGTCGTCGGCCTCCAGCGCCGCCCACGCCTGGCGGTAGCCGACGCAGCGCATGGACGGCAGGTCGGGGTTCAGGTCGCCGCGCGCGCGCAGGGCGCGCACCTCGTCGACGAAGCCTGCGGCCAGCATCGCGTCGAAGCGCTCCGCAACGCGCCGGTGCAGCCAGGCGCGCGATGCCGGCTCGAGCGAGACCATGGGCCAGGCGTCGCGTTGCGACGTGGCCTTGGGCTGGTGCCACTCCGACAGCGGCCGCCCGGAGACCACGTACACCTCGAGCGCCCGCTGCACGCGCTGGCTGTCGGCCGGCGCCAGGCGTGCCGCGGTGACGGGGTCGATGCGCGCGAGCTCGGCGTGCAGGGCCGGCCAGCCCTCGACGGTGGCGCGCGCGTCCAGTGCCGCCCGGACCTCGGGGTCGGCGGCCGGCATGGCGTCGATGCCGTCGCGCAGGGCCTTGAAGTACAGCATCGTGCCGCCCACCAGCAGCGGCAGTCGCCCGCGCGCGCGGATCTCGCCTGCCAGGCGCTGCGCGTCGGCAGCGAAGGCGGCGGCAGAGTAGCTCCCGCTGGGGTCGAGGATGTCGATCAGGTGGTGCGGCACGGCGGCGCGCTCGGCCAGGCTCGGCTTGGCCGTGCCGATGTCCATGCCACGGTAGACGAGCGCCGAGTCGACGCTGATGATCTCCAGCGGCAACCGCTCCGCCAGCGCGAGCGCGACGGCGGTCTTGCCGCTGGCGGTGGGGCCCGCCAGGCACAGGCCCAGCGCCTTCATCCTGGCTGGCCGTGCCGGCGCACCAGGGTCCAGGCGACGAGGCAGGTCATGAAGGCCCAGAACCCGAGCGCGTAGGCGAACGGCTGCACCGTGCCGTCCAGAGAGACGCCCAGCCACTTGCCGATGGCAAAGGCGACCAGCGCCATGATGAAGCCTGACATGGCCGACGCGGCACCTGCCTTGTGCGGAAACGGCCCCACCGAGCCCGCCTGCGCGCAGGGCATGTGAAAGCCGTGCCCGAAGCAGTAGATCCACTGCGGGATCAGCACCGCCCAGATCGACTTCACGCCGGCCAGAGCCAGCCCCACCACCGAGACCGCGGCCACGAGCGTGAAGACCGCGCCGCGCATCACCGTGCCGTCCATGCCGTACCGCGGGATCCAGCGCCGGCAGACGAAGGTCGCGGCCATGTAGAACGCGGAGGCCGAGCCCATGGCCAGGCCGTACGCGCCCGGGCTCAGGCCCAGCACGCCGATGTAGACGAAGGACGAGCCCGCCAGGTAGGTGAAGATGCCGCCGTAGCTGGTGACGATGAGCAGCATCCACGCCCGAAAGCCGGGGTGGCTGAGCACGTCCCGCCAGTTGGCCAGCATGGGGCCGATGGCGGTGGCGTGCGGGTTCTTCACGGCCAGGGTCTCTGGCACGCGCCAGGCCACGATGGCCAGCGCCACGGCGCCATACACGGCCACCACCACCAGCGCCATGCGCCAGCCGGCATGGGCCGTGACGAGCCCGCCGAACGCGGGGCCGAGGATGGCCACCACGCCCAGGCCCGACAGCGCCAGCGCCATGACCTGCGCGCCCTCCACCGGTTGGTACAGGTCGCGCACCATCGCGCGCGAGCACACCACCGAGCCCGCCATCGCGAAGCCCTGCAGCCCGCGCCACACCACCAGCTGCTCGATGCTGCCGGCCATCGCGCCGCCCACGCTGGCCAGCGCATACGCCAGCAGCGTGCCCACCAGCACGGGGCGCCGGCCGTACCGGTCGGCGACGGGCCCCCAGAGCATCTGCCCGAAGCCGAAGGCCAGGATCAGCACCGACATCGTCATCTGCGCCAGCACCATCGGCGCATTCAGCGCCTGCGTGAGCAGGGGCAGGGCCGGCAGGTAGATGTCGGTCGTGGCCGGCTGCAGGCCCATCAGCAGCGCCAGCACGAAGGCGGCGCCGCCGTGGCTCATCGCCGGGCGGCCCGCGGAGACGGCAGCCGGCATCAGATGAAGCGCTCGTGCGGCCCGAGGTAGCGCCACTGGCCCACGGGCAACTGCCCCAGCGCCACGCTGCCGATGCGCACGCGCTTGAGTCCCAGCACCTGCAGACCGACCATCTCGCACATGCGGCGGATCTGCCGCTTGCGGCCCTCGCGCAGCACGAACCGGAGCTGGTCCTCGTTGGCCCAGCTCACGCGGGCGGGGCGCAGCATGCGGCCGTCGAGCTCCAGGCCGTGGCGCAGGCGCTGCAGGTCCGAATCGGGCAGGCGGTCGCCACGTCCGTAGGCCACGCGCACCAGATATTCCTTCTCGACCTGGCTCTCGTCGCCGATCAGCAGCTTGGCGATGCGGCCGTCCTGTGTCAGCACCAGCAATCCCGTGGAATCGATGTCCAGCCGGCCCGCGGGCGCCAGGCCGCGCAGCTGCCCCGGGTGGAAGCGGCGGGCCAGGTGGTCGGCGGCCCAGCGATTGGCTGCCGTGAACAGCGAAACGGCCGGCGCGTAGCCGTCCTCGGCCTGCCCGCTGACCAGGCCCACGGGCTTGTGCAGCAGGATGGTCACGCGTTCGGCCTGCTCGGTGCGGGCGCGCGGGTCGATGTCGATGCGAGCGTCGGGCGTGGCGCGCTGGCCCAGCACGGCGGGCTGGCCGTTCACGTTCACCCAGCCGGCCTCGATCCAGGCGTCGGCCTCGCGGCGCGACGCGAGGCCGCGCTCGGTCATCAGCTTGGAGACGCGGACGGCGCCTGCGGCGTCGGCGGGTTCAGGGGTGCGGGTGTCTGCCATGGTCGTGGCCCGGATTGGACCACGACCCGCGCCCCGGGGTCAGGGCGCCGGTGCCGGCGGGTTGGCCTTGGGTGTCGTCATGGCCGAAGGCGCGAGGTGATTGGTGCCATCCCGGACCTCGAAAGCCGTGACGAAGGTCTGCACATGGCTCGGCGCCGCCACGGTGTCCACCACCCAGAACTCGCCCACCACGCGCGCCGGCTGGATGTCCAGCAGCAGGTAGCCCCGCCGGTCGAGATCGGCGTGCCGCACGTGCGGGTTCTGGGCGAAGACGATGCCTGCCAGCAGGCCGTCCGGGTCGGGCAGGCCGGGCGAGGTGATGGAGGTGGTGACGAACTCCACCGCCCGCGAGCCCGCGCCGGTGGCGCGGTCATAGCCGCCGCTGGCCGGGTCGGGGTTGTTGGGGTCGCGCGAGAGGTCGTTGGCCCAGGCGCTGTGGATGTCGCCCGTGAGCACGACGGCGTTGCCGCCGGCGGCGTCGATCATGTCGAACACGCGGTCTCGGCAGGGCGGATAACCGTCCCACTGGTCCGGGTTGACGAACACGCCGCCACCCTCGGCATTGGGCCGTCCCACGGCCTTGAGCTGGGCGAACATCACGCCCTGGCCGATGAACTTCCAGCGCGCGGGGCTGGCCTGCAGCGTGGTGCCCAGCCAGGCCTCCTGGGTGGTGCCCAGCAGCGTCCGGGTCGGGTCCAGGAAACGGCCGCTGGCCTTGAAACCCGCGCCCAGCACGGGAATCGGCACCGTGGCCGGCAGTTGCTGCGAGCGTCCCGAGAGCCGCCCTTCCAGCATCGTGAATTCGGCCAGGTCGCCGAGGCGGAAGCTGCGCTGGGCCTGCTTCGGATCCGCCGGCTCCCGCACGGGCATCCACTCGTAGTAGGCCTTCAGCGCCGCGTTCCGGCGTGCCGACCAGGTGCCTTCGGTGGCCGGGTCGTGGTTCTGGGCGCCGCCGCGCCAGGCGTCGTTGGCGGTCTCGTGGTCGTCCCAGACCGGGACCATCGCGTGCTGGCGATGCAGTTCCTGCAGATCGGCGTCGCGCTTGTACTGGGCATGCCGGGTGCGGTAGTCGGTGAGCGTGATGATCTCGCTGACCGGCTCGGTGGGGCGCAGGCTGCCGTACTGGTTGCTGCCGTATTCGTAGAGGTAGTCGCCCAGGTGCAGCACGAGGTCGAGGTCGGCGCGCTCGGCGATGCGCCGGTAGGCGTTGAACAGGCCGGCAGCGTGGTTGGAGCAGCTCGCCACCGCGATGCGCAGGTGCGACGTGGCGCCGGTGGGCAGCGTGCGCGTGCGGCCGACCGGTGATGCGGCCCCGAGCGCGCTGAAGCGGTAGTACCAGCTGCGCCCCGGAGCCAGGCCGCCGGCGTCGAACTTCACGGTGAAGTCGCGCGCCGCGCTGGTTCGCACGCGGCCGCTGCCCACCACCTGCGTGAAGCCGGGGTCGCTGGCCACGACCAGGTCCACCGTCACCGACGACGTCCCGGCCGGGGGCGTGACCCGAGTCCAGAGCATCACGCGGTCCGACAGCGGGTCGCCGCTGGCGACGCCGTGCTGGAAGACGGCGCCCTGGGCCTGCGCGGGCAGCAGCGGTGCGGCGGCCAGCAGGGCCGCGCCTGAGCTGCGGCGGAAGAATTCACGCCGGTTCGGCGCGCGTGTCTCGAGGTCGGCGGGTCTGCCCATGCTGGCTCCTGGCGATGAAGGTGCTCAGTATCTCCAGGGCGTTTGACAGCCGTGCGTCATTCCGCGCCGGCAAGCCCGAAAAGTTCGGCCAGGGCCTGCCGGTACTGCGGCTGGCCCACCGAGTTGGTGTTGTGGTGTGTCCCGCCCTCGACCAGCACGAAGCGCTTGCGGCCCGGGGCCTGGTCGAACAGGGCCCGGCCCAGGGCGGGCGGAATCAGGCTGTCGTTGCTGCCGTGCACCACCAGGACCGGCGCGCGCACGCGCCGCATGCGGTCCGCGGCATCGAAGCGCTGGGTGATGAACGGCCCCACGGGCAGCCAGCCCCACTTGAAGTGGCTGACGACGTCGGGTATGGATGTGAAGCTGCCTTCGACGATGAGCCCGCTCACGTCGTCCCGCGAACTGGCCAGTTGCACGGCAATGGCCCCGCCCAGCGAGTGGCCGAAGACATACCGGCTGCGCCCCGGGTGGCTGCGCGCCAGCCAGTCCCAGGCGGCGCGCGCGTCTTCGTAGGCCATGGTTTCCGAGGGCAGCCCCTTGCTGCTCTGGCCGAAGCCCCGGTAGTCGACCCCCAGGACCGCGAAGCCCAGTTCCTGCAGGCGGCGCATGCGGTGGGCGCTGCCGCGCACGTCGTAGCGCGCGCCGTGCAGATACAGCAGCACCGGCGCGTCGGCCCGCGCCTGCGGCGCCCACAGCGCGTGCAGGCGCACGGGCTGGCCGGTCTCCGCGGAGTCGAAGTCGATCCAGACGTCCTGCATGCCCTCGGCGGCGGCCAGACCGCCCCACCAGGTGCGGTCGGTGGGCTGGAAGATCCATTCGCGCTGACGCTCGTCCAGCGTGGCGCAGCCGGCCAGCATCGCCAGGCCCAGCAGTGGCAGCAGCAACAGGCGCGCCAGGCGGCGCATGACGTCCCGATTCATGACACTGGATGTTCGCACGGTGTCCTGCAGCGCGTGGAGCGGCTACAGTGATGCCCATGAAGACATCCACCTTGCTGGCCCTGGCCGCACTGGTCTGCACCGGCGCGGTGCAGGCCGACCCTGCGGCACTGCAACGTTGCCGGATCATTCCCGAGGCTGCGGCCCGCCTGGCCTGCTACGACGCCATCGCGCTGCCGGGCATCGGCTCGCGCGCCGGCTGGGGCGCGCCGACCACCGCCGCGCCTGCTGCCCCGGCCGCGCCGGCTGCGCTGGCCACGGCCCCGGGTGGGGCCGCAACCGCTGCCGACCCGTCCAGCACCTTCGGCCTGGAAGCGCGCATCGTGGCCGCGGGCCCCGACCGCATGGAAAGCAGGCTCATCGGGAAGGTCCAGGACCTGCCTGCCGGCACCCGGTTCACGCTCGAGAACGGGCAGGTCTGGCAGAGCACCGAGTACACCGGTGGCTACTACGACCTGACCAACCCCAAGGTCGTGATCAGCCGCGGGGCGCTGGGCAGCTTCTTCATCACCTTCGAAGGCGCGAACGCGACGCCGCGCGTTCGCCGCATCAAGTGATCCAGCGCTCGCGTGCCGCCGTCAGCGCGGCAGCGGGCAGTCCTGCCGCTGTGCGTCGGGCAGGCTGGCGAGCGTGACGAAGCCCAGCGAACGGGCCTTCGCGAGCTGATGCGCCGGGATCTCGATGATCCCGAGCATGCCGTCGGGCGCGCCGCAGACCGCGGGCCGCATGCGGCCGTCGTGGCCACAGGCCTGCGCCAGGACGGTGACACCGGCGTCGCGCAGGGATTGCGCCAGCGCCTGCAGGGTCCGGCCGCCGGATTCGCATTGCCGCGTGCCGAGGCTCTGTGCCACCGGTACGCCCGCCCCCGACGGTGCAGGCACCGGCGCCGCCACGGTGGTGCATGCCGCGCCGAGCGCGGAAATACTGATCAGCGTCAGGCGGGCGAGGGTCTTCATCGGGCGGTCTCCGGTTTGGCTCGCACTGGACTGGTTCTTCCGGCGCGGCCCGATCGTAGGCTGATCGGAGCTTGGGGGTGCTCAGAACGGGTCGAAGGCGATCCCATGGGCGGCGAGTTGCTGCTCGACCAGGCGCCGCCACGGGCCCTCGGGCGTCCAGACCCGGCTCACCGCCTCCCAGGCGGCGCGCGGATCTTCCCGCAGCACGATGGCGCGGTGCAGGAACACCAGCGTCGACGCCCGCAGGTTGATCTGGCAGTGCACCAGCAGCCGGCGCCCCTTCAGTGCCTGGACCAGCGCGGAGAACGCCGCGAAGTCGGCGGCGGTCGGGACGTCGAACCGGATCGGCAGGTTGACGAACACCAGGCCCTGCCGGCCGACGATGCGCGCCTCGTCGGCCACGGCATCGGGCACGCCTGGTGGCGCCAGATAGATCACCGCGCCGAAACCCTGCGCCCCGAGTGCCGCCAGCTCCTCGGCGTTGGGCTGCCCCGAGGTGACCAGGCTCGGCGAGATGTCGACACGGTTCGGTGCGGCGGACGCCTGGGCGATCATCAACCCCGCGGCGAGCAGATGGAGCAAGTTGCGCAACATGACGCAGATCCTAGGGGATGCGCGGTGCCGCCCCCCTTGGTGAGGGTTGCGCGCACCGCCCCCTGAGGCATCATCCTCGCCGATGCGACTGCTGCTCTCCGTCCTGCTGCCACTCGCCGTGCAACTGCTCGGCTTCGCGCTCGTGATCATGGTCTCGCGCGGCAACGGCTCGTTCGTCGGCCTGCTCGCACTGAGCCTGGCGGTGCTGGCCGTGCCGCTGACCACGCTGGTGAACTGGACACGCTCGCGGCGCGTTCCGCCCGCGTCCGTCGGGCGCCTGCTGGTCACGGGCCTGCTCTTCGCGCTGACCTGGCCGCTGCTGCTCCTGCTGCTGCGAGCCATCGAACCCTCGCTCTGAGCCTGCGCGTCCGGGCTCACCCCAGGAGCCGCAGCAGCCGTTCCGCGGCCTGAAGCACCTGCGCCCGCGTCACGTCCAGATGCGTCACCGCGCGCACGGTACGAACGCCGAATGCATTGATCAGCACACCCTGTGTTCTGGCGCGTGCCACCAGCGTGGCGGCGTCAGGCGCGCCCTCGGCCAGATGGAAGACGACGATGTTGGTCTGCACCGTGGCCAGGTCCAGCCGGACGGCGGGGCAGGGCGCCAGCTGCTCGGCGAACAAACGGGCGTTGGCATGGTCCTCGGCGAGGCGGGCGCGGTGGTGGGCCAGGCCGTGCAGCGCGGCGGCGGCGTAGTGCCCGGTCTGGCGCATGGCGCCGCCCAGCATGCGGCGGTGCCGGTCGGAGGCCGCGATGAGTTCCCGGCGGCCGGCCAGCAGCGAGCCGCCCGGCGCGCCCAAGCCCTTCGAGAAAGCCACCGCGATCAGGTCGAATGGCGCCGCCAGCTCGGCTTCGGACAGCCCGCTGGCCACCGCCGCGTTCCATAGCCGGGCGCCGTCGAGGAAGCAGGCCAGCCCGCGAGCGTGGGCGCGGTCGCAGACGCGCTGAACCTCGTCCTGCGGGAAGACGACTCCGCCGCTGCGGTTGTGCGTGTTCTCGATCTCCACCAGGGTCGTCGGCGGAAACACCGGGAGCCCGCGCGGCTTGATGGCGGCCTCGAATTCATCGGCGGTGAACACGCCGCGCTGCCCCACCTCGTGCAGCTGCACGCCTGCATTGGCGGCCGCACCGCCGGTCTCGTGCCAGCCGGCGTGGCTTTCGCGCGATGTGATCACCTCGTCGCCTGGCCGCGTGAGAACGCGCAGCGCCACCTGGTTGGCCATCGTGCCCGAAGGCACCCACAGCGCGGCTTCCTGGCCGAGCAGCGCGGCGCACTCGGCCTGCAGCCGCGTCGTGGTGGGGTCTTCGCCGTACTGGTCGTCGCCGACCTCTGCACCGGCGATTGCGGCGCGCATCGCTGGGGTGGGCCGTGTGACGGTGTCGGAGCGCAGGTCGATCGCCGAGCCGGGGACGGGCCCTGGTGCGTGGCTGGCAGCCTGGCTGGCAGCGTGGTCCGTGGCGTGGATCGAGGCGTGACTCATGGCGGTCCCGGGGCTGTTCATCCCCGGCATCGTGTCACACGGCTGCAGCGATCATCCGGTGCAGTTGCGCCAGGCCGTCGGTCAGCGCGGCCGGGCCGGGCTGCAGGATGTCGCAGGACTTGATCTCGTGCAGGCGCTGGTGGCGCACGGCGGGCATGTCCTGCCAGCCGGGCCGCGCCGCCACGCGCTCGGGCCTGAACTTCTTGCCGCACCAGGAGCCGATGACGAGGTCCGGCGCGCGGCGCACCGGCTCGAGAGGGTCCGCGATCACCCGGTCACGGCCCATCGACTGCAGGCCGAGCTCCGCGAAGACGTCCTCGCCACCGGCCAGCGCGACGAGTTCCGAGACCCAGCGGATCGCGCTGATCATCGGGTCGTCCCATTCCTCGAAATACACGCGCGGCCGGCGCGGCCAGGTGGCGGCCACCGCGGCAATGCGGGCGTGCTCGGCGCGGCAGGTGGCTATCCAGGCTTCGGCGGCTTCGGTGGCATCCACCATCGAGGCCACCAGCCTCAGCGTGCCGAAGATCTCCTCGATGCTGCGCTGGTTCGTGACCAGCACGTTGAGGCCGGCCCGGATGAGCTTGTCGGCAAGCGCCGCCTGCATGTCGGAGAACCCGACGACGAGGTCGGGCTGCAACGCGACGATGCGGTCGATCTTTCCATCGAGGAAAGCCGAGACTCGCGGCTTCTCCTCGCGCGCCCGGCGCGGCCGCACGGTGTAGCCCGAGATGCCGACGATGCGGTCCTCGCGCCCGAGCAGGTACAGCCACTCGGTCGTCTCCTCGGTGAGGCAGACGATGCGGCGCGGGCCGCGGGACGTCACTTGACGGCGAAGTCGGACAGTTGCTTGCCCGCGGCCAGCGCGTTGCGCAGCCAGGCCGGGCGGGGGCCGCGGCCACCCCAGACATTGCCGGATTCGTCGCGGTACTTGGCCGCAGCAGCGCCCTTGCCGGCCTTGCGGACGGCCTTCTTCGCGGGCGCCTTCACGGCCTTCGGGGCGCGCGCGCCGGCGAGGCCGAGATCAGCCGCCGTCAGGCCATAGGCCGTGATGGCTTCCTTGATGCGGGCGACGACGCCCTCGATTTCCTTGCGGCGCAGATCTTCCGCTTCACGCTGGAGGGAATCGATCTGCTTCATCAGTTGGGTATAGGTCTTGGACATTCTGCAGTCTCGGTGAGTTTCAGGTTACCTCCCACGCCGGTTCTTTCGACCGGTCTTTCGGGGCCGAACAGTACCACGACACAACCGTTATCATTCAGATCTGAAACATATGAGTTGCGTAAAATGAACAATCTGCCGGTGATATCCAGCCGCCAATTCATCGTGCCGGCGATTGCAATGGCGTTCGTCGTCGTGCTGTCGAATTGGGCGGTGCAATTCCCGATCAATGATTGGCTGACCTGGGGCGCTTTCACGTATCCGGTGGTGTTCCTCGTCACCGACCTCACCAACCGGGCCCTCGGCCCGGCGATGGCGCGCCGGGTGGCCTGGGCGGGGTTTGCCGTCGCCGTGCTGGCCTCTCTGGCGCTCGCGCCGTGGCGCATCGCCCTGGCCTCGGGCGTGGCGTTCATCGTCGCGCAGTGGCTGGACATTTCCGCGTTCAACCGGTTGCGCCGGATGTCCTGGTGGCAGGCGCCGCTGATCGGCTCCGTCATCGCATCCGTGATCGACACCGCATTGTTCTTCTTCATCGCCTTCTACGGCTCCGACATGGACTGGCTGATGCTGTCGGCCGGTGACCTGAGCGTGAAACTGGCGATGGCCGTGCTGCTGCTCGCGCCCTACCGCGCATTGCTGCCGCACCTGGGTGTCTGGCGCCCGGCCTGATGAGCAAGGCCTTCACGCGCGAACAGGAAGCCGACGACCAGGACGACGATGAATCGCCGGGCCTGCCGGCCCTGCCCGCGGGTGCGCGGAACTACATCACCCCGGCCGGGTATCGGCGCCTGCGCGAGGAATTGATGTCGCTGCTGGACGCCGAGCGTCCGAAGATCGTCGAGGTGGTTTCCTGGGCGGCCAAGAACGGCGACCGCAGCGAGAACGGAGACTACCTCTACGGCAAGAAGCGCCTGCGCGAGATCGACCGCCGCATCCGCTTCCTGACGAAACGGCTCGACATCGCCGAGGTGGCCGACCCGTCCGCCCATAACGGACGTGATCAGGTCTTCTTCGGCGCCACCGTCACCTACGCCAACGCGATCGGCGACGAACGCACCGTCACCATCAAGGGCATCGACGAATCCGACAGCCTGGCGGGCGAGGTGAGCTGGATCTCCCCGATCGCGCGGGCACTGCTCAAGGCGCGCGAGGGCGACGAGGTCTCGCTCGTCACGCCGGGCGGCGTGGAGCGCATCGAGGTGATCGAGGTCAGGTACCCGGCGCCCGAGGCCGCCGCCTGACACGGCCGGCCACGGCCCTCGTCAGGGCTTGAGGCGAGAGACCTTCAGCACGGTGGGTACGCGGCGCAGGATGCGCAGCACGTCGGCCAGATGCTGGCGGTCGCGCACGCTGATCAGCAGGCGCAGTTCCGTCGTTTCGCTGGCCGGTTCCTGGCCCATATCCAGGTGCATGATGTCCGCCTCGGCGGAACTGATGGCCGAGGCCATCTGCGCCAGGACGCCCTTGCCGTTCTGCACCAGCGCGACGATGGTGGTCTCGAAGGTGCGGTCGAGCTCGTCGGACCATTCCACCGGGATCCACCGCTCCGGGTCGCGCTCGTAGAGGCGCTTGCCGACATGGCATTCGGTGGTGTGCACGAGCAGGCCCTCGCCGCGGCCCAGGTAGCCCGCGATGGCGTCGCCCGGGATCGGCCGGCAGCAGAGCGCCAGCCGGATCGAGGCACCTTCGCTGCCGTCCACGAACACCACGCCCTGCATCGGCGTGGCGTCGTCGCTCGCGTAGCGGCCGAGCGTGAGCGTGACGGCGTCGGGCCGGTTGCCGCGTTCGATCAGCAGCGCGGCCAGACGCTTCGCGACGATGATGGCGATCTTGCGGCCCAGCCCCAGGTCGACCATCAGTTCGGCCCGGCTGCGGTTGCCGCTCCAGCGCGTGATCTGCTGCCACAGGGCGGCGGCGTCTTCGTCGGAAGGGTCGCCGCTGGGCAGCTTCAGGCCTTCGGCGCGCAGCGCCTGCGCCAGCATCTTCTCGCCGAGCGCCAGCGATTCCTCCTGCTCGAGGTTCTTCAGGTAATGGCGGATCTTGGAGCGCGCCCGCCCGGTGCGGACGATGTTCAGCCAGCCCGGGTTGGGCCGCGCGCCGGGCGCGGTGATGACCTCGACGACGTCGCCGCTCTTGAGTTCGGTGCGCAGGGCCACCGGCTCGCTGTTGACCTTGGCCGCCACCGTGTGGTCGCCGACGTCGGAGTGGATGGCGTAGGCGAAGTCCACCGGCGTCGCGCCGCGCGGCAGCGCCAGGATCTTGCTCTTGGGCGTGAAGACGTAGACGGCGTCGGGGAACAGGTCGATCTTGACGTGCTCGAGGAACTCGGTGGAGTCGCGCGTCTCGTCCTGGATGTCCAGCAGCGACTGCAGCCACATGGCGCCCAGCCGCTGCGCATCGGCGGCCGCGTTGCCTTCCTTGTCACTGGTCTTGTAGAGCCAGTGCGCGGCGATGCCCTTCTCGGCCACCGCATGCATGGCCTCGGTGCGGATCTGGAACTCCACCGGCGTGCCCAGCGGGCTCACCAGCGTGGTGTGCAGCGACTGGTAACCGTTGGCCTTCGGGATGGCGATGTAGTCCTTGAACCGCCCGGGCACCGGCTTGTAGAGCTGGTGCAGCACGCCGAGCGAGCGGTAGCACTCATCGAGCGTGCCGACGACGATGCGGAATCCGAAGATGTCGTTCACCTGCGCGAAGCCGTCGTGCTTCTCGCGCATCTTGCGGTAGATCGAGAAGATGGTCTTCTCGCGGCCCGAGACGCCCACCTTGATCTTGTGCTTGCCGAACGCGGCCACGACCTCGTTCTGGACCCGCTCGACGATGTCGCGGCGGTACCCGCGCGAGCGCTGCACGGCCTTGGCCAGCGCGGCGCGCCGCCAGGGGTACAGGTGCTCGAAGGAAAGATCCTGCAGTTCGCGGTAGACCTCGTTCAGGCCGAGCCGGTGCGCGATGGGCGCGTAGATGTCGAGCGTCTCGCGGGCGATGCGCTGCCGCTTGCTGGGCGCCATGGCGGCCATGGTGCGCATGTTGTGCAGGCGGTCCGCCAGCTTGACGAGGATCACGCGGACATCGCGCGACATCGCGAGCAGCATCTTGCGGAAGGACTCCGCCTGCCCTTCCTCGCGGGTGTTGAACTGCAGCCGGTCGAGTTTCGTGAGGCCGTCGACGAGGTCGGCCGTCGGCGCGCCGAAGCGTTCGATGAGTTCCGTCTTGGTGACGCCCTTGTCCTCGATCGTGTCGTGCATCAGCGCGGCCATGATGGCCTGCACGTCGAGCTTCCAGTCGGCGCACAGGCCGGCCACCGCGATCGGGTGCGTGATGTACGGCTGACCGCTGGCGCGGAACTGTCCGAGGTGCGCCTCGTCGGCGAACTTGTAGGCTTCGCGCACCTGTTTCTGGTCGCCCTTGCCCAGGTACGAGAGCTTGGCGGTGAGCGCATCGAAGGAATCCGCCTCAGCCGTGGCCGGTACCGACGCGGCGACGGCTACGCGCTGCAGCCCTAGCAGCGCGGTCGGCAGCAGTTCAGCGGCCAGCGAGCGGATTCCCATGGGCTTGAATGTAGCCCGAACCGCGGGGCCCGGCCCCGCGCGGGGTCAGCGGGCGTTGCCGGCCAGTCGCGTGGTGCCGGCATTCACCGGCAGGCTGTCGGTGAAGCCCCAGGACTCGGCGTTGATGCGGTCGAGTTCGCCGCTGCGGATCGCGGCCAGCGTTTCGGCGCGCACGGCTTCGCGGCTGCGCAGCACCGGTGCGGTGAATGCCGACTGGATCTGCTGCGCTTCATGCAGCGAACCCGAGCGCACGGCCTGGGCGGCTTCGGCCTGGACGGCTGCGCGCGAGGTCACGGCCAGGGTGAACGGCGCATCCGGGGTGGCTTCCTGGGCAACGGCGGCGCCGGCGCAGAACACGAGAGCGAGGGAAGCGATCAGGGAGGTGGTCTTCATGGTGGGTTCCTTGGTGATGGACAGGGGTGAGCGGGAATTCGGTTGGCAGGGAAGGCGGGTCGCCGACCGTGGAATGAACTTTGACCACCCCAACCGACGCCTGCCCGACAGCTGGATGACAAATTCGTAATCCAGCGCGCGCTCCGGAACTGGCACCATTCGTCCCCATGAGACTTCTGGTAATCGAAGACGAGGTCAAGCTCGCCCAGTACCTGCACAAGGGGCTGAGCGAGAACGGCCACGTCGTGGACCTGGCGCACGACGGCATCGAGGGCCGGCGTCTGGCGCTGGGCGGCGACTATGACCTCGTGCTGCTGGACCTGATGCTTCCGGGCGTCGACGGCTTCGGAGTGCTGTCCGCCATCCGGGCCGGGAAGCGCCAGCTGCCGGTGCTGATGCTCACGGCGCGCGACAAGGTCGAGGACCGCGTGCGCGGCCTCGAGCAGGGCGCCGACGATTACCTCGTCAAGCCGTTCGCGTTCTCCGAGCTGCTGGCACGCGTGGGCGCGCTGCTGCGGCGCGGCAGCAACGGCGCGGCGCAGGCCCCTACCGAACTGCGTCTGGCCGACCTCGAGGTCGATCTGCTGAGCCGCCGCGCCACGCGTGCCGGCGAGCGCCTGGACCTCACGGCCAAGGAGTTCAGTCTGCTCGCACTGCTGCTGCGCCGGCGCGGCCAGATCCTGTCGCGCACCACGCTCGCCGAGCAGGTCTGGGACATGAACTTCGACTCCGACACCAACGTGGTGGAGGTGGCCGTGCGCCGCCTTCGCGCGAAGATGGACGATCCCTTTCCTTCCAAGCTGCTGCACACCGTGCGCGGCATGGGCTATGTGCTCGAGGAGAGGGCGGCATGAGCCTGTGTTCGTACTCGATCAGCAAGCGCGTCTCGAAGAAGCTGGCGCTGTTCACCATGCTGGTGCTGGGCGTGCTTTTCGCGCTGACCTGGGGCATGGTGAAGGTCATGCTGATCGAACGCAACGAGCAGGACCTGCATGCCCGCTGCGAACTGGTGTCCGGCATCGTGGCGCTGGAGGCCCGGGAAGGCGGCGAGACCGCCTTGCTGTCCCGGCTGCGGTCGGATGCCGCCATGCGCGCCAGCACCCGGCTCGAGGTCTGGCGTGCCGACGGCAGCCTGCTGTATGCCGACCCCGAATTTGTCGCGGCGTCGATGTCCGAGCACCGGCAGACACGCGATTTCAGCATCGACACCCCAGGCGTCGCGGGCGGCAGCGTCCGCGCCCGCTACACGGTCGACTACGCCCGCGACGCGGCCATGGGCACTCGCTGGGCCTGGATCCTCACGTTCGTGACGCTCGCGGCCGGCGCTCTGGTGGGCGGCGGCAGCTGGTGGCATGTGCGCCGCGGCCTGAGCCCGCTGCGCGAGCTGGCCGGGCAGACGCGCGCGATATCTCCGAGCCAGCTCGAGCGCCGCCTCACGCTCACCGACCCGGCCGAGGAGCTGGTGCCCTGGGTGCATCAGTTCAACGCGCTGATGGACCGCCTGCAGACGGCCTACGTGCAGCTGGAATCCTTCAATGCCGACGTGGCGCACGAACTGCGCACACCGCTGGCCACGCTGATCGGCCAGACCGAGGTGACGCTCTCTCGCGAGCGCGATGTCGAGGCCCTGCGCGACACGCTGGTTTCCAACCTCGAGGAAATGCAGCGGATGTCGGCCCTGGTCAACGACATGCTCTTCCTGTCGCAGGCCGACCGCGGCGCCACGGCGCGGCGCGGTGCGGCCGTGAGCCTTGCCGAGGTGGCGCAGCAGGTGACCGAGTTCCACGAAGGCACGCTGGAGGATGCCGGCCTGAAGCTGCGCATCGATGGCGATGCCAGCGTGGCCGTGGACGTGCCCCTGTTCAAGCGCGCCCTGTCCAACCTGCTGGGCAATGCCACGCGCTTCGCGGCGCCCGGCTCCACGGTGGTGGTGGCCATCGCCGCCGACGCCCCCGGCGCCCCCGATGCCCCCGAGCAGGTGCGCGTGACGGTCGAGAACGCCGGCGTCGGCATCGAGCCTGCAGACTTGCCTCGCCTGTTCGACCGCTTTTTCCGCGTCGACAGCTCGCGCTGCTGCGAGGACGGCCAGCACCACGGCCTGGGGCTCGCCATCGTGGCGGCCATCGCGCGCATGCACGCAGGGCGCACGCTTGCCGAATCCGCGGCGGGCACCACCCGCGTGGGGTTCACGCTCGCGACGCACTGAGGCCTGGCCTGTCGGGTGCGCCTGTCGGGTGTGCCTGTCTGGCAAGCCCCCGGGCCCGCCCGGCGCCTCAGTCCGTCGACCCCAGCGCCTTCAGCTTGCGATACAGCGTGCGCTGGCTGATGCCCAGCGCGCGGGCGAGGTCCGTCCTGTTGCCTGAGTGGGTCGCCAGGGCGTCCCGCAGCGCCTGCCGCCCGGCCTCGCGCAGCGGCGCCATGCCGGGTGCGGATGCGGATGCGGATGCGGATGCCGGTGCGCTCGCCCGGGTGGGGTCGGACGTCGCCCCGGATGCCGCCCCGGATGCCGCCCCCGAGGCGGGCCCCGCGTGCATCCCCGGCGCGGTGCCCGGGTGGGCCGATGCCGCACGGCGCCGCGCCAGCGTCGCACCCGTGGCCACCGCCAGCGCCAGGTCGACCTGCTCGCCCGCGATGAGCGGCCCGTCGGTGAGCAGGGCCGCGCGCTCCAGCACGTTGCGCAGTTCGCGGATGTTCCCCGGGAAGGGGTGTGCCATCAGGCGCTTCATCGCCCCCGGGCTCAGGCTCAGGTCGCGCCGCGGCGCTACCCGGGCCAGCAGCGACGCGGCGAGCAGGGGGATGTCCTCGCGCCGTTCGCGCAGCGGCGGCAGCGGGATCGGGAAGGTTCCGAGGCGATAGAACAGGTCTTCCCGGAAGCGCCCGTCGGCCACCATCGACAGCAGGTCGCGGTGCGTGGCCGAGACCACGCGAACGTCGGCCCGGCGCAGTTCGGTGCTGCCCACGCGCCGATAGGTGCCGCTCTCCAGCAGGCGCAGCAGCTTCACCTGCTGCGCCAGTGGGATGTCCCCCACTTCGTCGAGGAAGAGCGTGCCCCCGCTCGCGGCTTCCACGAGGCCCGTGGTGGCCGCATGCGCGCCCGTGAACGCGCCCTTCTCGTGGCCGAAGAGCTCGCTCTCGAACAGCGCTTCGGGCAGGCTGGCGCAGTCCACCACCACCAGAGGCCGGGCGGCGCGCGGGCTGGCCTCGTGCACCGCGCGCGCGACGAGTTCCTTGCCGGTGCCGGATTCGCCCAGCAGCAGGACGCTGGCCTCCGACGGGCCCACGCGCGCCACCAGCGACAACATCGCCTGGAAGGGCCCCGAGCGGCCGATGAGCGCGGCGGCGGCGGGTGCGCCCGCCGTCGTTCGCAGAGCCTCCATCTTCTCGACGAAGTACGCCTGCTCGCCCTGGGCGTCGCGCAGCGGTATCAGTTCGATGTTGATGTAGGCCTCGCCCTGCGGCGTGTGGTGGAGGTGCAGCACGCGCTCGCGCTGTCCGCTCTGGCGCGCACGCGCCAGCGGGCAGCTTTCGCCGGCCTGGTCGCAGGGTCGGTCGAAGTGGTGCGAGACCTCATGGCAGGTGCGGCCGATGACAGATCGGCCCGGGCTGAACTGCGCCCGGTAGGCGGCATTCGCCGCCACGATGCGGTACTCGCGGTCGAAGAGGATGTGCGGCTCGGGTAGGCCCTCGAGCCAGGAGACGAGTTCCGGCAGGCGACCCGGTTTGCTGGGCATGGGAGGGATTCCGGTGAGCTTTCGGCGAGGCTGCCATGGCGTGACAGTGAGTGCCAATAATGGCATCAACTGCCAGGTTTGTCCCTTTCTGGGCGTATCCGTGCCATGTGCAGTACTGCCCGTTCAAGCGCAAGTGCTTGTCGCGCAACGAGTCTTTCCGCGCGTGCGGCTTGGCATGCATCTTGATAGGTTGAGGGGTATACATCGATCGACACTTCGCAGGAGTACCGCCATGACCGAACAAGCCTTCGTCGCACCCACCGGGCCGGATCCGGATCGCCGTTTCTGGCTGATGGCCACCGGCGCTGCGGGAAGCGTTGCAGCCGTCACGACCGCCGTGCCCTTCGTCTCGACCTTCACGCCCAGCGAACGTGCCAAGGCCATGGGCGCCGCCGTCGAAGTCGACATCGGTGACCTGGCGCCCGGCGCCATGAAGACCGTGGAATGGCGCGGCAAGCCCGTGTGGGTGGTGCGTCGCACCCCGGAGATGCTGGCCGCGCTGGCCACGCAGGACGCGGCGCTGGCCGACCCCACGTCTCGCCGCGACGATCTGCCCGAGGCCCTGCGCAACCCCGGCCGCTCGGCGCGGCCCGAGTTCTTCGTCGCCATCGGCATCTGCACCCACCTGGGCTGCTCGCCGACGGCCGTGCCCGTGGGCAGCGCCAACCCGAGCGTGGGCAACGACTGGCAGGGCGGTTTCTTCTGCCCGTGCCACGGCTCCACGTTCGACGGCGCCGGCCGGGTGTTCAAGGACAAGCCCGCGCCGACGAACCTGGAGATCCCGCCTCACCGCTACGTGAGCGACACGCGCATCGTCATCGGCGAGGCCGTGGCCTGAATCACAATCCCGCCATGTCGAACCCCACGCCGGACGCTGCCGACCACTGGAACCGCCGCTACGCCAGCGAGGATTTCCTGTTCGGCACCGAAGCCAACGCCTGGCTACAGGCGAATGCCGGTGTCTGGCCGCGCGGCGCGCGCGTGCTCTGCGTGGCCGATGGCGAGGGCCGCAACAGCGTCTGGCTGGCCGGGCGGGGTCTGCATGTTTCGGCCTTCGACATCGCCGAGGTGGGTGTTGCCAAGGCGCGCAGGCTGGCCGCACATCACGGCGTGACTGTGGGCTTCCAGGTGTCCGGGGTCGACGATTTCGCCTGGCCCGAAGCCGCGTTCGACGGCATCGCGGCCATCTTCGTGCAGTTCGCGGACCCGGCCCTGCGCGAGCGCATGTTCAGCCGCATGGCTGCCAGCCTCAAGCCCGGCGGCACGCTGCTGCTGCAGGGCTACACCCCGCGCCAGCTGCACTACCGCACCGGCGGGCCGCCCCAGGTGGAGCACCTCTACACCCCCGAACTGCTGCGCGGCGCCTTCCCGACGCTGGAGATCGTGACGCTGACCGAGTACGAAGCCGATGTGGCCGAAGGCAGTGGCCACCACGGACGCTCGGCGCTCATCGGGCTGGTGGCGCGCCGCCCCTGAACGCGGGTTCGGCGGGCGAGGCGCCGACGGACGCCCTGAGGCGGCTGGGGTGGGAATGATCGCCCTCAGGCCACAGAAATGACAACGGGCGCCCGAGGGCGCCCGTGGCAGGAAGGCGAACCGGTTTAGACCGGAACCTTCTTCAGCATCTCGATGCCGATCTCGCCAGCGGCGATCTCGCGCAGCGCGGTCACGCCGGGCTTGTTCTTGGTCTCGACCTTCGGCGCGTGACCCTGGCTCAGCATGCGGGCGCGGTAGGTTGCCGCCAGCACGAGCTGGAAGCGGTTGGGGATGCGATTCAGACAGTCTTCAACGGTGATGCGTGCCATGGGCCGTGCTCCTGGGTCAGCTGAGTCCAAGCGCCGCGAACACCTGCGAGCCGTGTCGCAACTGTGCAGCGTACTTGAGGCGCTGGGAATGAACGACCGTCTTCAGGTCGAACAGCGCCGTCTCGAACAAGCCGTTGATGATAACAAAGTCGAAGTGCCGGGCCTGGGCGACCTCTTCGCGGGCATTCACCATGCGCGTGGCGATGGTCTCCGGGCCGTCTTCGCCACGCCGCAGCAGGCGCTGCCTGAGCTCTTCCCAGCTCGGCGGCAGGATGAAGATCAGCACCGCGTGCGGGAAGATGCGCTTGATCTGGACGGCGCCTTGCCAGTCGATCTCGAGGACGACGTCGTCGCCGCCCTCGAGCCGCGCCTCGATGGCGGTGCGCGAGGTGCCGTACAGGTTGCCGTGCACCTCGGCCCATTCGAAGAACTCGCCGCGCTCGGCCATCGTGCGGAACGACGGTTCGTCGATGAACCAGTATTCGCGCCCGTGCTGCTCCTGGCCGCGCGGTGCGCGAGTGGTGTGCGACACCGATACCGCCAGCCGTGAATCGAGCTGCAGCAGCGCCTTCACGAGGCTGGACTTGCCGGCCCCGCTGGGCGCGGCCACGACGAACAGGTTGCCTGGGGTGTCTTCGGGTCTCATGGGGTCGGTATTGTCAGCCCTCGGCTGCCCAATTCAGCGGCCGCGCAGGAACAGCGCGTCGAGCTCGCGCATCGTGAGCTGTCGCCACGTGGGGCGGCCGTGGTTGCAGGTGTCGGCGCGCTCGGTGGCTTCCATGTCGCGCAGCAGGGCGTTCATCTCTTCCAGGTTCAGCCGCCGGTTGGCACGCACCGCGCCGTGGCAGGCCATCGTGGCCAGGATGTCGTGCTCGGCGCGCTGCACTACGCGGCTCGCGCCGTGCTCGGCCAGGTCGGCCAGGACCGAGCGTGCCAGCTCGGCCACATCGGCATCGGGCAGCGCGGCGGGGCGGCTGCGCACGGCCAGCGTGCGCGCCGCCAGCGGGCTCAGGTCCAGGCCCAGCGCCTGCAGCGTCGCGGCTTCCGCTTCGGCGGTGGCCATCTCGGCGTCGGTGGCGGCAAAGCTCACGGGGATCAGCAGCGGCTGCGCCGCAAGCCTGTCGCCCTGCGCGCGCGCGGTCTTCAGGCGCTCGTAGACGATGCGCTCGTGCGCGGCATGCATGTCCACCACGATCAGGCCCTGGGCGTTCTCGGCCAGGATGTAGACGCCGCCGATCTGCGCCACGGCCCGGCCCAGAGGCCAGTCGTGGTGGGCGGCCGCGGCTGCCGACGCGGCAGCCGCGCCGTGTACCGGCGTCCCGGGCAATGGCTCCAGCAGCCGCACCCATGCGGGCGATGGCTCCGAGGCCAGCAAAGGCGCCCGCTCAGGGAGCGCCAGCGAAGGCTGCCACGCGGTCCATGGGCGGGACTGGGCCGGTGACCACGGCGTGCCGCTGTCCGTCGAAGCCGGCATCGTTACGGTGGTGCTCGACTCCGCGGTCCCAGTCAGGGGCGCAGTGCCATCCCCAGCCCCAATCGCAGTCGTGTTCGCGGCCACCGTCGCTGCGGTAGCGCGTGTCGGCGCCAGGGTGTCCTCGACGGCGCGCTGCACCGCCTGGTGCACTGCGCGGCCATCGCGGAAGCGCACTTCGATCTTGGTCGGGTGCACGTTCACGTCCACGGCCTGGGGCGGCAGCTGCAGGAAGATCACGTAGCTGGGCTGACGGCTGCCGTGCAGCTGGTCTTCGTAGGCGGCGCGCACGGCGTGCGAGATCAGGCGGTCGCGCACGTAGCGGCCGTTGACGAACAGGTACTGCTGGTCCGACCGGCTGCGCGCCGCTTCGGGACGGCCCACGCGCCCCTGCAGCGACAGCGGGCCCTGCTGGCTCTCGAGGGCTCCGCTGGCGGCGATGAAGTCGCTGCCCAGCACGTCGGCCAGGCGCTCGGTGGCCGATGCGGCGCGCCACTGCGCGGCCAGCCGCCCTTCGTGCCAGACGGCGAAGCCCACGTCCGGCCGCGCCAGCGCATGCCGGCGCACGGCCTCCAGCGCATGCGCGAACTCGGTGGCGTCGGTCTTGAGGAACTTGCGCCGCGCCGGTGTGCTGAAGAAAAGCTCCTGCACCTCCACCGTGGTGCCGCGCGCGCGGGCGGCGGGCTCGAGTTCGCCGCTGCGGCCGTCCATGCGCTGCGCCATTGCTGCGCCTTCCGTGCGGCTGACGATGGACATCGCGGCGATGCTGCCGATGGCCGCCAGGGCCTCGCCGCGGAACCCCATCGTCGCCACCGTCTCCAGCTCCTCGAGGTTCGCGATCTTGCTGGTCGCGTGGCGCTTCAGTGCCAGCGGCAGCTCGTGGGGGGCGATCCCCTGCCCGTCGTCCTCGACCGTGATGCTGCGCACGCCGCCCGCCAGCAGGCGCACGGTGATCTGCGTGGCGCCGGCATCAAGCGCGTTGTCGACGAGCTCGCGCACCACGGACGCCGGGCGTTCCACGACTTCGCCGGCGGCGATCTGGCTCACCAGTTCGTCGGGCAGTTCCCGGATGGGCCGGCGCGCGGGTTGGGAGGTCGGGTTCAAAGGGGTCGGTTCCTGGCCAGCGGCGGATTCTTCGCGAAATAACGGCGGATGCCGGTGGCCAGCGCGTCCACCAGATCGCGCCGGAAGTCCTCGTCGCGCAGGCGGGCCTCCTCCTCGGGGTTCGAGATGAAGGCGGTCTCGACCAGGATGCTCGGGATCTCGGGCGCCTTCAGCACCGCGAACCCCGCCTGCTCCACCCGCCGCTTGTGCAGCTGCCCCACGTGGCCGATGCGTTGCAGCACCTCCTGTCCGACCACCAGGCTGTCCTTGATCTGCGCCGTGGTGCTCATGTCGAGCATCGCGCGCATCACCTGTGAGTCGGCTACCTTCAGGTTCACGCCGCCCACCAGGTCGGCCGCGTTCTCCTTCTGCGCCATCCAGCGCGCGGTCGTGCTGCTGGCCCCCTTGGTCGACAGGGCGTAGACGCTGGCGCCGCGCGCTTCCGGCCGTGTGAAGGCATCGGCGTGGATGGACACGAACAGGTCGGCCTGCACGCGACGCGCCTTGTTGACACGTTCGTTGAGCGGTACGAAGAAATCCGCCTCCCGGGTGAGCATGGCGCGCATGCCCGGCATCGCGTTCAGATGATCGCGCAGTTGCAGCGCGATCGCCAGGACCACGTCCTTCTCGCGCAGGCCGGTGGGGCCGATGGCGCCCGGGTCCTCGCCGCCATGGCCAGGATCCAGCGCCACGATGATCAGCCGGTCGATGCGGCGCTTTTCCTCGGCCGTGATGGGCGGCGGCGGGCGCGGCGTGGTCGACGGCTTCGGTGCGGGCAGCGGCGGCGCGGCGGGCTGGGGCATGCCGGGCTTGTCCACCCGGGCGATCAGCTCGCCCAGGGCGTCCTGGATGGCCTGCGAGGCCAGCGCCTCGGCGGCTTCCTTCTCGCGCACCAGCGCCAGCAGGGGGTCGGGCGCCTCGGTGGGGTAGAGGTCGAAGACCAGCCGGTGCCGATAGGCGGCCACCGGCTCCAGCGTGAACTGCTGCGGCAGCACCGGCTGCTTCAGGTCCAGCACCAGGCGCACCACCTGGGCCTGGTACTGGCCCACGCGCACGGCGGCCACGTAGGGGTCGCCGGGCCGCACCTTGCCCACCAGTTCCCGCAGGCCGGCGTCGAGCGCGATGCCCTGCACATCGATGACCAGCCGCGGCGGGTCTGTGACCAGCGCGTGGGTGGCCACGAGCAGGGTGTCGGACTCGATGGTCACTCGCGTGTAGTCCTTGGCGGGCCACATGCGCACGCCCACGATGCCGGCGCCGCGTGCCAGCAGCGGCGGCGTGAGCAGCAGGACCAGCAGGCTGCGGCGTTGCAGCCTCATCCGAGAAGTTCCACGCCGCGCGGCGTCAGGGCGTCCACCCGCACGCTGCGGGATTCGTCGACAGCAGGCGCCAGCGTCAGGCGCAGGTCGGGCGCCGGCAACTGGCCGGCGGCCTTCTCGGGCCATTCCGCGAGTTTCAGGCCCGGGGCGGCGAAGATCTCCCGAAAGCCCGCGTCGGCCCACTCGCGCGGGTCGGCGAAGCGGTAGAAGTCGAAGTGGGAGATGCTCAGCGCGCCGGCCTGATGGGGCTCGAGCACCGCGTAGCTCGGGCTCTTGATGCGCCCGGCCACGCCCAGTGCTCTCAGCAGGTGGCGGACGAAGGTGGTCTTGCCCGCGCCCAGCGGGCCGTGCAACTCGAGGAAGGCATCGTGCAGGCCCGGTTTCTCCGCCAGCCGGGCGGCGAAGGCAGCGCAATGGCTCTCGTCGGGCCAATGGAGAAGGCGGGTTTCTAGAATCGGGTCATGCACGAGCGTCATCACGTCGACGGGCAGCGGCTGGTTCAGCAACTGCAGGAGTGGGCGCATCACGAAGGATTCTCCCAGATCGGGGTGGCGGATGTGGATCTGTCGGCCGCCGAGGCAGGGTTGAGTGCGTGGCTGGCCGCAGGGTTCCATGGCTCCATGCAATACATGGCCGCCCACGGCCTGATGCGCGCCCGCCCGGCCGAGCTGGTGCCGGGCACCGTGCGCGTGATCACCGCGCGCATGGACTACCTGCCGCGGGATGCGCCGCCCGACTGGCCCGCGGCCGAGACACGGCGCCTGGCCGAACCCGCGCAGGCCGTCATCTCCGTCTATGCCCGCGGGCGGGACTATCACAAGGTCCTGCGCCAGCGTCTGCAGCGCGTGGCCGACCGTCTGGCGGCCGAGATCGGCCCCTTCGGCCACCGTGTCTTCACGGATTCCGCGCCGGTGCAGGAGGTGGAGCTCGCATCGCGCAGCGGCCTGGGCTGGCGCGGCAAGCACACGCTGGCCCTTCACCGGGAGGGTGGTTCGATGTTCTTCCTGGGCGAGATCTACGTCGATCTGCCGCTGCCCCTGTCGGAGCCCGTGAGCGCCCATTGCGGCGCCTGCACCGCCTGCCTGGATGCCTGCCCCACCCAGGCCATCGTCGCCCCCTACCGGCTGGATGCGCGGCGCTGCATTTCCTACCTGACGATCGAGAACGACGGCCCGATCCCGCCCGAGTTCCGGGCGGCGATGGGCAACCGCATCTATGGCTGCGACGACTGCCAGATCGCCTGCCCATGGAACAAGTACGCGCGGCAGTCGACACTGCCGGACTTCGACGTCCGCATCGGGCACGAGACACTGCTCGAGCTCTGGGCCTGGACGGAGGCCGAGTTCCTGGACCGCACCCAGGGCAGCGCCATCCGCCGCATCGGCGCCGTCCGCTGGCGGCGCAACCTGGCCGTGGCGCTGGGGAACGCCTGGCGCGAGACCGGCGACCCTGCGCTGCATGAAGCTCTGTCGGAGGCTGCCGACACCGGCCTGGTGCGCGAGCACATCGAATGGGCGCTGGCCCAGAGGCCATGATCGGACGCGGTGCCGCGCGCCTGGCGCGCGGTTCTCTCAGCGCAGCAGGTCCAGCGCGATCAGCGCCAGCGGCAGGCTCAGCATCCCCAGCAATGTCGACAGCGTCACAAGGCCCGCCACGTAGGCGCCGTTGCCGCCCATGCGCACCGCCAGCACATAGGCGCTGGAGGCCGTGGGCAGGGCCGCGAAGATCACCAGCACGGCCTGCTGCACCGGGCTCAGGTCCATCAGCACGGCGCACGCCAGGGCCACCAAAGGCAGCACCAGGTGCCGGATCGACAGCAGCGCGGCGGCCAGTGCCGGGGCCTCGCGCAGCGCGCCCAGGCGCAGCCCCGCGCCCACCGCCATCAGGCCCAGCGGCAGTGCGGCCGCACCGATGCGGCCGAGCGTGGTGGCCGCCAGCTCCGGCAACTGCAGCCCGAGCAGGTTGAACACCAGGCCCGACACCGTGGCCAGGATCAGCGGGTTTCGCGACAGCTCCTTCAGGTAGCCCTGGCCTCCGTGGCGCGCCAGCGGCCAGACCGCCGCCACGTTGCACACCGGCACCACGAGCGCGATGACGAGCGCGATGGACGCCAGCCCCGGCGCGCCGGCCACGCGCTCGACCACCGCCAGCGCCACGTAGGAGTTGAAGCGAAAGGCCACCTGGGCACCCGATGCGTGCATGCCCGCCGGTGCCGACGGCCAGCGATGCAGCGCGTAGGCCAGAGCGATGCCCACACCCGTGACGATCCAGCCCGCGCCGGCCAGCGCCAGTGCTTCGGCTGGCTGCAGCGGATTGCGCACGATGGCGCTGAACAGCAGCGCCGGGAACAGCAGGTAGTACACCAGCCGTTCGGCGGCTTCCCACACCGGCCGGCCCAGCGCGGTGTACCGGCAGATCAGGAATCCGAGCATGATCAGGACGAAGTCGGGGAGCAAAACCAGCGCGTAGGTCATCGCAGGAGTGTGCCAGCGCGTTGAACCTGCATGCACCCGAACCGCCGTGAATGCATTGCCCTCGCGCTCTCCGCCGCGCTGCCCGTGCACGCGCAGGTCAGGGTCGAGGGCTACACCTTCGCCCGGGACGCCCGCGTCGGCGGCCAGGCCCTGCGCCTGAACGGCGTGGGCCTGCGCGCCGTGGCCTGGCTCAAGGGCTATGCCGCCGGGCTGTACCTCGGCGCCCGAGCCACCACGGCCGCGGCCGTCCTCGCGGACACCGGCGCCAAGCGCCTGCAGCTGCGCATGCTGCAGGACGTGCCCACCGGTGAGTTCGTCAAGGCCTTCGACAAGGGCGTCGCGCGCAACACGCCGGCGTCCGAACTGCCAGCGCTCGCCGAGCGCATGCAGCGATTCGACGCGATGGTGAACAGCCTCGGCCAGGTGCGAAAGGGCGATGTCGTCGATCTCGACTGGCTGCCCGGCCAGGGCCTGGTCTTTGCCTACAACGGCCGGACGCTGGGCTCGCCCATCGCCGGAGTGGACCTCTACGCCGCGTTGCTGCGCATCTTCATCGGCCCGCGCCCCACCGACCCCGAGATGAAGGTCGGCCTGCTCGGCGGGCCGGTCGGTTGAGGCCGGGCGGTATATTTCAGCGCATCCGTTCAATTCCCTTGGAGACCGCCCCGATGAACAAGCGCCTCGCGATGACCTCCCTGCTGGCCGCCGCCGCCCTGGCCGCACTGCCTGGCCTGGCCCAGGCCCAGGCCTTCCCGAACAAGCCGATCCGGCTCGTGGTGCCCTTCGCCCCGGGCGGCACCACGGACATCATCGCCCGCATCGTCGCCGAGCGCATGGGCCAGGCCCTGGGCCAGACGGTCGTCGTCGAGAACAAGGCCGGTGCGGGCGGCGCCATCGGTGCCATGGAAGTCGTCAAGGCGGCACCCGACGGCTACACGCTGAGCATGGCCACCGTGTCCACCACGGCTGCCAACCCGGCCATCAACCCGAAGATTCCGTACGACCCGATCACCGACTTCGCGCCCATCATCAACATCGCCGCGACGCCCAACCTGATCGCGGTGCACCCTTCGTTCGCCGCCAAGGACTACAAGGCCTTCCTCGACGTGGTGAAGAAGAACCCGGGCAAGTTCAGCTACGCCAGTTCCGGCACGGGCGGCATCGGCCACCTGCAGACCGAGCTGTTCAAGAGCCTGTCCGGCACCTTCATCACCCACATCCCGTACCGCGGCGCCGGCCCGGCGCTGAACGACGTGGTGGCCGGCCAGGTGCCCGTGATCTTCGACAACCTGCCGTCGGCACTGCCCTTCGTGAAGGACAACCGTCTGGTGCCCATCGTCGTCGCGGCGCCGCAGCGCCTGGCGGTGCTGCCCAACGTGCCTACCTTCAAGGAAGTGGGCCTCGAACCCGTGAACCGCATGGCCTACTACGGCCTGCTGGCGCCCAAGGGCACGCCGAAAGACGTGATCGACAAGATCCACGCCGCCGCCATGACGGCCATCGCCGATGCGAACGTCAAGGCGCGCATCGAGGCCACCGGCTCGCTGATCGTCGGCAATACGCCGGCCCAGTTCGCCGAGCAGATCAAGGCCGAGTTCGCGGTCTACAAGAAGGTCGTGGCGCAGCAGGGCCTGAAGCTGGAGTGAGCGCCCAGCCCGACGGCGCGCTGATCCAGCGCTTCGTCGATGCGCTGTGGCTCGAGGACGGCCTCGCGGCCCTGTCGCTTGCCGCTTACCGGCGCGACCTGGCAGCGCTGGCCCGCTGGCTGGCTGCCGCCGGGCAGCGCGGCTTGCTGCAGGCTGCTGAGTCCGACCTGCTGGCCTACGCCACCGAGCGTCATGCCGGCACCCGCGCTACCACCGCCAACCGGCGGCTCACGGTGTTCCGGCGCTTCTACCGCTGGGCCCTTCGCGAGCGGCTGCTCGACGCCGACCCCACGCTGCGCCTGCTGGCTGCGCGCACGCCGATGCGCGTGCCAAAGACCCTGTCCGAAGCCCAGGTGGAATCGCTGCTCGGTGCCCCGGACCAGGGCACCCCGCGCGGCCTGCGCGACCGGGCCATGTTCGAGCTCATGTATGCCAGCGGCCTGCGCGTGAGCGAACTGGTGGGCCTGAAGACCGTGCAGGTCGGCCTGACCGAAGGCGTGCTCCGGGTGACGGGCAAGGGTTCGAAGGAGCGCCTCGTGCCCTTCGGCGATGTGGCGGGCGACTGGATACAGCGCTACGTGGCCGAGGCCCGCGCGGCGATCCTGCGCGGACAGGCCAGCGACGCCCTGTTCATCACCGCTCACGGCGGGCCCATGTCGCGTCAGATGGCCTGGAACCTCGTCAAGCGATACGCGCTGCAGGCTGGCATCACGGTGCCGATGTCGCCGCACACCTTGCGGCATGCCTTTGCCACGCACCTGCTCAACCACGGCGCCGACCTGCGCGCCGTGCAGATGCTGCTCGGCCACGCCGATATCTCCACCACCACCATCTACACGCACGTGGCACGCGAGCGCCTGCGGCAGATCCACGCTGCGCATCACCCCCGGGCGTGAAAAAGCCGGCTCTAGAGCCGGCTTCGGGGTGATCGGGGTGGCCGCCGGAGGCGGCGCACTCGGGATCAGAAGTTGTGGCGGATGCCCACGGCCAGCGAGTTGAAGTCGGCGCCGGCGAAGTCGGTGTCCAGGCGCGTGTAGAACGCGTAGACCTTCGTGCGCTTGCTCAGGTTGTAGTTGTAGCCCAGCGTCATCTGGTTGGCACCCGTGCCATTGATGTCGTTGGTATCGCCGCGGGTGCCGTAGTTCACGTGGAACTCGGAAGCGCCCATGGCGTACATGCCGGCCAGGCGGATGTTGTTGTAGCTGGCGTCGCCGCCGCCCTTTTCGTAGTAGCCGCCGACGGTGAACGCGCCGAGTTCGTACAGCACGCGAACCGCGGTCGACTTCAGGCCGTCGTACGACTCATAGCCGAAGCCGAGGTGCAGCGGGCCGGCGTCGTAGTTGGCGGCGATCGACAGCGGGCTGTCGGCCTTCTTCTTCTCGTCCATGCCGTACTGGACTTCGATGTTCGCGCCCGAGAACGTGGGGGACGTGTACGAGATCGCGTTGTTCATCGTGCCGATGATGCCCACGAAGCCGTACAGGGCGTCGGACGAGGTGCCCGTGTCGTGGTTGTGCATCGACACGTAGTCGGCGGTGGCGAAGTAGGCAGCGCTGGCGGCCAGGTTGCCGACGCGCAGGGTGCCGAAGCCGCCGGACAGGCTCAGCGTCGCCTCACGGCCCCAGAAGGTGCCAGCGGCCGAGCCGGTGTCGGCGCTGAAGCCGTGCTCGATCACGAAGCCGGCCTTCAGGCCACCGCCCAGGTCTTCCGTGCCACGGAAGCCGATGCGCGACGAGTTGTCCTGGACCACGGTGTTCTTCGCGCCGCCGGCGTCCTGACGCTCGATGCTCAGGTTCAGGCGACCGTAGATCTCGGTGGTGCTTTGGGCGAAGGCCGAGCCGGCGACCAGCGCGGTCGCTGCGGCGATAAGAAGCTTGCGTTGCATGGTGTCTTTCGTTGGATGGACAGAAAAGCGATGGATCTCGAGATCCGTGTCGGAAGTCTAGTCCCGGCCCCCGGGGGAACCCTCAATCGACATCGCATTTGTCCGTGTGTTGGCCCTCCGATGGTGCGCGAAAGCAACAGTCTGGTGGGGTCTCGCGGAGAATCCCGGCATGGACCACACCTTCGTCTCCGCCCTCGTGCTGCTGCTGCTGGTGCTCGACCCGTTCGGCAGCCTGCCCATCTTCATCTCGGTGCTGAAGTCGGTCGAGCCGCAGCGGCGCCGCGTGGTCGCGCTGCGCGAGGTGAGCATCGCGTTCGCCGTGCTGGCGGTCTTCATGGTCGGCGGTCAGGGGTTCCTGGAGGTGATGCGGCTGTCCGAGCGTTCGCTGGAGGTCGCCGGGGGCGTGATCCTGCTGATCATCGCGGTCCGCATGGTGTTCGCGAGCGGCGGCGAGGTCTACGCCTCGGCCGAGGGCCGCGAGCCCTTCATCTTCCCGCTGGCCGTGCCGCTGCTGGCCGGCCCTTCGGCGATGGCGACCGTGCTGCTGCTGGCCTCGCGCCAGCCCGAGCGCCTGTGGACCTGGATGGGCGCGCTGACCGTGGCCATGGCGGTTTCCGGCGCGGTGCTTCTGGCGGCCGACCGCATCCGCAAGCTGCTGGGGTCGTCGATGGTGGCCGCGATCGAGAAACTGATGGGCCTGGTTCTGACGGCGATCGCGGTGGAGATGATCCTGGCCGGCCTGAAGCAGTACTTCTTCAGCGCACCCTGAGCGGGCGGCGCTCCTGAATGCCGCGCGGGCCGGGTGGCTTCAGCGGCCCCTGAGATGGGCCGGCGCTTCCAGGCGCTTGGCCAGCAATGACAGCGTGAGGGTCAGGATCAGGTAGAGCACCGAGATCGCCAGGTAGGGCTCCCAGTAGCGCGAATACGCGCCCGCCACCGTGCGCGCGGCCAGTGCCAGCTCGGCCAGGCCGATGGCCGAGACGAGCGAGCTGTCCTTGATGAGCGTGACGCCCTCGTTCACGAGGGCCGGCACCATGCGCCGGAAGGCCTGCGGCAGGATCACGTAGCGCATGGCCTGCACGTGGTTCAGGCCGACGCTGTAGGCCGCCTGCACCTGCCCGCGATGGATGCTCTGGATGCCCGCGCGGAAGATCTCGCTGATGTAGGCCCCGGCATTCAGGCTCAGCGCCACGCAGCCGGAGAAGAACGCGCCGTGTTCCTGGCGGAAAGTGCGGGCGAGTTCGCCCGAGAGCAGCAGGCCGTGGTCGGGGTGCACCAGCGCGGGCATCAGCGCGAAGTGCACCAGCAGGATCTGCACGAACAGCGGCGTGCCGCGGAAGAACGTCACATAGGCCAGCGTGAACCAGCGCGCGATCCGGAGTCCCCAGGCGAGGCCGGCCGATTTCGGCGCCGGTGCGTCAGCCGAACTGCTGACCAGCCCGAAGAAGACGCCCAGAACCATGCCGACGCCGATGGCGACGATGGTGAGCTGGATAGTCATCCACAGGCCGCTCGCGAAGAGCGGCCCGTAGCCGGCGAGGATCTCCCAGCGCAGATCCATCGCCGCTCCCTCTCGCTTCCTGGCTTACTTGGACGCGGCCGAGGCCGGGGCCGCCGCCGCCGGCGGGGCGCCGAAGGTCTTGGCGTAGATCTGGTCGTAGGTGCCATCGGCCTTGATCGCCTTCAGGCCTTCGTTCATCTTGGCCAGCAGCTCGGCGTTGCCCTTCTTCAGCGCGATGCCGTACTGCTCGGGGACGAAGTCCTTGTCGCTGACGGTCTTGAACTTGCCGCCCGGGTTGTTGGCGACATAGTGGATGACGACGCCGTTGTCGGCGACGACAGCATCCACGCCGCCGGCTTCGAGCTCCTTCAGCGCGAGCGGGGTGCTCTCGAAGCGCTTGACGTTGGTGTTGGTCTTGCCGAGCAGCTTGCTCACGGCTTCGTCACCCGTGGTGCCGGTCTGCACGCCCACCTTGAGCTTCTTCAGGTCCGCGAACTTGGCGACCTTGCTCGTCTCCTTCACCGCGATCAGCTGCGCCGCGTCGAAGTAGGGGTCGGTGAAATCCATCGTCTGCTTGCGTTCCTCGGTGATCGTCACCGCGGAGACGACCATGTCGCGGTCGCCCTGGCCCAGCGCGTTGAAGATGCCTTCCCAGGGGGTGTTGACGAACTTCACCTGGATGCCGGCCTTGGCGGCAACGGCCGTGACGATGTCGATGTCGAAGCCGACGATCTCGCCCTTCTCGTTCTGGCTCTCGAACGGCGCGTAGGCGGCGTCGGTGCCGACCACGTACACCTTGGCGGGTGCCGGCGCGGACGCGGGCGCGGAGGCCACGGGCGCCGGCGCGGGCGGCTCGGCCTTCTTGCCGCAGGCGGCCATCAGCAGGCCCGCGGTCAGCAGGCAGGCGGTGTTCAGGAAGCGACGCTTGTTGATCAGGGACATGGGATTTCCTGTGGAAATGGACGAAGTCGATGCGAGTGTAAATCCCGGCTCAGGGCCGGCGCGCCAGATTCGTCGGCAGATGGCGCCAGGGCAGGTCCGCCGGGTCGGCCGCCATGGGGCCGGGCGCCTGCGCCACCAGGATGTGCGAGGCGATCGGCGCGAACGCGGCGCGGAAGTGCACCGAGCTCTTGTTGACCAGCACCCGCATCGCGGTGGGTTCGATGCCGAGGAAACGGTACAGGCCGAGGTCGAGCATCTGCGTCTTGGCGCTGCTGACGAGCACCCGAACCCCGTCGACGTCCAGCAGCGCGCAGGGGCCGAGCGTGGCCGTGTTGCCCGCCGTCATGGGCCCCGTCAGGGGCACGATGCCGTCGCTGATCGCGATCACGTCCACCTGTGCCTGCACGGGCGGGTCGGTGTCGCGGCCGTCGAAGGCCCGCACCGATCGGCCCAGGGAGAGTTCGAGCCGTGCGCCAACGCCTGCGGCATGGGCTGCCGCAGCCGCCGCGCGGTCGTGCAGCAGGCCGAGCGCCACGCCGCCCGGCCAGCGGCGCCCGGCGCCCGCGCGCAGCAGCGCGTGCAGCATGCCGGTGGTGTTGCCGTCGCCGCCGGCGCCGGGGTTGTCCTGTGTGTCGGCGATGACTACGGGCGCGCTCGCGGCGGCTGCCAGCGACAGGGCGCGCGCCACCGCGTCGTCGGGCGACAGCAGTTCCAGCCGCCAGGCGGGGCGCAGCCCGACGGCGCGCCCGGCCAGCGCCTCGACGGCCTGCCGGACAGCGGCGGCGTCGTGCCCGTGGCCGAAGACGACCGGCCCGCACTCGGGGAAGTCGGCCGCCGGGAAGCCCATCGCGAAGCTGAGCTCCACCGGGCTGGCGGCTATGTCCGCGAACAGCTGCATCGCGGGCTCGAGCAGCGTGCACTGCGCGTTCAGCGGCAGCAGGAAGGGCAGCCGCACCTGGTGCGTGGCGAGCGGCCCGTGTTCCAGGACGGCCGCCAGCAGCGCCGCGGCGCGCGCGCCGGTCTCGGCCATGTCCACGTGCGGGTAGGTGCGAAAGGCCGTCATCGCGCTGGCATGGCGCAGCATGCGCGCCGTCACGTTGGCGTGCAGGTCCAGGCTGGCCACCAGCGGCATGGCATCGCCCACCACGGCGCGCAGGCGCTCCAGCAGTTCGCCTTCGGCGTCGGCCACGTGTTCCGCCACGGCAGCGCCGTGCAGGTCGAGGTAGATGGCGTCGAAGCCGCCCGCGCGGGCATCGCCCACGATGCGGCCGGCGATGTGCTCGAAAGCCTCGCGCGTGACGTGCGCCGAGGGCGTGGCCGCCGCCCACAGCGAGGGCAGAAGCGTCCAGCCGCGTTCGCGCGCGGCGGCAATGAAGCCGCCCATGGGCAGCATCGTGGGCGCCATGCGCACCAGCATCGCCTCGCCGTGCGTGCTCTCCGGGTAGCCCGCACCGGATTCGAAGGCGGCCCAGTCGGCACGGCTGGGGGCGAAGGTGTTGGTCTCGTGCTGGAAGCCGGCGACGAAGATGCGCATTCAGGGTCCTGTGTCCAGCGCCGCGATCTCCGCCGGCGTGAAGCCCGCCGCCCGGCGGGCCTCGGTGTTGAAGGGGGGCCGCAGGCGCGGAGCGCCATAGCGCGCCGCCAGCACGGCGTAGTGCGGCCCGGCGTCCAGGCACTCGCGCTCGCAGCACCAGCGGTACCAGCGGTTGCCGATGGCCACGTGGCCGATCTCGTCCCTCAGGATCACGTCCAGGATCTCGACCGCGCGCGCATCGCCCGCCTGCGCCAGGCGCTTCTGCAGCGGGGGCGTGGCGTCCAGGCCGCGGGCTTCGAGGGTGCGCGGCACCAGGGCCATGCGCGCCGTCAGGTCGCCGGCGGTCTTCTCGGTCATGGCCCAGAGGCCGTCGTGGGCGTCGAAGTCGCCGTACGCATGGCCGAGCGTGGCCAGGTGCTGCGCGAGCAGCGTGAAATGCAGCGATTCCTCGGCCGCGACAAGCAGCCAGTCGCGGTAGTAGGCCTCGGGCAGGGCGGGGAAGCGCCAGACGGCATCGAGCGCCAGGTTGATGGCGTTGAACTCGATGTGCGCGATGGCGTGCAGCAGCGCCGCGCGGCCGGCCGTGGTGAAGGGCGAGCGTCGTGGCAGCGCCATGGGGTCGACCAGCCTCGGCGCCGCCGGCCTGCCGGGCAGGGCCTGCCTGGGCTGCAGTTCGGCCCGCACGTCCAGCGGCGGCGGGTCCGCCTGCAGCGCGCGCACGGCAGCCGCCTTGGCGGCCGGGTCGGCCACCTGCAGCAGGTCCAGCGCACGCTGACGGAGCTCCATCCCTAGAATCCTCGGCTTTTGGCGATGATAGGAGGCCCGCGATGGCGATCTACCGAATCGGCGAGGACGAACCCCATCTCGCCGCCGGCGCCTGGGTGGCCGACAGCGCCACCGTGATCGGCCGCGTGCGGCTCGGCGTCGATGCCAGCGTCTGGTACGGCTCGGTGATCCGGGGCGACAACGACCTCATCAGCGTCGGCGCGCGCAGCAACATCCAGGACGGCAGCGTGCTGCACACCGACCACGGCATCCCGATGGTCATCGGCGACGACGTGACGGTGGGTCACCAGGTGATGCTGCACGGCTGCACGGTGGGCGACGGCTCGCTGATCGGCATCCAGAGCGTCGTCCTCAACGGCGCCCGCATCGGACGCAACTGCCTGGTGGGCGCGAAGTCGCTCGTCACCGAAGGCAAGGAATTCCCCGATGGCTCGCTGATCATGGGCAGCCCCGCGAAGGTGGTGCGCATGCTCACGCCCGAGCAGTTCCAGATGCTGGCTTACGGGGCCAGCCACTATGTCCACCAGGCCGCGCGTCACCGCGCGGCGCAGAAGATCGACTGATGTCCGAATTGCACAAGTTCCTGTTCGAGGGCCTGCCGGTACGCGGCATGCTCGTGCGTCTCACCGATGGCTGGCAGGAGGTGCTGCGCCGTCGAGCGACGCGCGAGCCCTGGGCGCCCGAGGTCGCTTCGCTGGTGGGCCAGATGTGCGCCGCCGGCGTGCTGATGCAGTCCAACATCAAGTTCCAGGGCGCGCTGGTGCTGCAGTTGCAGGGCGACGGGCCGGTGAAGCTCGCCGTGGCCGAGGTCCAGCCCGACCTCGAGTTCCGGGGCACCGCCACTGTGGTGGGCGAGGTGCCCCCCGGCTCGCAGCTCGGCGCCATGTGCAACGCGCAGGGCAACGGGCGCTGCGCCATCACGCTCGACCCCCACCAGCGCCTGCCGGGCCAGCAGCCTTACCAGGGCGTGGTCGCGCTGCACGGCGACCTCGGTGAACCGCTGCAGCAGCTGTCCGAGGTGCTGGAGCACTACATGCTGCAGTCGGAGCAGCTCGACACCCGCCTCGTGCTGGCGGCCGACGGCAACATCGCCGCCGGCCTGCTCATCCAGCGCCTGCCCATCGAGGGCGCGGGCAACCTGGGCGGCGAGCGCAACGAGGACCTGATCGGCCTGTCCGAGGGCTTCAACCGCGTGGCGCATCTCGCAGCCACGTTGACGCAGCAGGAACTGCTGACGCTGGATGCGCAGACGATTCTTCGCCGTTTGTTCTGGGAGGAAGACGTCCGGCGGTTCGAGCCGCTCGCGCCTTCCTTCGCCTGCCGCTGCTCGCGCGAGCGCGTGGGCGGCATGCTGCGCGGCCTGGGCCGCGAGGAGAGCGAATCACTGATCGCCGAGCGCGGCCTGGTGGAAGTGGGCTGCGAGTTCTGCGGCCTTCAGTACCACTTCGATGCGGTCGACGTGGGCGAACTCTTCACGCCGACCGATCGGCAGGCGCCGGGTTCGACGTCCGTGAACTGAGCCGCCGCAGCAGCGGCTCGGCCTGCGGGATGGTCAGCATGGTGCTGACCACTGCCATGAGCAGCAGCGCGGTGAAGGTGTCCGCGCTGATGATCCCGCGGTCCAGCAGGACGTTGGCGAAGATGATCATGATCAGCGCCTTGGTCTGCAGCAGCCACCCGATCAGCCATGCCTCGCTCGTCGTCCAGCCCAGCAGGCGCCCGGCCAGCGCCGTGCCCAGGTGCTTGCCCAGCACGGCGGCCGCCAGCAGCAGCGCCGCGGCCCCGAACACGGCCAGCCCGCCCAGCTGCCAGTCGGTGCGCAGCCCCGTGCTGAGAAAGAACACCGGCATCATCACGAGCAGCACGTGGTGCCGGAGCTGGTCCATGTGGCGCTGGTCGAACCAGTGGCCGTCCACGACCACGCCCGCCAGGAAGGCGCCGACCATGAAGTGCAGGCCGGCCCAGTCGGCCGCCAGCGCCACGGCGGTCAGCCACACCAGCGCCAGGGGCCAGCGGTCGGTTTCGCCGACACGCTGCATCAGGCGCCTGAAAGCCCAGGTGGCGAGTGCGAAGAGCACCAGGAATGCCGCCTGGCGCCCCACGCGGTGCCAGTCCATCAGGATCAGTGCGAGCACTGCCCAGATGGCGATGTCGTCCAGGCTGGCATAGCGCAGCACCCGCTGGCCCAGCGCCTGGCGCAGGATGCCCAGGCGGTCCAGAAAGAGGATGAGGATCGGCAGGGCCGTCACGGCGCAGGCCATGCCGATGCCCGCGACGAACTGCCAGGGTTCGCCGCGCGTCCCTGTCCAGCCCGGCCCGGTGAGCAGCACGAGCGCGGCGCCCGCGCCCAGCGCCATCGGCACGCCCAGCGCGCAGCCGGCGGTGAGCAGGCTCTCGCGCCGGTGCAGCCAGGCCTGCCGCAGGTCGAGCTCGACACCGGCGATGAAGACGAACAGCGAAACGGCCCACCAGGCCAGGCCGTTGAGCGCCAGGATGACGTCCGGCGTGAACACCGCGCCATAGGCCGCCGGCCAGGCCGCGCCCAGCAGGCCGGGGCCGAGCAGGATGCCTGTGACGATCTGCACCACCACCAGCGGCCCCCAGCGATCGGTGCGCCCCAGCCGCCAGACCGCCCATGGCAGCGCGAAGATCACGAGCAGCGCGATCAGGAAACGCTCGGTCGTGTTCACCGGGTCATCCAGCGCCGGCTGGCATAGCTGAGCGAATCCACCATCGCCACCAGAAGCAGCATCGCACCCAGGATGGTGCTCGTCTTGCCCATCTGGAACAGCCCCATGTGGAAGGCCAGCAGCTGCCCGAGGCCACCCGCGCCCACCACGCCCAGCACGGCGGCCGCGCGGATGTTGTTTTCCCAGCGGTAGAGCGTGTAGCTCAGGAGCTGCGGCACCACCTGCGGCAGCGTGGCGTACAGGAACACCCGGCCCTGCGGCACGCCCTGGGCGCGCAGGGCGTCACCCGGGCCGCTCGGCGCGTTCTCGATGGCCTCGGCGAACAGCCGGCCCAGCACGCCCGTCGTGTGCAGTGCCAGGGCCAACGTGCCTGCAAAGGGGCCGAGGCCTGCGCTGATGAGCAGCAGGGCCGCCCAGACGAGCTCGGGGATGGAGCGCAGCGCGTTGAGCAGCCAGCGCGTGGGCGAACGCGCCAGGGCACGCTGGCCCGCATGCAGCCGGCTCGCGGGCAGCGCCAGCGCCAGCCCCGCCGCCGCCGCCAGGAGTGTGCCCAGGGCCGACATCGCGAGCGTTTCCCAGGCGCCGAGCAGCACCTTCCGGGTGAATTCGGGGCTCAGGTCCGGCGGAAAGAACTCGCCGATGAAGCGGCCCATGCTGCGCGCAGCCTCGAGCGACAGGAACTCGCCCCACTTCAGGTCGAGCGAGAGGAAGCTGGCGAGCACCAGCAGCACGATGCCGAGCGCGTACCAGCAGGCCCGGCAGCGGGCGTCGAAGAGCCGCGGCGGCAGGCTGTGGGGGCTGTTGGCGGCCTGGCGGTTCATGCCGTGTCAGCCCAGCGCGCGCCGCAGGCCGGCGCTCACCCGATCGGCCAGGGCCACCAGCCCGATGAAGACCAGCAGCATGCTTGCCACTTCGCCGCCGTTGAACATCTTCATGGAGTTGTCGAGTTGCTGGCCCAGGCCGCCGGCACCGATGAAGCCCAGCACCACCGACGAGCGGATCGCGCATTCCCAGCGGTACACCGTGTAGCTGGTGAGCTCGGCGGCGCTGCTGGGCAGAAGGCCGTAGAAGAAGGCCTGCAGCCGCCCGCTGCCATTGCGCAGCAGCGTGGTGGAAGCGTGCGTGTCGCCTGATTCCAGGATCTCGGCATACACCTTGCCCAGCATCCCGCCGTAGGTGAGCGCGATCGCCAGCACCCCGGCCGTGGGGCCGAGGCCCACGACGCGAACGAACACCAGCGCCCACACCAGTTCAGGAATGGATCGCAGGACGATCAGCGCCCAGCGTGCTGCCTGCCGCAGCCCGGCCGGCACCCGCGCCATGCGGCCCGAGAGTGCCGAGACCGACAGGACGCGCGTGGCCAGCAGCGTCAGGGGGATGGCCACGCCCAGGGCGAGTGTCACGCCGACGGTGGCGATGGCCACGGTGCGCCAGGTCTCGCGGGCCACCATCGCGAGGAACTCGCCGCCGTGCGCCAGCGGGAAGAAGCTGCCGATGAACTGCGCACTCACGCGCAGGTTGTCGGGCTCGACCAGAACCCACGGCCTGAACTCGGTGGCCACGCCCAGAGGCCACAGCAGCACGACGGCAGCCGTGAGCCAGAAGGCGCGGCCCAGCCAGGCCGGGTCGCGTGCCGGCGCGGCGGTGCTCATCTGCAGTGCAGGGCCACCGGGGCGGTGGCTTGATCGGGCTCGTCGCCTTTCGGGGGCGCGCCGAGCAACTCGTGCTCGTGCTGCGCATACAGCCGGGTCAGCCGCTCGCGCGTCACGTCAGCGGCCGGCAGGTCGAAGGCCAGGCGGCCGTCGCGCAGCCCGACGATGCGGGGAAACCGGGCCAGGGCAACGTCCACCTGATGCAGGGTGGCGATCAGCGTGCGGCCACCCTCGCGCGCCGCGTCGATCAGCGTGGCCACGGCCTGCTGCGACCGCGTGGGGTCGAGGGCGGAGAGCGGCTCGTCGACCAGCCACAGGCTGGCAGGCGCCAGCAGCGCGCGCGCCAGACCGACGCGCTGGCGCTCGCCGCCCGACAGGCGGTCCACGCGCTCGAAGAGCTTGTCAGCGAGGTCGAAGCGCGCCAGCGCAGCGTGCGCGGCCGGGATGTCCGAGGGATAGAACAGCGAGCGCAGGCTCGCGCCCAGGGTCATGGCTGGCAGGCGGCCCGCCAGCACGGACGTCACGACACGTTGCCGGGGTGGCAGAGGCGGGACCTGCGGCGCGAGCAGCAGCCTGCCGCGCAGGCGCTGCAGCGCCGGGCGCGGCAGGGCCCAGACATCGGTGCCGTCCAGCTCGACACGGCCGGCGTCGGGCTTCAGGGCGCAGGCCATCACCTGCAGCAGCGTGGTCTTGCCGGCGCCCGACGGCCCGATCACGGCCACGTGCTCGCCGGCGCGGACGTCGAGGTCGATCGGCCCGAGGGCAGCCGGCGCACCCGCGCGCGCCGCCGGGTGGCGGGCGGATATGCCGCGCAGCTGGACCTGCATCCGGGGCGCTTACAGCAGCCCTGCGCTGCGCGCGGCGCCTTCCAGGCCCTTGTAGTTCTCAGGGGTGGTGGGGATGTAGCGCGTGGCGCGGTTGAGCTGCAGGATCTCCTTGCCTTCGGGCGTGGCGGGGCTCAGGTCCAGCAATGCCTTCTTGAGCTTCTCGCGCAGATCGGCGGGCATGTCGGCGTGCACCGACCAGTTGTAGTTGAAGTACGGCGCGGTGGTGAAGAACACGTCGACGGCCTTGGTGTCGACCTTGTTCTCGGCGACGAACTTGCGCCAGACCGTGATGTCGAGCGCTGCGGCGTCGACCTTGCCGCTCACGACCGAGGCGATGGTGGCGTCGTGCGCGCCGCTGTACGCGATGCGCTTGAAGTCCTTCTCGGGGTTGATGTTGGCCTGCAGCAGGAAGCTGCGGGGCATCAGGTGGCCCGAGGTGCTGCTCTGGGAACCGAAGCTCACCTGGCGGCCCTTCATGTCGGCCAGGGTCTTGATGCCGGAGTCCGTCTTGGCGATGAAGACCGACTGGAAGCGGGTGTCCTCCTCGCGCTGCGCGATCGGGATGATCTTGCCGCCCGAGCGCAGGTTGGCCTGCACGAACGTGAACCCGCCGAACCAGACCACGTCCACTTTCTTGTTCACCAGCGACTCCACCGCGGCTGGGTAGTCGCTCACGGGCGTGAACTCGACCTTCATGCCGAGCTGCTTCTCGAGGTAGCTGGCCAGCGGCGTGAACTTGCGGATCTGCTCCGTGGCGGCTTCCTCGGGAATGGTGGTCACGCGCAGCACCGCCTGCGCAGCGGCGTGGGCGCCGAAAGCCAGCAGCGTGCAGCAGATCAGGGCCTGAAGCAGACGGGGCGGACGGGGAAGGGACATGAGGAACTCCAGGGACTGTTCGGTAGCCCACGATTACAACCGAATTGCGCTGCTACAGTGAGCCGCATGCCGAACCCACCCGCGCCGGCCTTCCTGCAGTTGTTCGAACCCGACGCGGCCGCTGTCCGCGACGAACTGGTGCAGGGTCTGCTGGCCCCCCATGCCCACGTGGCCCCCAAGTTCCTCTACGGCCCGCTGGGCTCGTGCCTGTTCGACGCGATCACGCTGCTCGACGAGTACTACCCCACGCGAGTGGAAGCGTCGATCCTCGAGGCCAACGCCGCCGCCGTGGCCGAGGCCTGCGGCACCGCGCGCCCGCTCGTGGACCTGGGCGCGGGCAACTGCGCCAAGGCCGCCGGGCTCTTCGGTGCGTTGCAGCCCTCGCAATACGTGGCCGTGGACATCTCGGTGGAGTTCCTGCGCCAGTCGCTCGCGCGCCTGCAGCAGGCCCACCCGGCGCTGCCGATGCTGGGTCTCGGCATGGACTTCTCAAGGGCGCTGACGCTGCCGCCAGCTGTACTGCCGGGGCCGCGCACCCTGTTCTATCCCGGTTCGAGCATCGGCAATTTCGACCCCGATGAAGCGCTGGCCTTCCTGCGCCAGGTGCACGCCGCCTGCGACGGCGGCAAGCTGCTGATCGGTGTGGACCTGGTCAAGGACAAGGCCGTGCTCGACGCCGCCTACGACGACGCGCTCGGCGTCACGGCCGCCTTCAACCTGAACCTGCTGCGCAACGTGAACGCCCTGCTGGGGGCGGATTTCGACCCCGCGCAGTGGCAGCACGTGGCCGCCTTCGAGCCGGTACGTTCGCGCATCGAGATGCATCTGGTGGCACGCTCCCCGCAGGTGGTGCATTGGCGCGGGGGCGAGCGGCGGTTCGAGGCGGGTGAACGCATCCACACCGAGAACTCCTGCAAGTACCGGCCCGATGACTTCGCAGCCCTGCTGCATGACGCCGGATTCCGCGGCACGCGGCTGTGGACCGACGAGCGGCGCTGGTTCGCCGTCTTCGTGGCATCGGCTTGAGCGGCGCCGAGGCCCCGCACTGGCGCTGGGACGGCGACGACCTCCTGCTGGAACTGCAGGGCAAGCCGGGCGCCCGTCGCGATGCCTTCGGGCGCGTGATGGCCGGGCGCCTGCAGGTGCAGATTGCAGCCGCGCCCGAGGACGGCAAGGCCACCGCCCGGCTGCTGGCCTTCCTGGCCGAACAGTTCGGCGTGCC
>CAJAES010000032.1 GCA_903938815.1 uncultured beta proteobacterium
AGGAAATGGTGATGCCTGGCGACAACGTCAGCATCACGGTCAAGCTGATCAACCCGATCGCGATGGAAGAAGGCCTGCGTTTCGCGATTCGCGAAGGCGGCCGTACCGTCGGCGCCGGCGTCGTTGCCAAGATCATCGCCTGATTTGATAGTTCAGCCGCAGGGGCATAGCTCAACTGGCAGAGCGTCGGTCTCCAAAACCGAAGGTCGGGGGTTCGATCCCCTCTGCCCCTGCCACCCGGTCCCGCATGCGGACCGGGGCAATCGGCGGCTTGACATGACGGCCCGCAAGCTCCGAAAAAGCTTGGCGGGCCTTGCTGCTCTGTGATGCAGGGCTGGTTCGACAGGAACGCCGCAGGAAACCATTGACGATGTCCACCCACCCCCAAGTCGAGACCGTATCGACCGGCGCCGACAAGGCCAAGCTCGCTGCTGCGGCCGTGCTGCTGGTCGGCGGCGTGGCGGCGTTCTATCTGCTGTCCCAGCAGAGCCTGTGGCTGCGCGTGCTGGCGCTGCTCGCCCTGCTGGCTGCTTCGGTCGCCGTCTTCTTCATCTCGGAGCCCGGCAAGCAGCTGATCGGCTTCGGCCGTGACTCGGTCAAGGAAGTCAAGAAGGTCGTCTGGCCCAGCCGCAAGGAAGCGCTGCAGATGACCGGCTACGTTTTCGCCTTCGTCTTCGTGATGGCCTTGTTCCTGTGGACCACCGACAAGACCCTGGAATGGCTGCTGTACGACCTGATCCTGGGCTGGCGCTGAGGAACCCGACATGACCGATACCGCAGATACATCCTCCGCCTCCGAAGCTCCAGTGCCTGAAGCCGTTGCCGCGCCCGTCACGCCGACCAACATGCGCTGGTATGTGGTCCACGCCTACTCGGGCATGGAAAAGGCCGTCGAACGCAACATCCGCGAGCGCATCGAGCGAGCGGGCATGCACTCGAAGTTCGGCCGCATCCTGGTGCCGACCGAGGAAGTCGTCGAGCTCAAGAACGGCAAGAAGTCCGTCACCGAGCGTCGCTTCTTCCCCGGCTACGTGCTGGTCGAGATGGAAATGGACGACGAGTCCTGGCACCTGGTCAAGCACACCAGCAAGGTCACCGGCTTCGTCGGCGGCGCGCGCAACCGCCCCGCCCCGATCTCCGAAGCCGAGGTCATGAAGATCGTCAACCAGATGCAGGAAGGCGTCGACAAGCCCCGGCCCAAGGTCGAGTGGATCGTCGGCGAACTTGTCCGCGTCAAGGAAGGCCCGTTCACGGACTTCAACGGCGCTGTCGAGGAAGTCAACTACGAGAAGTCCAAGGTCCGCGTCTCGGTCACCATCTTCGGCCGTTCGACGCCGGTGGAACTGGACTTCGCGCAGGTCGAGAAGGTCTGAGTCTCACGGCGCGCCGCCGCAGCCCCGGCGCGCCGCTCTGAAAGTTGGGCTGATTACCGAGGAGCTGGCTTCGGCCGGCGCTTGAACTCGAACAGGAGCCATTCATGGCAAAGAAGATCGTCGGCTTCATCAAGCTGCAGGTCCCGGCCGGCAAGGCCAACCCCTCGCCCCCGATCGGTCCGGCGCTGGGTCAGCGCGGCTTGAACATCATGGAGTTCTGCAAGGCGTTCAACGCCCAGACGCAGGGCATCGAACCCGGCCTGAAGCTGCCCGTGGTCATCACGGCCTTCGCGGACAAGTCCTTCACCTTCGTGCTGAAGTCGCCCCCGGCGACCGTGCTGCTGAAGAAGGCCGCCAAGATCGACAAGGGATCCGGCAAGCCGCACCTCGAGAAGGTGGGCAAGGTCACCCGTGAGCAGCTGGAAGAGATCGCCAAGACCAAGGTCAAGGATCTCACCGCCGCCAACCTCGACGCCGCGGTGAAGACCATCGCCGGCTCGGCCCGCTCGATGGGCATCACGGTCGAAGGAGTCTGAGCATGACCAAGCTGACCAAGAAAGCCAAGTCCTTCGTGGGCAAGGTCGACAGCAACAAGCTGTACGCCATCGACGCGGCCCTGGCCATCGTCAAGGAATGCGCCACCGCCAAGTTCGATGAATCCATCGACGTGTCGGTGCAGCTCGGCATCGACGCACGCAAGTCCGACCAGGTCGTCCGTGGCGCCGTCGTGCTGCCCAACGGGACCGGCAAGACCAAGCGCGTGGCCGTGTTCGCCCAGGGCGCCAAGGCCGAGGAAGCCAAGGCCGCCGGTGCCGACATCGTCGGCATGGACGACCTCGCCGCCGACATCAAGGCCGGCAAGATGGACTTCGATGTCGTCATCGCATCGCCGGACACCATGCGCGTGGTCGGTACGCTGGGCCAGATCCTGGGCCCGCGCGGCCTGATGCCGAACCCGAAGGTCGGCACCGTGACGCCGGACGTCGCACAGGCAGTCCGCAACGCCAAGGCCGGTCAGGTGCAGTTCCGCGTCGACAAGGCCGGCATCGTGCACGGCACGATCGGCCGTCGCTCGTTCGACTCCGACAAGCTGACCGGCAACCTGCGCGCGCTGATCGATGCGCTGAACAAGGCCAAGCCGGCCAGCAGCAAGGGCATCTACCTGCGCAAGGTCGCGGTTTCGTCGACGATGGGCATCGGTGTCCGCGTGGACACCCAGACCCTGCAGCAGGCAGCCGCCTGACGCACAGGCAACAAGATTTGGTGGGCCGGGTGGCGCAAGCTGCCCGGGTCATCGAAGACCGCTGGTGGAACGCAAGTTCCTTAATCGCCAGCGCAGATGGCGGTCCCGCCGTGAAGGAAGTCCGATGGACGACTGGAAACGGAAGGTCGCTGAAACTGGTGTGCGAAGCGGGTTCGCCCGTGACGCACGTTTCGTGAGGAGCAGACCTTGAGTCTCAATCGCAACGAGAAGGCAGCCGTGGTAACGGACGTGTCGGCGCAAGCTGCACGGTCCCAGACCCTCGCCGTGGCCGAGTATCGTGGCCTCACCGTGGCCCACATGGATGCGTTGCGCCGTCAGGCGCGCGACAAGGGCGTGTACCTTCACGTGCTGAAGAACACGCTTGCCCGTCGCGCCGTCGCCGGCACGCCATTCGAAGTGGCCTCGGAGGTCATGGTCGGTCCGCTGATCTACGGTTTTTCCGAAGATGCCGTGGCTGCGGCGAAAGTCATCACCGACTTCGCCAAGACCAACGACAAGCTGATCATCAAGGGTGGAGCCTTCGCGGGCAAGGCGCTGGATGCCAACGGGGTCAAGGCCCTGGCGGCCATCCCGAGCCGCGAAGTGCTGATCTCCCAGGTGGCTGGCCTGCTGAAGTCGCCCATCCAGCGGATGGCCGGCGTTCTGGCAGCCCTGGCCGAGCAGCGTGGTGGTGGAGCGGTGGCCGAAGAAGCCCCCGCCGCCGCATAAGCGCCGCGATCAGAGCATCCTGTTTCCAGACATTCATCGATACATAGGTAATTCAAATGGCATTCGACAAAGACGCTTTCCTGTCCGCGATGGACAGCATGACCGTGATGGAACTCAATGACCTGGTCAAGGCCATTGAAGAGAAGTTCGGCGTGTCCGCCGCTTCCATGGCCGCTCCGGCTGCCGGCGCTGGCGGCGCTGCCGCTGCCGTCGTGGAAGAGAAGACGGAATTCAACGTGATGCTGCTCGAAGCCGGCGCCAACAAGGTGTCCGTCATCAAGGCCGTGCGCGAACTGACGGGCCTCGGCCTGAAGGAAGCCAAGGACCTGGTCGACGGCGCTCCGAAGGCCGTGAAGGAAGCGATTCCGAAGGCCGACGCGGAAGCCGCGCTGAAGAAGCTGCTCGACGCCGGCGCCAAGGCCGAAGTCAAGTAAGGCAGTCGCTCCTCTGGGGTTTCGGCCCCCGGGGAGCACCTGCAAGGACGGCGTGCCGCCTTTGCAAGTGTTCTCTGATCCGACTGCAGGGAACGGGTTTGGTCGGGCTCCGGTGCAATGCCGGGGTTGTCCGCCAGCGGCAGGTAGTGGCCTGCCACCAAGCCTCAGGTGCAACACCTGAGTAGCCAGTCGCCGATGAATGCGTTGCCAAGGCCAGGCGACGGTTCTCGACACGGAGAGTTCAATGGCGCAAGCATCCCCGTCCTACAGCTACACCGAGCGCAAGCGTATTCGCAAGAGCTTCGGAAAGCGCGAGAGCGTGCTCAAGGTCCCTTACCTGCTCACCATGCAGCAGGAGTCCTACATCGCCTTCCTTCAGAAGGACGTACCGCCACAGCAGCGCAAGCCCGAAGGCTTGCAGGCGGCGTTCCTGTCCGCGTTCCCGATCACGTCCCACAACGGGTTCGTGGAAATGAAGTTCATCGAATTCAACATCGCGAAGCCGCCGTTCGACGTGCGCGAATGCCAGCAGCGCGGCCTGACCTTCGCGGCCGCCGTGCGCGCGAAGCTGCAGATGATCATCTACGACCGCGAATCGCATCCGCAGAAGGTCGTCAAGGAGATCAAGGAGCAGGAGGTCTACATGGGCGAAGTGCCCCTGATGACCGACTACGGCTCCTTCATCGTCAACGGCACCGAGCGTGTGATCGTTTCGCAGCTGCACCGCAGCCCGGGCGTGTTCTTCGAGCACGACAAGGGCAAGACGCACAGCTCCGGCAAGCTCCTGTTCAGCGCTCGGATCATCCCGTACCGCGGTTCCTGGCTGGACTTCGAGTTCGACCCGAAGGACATCCTGTACTTCCGCGTCGACCGTCGCCGCAAGATGCCGGTCACGATCCTGCTGAAGGCCATCGGCCTGAATCCGGAAGCCATCCTCAGCCACTTCTTCCACAACGACAGCTTCAAGCTGATGGACACGGGCGCCCAGATGGCGTTCGTTTCCGAGCGTCTGAAGGGTGAAGTGGCGCGTTTCGACCTGACCGACAAGGACGGCAACGTCGTCGTCGAGAAGGACAAGCGCATCACGGCGCGCCACGTGCGCCAGCTCGAGCAGACCGGCACCGGTTTCGTGTCGGTGCCCGAGGATTTCCTCGTCGGCCGCATCGTTGCCCGCAACATGGTCGATCCGGACACCGGCGAGATCCTGTGCAAGGCCAACGAAGAGCTGACCGAGGCGCTGCTCAAGAAGCTGCGCGTCGCCGGCATCAAGGACCTGCAGTGCCTGTTCACGAACGAGCTCAGCCAGGGTGCCTACATCAGCCAGACGCTGGCGATCGACGAGACCGCTGACCAGCTCGCGGCCCGCGTTGCCATCTACCGCATGATGCGCCCCGGCGAGCCGCCGACGGAAGACGCCGTCGAGGCGCTGTTCCATCGCCTGTTCTACAGCGCCGACACCTACGACCTGAGCCGCGTCGGCCGCATGAAGTTCAATGCGCGCGTCGGCCGCGACGTGCCCGAAGGCGCGATGACGCTGTCCAACGAGGACATCCTCGACGTCGTGAAGATCCTCGTGGATCTGCGCAACGGCAACGGCGATGTCGACGACATCGACCACCTCGGCAACCGCCGCGTGCGTTGCGTGGGCGAACTGGCCGAAAACCAGTACCGCTCGGGCCTCGCCCGCATCGAGAAGGCTGTCAAGGAGCGTCTGGGCCAGGCCGAGACCGAAGCCCTGATGCCGCACGACCTGATCAACTCCAAGCCGATCTCCGCGGCGCTGAAGGAGTTCTTCGGGGCGAGCCAGCTCTCGCAGTTCATGGACCAGACCAACCCGTTGTCCGAGATCACGCACAAGCGGCGTGTCTCGGCCCTGGGCCCGGGCGGCCTGACCCGCGAGCGTGCCGGTTTCGAAGTGCGCGACGTGCACCCGACCCACTACGGCCGCGTGTGCCCGATCGAGACGCCGGAAGGCCCGAACATCGGCCTGATCAACTCGCTGGCGCTGTTCGCTCAGCTCAACGAGTACGGCTTCCTCGAGACGCCCTACCGTCGCGTGATGGACGGCAAGGTCACCGACCAGATCGACTACCTCTCGGCCATCGAGGAGGGCAAGTACGTGATCGCGCAGGCCAACGCCTCGCTCGACGCAGACGGCCGCCTGATCGACGAACTGGTGTCGGCCCGCGAAAAGGGTGAATCCGTGCTGCTGTCGCCCGAGCGCGTCCAGTACATGGACGTGGCACCGGCGCAGATCGTGTCGGTGGCGGCATCGCTCGTTCCGTTCCTGGAGCACGACGACGCCAACCGCGCACTGATGGGCGCCAACATGCAGCGCCAGGCCGTGCCGACCCTTCGCCCCGAAAAGGCGCTCGTGGGTACCGGTGTCGAACGCGTCGCTGCGGTCGACTCGGGCACCGTCGTCACCGCACGCCGCGGCGGCACGGTGGACTACGTCGACACCAACCGCATCGTCATTCGCGTCAACGACGACGAGACGGTTGCGGGCGAAGTCGGCGTCGACATCTACAACCTGATCAAGTACCAGCGTTCCAACCAGAACACCAACATCCACCAGCGCGCCATCGTCAAGCGTGGCGATCAGGTGGGCAAGGGTGATGTGGTGGCCGACGGCGCCAGCACCGATCTGGGCGAGCTCGCGCTCGGCCAGAACATGATGGTCGCCTTCATGCCCTGGAACGGCTACAACTTCGAGGACTCGATCCTCATCAGCGAACGCGTCGTCGCCGACGACCGCTACACCTCGATCCACATCGAGGAACTGGTGGTCATGGCCCGCGACACCAAGCTGGGCAGCGAAGAGATCACGCGCGACATCCCGAACCTGAGCGAGCAGCAACTGGCTCGCCTGGACGAGTCGGGCATCGTGTACGTCGGCGCCGAGGTCAACCCCGGCGACGTGCTGGTGGGCAAGGTCACGCCGAAGGGCGAGACCACGCTGACACCGGAAGAGAAGCTGCTTCGCGCCATCTTCGGCGAGAAGGCTTCCGACGTGAAGGACACGTCGCTGCGCGTGGACCAGGGCACGAACGGCACCGTGATCGACGTGCAGGTCTTCACCCGTGAAGGCATCCAGCGCGACAAGCGCGCCCAGCAGATCATCGACGACGAGCTGAAGCGCTTCCGCCTGGACCTGAACGACCAGCTCCGCATCGTCGAGGGCGACGCCTTCGACCGTATCGAGAAGCTGCTGATGGGCAAGGTCGCCAATGGCGGCCCCCAGAAGATCGCCAAGGGCACGAAGATCGACAAGCCGTACCTGGCCTCGATCGAGCGCTTCCACTGGTTCGACATCCGCCCCGCGGATGACGAAGTGGCGAATCAGCTCGAGAGCATCAAGAACAGCCTCGACCAGACTCGCCACAGCTTCGACCTCGCCTTCGAGGAGAAGCGCAAGAAGCTGACGCAGGGCGACGAGCTGCCCGCGGGCGTGCTCAAGATGGTCAAGGTGTACCTGGCCGTCAAGCGCCGCCTGCAGCCGGGCGACAAGATGGCAGGCCGTCACGGCAACAAGGGCGTGGTTTCCAAGATCACCGCGATCGAGGACATGCCCTACATGACCGACGGCACGCCGGTCGACATCGTCCTGAACCCGCTGGGCGTGCCTTCGCGCATGAACGTCGGGCAGGTTCTGGAAGTGCACCTGGGCTGGGCCGGCAAGGGCATCGGGCAGCGCATCGGCGACATGCTGCAGCAGCAGACACGCGTCGCGGAACTGCGCAAGTTCTTCGACGAGCTCTACAACCAGAGCGGTGGCAAGACCGAGCAGATCGAGTCGCTGAGCGACGACGAAGTGCTCGAGATGGCCGAGAACCTGAAGCACGGCGTGCCTTTCGCGACGCCCGTGTTCGACGGTGCCGCCGAGGAAGAGATCCGCGGCATGCTGAAGCTGGCCTACCCGGACGACATCGCCGCCCGCAAGGGACTGACCCCCACCCGCACGCAGGCCACGCTGCACGACGGACGCACCGGGGAGGCCTTCGAGCGCCCCGTGACCGTGGGCTACATGCACGTGCTGAAGCTCCACCACCTGGTGGACGACAAGATGCACGCGCGTTCCACGGGCCCGTACAGCCTGGTCACCCAGCAACCGCTGGGCGGCAAGGCGCAGTTCGGCGGCCAGCGCTTCGGCGAAATGGAAGTCTGGGCGCTGGAAGCCTACGGTGCTTCGTACATCCTGCAGGAAATGCTGACCGTCAAGTCCGACGACGTCAACGGCCGCACCAAGGTGTACGAGAACATCGTCAAGGGCGAACACGCCATCGAGGCCGGCATGCCGGAATCCTTCAATGTCCTGGTCAAGGAAATCCGTTCCCTTGGCATCGACATTGAGCTGGAAAAGAACTAAGGAGCAGATGCATGAAGGGACTACTCGACCTTTTCAAGCAATTCACCCCCGACGAACACTTCGACGCGATCCGCATCGGGCTGGCCAGCCCGGAAAAGATCCGTTCGTGGTCGTTCGGCGAGGTGAAGAAGCCCGAGACCATCAACTACCGCACCTTCAAGCCCGAACGTGACGGCCTGTTCTGCGCCAAGATCTTCGGTCCCATCAAGGACTACGAGTGCCTGTGCGGCAAGTACAAGCGCCTGAAGCACCGTGGCGTGATCTGCGAGAAGTGCGGCGTCGAGGTCACACAGACCAAGGTGCGCCGCGAGCGCATGGGTCACATCGACCTGGCGGCGCCCTGCGCGCACATCTGGTTCCTGAAGTCGCTGCCGTCGCGTCTGGGCCTCGTGCTCGACATGACGCTGCGCGACATCGAGCGCGTGCTGTACTTCGAAGCCTACGTGGTCGTGGACTCGGGCATGACGCCGCTGAAGAAGTTCTCGATCATGAGCGAGGACGACTACGAGGCCAAGCGCATCGAGTTCGGTGACGAATTCGTGGCGATGATGGGCGCCGAGGGCATCCGCAAGCTGCTCGAGGAAATGGATCTGGACGTTGAGATCGACAAGATCCGCAACGACATGACCGGCTCCGAGCTCAAGATCAAGAAGAATTCCAAGCGCCTCAAGGTGATGGAAGCCTTCAAGAAGAGCGGCATCAAGCCCCATTGGATGGTGCTCGAAGTGCTGCCGGTGCTGCCGCCGGACCTGCGTCCGCTGGTGCCGCTGGACGGCGGCCGCTTCGCGACCTCCGACCTGAACGACTTGTACCGCCGCGTCATCAACCGCAACAACCGCCTGGCGCGGCTGCTGGAGCTGAAGGCGCCCGAGATCATCGTGCGCAACGAGAAGCGCATGCTGCAGGAGGCGGTGGATTCGCTGCTGGACAACGGCCGTCGCGGCAAGGCGATGACGGGTGCCAACAAGCGTGCGCTCAAGTCGCTGGCCGACATGATCAAGGGCAAGAGCGGCCGGTTCCGTCAGAACCTGCTGGGCAAGCGCGTCGACTACTCTGGCCGTTCGGTCATCGTGGTCGGCCCGACGCTGAAGCTGCACCAGTGCGGCCTGCCCAAGCTGATGGCGATCGAGCTGTTCAAGCCGTTCATCTTCTCGCGCCTGGAGGCGATGGGCATCGCCACCACCATCAAGGCTGCCAAGAAGGAAGTCGAATCCGGCACGCCGGTGGTCTGGGACATCCTGGAAGAGGTGATCAAGGAGCACCCCGTCCTGCTGAACCGCGCCCCGACGCTGCACCGCCTGGGCATCCAGGCGTTCGAGCCGGTGCTGATCGAAGGCAAGGCCATCCAGCTGCACCCGCTGGTCTGCGCCGCCTTCAACGCCGACTTCGACGGCGACCAGATGGCCGTTCACGTGCCGCTGTCGATCGAAGCGCAGATGGAAGCACGCACGCTGATGCTGGCCTCCAACAACGTGCTGTTCCCGGCCAACGGCGAACCGTCGATCGTGCCGTCCCAGGACGTCGTGCTGGGCCTGTACTACGCCACCCGCGAGCGCATCAACGGCAAGGGCGAAGGCATGGTCTTCAGTGACCTCGCCGAGATGCTGCGTGCGCTGGACAACGGCGTGGTCGAGATCACCGCCAAGGTGAGCGTGCGCCTGACCGAGTGGGTCAAGGACAAGGAGACCGGCGCCTTCACGCAGGAAACCAAGCTCGTGGCCACCACCGTGGGCCGTGCGCTGCTGTCGGAAATCCTGCCGAAGGGCCTTCCGTTCAGCAACCTGAACAAGGCGCTCAAGAAGAAGGAAATCTCGCGTCTCATCAACGCGTCCTTCCGCAAGTGCGGCCTGAAGGACACCGTGGTGTTCGCCGACAAGCTGCTGCAGAGCGGCTTCCGGCTGGCCACGCGTGCCGGCATCTCGATCGCCATCGACGACATGCTGGTCCCGAAGGAAAAGCCGGTCCTCATCGAGAAGGCCGAGAAGGAAGTCAAGGAGATCGAGCAGCAGTACGTCTCGGGTCTCGTGACCGCCGGCGAGCGCTACAACAAGGTCGTGGATATCTGGGGCAAGACGGGCGACGAGGTCGGCAAGGTCATGATGGCCCAGCTGTCCAAGCAGACCGTCCAGGATCGCCACGGCAAGGAAGTGGCGCAGGAGTCGTTCAACTCCATCTACATGATGGCCGACTCCGGTGCGCGCGGCTCCGCTGCGCAGATCCGCCAGCTGGCCGGCATGCGCGGCCTGATGGCCAAGCCTGACGGCAGCATCATCGAGACGCCCATCACCGCGAACTTCCGCGAAGGCCTGAACGTTCTGCAGTACTTCATCTCCACCCACGGCGCCCGAAAGGGCCTGGCGGACACGGCGCTGAAGACCGCGAACTCGGGCTACCTGACGCGCCGCCTGGTCGACGTGACCCAGGATCTGGTCGTCATCGAGGAAGACTGCGGCACCAGCAACGGCATGAACATGCGCGCGCTGGTCGAGGGTGGTGAAGTCATCGAATCGCTGCGCGACCGGATTCTCGGCCGCGTGACGGCAACCGAAGTGCTGCACCCCGAGACCCAGGAACTGCTGCTCCCCGCCGGCGAGATGCTGGACGAGGACGCGCTGGACATCCTGGAAGCCGCTGGCGCCGACGAGGTGAAGGTCCGCACGCCGCTGACCTGCGCCACGCGCTTCGGCCTGTGCGCCAAGTGCTATGGCCGTGACCTGGGCCGTGGCGGCCTGGTGAACACCGGTGAGGCCGTGGGCGTCATTGCCGCACAGTCGATCGGCGAGCCGGGCACGCAGCTGACGATGCGCACGTTCCACATCGGTGGCGCGGCATCGCGCGCAGCGGTGGCGAGCAGCGTCGAAGCGAAGTCCGATGGCATCATCAACTTCAACGCGACCATGCGTTATGTGACGAACGGCAAGGGCGAACTGGTGGTGATCGCGCGTTCCGGCGAGATCATCATCTCCGACCCCCACGGCCGTGAGCGCGAGCGCCACAAGCTGCCGTACGGCGCCACCCTGGCCATCCGCCCTGACCAGCAGGTCAAGGCCGGCACGGTGCTGGCGAACTGGGACCCGCTGACCCGCCCGATCATCACGGAATTTGCCGGACGGGCGCAGTTCGAGAACGTCGAGGAAGGCGTCACCGTCGCCAAGCAGCTCGACGAGGTCACGGGCCTGTCGACGCTGGTGGTCATCGACCCGAAGCGCCGCGGTGCAGCCAAGGTCGTGCGTCCGCAGGTCAAGCTGCTGGACGCTGCAGGTGTCGAGGTCAAGATCCCCGGCACCGATCACGCGGTGACGATCGGCTTCCCGGTGGGCGCGCTGATCCAGGTGCGCGACGGCATGGACCTCAGCCCCGGCGAAGTGCTGGCGCGGATCCCCATGGAAGGCCAGAAGACGCGCGACATCACCGGCGGTCTGCCGCGGGTTGCCGAACTGTTCGAAGCACGCAGCCCGAAGGACGTGGGCACGCTGGCCGAGATCACCGGCACGGTGTCGTTCGGCAAGGAGACCAAGGGCAAGAACCGCCTGCAGATCACCGCGCCGGAAGGGACCGTCCACGAGGAACTCGTCGCCAAGGAGAAGAACATCCTGGTGCACGAAGGCCAGGTGGTCAACCGTGGCGAACTGGTCGTCGACGGCTCGGCGGATCCGCAGGACATCCTGCGCCTGCTGGGCATCGAGGAACTGGCGCGCTACATCGTCGACGAGGTGCAGGACGTCTACCGTCTGCAGGGCGTGAAGATCAACGACAAGCACATCGAGGTGATCGTTCGCCAGATGCTGCGGCGCGTCCAGATCGTCAACGTGGGCGACACGACCTACATCGCCGGCGAGCAGGTGGAGCGTTCGGAGCTGCTGGACACCAACGACCGCATGCGCGCCGAGGGCAAACTGCCCGCGACGCATGCCGACGTGCTGCTCGGCATCACCAAGGCCAGCCTGTCGACCGACTCGTTCATCTCCGCGGCCTCCTTCCAGGAGACCACGCGGGTGCTGACCGAAGCGGCGATCATGGGCAAGCGCGACGAGCTTCGCGGCCTGAAGGAAAACGTGATCGTCGGCCGCCTGATCCCGGCGGGCACGGGCATGGCATTCCACCTGGCCCGCAAGGCCAAGGAGGAAATGGACGAGTCCGAGCGGCGCGCCATTTCCCTGCAGGAGGCCGAGGAACTGGCCGCAGTGCAGCTGGCCGGCATCGATGCCGCGACGGCCGCCATGGGCGGGGACCACGGCGCCGACTGACCCTCGCGGTCTTCGGTCTGAAAGGGCGCCCGCGAGGGCGCCCTTTTTTCATGGGTCGGTGCTTGCGACCGGAGCGAGGATGCGGGTGCCGAGAAGCGCAGCCTTGCGTGCGAGCTTCAGCAGGGCGCGATCGTGCGTCCACAGCCACTGCGCACGCTGCGCCAGCGCCAGATCGATGAAGACCTGGTCGTCGGGGTCGGTGCAGCGCAGCCGCACGAGCGGCAACGCCGGGGGCTCGAGCAGGGTTGCCAGGCGATCGTGGGTCGCCAGGACGGCATCCGCATCGGGGCTCCAGGCAGAGAGGCTTCGGCTCGCGAGCATGTGCGCGAGTTCGCTGCGCATGGGCTCGCAACTGAGCCAGCGCATCGCGCCGGACTCCAGCGCCTGCGCCACGAGGGCCGTTCGCGGGTTGCTGAACACGAGCCAGTCGAGCACGACATTGGTGTCGAGCACGGCGGCGCCGATGGGCTCCGCCGACACTGTCTCAACCGTCTTCATCGGGTCCACTTGTACGCTCCTGCTTTCGCCGATATACTAGAAGGCTTTTCGGCCAACTGTGCCGCGTAAGTCCGTGGGCGTTGTCAACACAACGCTGCAGTTTGGACGGTGCGCAGTTCGAGCGGGAAGCTCAGCTGACTTCACACGGGAACAAGTCAAGATGCCCACCATCAATCAGCTCGTCCGTCACGGCCGCCAGGTCGAGACGACGAAGTCCAAGTCGCCTGCGATGCAGAACAGCCCGCAGCGACGCGGCGTTTGCACGCGTGTTTACACCACGACGCCCAAGAAGCCGAACTCCGCACTCCGCAAGGTTGCCAAGGTTCGTCTGACCAACGGTTTCGAGATCATCTCGTACATCGGCGGTGAGGGTCACAACCTGCAGGAACACAGCGTTGTGCTGGTGCGCGGCGGCCGGGTCAAGGACCTGCCTGGCGTGCGCTACCACATCGTGCGCGGTTCGCTCGACCTGCAAGGCGTCAAGGATCGCAAGCAGTCGCGTTCGAAGTACGGCGCCAAGCGCCCCAAGAAGGCCTAAGGCTTTCTTGCCACCCCAGGCTGGCCTTCGCGCCAGCCGAGTAAGTGAAGGGCCCTCTGGTCCTTCGCGGCACCGGGCAACCGGTACCAACTGAAACCGAAGAAGGAAGACTCTCATGCCACGTCGTCGCGAAGTACCCAAACGCGAGATCCTGCCCGACCCGAAGTACGGTTCGATCGATCTGTCCAAGTTCATGAACGTCATCATGGAATCGGGCAAGAAGGCCATCGCCGAGCGCATCATCTACGGTGCCCTCGAGCAGGTCGAGAAAAAGGTCGGCAAGGACCCGCTCGAGATCTTCATGGTCGCGCTGAACAACATCAAGCCGATGGTCGAGGTCAAGTCCCGCCGTGTCGGCGGTGCGAACTACCAGGTTCCCGTGGAAGTTCGCCCCGTCCGCCGTCAGGCCCTGGCCATGCGCTGGCTGAAGGAATCCGCGCGCAAGCGTGGTGAGAAGTCGATGGCCGCACGCCTGGCCAACGAACTGCTCGAGGCCAGCGAAGGCCGCGGCGGCGCGATGAAGAAGCGCGACGAAGTGCACCGCATGGCCGAAGCGAACAAGGCGTTCTCGCACTTCCGCTTCTAAGTCCCTGCTTCCAGCCGCCTCTACGGGTTATCACCAGCCCGGGGGCGGCTCCTGTATTTGGAGATCCACCATGGCCCGCAAGACCCCCATCGAGCGCTATCGCAACATCGGCATCAGCGCACACATCGATGCCGGCAAGACCACCACCACCGAACGCATCCTGTTCTACACGGGTGTGAACCACAAGATCGGTGAGGTCCACGACGGCGCGGCCACGATGGACTGGATGGAGCAGGAGCAGGAGCGTGGCATCACGATCACCTCCGCTGCGACCACCTGCTTCTGGAAAGGCATGGACCTGTCCCTGCCCGAGCACCGCATCAACATCATCGACACCCCCGGACACGTGGACTTCACCATCGAGGTGGAGCGTTCCATGCGCGTCCTGGACGGCGCCTGCATGGTGTACTGCGCCGTGGGCGGCGTCCAGCCGCAGTCCGAGACCGTCTGGCGTCAGGCGAACAAGTACAAGGTGCCCCGCCTCGCGTTCGTCAACAAGATGGACCGCACCGGCGCGAACTTCTTCAAGGTCTACGACCAGATGAAGACTCGCCTGAAGGCGAACCCCGTGCCCATCGTGCTGCCCATCGGCGCCGAAGAGAACTTCACCGGCGTGATCGACCTCATCAAGATGAAGGCGATCATCTGGGACGAGGCTTCCCAGGGCATGAAGTTCGAGTACCGCGACATCCCGGCCGAACTGCAGGCCGATGCCGACAAGTGGCGCGAGAACATGGTCGAGGCCGCCGCCGAAGCCAGCGAAGAGCTGATGAACAAGTATCTGGAATCGGGCGAACTGACCGAAGCCGAGATCATGTTCGGCATCCGCACGCGCACGATCGCAGCCGAAATCCAGCCGATGTTCTGCGGCACCGCCTTCAAGAACAAGGGCGTGCAGCGCATGCTTGACGGCGTGATCGATTTCATGCCGTCGCCGGCTGACATCCCGCCGGTGCCTGGCACCGACGAGGACGACAAGCCTGTCGTTCGTCATCGCACGGACGAGGAGAAGTTCTCCGCTCTGGCCTTCAAGCTGATGACCGACCCGTACGTCGGCCAGCTGACCTTCGTGCGCGTCTATTCGGGCGTCCTGAAGTCCGGCGACTCGGTCTTCAACCCGATCCGCGGCAAGAAGGAGCGCATCGGCCGGATCCTGCAGATGCACGCCAACCAGCGTGAGGAAATCAAGGAAATTCTGGCCGGCGACATCGCCGCCTGCGTGGGCCTGAAGGACGTCACCACGGGTGAGACCCTGTGCGACCCGGATTCGATCGTCACGCTCGAGCGCATGGTGTTCCCGGAGCCCGTGATCTCCCAGGCCGTCGAGCCCAAGACCAAGGCCGACCAGGAAAAGATGGGCATCGCGCTGGGCCGTCTGGCCGCCGAAGACCCCTCGTTCCGCCTGCGCACCGACGAAGAGTCGGGCCAGACCATCATCTCCGGCATGGGTGAACTGCACCTGGAGATCATCGTCGACCGCATGAAGCGCGAGTTCGGTGTCGAGGCCAACGTCGGCAAGCCGCAGGTTGCCTACCGCGAGACCATCCGCAAGTCCGTCGAGGACGTCGAAGGCAAGTTCGTCCGCCAGTCGGGCGGCAAGGGCCAGTACGGCCACGTCGTGCTGAAGATCGAGCCGCAGGAACCCGGCAAGGGCTTCGAGTTCGTCGACGCCATCAAGGGCGGCGTGGTTCCGCGCGAGTTCATCCCCGCGGTGCAGAAGGGCCTCGTCGACACGCTGCCGAACGGCGTTCTCGCAGGCTTCCCGATGGTCGACATCAAGGTCACGCTGACCTTCGGTTCGTACCACGAGGTGGACTCGAACGAAAACGCCTTCAAGATGGCCGCGTCCATCGGCTTCAAGGACGGCTGCCGCAAGGCCAGCCCGGTCATCCTCGAGCCGATGATGGCCGTCGAGGTGGAAACGCCTGAAGACTATGCCGGCTCGGTGATGGGCGATCTGTCCTCACGCCGCGGCATGGTGCAAGGCATGGACGACATGCCCGGCGGCGGCAAGGTCATCAAGGCCGAAGTTCCGCTGTCGGAAATGTTCGGCTACTCGACCACGCTGCGCTCGATGTCCCAGGGCCGCGCCACGTACACGATGGAGTTCAAGCACTACGCCGAAGCTCCGAAGAACGTGGCCGACGCGATCATCACCGCGCGCGCCAAGTAAACCCAAGAGTCGGTCTTCCAGGGTCGTGCGCCTGCTGCCGGTGGCAGGCGACAGCACGGATCCCGGGAGACCTTAAACCCAGTCACCGGCGACGCTCTTTGTATTGAGGAATCAAAATGGCAAAAGGTAAATTCGAACGCACGAAGCCGCACGTCAACGTGGGCACCATTGGTCACGTGGACCACGGCAAGACGACGCTGACGGCGGCGATCACGACGATCCTGGCGGCGAAGTTCGGTGGTGAGGCCAAGGCCTACGACCAGATCGACGCGGCGCCGGAAGAGAAGGCGCGCGGGATCACGATCAACACGGCGCACGTGGAATACGAGACGGCGAACCGTCACTACGCGCACGTGGATTGCCCGGGACACGCCGACTACGTGAAGAACATGATCACGGGTGCGGCGCAGATGGACGGCGCGATCCTGGTGTGCTCGGCCGCTGACGGCCCGATGCCGCAGACGCGAGAGCACATCCTGCTGGCCCGTCAGGTCGGCGTGCCGTACATCATCGTGTTCCTGAACAAGTGCGACATGGTCGACGACGCCGAGCTGCTCGAGCTGGTCGAGATGGAAGTGCGCGAGCTTCTGGACAAGTACGATTTCCCTGGCGACGACACCCCGATCATCCATGGCAGCGCGAAGCTGGCGATGGAAGGCGACAAGGGTCCGCTGGGCGAGCAGGCGATCCTGAAGCTGGCCGATGCGCTGGACAGCTACATTCCGACGCCCGAGCGCGCGGTGGACGGCGCGTTCCTGATGCCGGTGGAAGACGTGTTCTCGATCTCTGGCCGCGGCACCGTGGTGACGGGTCGTGTGGAGCGCGGGATCGTCAAGGTCGGCGAGGAAATCGAGATCGTCGGCATCAAGGCGACGCAGAAGACGACCTGCACGGGCGTGGAGATGTTCCGCAAGCTGCTGGACCAGGGCCAGGCTGGCGACAACGTCGGTATCCTGCTGCGCGGCACGAAGCGTGAAGACGTCGAGCGTGGCCAGGTGCTGTGCAAGCCCGGTTCGGTGAAGCCGCACACGCACTTCACGGCCGAGATCTACGTGCTGAGCAAGGAAGAGGGCGGCCGTCACACGCCGTTCTTCAACAACTACCGCCCGCAGTTCTACTTCCGCACGACGGACGTGACGGGCGCGGTGGAGTTGCCGGCCGACAAGGAAATGGTGATGCCTGGCGACAACGTCAGCATCACGGTCAAGCTGATCAACCCGATCGCGATGGAAGAAGGCCTGCGTTTCGCGATTCGCGAAGGCGGCCGTACCGTCGGCGCCGGCGTCGTTGCCAAGATCATCGCCT
>CAJAES010000033.1 GCA_903938815.1 uncultured beta proteobacterium
GCCGACGGCGTCGACCGCCCACAGGATGCTGTTCGATAGTGTCCACGTGTCCACCAAGAGTTGAAGTGGACACGAGCATCCTTTGCGCCTACGCCGGGTTCAAGATGACTTTGCCGGACGCTTACGGTACTCCGTCAGCCCCCTCACGTGCGCGAGGCAACCTCTTGCCAACAAGAGCGCGTGCCTTTGGCTGACCAGACCAAGCGGTACCCAACCCGCTACGTTGCAGATAGGTTCAAGACCTACCCACGCATGCTTCCTCAGTGTGTGGCTCTAGAAGTTCCGGTAGCAGACAAGCGATCGGGGACGTACGAAACGGATCGGAGCAAAACGCCGGTCTGCAACATGGTCGAGGGGAGATGTTTTCTAAACACGTTACCGCCGCAAGGCGCGTTTGCGGAGTAATCCGCTCTTCGTCAACCTAACAAGGAGTGAGCAAATGAATAGCTTCAAGTAGCACGCGCGACGCAACCGAACTTGCGATTGCCAACACCGATGAAGCGATAGTCAGACCCCCGCGCGCGCGAGGCAACCGAATCGACGAGGCCTCCGCCAGGTCGAGTACGACGTCAGCCCCCCGCGCGCGCGAGGCAACCTCTTGCCAACAAGACCGCGTGCCTTTGGCTGACCAGACCAAGCGGTACCCAACCCGCTACGTTGCAGATAGGTTCAAGACCTACCCACGCATGCTTCCTCAGTGCGTGGCCCTAGAAGTTCCGATAGCAGACAAGCGATCGGGGACGTACGAAACGGATCGGATTCAAACGCCGGTCTGCAACATGGTCGAGGGGAGATGTTTTCCAAACACGTTACCGCCGCAAGGCGCGTTGAAAGGAGTAATCCAATGTCCAGAGTATTTGTCATTGCAAAGCACGGCGACCCGCTGATGCCTTGCGAACCTGCCAGAGCCAGGCAGCTACTGAGGAAGGGAATGGCGGTCGTGCATCGCACCTTCCCCTTCGTGATCAGACTCAAGCAGCGCGAGACGGGTGACGTTCAGCCCATCAAGCTCAAGCTCGATCCGGGCAGCAAGACCACGGGCATTGCGCTCACGCGCGAGGCACCTGGAAAGTCTGTAGCCCTGAAGCTCATCGAGCTTGAGCATCGTGGCCGCCAGATCAGTGACGCGCTGACATCACGCAGCAGCCTCCGGCGCCGACGCCGTGGACAACTGCGCTATCGGGCTCCTCGATTCCTGAATCGTGGAAACAAGAAGAACGGATGGCTGGCTCCGTCGCTGATGCACAGGGTCCACAGCACGATGTCGTGGGTTGAGAGGCTGCGGCGCTGGGTCCCGGTGTCAGACATCGCGAGCGAACTCGTTCGCTTTGACATGCAGGCTCTTGAGAATCCAGAGGTCACCGGCGTCGAGTATCAGCAAGGAACGCTTGCAGGCTACGAAGTCCGCGAGTACCTCCTGGAAAAATGGGCGCGCAAGTGCGCCTACTGCGATGCGACAGGGGTTCCTTTGCAGATTGAGCACATCGTTGCGCGAGCACGTGGCGGAACAGACCGGATCAGCAACTTGACGCTGGCCTGCGGTTGTTGCAACCAACGCAAGGGTGCCTCGTCCATTCAGGAGTACTTGGCCAAAGACCAGTCGCGCTTGAAGAAGATTCTTGCATCTGCGAAGGCGCCTTTGAAGGATGCTGCAGCTGTCAACGCGACGCGCTGGAGGCTGGCGAATGAACTGAAAACCACTGGGCTGCGAATAGAACTCGCCTCAGGCGGGAGAACAAAGTTCAATCGAACGCAGTTCGGCGTGCCGAAGTCTCACGCCCTCGACGCCATGTGCGTTGGGAACGTTGTAGGTGTAGAGCGCTGGAATCAGCCGACGTTGCTCGCCAGATCAACCGGACGTGGAGGCTACCAGCGTGCAATCACTGACGCTTATGGCTTTCCAAAGGCGCACAAGACGCGCACGAAGATGCAGTTTGGGTTCCAGACTGGAGATATGGTCAGAGCCTTGATCCCAAGGGGAAAGTACACAGGCGTCCATACCGGACGTGTTTCCGTACGTGCAACCGGCAAGTTTGACCTGAAGTCGGACAGCCGCCCACGGTTCGGCGTTGGCCACAAGCACTGCACGATCGTCCAGCGCGCCGACGGCTACAGCTACTCATGGAAGCCGACGCCAACGGCAGATCAGAAAGGCACTACCGCCTAGACCGAAGTTCGCTTCAGATCTGACCCACCCTCAACCCATCACGTTTCGACGCGATGGGTTTTGTTTTTTCTAGTGCCATCTGGTCGGCTGTTATAGCCCTTGCGCGACCACAATCTGGGCACTGCATCGCGAGGTACTTCAACATGACAGAGACCAAGACTGCACCAGACCCGAACGTGATTTTCGACGCGACGACCAGCAACGGGGTTTTGATCATCGACGCTGGCGTCCCCAGTGCTCGTGCGATGCGCGAGGCACTGGCTCTACTCCCGGCTGGCGGCCGGATGAACTACGCCATCTGCATCAATCCTTTCGATCCGAGCTTTCACGCCATGCTGGAAGAAGTTGGTCCCGCTTCATGCGGTGATCGGCGCGGCGATTTGTCAGTCGCCTGACGACGACAACCACAGACCGGGGACGCAACGTGACGCCGATTGAGGCCCAGAGCATTCTGGAGGACCTAGCGACCGGGAAGGACCCAACCAATGGGCAGAGCCTGCCACCTGGTGGGCCTCTACACACCCCCTACGTGATGCAGGCGCTGTATCTCGGCGCCATGGCACTGGCGCGATCCCCGTCGCAGCAGAAACTCAAGCCGGCCAGTGAGGGCCGGCGCACCCGAAGGAAGCGCAAAGTCGATCCCGACGCCCCCAGGACGGGGAAGCGATGGTTGCCTGGCGAAGAGGGTCGCTTGGTCGCGGCCTATGATGCGGGCGTCTCGATCATCGATCTGGCCAATCGGCACGGGCGCACGAGGTTCGCCATCGCCGGTCGACTGGTTGACGAAGGGCGTGATGGCAAGCTCTCGGAGGTGTTCGGAAGTGCGAAGTACGAGTCCAATGAGGTCGACCACCGTGATTCCTCCCCGCAAGAACTCCCAATCTGACCTTGGTGCCTGCGGGCAGCGACCAAGCACTCGGAACAGTGATGAAACGCGACAGGTTGATGCCACCGTTGTCGCAGTCATTCCCGAGTTCCACCAGGCGAAGATTCGTGATGGCGAAGGTCACCTCTATGCGATCACTTCCAGGACGAGTGGCGTCGACCTTCTGTCGCTCCGTGAGGGCCAGATCGTTCGGTGCACCGTGACCATTAAGCTGCCTCGGGTCCTCAGCGCAGAGGTGATCACGTAACCAGCAGCGGCTAGGCCGGGTTGCCCGCGCCAGACGCCTTGGCGCGCAGCCCTTCCCACAACTTCCCTGCGCCAAGCAGCACGGCCTTCAGGTCAGCCCGCAGCACCGCCGATTCCAGTGCTTGCTTGCTCATCGTGCTGTGCGCCGACAGCGCGTCGATGATGGCGCCTTCGAGTTCTTTGTGGATGTCCCGAGAGTTGTCAATGCAACTCCGAAGATGGACATGGTGACTCCTACTTCCTGGGCTCTACTCACCACTGCCCATGGGCGCAAGGCTATGACGTTCAAGGAACGCCTCCTGCACCAAGCCCTCGCCATGTCGGCGTACCACCTCCCACAGCAACAGAACTTCCTTGTTCGAGGTCCGCTCCAGCGACGGCGCCCAGTGTGCGTACTGCTTCTGATACAGGTCTGCACGCCCGCTGCTCGCCTCTCGGTGTGCCCCAAGATGGCTGTCCAACTCCTGCGCGTCCGGAGCAACCAAGCCATCCAGGCGAGGCAGGGTCAGCGCAGTACCCAGGCCTGCAGGATCGACATCGAACGCACCGAACACAGGGATGGAAGTCCGCAGCAGGAGCGCGTTCACCGCGTCAGCACGTGTTCCGTCCTTCTCGCCCCGGAATACGAATAGAGGATGTTCGCCTCGCGCAGCCAAATACCGCTTGTGCCAGCGACTGCACCGACGAAACGGCTCCAGGTTCTCGACAACGATGATCGAGTCATGATCGCAGCCGTCCACGATCTGATCCGCCGGCAGAACCAAGTGGGAGCCCTCGGGGAGGAGCAGGTTGGATTTGGCCACCCGAAGTGGCTGGGATGGCAAGCACGTCACCGCAACCAAGCCCGCTGAAGCCGCCACACCGGCCCACTTCTCGTTGCCGCGAAGCGCCCAGGAGTCTGTACGGCCCAAGGCCTTCCAAGCGTCGGGTGAGGTGCTCGGATCGATCTTTTCCAGTCTGAGCAGATCGCCCGCTCTGCCAAAGTCGGCGCTGCTGTACCTGACCTTAGTTCCAGTGACGGAGCCGATGCCGTGGACCTCGGCCAGGCGACGCGTGACCTCACCAAGTGGCTTCGAATCCGGCCTGCTCTGGACGAGGCTCAGCAGGAAGGTGATCGACCTTTTGCTCTCTGCGCTCAAGGGGCACTCCCTCGCATCCCAAGCCGTGGGCGCATACCTGCGAAGCAACTCCTTCGGTGCGCTTTGTCGCAGGCGCTGACCTTGGCAGTGGGCGAGACCAGTGCCATTTAGTGGTGCTCGGCAAATGAGTTGACCAGGCGCGAAGTCACGCTCACATCGGAGAACACGCGCGTGCCCGAGACCTCATCTTGCTGTGGCGCGAAGACGGGAACCAGACGGAAGGCGTCCATCTCTTCACCGTCTTCCTCGATCAGGAGGCACTGGAGCCAGACTGCCATGGACAGATCGTCGAACTCGCGCCGGTTGAACTTCCACAGGTAGGCAGACAGGCCGTATCCATCAACCGACGATTGCACATCGATGAGGAACTGGTGGAGCGCGATGTCGTACAGCTCGGGCTCCAGTTCCACAACCTTTCTGGACGGCTCGCCGTCATCGGCCACCTGCTGCGGCACGAAGTCTTCGGCGCGTGCCACCCGTTGCGGACCTGCGGCAAGCGTCGCCGCGATCGATGCCATGTCATCGAGCGTGCCGCCCCTTAGCACGTCGGGATTCGGCCGCACGGGCACCGGGTCGACCTTGAACAACCACGGAGGTGACGTGTCGTCCACCGGGACATCGGGGCCCTCATACCGTGGATGAAGCTGGAACAGGAGCAGCGCCTTGGCGAAGTTCGCGTTGCGCTTCTGCACCTCTCGCGTCTTGAAGAGCATCCGCTGAATCGTGTTCCAAATCTCAGCGAGTTGCACCACCCAGGCCTGTTGGTGCTGCGAGATCATCTGTTTGTATATCCGTGCCAGCTCGTACATCTCGTCGTCGACAAGATGATCTGGAAGCTGTGTGGCGATCAACTCAAGCACATCGGCCTGAAGGTCGCGCGTTTCGGCGATGTAGAAGAGGTTCTGCCGCTTCTTTTCGTGAAGTGACTTGGCGGTTGCAAACTGGCTGTCCATCAGCGCGCGAAGGGTGAACACGTTTCGCTGGATGGACTCGTGGATCGAGAAGCACTCGTCTTCGAACTCTGACTCGGCGTTGACCATGTCGCGCAACTCGCCGAGTCGGCGCGCGTCGGACATGCTCTGCTTCAACCGCTTCAGCCTCTCAAGTTGCGGTGCAATTCGCGCCAGCCGGTCGTATGAGCGGAGCTTGGACGTGGCCGCATCGAAATGCCTTTGGAGGGTTCTCGTGAGCTTGAAGGTGCCGGCTTCGAATGGACGAATCGCCCCCGCGTGCTCCAAGGCACGCACGCCCTTGTTGACATCGGCCGTGTCCGTGATGGAGCCATCGTGATACGCCCGCGAGACCAGCTCGCGGTTCGCGTACAGGACTTCGATGTACGCGACGATGGGGTCGGATGAGCGAGCCACTACTCGAACTCCTAATCTTGGATTTGCTGTGGCGCGGTGACTGCGAGGCTGGCGACTTCTTGGTAGTGCGCAAGCGTCACTGCTGCTCGGTCACGAACCAGGTCTACGCCTGCTCCATGTAGCTTCATCGCCGTCCAAACCCGCCCGTTGTGAATACCTGCATCAGTCGCCGACCGGAGCACGCTGTGTCCCGCAGCGACAAGCTCAAGCGCCTGGATAAGAGCAAACGAAGGACGGCGGCCTTTCAGCGTCATGCGGGCGCTCCATCTGCTTTGGGCGCACCCTCATCTGCCACCAGCTCAAGCTGATTGCTCGGCTCTTCCGGAACCACTGACGGCTCGTGATCCAGCAGGAAGGCAATCACTTGGTGCAGGTAGTCGATCTTCCCGCTCACCATGTAGATTTCGCGCTCGGCATTCCGCTCGATCAGGTAGCCGTCCCGGCGCAATCCGTCCAAAGCCCGCTTGAGGTTGTCGTGGACCGATGTGGTCACGCGCGAGCCGACGAGATACGGCAGGACAGACCTGAAGTCCTCCAGCAACTTCGGGCTGTTGCTGATGCGCTCCACAAGACTCGGTAGGTCTACAAGGCTTCCCGGCGTGAGCATCAGATCATTGCAGAGGGCCTGCTGTACGGTCATGAGGAACTGCATCCTCGGTCCATGCTCGGTCTTGATCTCGGCGAACTGCTTCCGGATGGCAGCCCGCTGGTCCTTGTCAACGCGGGTGTGCGCCAGGAAGTAGGCACCATCGTCCCCAAGGCGCGACAGCCGGTACCCGATCTCCTCGACCCACCTAGACACGCGTGCGTGCTGGTCTTGGTCCTGGAGAAAGCTGTACAGCGCCGGTTGTCGAAACTCGCAAATGAAGTCGCCTGCGAGAAGCGCATGAATGGCTTGTTCAAACACTTGCGGTCAGCTCCTTCAAACGGGCGGTCAACGCCGCAGCGTCCGGCACCGACGCCACCCACACCTCCTGGTCGCCTGTCACGGTGACCAGGCTGTCGAACTGCTGCATCGAGCGCTTCGGCAGTTCCGGCGTCGCTGTGACCAGACGGATGCCATTGGCCGTGAGCACATCGAGCATGGCTCGGATGTTTGGTGCGTCCAGGCGACCTGTCTCGTCAATCGCCCAGGTGATGATCGCCTTGGACGCCCCCCGAACCATCTGAACGAAGCCACACAGCACGGCCATGAGGACGATGCAGGTGAGGCCGCTTGACGAGACGGCCTTGAACTCGGCAGCAGACGCGAACTTCTTTCGCTTGTTGTTTTCGGTGACTTCGCCGCGAATCGTCACCTGGTTCGAGAGTTCGACTTTCATGCTCGACTCGCCGCCCCAGGCGCCCAGCACGGTCATCAAGGCTGCGACGAACTCGTCGGAAGGCACCTCGTTGTCCCGCAGCCGTCCAACCTGCGAGTCGAGGAACTCGATGAACGATTCCAGCGGGCCCCAGCGCTTTTCCTCCGCGAGGCTTGAGCTGACGATGATCTGCAGATCACTCAGCTTGTCAAAGCGGTTGTTCCCGAGTTCGTCTTTCATGATGCGACGGCCCAGTCCGGCCTGCAGCGAATCGTTGAACCTGCGAACCTCGCGGTTGAAGGTCTTCAACTCGTTGTAGAAGTCCCGCACTTGCCCGGCGGTGTTCTTGGCGGTCTCGACCAAGGTCTGAAGCATCTCGTGATGCCTGAACTCGAACCACTGGCCAAGCTCTCGCGTCCAGACCAGGGGATCGTCGCTGCGCGACGCCTCGGTGCGCTCATAGAAGTCGCGAATCACCGACTGGTGTGCCCGCAGCATCGCAGAGCGGACCAGCCCGATCGACTCCCGCAGCCTCTGCGCGGACTGCTGATAGCCGGCCACCAGGCCGCCCGCCTTCACCTCTAGCGTTGCGACGGTAACCAGCGCAGCCTCGTTTTCCGTCTCCGGAAACGACTTCAAGGAACTGGGGATGTCGTGCGCCGACAGGATTGGCAAGGCGTCGCACCCACGCAGCACCTCCTTCAACCGCTCGATCTCGGCGGCGACGGCCGCCGCGATTCGGTTGTGCTTGTCGATGGCCTCGCGCTCGTACGTGAGGCTCGCTTCGTAGGCCAGTGCCTGCTTGGTCTCGTCAACTGCCAGGTCTGAGATTTGGGATCGCAGTTCGGGTTCGCGATTCGCAGCACGCTCCTTCCAAGCCTTCCACTCTCCAACCAGACCCCGCAGCTTTTCGATCCGCGTCACCTCGCCGCCGTACTTGGCAACTTCGGCGTCTGCTTCGGCAAGGCGGCCGGGGTCCACTCCTTTCTCTCGCAGCAGGTTGACCTTGTCCGCCCTCAGCGTTGCGATGTCGGCCGCCTCCTGCGTAGCAATCGCCTTGAGCACACCGTCGACACGGGTCAACTCGTCATCACGGGCCTTGTCGATCAGCCTGATCTTGCCGCGAACCTCGTCCTTGATGCGGACGCTCTCAGCCTCATACCTGGCCTTTATGGCGGCTGTTTCCTTCGCGAATTCGGACAGTGCACCATCGATCCTCGAACGTGCCTTCAGCGCCTTGTCCCTACATTCAGCCAGCTCCAGCGCTCGTCTGGCCTTCTGACCCTTGAGTTGTTCGGTTTGCTGCTTCAGCGTGCTGTCGAGCCTGCTGGCTTTGGATCGGGCAACTGCAACGGCCTCACCGGCGGTCCGCAACGCTTCTCCCGCCGCCTGCTGCGCCTCTTTTGCGGCCTTCAATCGAGCCTCAACCGCGTCGAGTGCTTGCTCTGCTCGTACCTTTGCGGCCTTCAATGCCTCGACTGACAGGGTGGGGTCAGCTTCAATTCTGGCCAGGTCCAACTCGACCCCCAGCACGGATGTCGAGCCCTCTGCCGATATGGTCGGACGCAGGTCGTCGCGGTGCAGCAGCGACGGCGCGATGACCTTCCCGACGGTGACCTCCCACCCATCGACGTTGCCCCGCAAATACGCCAGGAGGCTTTCATCGCTCGGGCGGATTGCCTCTTCAAGTTCAGCGATGGCCTTGACCGAGGCCGCTTGCTCCGCCTTGATGGCGTCGACCTGCGATTCCGATGTCGCGTAGGCCTGTTTCGCTTTTCGTTCCTGCTCCTCAGCTGTGCCGACCTCCTGTTGCGCGCTCGACCATGCGCCCCGGCCAGTCTCAACCTCCGCCTCCAGCGCTTCGATGCGCGCAACGGTTTCTGGCGAGGCAATCGGGTTCTGGAAGCGCCCAATCTGCACCGCCCGTTCGGCGATCAGCTCGTCTCTCTTGGTCTCGCGAGGATCAAGCTCCGCCTGGAGGGAGGCAGTGACCTGCCGGAGCGCCACCTCCTGGCCGCTCGCAACCGGCTTCTTGTCCTCGTCCGCCCGCAGTCGCGCCTGCTCCTGTTGTTCGTTCACAGAAGCTTGTTCGGTCAACGCTGCCTTCTGCCTGTCCGTGATCAGCCGCTCGAAGCTGTTGTCGATCGAAGCCTGAGCGCCCAGCAGCGCATTGCGGCGCTCTCCGGCATGCGAGTGGCGGGCCCTGACAACCGGGAGATCGTTTTCGATCTCGCCTTCGCATCGAACTACCTCCTGGCGCTCAAAGTGGTGGCCCTTGGCCTCCGACTCTTCAAGCTCGGTACGTGCGTTCTTGAGCCGCCTTCTGGTGGCGTCCAGTTCTTCCCTGCGCTGTGACTTCCTCGACGCCACGTCGTCCATGTCGAGTCGGTGATCGCGATCTTCCTTCGATCGCTTGGCTTCCTCGACTTCGATGGCGGCGGCCACGCGAGCCCTCAGCCTCATTGCCTGCGCACGCGCCAATCCGATTTCATGAGACAGCTCTTCGAGCGTCGCGGCTTCGCTCCTGGCCCGCGCCATCTCGGGCTCGTAGCGCATCACGTCGACATACGCGGCCCGCTGGTCGCGCCAGGCGTAGATTTCCGTCTTGCCCAGCTGCAGCTCACGCGTCGGCTTGTCGTTCCTCAGCGGCAAGGCGGAGATGACGATCCGTTGGAAGTCGTCGAAGCCCGCCGACTCCTTGAACATTGATCCAACAATCTTGTCGATGTGCTTGAGATTCCGGCCAGCTTCGACACACGCGAAGTCCGCAGCCAGGCCGCTGATCTTGTCCGCGCGTCTCGTTCCAGATCGAAGGTTCTGGATGACGGCCGTGTATTCTGGGAGGAACAGAACCTCAGATGCCCGCAAACCCAAGCTCGTTGCGGCCGAACGCAGGTCGGCGTGGTCGCGGAAGGTGTTGTCGTCCGTGATGAACAGGCGCTTGTCGTACCCACCGCGAAAGAACTGGTAGGTCATCCGGCCCTCGTTGTCGGACCTCAACACAACGATCCGCAGCCCGTCATCACCATCAGCGCCGTCATGCCGCCGGTACTCGAAGACGATGTACGACGCTCGGCTGTTCAACAAGAACTCGGTGATCGGCGATCTGCCGCCGCTGCGGTCGACCATGCTGTTTGCCGGCACGCCATAGAACAACGGGATCAGCTGGGCCAGCGTTGTCTTGCCAGCACCGTTTCTTCCGAGGATGAGGACGTGCCCATCGGCAAGCCTCAGCTCTGCGACCTTGCGTTGCTTGTAGCTGTTGACGCACAGCATGCGGATCAGTTCGAAGCTCAAATCACTCCCTTCACCTGTCGCCGGGTGGCCGATCGGGCAATCCCGTATTCGTTCGCGCCGTTGGGCTGCTTATAGTAGCAATAAGACTACCATAGCAGAAGTGCTACTATATTCCTGATGAAGACGCCCCGAACCACTTTGGAGCGGTTCCGGTTGATTGAGGCTGTCTCGAAGTGGGAGGGGAGCCTGAGCAACTCCCGGCTCCGGGACCTGACTGGGCTGCATACGGTGCAGGTCAGTCGCTTGATCGCTGCCTACATCGAGGCTCACCCATCCCACCTTGAGCACGATGTATCGGCCAAGCGCTACTGGTGGCGCGGCGGCGCTGAAGAAGGCTCTTCTCTTGACGAGTACCTCGAACTCGTCGTCGGGCTGAACCGCCAGGGGCGTGATGTTGCGCCGTTCGTTCACGACGTGCGGTTGGACTTCACGGAACTTGCTCCGCCCTTGTTTGCTGCTTTGAACGAGGCGTGCTCATCAGCACGGGCCGTGAGGATCGAGTACCGATCCATGACTAACCCTCAGGGTCTTGATCGTGTGGTCGAGCCTCACTCGTTGATCCACATCGGGCGCCGATGGCACGTCAGGGCGTGGTGCCGGTTGCGACAGCGATTCTCGGACTTCAACTTCGGGCGAATTCGCTCCGCGACCCTCCTCGACGAACCATGCCAGAGCAAGTCCAATGACGACAGGGGTTGGACCGTCTTGGCAAAGGTGCGGATCGCGCCGCACCGCGACCTGACGGCGGAGCAAGCCGAGGTGGTCAGAGCGGAATTGCTGGGTGGCACTGCTCGACGTGTGTTGGAGGTTCGAAGTTGCTTGGCCGCCTATGTGATCCAGGAGCTTCGAGCAGCGACGAACGTCGAAACCCAACGTCCTCCGGACTACCAGATCGAGGTCTCGAACGCGGCCGACTTGAAGAATCTGCTCTTCGACAGCGCCAAGGGCTGACCCTATGGATTCACGACAGAACGAGCATCTATCCCTGTCGGGTACCGTGCGAGAGCAAAGGGGAGGAAGATGAAATCACAAGAACTGATTGACAAGTGGGGTGCGGGCGGGCCGGCCTATGCCCTCAGCGAACGGGCGGGAGCGCAACCTCACTTCATGGACCTGTGCTCCATGCTCGGCGTTGCGACGCCCGGAGATGCCGAGAACTACTGCTTCGAACCCTGCGTCACCAAGACCGGTTCCGGTCGTGGGTTCGCGGATGTGTGGAAGCGGGGGCACTTCGCCTGGGAGTACAAGGCCCCCGGTAAGAGCCTTGAAGCTGCGCTCAAGCAGCTGATGATGTACGCACTCCCGCTGGAGAACCCACCCCTTTTGGTAGTCAGCGATCGTCTTCGAATCGAGATTCATACCCACTTCACGGGGCACCCGAGCGAATGCCACGTCATCCGGCTCGAAGACCTGGGCCGGCCGGATGTGCAGCTCAAGCTGCGATGGCTCTTCACCGACCCGGAGCGCTTCAAGCCCAGCAAGACCAACCGCGAGATCACGGAAGAGGCCGCGAGCACCTTCGCCGAAACCGCCGATCGGTTGCGCGCGGCGGGTGTGCCTGCCACCAAGGCGTCGCACTTCCTCAGCCAGTGCCTCTTCTGCTTTTTCGCCGAGGATGTTCACCTACTGCCTGCCCGGCTTTTCGAACGCGTCGTCGGTGTGCATATGACGCCCGAGAAACTTCGGAACCAGCTGCAACGGCTGTTCGAAGCCATGCGTGACGGCGGCATGTTCGGTGCTGACGAAGTGCACCACTTCAACGGAGGGCTGTTCAAGTCGATCGACATTCCCGACATGACCATGGAGGACGTGAAGGCGCTTCAGATTGCGAGTGGCATGGACTGGAGCGCGATCGACCCCAGCATCTTCGGCACGTTGTTCGAACGCGGGCTGGACCCCAGCAAGCGGGCACAGCTCGGCGCTCACTACACGGACCCGGCCACGATCTGGCGCATCGTCAAGCCCGTGGTCCAGGACCCACTGGAGGCCGAGTGGTCGAACGTCTCCACGAGCATCGCTGATCAACTTGCCAAGCGCGACGAGCTGCGCGAATCGGCCAAGACGATCAAGGACACGAAGAAGTTCGGCCAGGTCCGGACGCGGGCAAACGAGCGTCAGCGAGAGGCGCAGGCCCTCTTCAACGGATTTCTGGAGAAGCTGCGGCAGTTCAAGATTCTTGACCCCGCATGCGGCAGCGGCAACTTCCTCTACCTGTCATTGAAGGCGCTCAAGGACCTTGAACACAAGGTCAATCTGGACGCTGAGACCTTGGGGCTGCAACGCCAGCATGACGTGACTGGTCCTCACAACGTTCTTGGCATCGAGATCAATGAGTACGCGGCAGAACTGGCACGCATCACGATCTGGATCGGCGAACTTCAGTGGCGTTCGCAGCACGGCTATGCCTTCAAGACTAATCCGGTTCTCGAACCTCTCGACTGCATCGAGACGCGCGATGCTCTGATCGACAAAAACGGGACGGAGGTTGACTGGCCGGCTGCGTCGGTGGTCGTGGGTAATCCACCGTTCTTGGGCACCAAGAAGATGCGCCGCGAAGTCGGCAACGAGTACACCGATCGATTGAGAGCTGCGTACGACGGCCGGGTGCTTGGGTTTGCTGACCTGGTCTGCTACTGGTTCGAAAAGGCGAGGGCAAAGATCGTTGCCGGCGAACTCGGGGCGGCCGGGCTCGTTGCTACCGACAGTCTGCGCGGCGGCAAGAACCGCAAGGTGCTCGACAACATCGCCGAGACTGCAACGATCTACGAAGCGTGGAGTTCGCTACCCTGGGTCAACGAAGGCGCGTCGCTGCAGGTATCCCTGATCGCGTTTGCGAGCAAGGCGTTTACGGTGCAGCCCCATCTGGATGGCAAGCCGGTCACCAAGATCAACGCCGACCTGACCTCGGGCGAGGACCTCACCACCGCCAACATCCTTCCGGAGAACCAGGGCGCGGCGTTCTACACGACGGTCAAGGCTGGTGCGTTCGACATCCCCGGCGAGCTTGCCCGCCAGTGGTTGGCGCTGCCAAACCCCAACGGGCGCCCCAACGCCGACGTGGTCAAGCCATGGGCGAACGGCAAGGGCGTGATTGAACGCCCGAGGGACATGTGGATCATCGATTTCGGCACCGACATGTCGGAAGCCGACGCCAGTCTCTATGAGGCGCCGTTCAAGTACCTGGTGGAGAACGTGCGGCCGGAGCGAGAGAAGAATTCGCGGGCGTCGTACAAAAAGCACTGGTGGCTGCTCGCCGAGCCGATCCCCGCAATGCGTGTGGCGCTTGCTGGGTTGCCACGCTACCTGGCCGTTCTCGGTACCGCCAAGCACCGCATCTTCACTTGGATGCACGCGAGCGTGCTGCCCGACCACGCGCTCATTGCCTTCGCTCGTTGCGACGACACGACCTTTGGCATCCTGCAGAGTCGTCTTCACGTCCTGTGGTCGCTCCGCCTTGGAACTGCCCTTGACGATCGTCCTCGGTACACGCCGACGACATCGTTCGACACCTATCCGTTCCCGGAAGGCCTGACCCCGGCAGCAACGGCCAGCAAGCAAGTCCAGAGCACTACCAAGGGAGCGCTCATACCTGCGGGTTTGGCGCCTGCGACAGCCGCCAAGGCCGCCGCCGTCGCGGACGCGGCAAAGCGGCTGTACGACCTGCGAGAGGCGTGGCTCAATCCGCCGGAGTGGACCGAGTGGACGCCGGACATCGTTCCGTTGGGCCTGACCGCTTCGCCATACGCGCAGAGGGTTTCGGCGCGGCCAGAGTTCAAAGAGGAAGTCGCGAATCGAACGCTGACCAAGCTGTACAACGACATGCCGCAGTGGCTGCAGTCGGCCCATCAGCAGTTGGACAAGGCCGTCGCGGAAGCCTACGGATGGACTGACTACACGCCTGCAATGACCGACAGCGAGGCCCGGACACGGCTCCTCAAGCTCAATCTGTCTCGTGTGGTCTTGCCTGCCTAGCCTTGCTGACGATGCACACCCACGCCGCGCCCCGGAAGTTGAGCCTCACAAGTCCATCGGCCGGGCGTACATGACCTCGGGCGCAGCTACCATGAGCGGTGGTTGATCGACGCGCAGACTGACGACACCAACTACAGGGGGAAGATTGGGCAAACCGTACTCCGAGGAGCTTGATGCCTTCGCCGACACCTACCAATGGGTCGCGAAGCAGGATGTCGCTCGTCTAGGCCACTTCCTGAACCGGTGGAGCGGCGACTACGCGGTGGTCGTAGGTTCCGGCGGGTCGTATTCGGCTGCCTTTGCCGTGGCCCTCTTTCGAGAACTGGCGCATCACTCGCCAACCACTGCCGTCACCCCCCTTGAATTCGCGGCACTCCTGAGGCGGCTATCGCCACGAGCGCTGTTGCTTTCAGCGGAGGGGAAGAACCGTGACATTCTTGCTGCTGCTCGCGCTGCGGAGGCAGCGGACCTGGCCTGCGCCGCGTTGACGCTCACTCAGTCCAACCCGTTGCTGGACCTTGCACGCGGCAACGATGCGGTGCGCGCCTTCGCGTTCCAGATGGACTGGGTCAAGGACGGGTACCTCGCAACGAATTCGCTTCTCGCGACGGTCCTGCTGCTGTACCGCGCGCTGTTCGGCGAAAGCGACTTCCACAACCTCGCCCCTTTGCTCTCACGGGCCCGGCTAGACAGTCGCAGGAACACGTTCTCCGGCATGTGCGGGCTTGAGGATGCGAAACGGACCGGCCTCTTGGTTGTTCACTCTGCCAAGGCCCACGCATTTGCCGTCGACCTAGAGTCGAAGCTGGCCGAATCCGCACTGGCTATGGTTCAGATCACTGACCTGCGCCAATTCGCACACGGTCGTCACCTCCAGCTTGCACTGCGCTCACCGGCGCCACTTACTCTCGTCGTTTTCTCCCCAGATGAGCGCCCGTTGGCTGCTGCAACCGCAAGGCTCCTGCCTGATCCTGGGCGGTGCTGGCTACTCGAACTCGACGGCGGCAGCGATCAAGATGTTGCGGTCTCCGGTCTGATCGACGCGATGCTACTCACGGAGGCGCTGGCCAAGGGAGCTGCGCACGACCCCGGCCAGCCGCCTGTGCCGGACTTCGGTCGCGCGATTCACGCGCTCGATCCTGCTGCCTTGCTGCCTTCTGACCACGTGCCGGTCTCGCGGCTGGAGCTGGCGTCGAATCGCAAGATGTCAGTAGGCGTGCATCCAGCCGCTGGCGGCCGACCGGAAGTGATCGAAGCGGCTGCCGCGTTCGCTCAGCGGCTCACGTCTTCTCGGATCAAGGCGGTTGTATGCGACTTCGACGGCACGCTATGCCGAGCGGAAAATCGGTTTGAAGGAATGGACCCTGGTCACGTCGATCAGGTTTCCTCCTTGATTCGGCAGGGCCTCAAATTCGCCATCGCAACTGGGCGTGGCGACTCGCTCCACGACACGCTCAGGTCGTCGTTTGACCCCACGCTGCACGGCGAAATCACTGTTGGTTACTACAGTGGGTCGGTCATCAGCCGTCTGGATACCGACTTCGTTCAGCCAGCTCCCAACCCCGACTTCAAGGAATTGTGGAGTTGGCTCCGCTCCTCGGCGTACGGGAACCTCTGCCGGTCACTGGAGGACCTGGCGCGTGGAGGTCAGTTCAGCATGCGCTTGAAAAGCTCGCAGCAGTGCTTGCGGCTCCAGGGCGCCATACGACATTGGCTTGATGACACCAGCCGGGCAGATTGGCGCGTCTTCTGCTCAGGCCACTCCATAGATGTCCTCGACGGGGCAACATCCAAGCGCTTGGTCGTTGACCACATGGCCAAGTTGCTGGGGATCGATTCGATGTCAGAGATTCTTCGCCTCGGCGACGCTGGACACGAGAACGGCAACGACTTTGAGCTTCTGCGCACTGGCCTGAGCCTCAGCTGTGAGCGAGTCTCCTTCGCTCTCGACTCTTGCTGGAACTTCGGAGCCCCCGGCAACAATCAGGCAGAGGTGACGATGGCCTACCTGCGCGGTCTTGTTCCGTCGGATGATGGATTCAGGTTCTCCCCATCAGCGCTGTATGCGCGGTGACTGCCGGTCAATACGATGAAGCACGAACTCGCCTTCAGACTCATCGGCAAACTCCTGAACTGGTCGGACGCAGACTTCGCGAAGGAATTTCGCGAACTGCAGTTGATGATCGATCACAAATACGACAGCTATCAGGGGTTCCAACCTGCAACTCGCTTTCACGTTGCCCTGCTGAACTGGTTGAGCCAATTTCCGACTGACCATCAGCGGCAGGTCGCCTATCGGTTCGTGAAGGATCGATTGGTCTTTGTCAGTCAGCGTGAGATGCACCACCTTGTGAGCCTGCTGATGCCGATCGCTGATCGTATCGCTCGCAAGCGTGTAGCGGCAGAGTTGGGCATTCCCCTGTACATGACTCATCTCGATCCGTTGGCCACGGGGCGTCTGGACATTCTGCGGCGTCGCACTCTCTATGTTGGGCTCAGCGATGGTGCACGGATCGATGTCTTTCGCAGGTACAACGAAGGGCGAGTCTCCAACGAGCAGGTCGTCGCATTCAGCGAAATCAGCGACGACAAGTGGAATGACCTCCAGGCCGAGCTTTGGAAAAGTCTTGCGCGCTTCGGTCCGAGCAAGGACCGACCCTGGTTCGAGGCAATCTGCCTGGTTGACGACTTCTCGGGCTCTGGCTCATCCCTGATTCGCTATGACGAGGAATCCAAGAGGTGGAAGGGCAAGATCGACAAGTTCTACAAAGCCAACGCGAAACGGATCGGCGAGTCGCTCTCGACAGACTGTGTCATCCACGTGCATCACCACCTGGCGTCCGAACAGGCTCGCCGCCAGATCGAAGCCGACATCGCAGGCTTCGCGGCTGACAACCCCAAGTTCAAGTACACGACATCTTTCTCGTACGTTCTTCCGCCTGACATCGTCATTGGTGACGGATATCCTGATCCGGAGCTGGTCGCACTGCTGCGGCGTTGCTACGACCCCGGCATCGAGGATGAGCACACTCGCAGGGACATCTGGTTCGGCTACAAGCAGTGCGGGTTGCCGCTGGTCCTTGAGCACAACACGCCGAACAACTCCGTGGCGCTTCTGTGGGCTGAATCGAAGGCTGCGGCCACGCCTCACCAGATGAAGCCGCTCTTCGCGCGTCGCAAACGACATTCAAGCAATGGATAACCCGTTCAAGAAGCGCCGCACCGAGCTGATCACTGATCGGCGGACGCTGCTGTCGTTGGTCAGCCCCGTGGCCATCGAGGAGTTCTTTCGTCTGGATCGAGCGGAGTTGATCGACAAGCTTGCAATGGTCGTCGGCACGCCGGGCTGTGGGAAGACAACCATCGCCCAAGTCGTCGAGTTCGAGTCGCTGTCTACGCTCTGCAATGCGACCGGCAGTCCGATCAACAAGGACCTCGTCGATGTCTTGACGATCAACGGCCTGATCAAGGAAGGCTTGCCTGCGGTCCTCGGTCATCGCCTGGCGATGACGACGAACTTCCGCGATATATGGGAGCTTCCCTATTCCGAGCAAACCAGGACCGCGCTATTACGAGCGTTTGTTCAGTCCAAGGCGGTGTTGGGCTGGTTCAGGCAGCTAGAGGGCATGGGGATATCGACCGACGACATCGAGATCGTCATGGGCGCGAACTCGGAGTCTGTTGTCGCGGTGACCGGCGCTGACGATCCAAGCGCCTTCCGTCAATATGCGCGCGACATCGAACTGGCGATCTTTCGCGTCGTCACGTCGCTGGTGCCTCCAGACGAGAAGGAGATGGCGTCAGAGTTCCTCAATACGAGCTATGACGTGTTCGAGGTACTGACCGGTGTGCGCGTTCGTTCATGGGCAAGCGCGCCCGAAGCTCCATCTGTCGTACTGCGTCCCATGATGATCATCGATGACGCGCACGAGCTTCATCCTACGCAATTCCTGCAACTGCGAGATTGGCTCAAGTCCAAGGCAATGGGCGTCTCGCGATGGCTTATGTGCCGCCCTGATGTTGTGTCCGCTGACGACTATCGCGATGCACTGGCCAAGGATGTTGTCGCCGATGAAGACATGAAGCCAGGCTCCACCCGTGGCCGCGACTATCTGATCAAGTTGATGCAGCTTGGGTCTTCCAAAGAAAGGCGGTTCAAGCCGATCGCCACAGACATCGCGAATCGATATATCGCGGGCATCCCTGAGTTCGCACGCCGCTCGCTGCGAGACTTGCGCCCGATGTTGAGCCAGAACACGGTCGCGTTGCCTGACGGACAGCTGAAGCAACTGCAAGAGCAGATCGACAAGCTGGCAAGGGAGTCGCGCTTCTCTAAGTCGCTGGTCGATACGCTGAGGGCGCGGATACCCGCCACTGCACGTCCCGACGAGGCCCTGGCAGCGTTGCGCATCCTCATGCATCGCGAGCGTAATCGCACACCGCAGATGGGCCTACTGCCGGACGACGCCGTCCGTGAAGAGCCAGTCACAGACGAGCGCAAGGCTGCGGCCTCGCTGATTGAAGGGGCACGCATTCAGCTGATGCACCAATTCGATCGGCCGTACTACTACGGCATGGACAAGCTCATCGCTGCGAGCAACGCGAACATCGAGCAGTTCATCCGGCTTGCCGGTGGCCTTGTCGATGAAGTGCTCGCCCGTGTGATTCGGGATCGAAGTCCCGATCTCGCTCCGAAGGCACAGCACACGGCGCTTGTAACTCAAGCGACGCAGGCGATGAACGAATGGGACTTTCCCTACTACGCCGTCGTGCGGGAACTGGTCAAGAAGATTGCCGAGCGATGCGTCGAGCGGACTCTTCGACCGAATGCTCCCTTGGATGATGGGGCCAACGCCATCGGTATTCCGCAGGACGAGATGGACCGCGTACTCCATCGCCACGAGCGCCTTGCACGCGTGCTGCACTTCGCATTCGCCTACAAGGCGCTGGTCTTTGTCCCTCAGTACAACTGCAAGGGCAAGGTCTGGTGCCTGCTCGAACTGGGCGCTCTTCCGAGCATGGCGCATGGCCTTACGCTCCAGCGGGGGGGGTTCATCGAGGACACCCTGTCTGGTCTTCAAGCCATGCTTCCCGCCGACGGAGCCTGACCATGCAGTTCATCGCGAGTAGTGGTGACGAGTGTGCAGCGTTCTTCCAGGACTTCATCAACGCTGATCGCAAGCTTCTCTGCGTTGCGACGTTAGGCTTCAACGACGTTTGTCTGCACTTCCCCCTGGCTCTGTCAACGTTCCCGAACGTCGACTTCCTGTTCCTGGTCGAAGAGCGCCCCGAGGTCTCTGAAATCCTTCGACAGGTGGCCACGAGAAACCGCGACGCGCTCTTGGCCACACTGAATGGGCGCAACGTGCAGTTTGAATCGGTTGCCATCGTTGCCGAGGACACGGCAAACGTCGCGGGCCGCCGGGCTGCCAAAGTCTGCGCCGCGTCCATCGGCAGGTCTTACACCGATATCGTGGTCGACGCCAGTTCGATGTCTCGCGGCGTGTGCTTCCCCGTGGTTAAGCAAGCCTACGAGATGTCCAAGCGATCAGGTGGGGCCAACGCGCACATCGTGGTGGCCGGTCGCAATCGTCCTTCGATCAAGGCCGCATCCACTTCCAGCGATGCACCCCAGTACGTTCACGGCTTTCAAGCCGACATGGACACCTACGATGTTCGCAAGGCCATCAAGCTCTGGATACCTCAGCTCTCGGAGCAGGCAGTGGCTTCGCTCGGTCGCATCTATCGCTTCCTTGAGCCACACGAGGCATGCCCAATCCTTCCGTTCCCTTCGTGGAATCCACGTAGGGGGGACGAACTGCTACGAGAGTTCCAGATTCCGATCCTGAACGACTGGGACGTGAACCTGCTCGATGTCATCTACTCCCACGAATCCGATCCGACCGATGTTTGCGAGACGATCACACGCATCCACCGGAGTCGGGCCGATTCCTTTCAAGCGTCGGTCGACGACCCAGCCCGTACCATCCTGTCACCAGCAGGCTCCCGCATCGGAAGCGTTGGCATGTTGCTCGCCTCGCTGCGGCTTGACCTTCCGATCGTGTATGAGGAGAGCATCGGCTACACTTCGAGTCTGTCTTCAGTCCCCGAGTTGTCGGAGAGTCCTCCTGACCACCTGTGGCACGTTTGGTTGAGACCTTAGCCATCGCGCCGGCCCCATCGTCCGCGAAAGTGAAGACCTCTACACACCGCATTGTTGGCACTGGGCTCTTCGCCCTGGATGTCATCGTGCGCCGGGATGGGTCAACCGCGCCACCGACGCTCGGTGGCTCCGCAGGAAACGTACTCTGGATTCTTGGTGCGCTGGGCTGGAAGACCACCCCGGTCGGAGTCCTCGGCGATGACTCGGCCTCGCGCATGGTGCAAAGTGACTTTGAGCGTGTCAATGCGGATACCCGGTTCCTACTACGGTCGTCGGGCCGGAGCACTCCCGTCATCTTCCAGCACCAGCTGGAACTGACGGATCGCGAGCTAAGCGCGACTCATCGATTCACCTTCACTTGTCCCGCCTGCGGCACGAAGCGCGGCCCACTTTGGGATGACGAGTCTGCGTTGGCAGATGCTGATTCGCCCCTCCCATCCGCTGGAGTGTTCTTCCTGGATCGGCCCACACGGTTGGGCGTGTCGCTGGCCGAGCGCTACGCCGAGGACGGCGCCGTCGTGGTGTTTGAACCCTCGACGATGGGCGATGACCTCGAACTCTTTGCTCGCGCCGTGCGGTGCGCCAGCATCGTCAAGTACGCCAACGATCGCATCGCTGACCTGAGCAACTTCGACCTTCGACCGCATGCGGTCGAGATTCAAACATGTGGTCCGGACGGCTTGCGGTTTCGCGCTTCGTCGCTCGATGACAGCTGGATCAGGCTGGGTGCCTACGAGTTGCCGTTCATGCAAGACACTGCAGGTGCCGGCGACTGGTGTACCGCAGGGTTGATCTTCGACTTGTTTGGACGATCGCCCGAGCTGCGCACCGAGATCGACAACGACGCGCTCGCAAGGGCGCTTGCCTTTGGCCAGGCGTTGTCCACCTTGAACTGCATGGCGGAGGGTGCGCGCGGGTTGTTGTCGGCGTGGACCCCAGGCCGCGTTATTCGTGCTGCGCGCGATCTCAGCGAGGCGCGTGTGAATGGGCTGCGCAGTCAGCAGCCGCAGTGCGAATCCCGCGTCTCGGAACCTCGTTTGAGTATCTTTGCCGACGAGGTGACGCAGTGGTTTACGGCTACGGTCTCAAACGCTGACGGCGTCGGCTGCTGCCCGGCGCCGTGATTTTGGTGCCGCTGCTCGTTCCGGTGCGGTAGCTCGGCTCTTCGAGTCGGACTTGCGTCGAGCCTTCGGCTCGGCAGCCAGGATTTCGGTGCGAACCTCCATGAGGAGGACCCCGAGCTTGTTCTGCCCAACGCCATTGACCTCTCCCCAGAGGCGGTTCACCGCGTTGTCCACAGTCGCCGACTCGACCAGCCTGGCAGTGCCAGTGCCGAGCAGAAGTGACTTCAGGTCCTCATGCTGGGTGAACTTCGCCATGAGCACGCGCTTCATCCGATCAAACTTGATCTTGGACCAGTCCTCCGCGATGTCCCAGACGTACAGACCGTGAGCTGCCATCGCTAGCAGCGACGGTGACGGCGCTTCCATGAGCCACTTTCGTACCGCTGGCTTGCGAGCTTTTCCGGCTTGGTACGCGTGCTCTGCCGTCGCAAATACTTCCCCCTCGAACTCGATCGGGCGCTTCAGCAGGTTGCTGAAGGCGCCGTACGGCTTTTCGTTGGCTCGGTAGAAGCGGATATCGGTCATTTTTTTTCCTTGGACATGTCTTCAGCCTGGCGAGCTAGTCGGACTCCGACACAGCTAACGCGTCGGCGCGCGAATCCGCAGCGGTTTCCTGACGCCAGCGGGCAAGCACCTCCCCAGCGTCGCTGGGCGACAGTCGTGAAAGCAGATGAAGCAACGCCGTCATCGCCATTGGCGAAGTCGCGCCTCTCATCCACTCGGCGATCGTTCGTTCACTCGTATGTGCGAGCTTCGCCAGGTCCTTGTGCGTCAAGCGACGCCCTTGCCCGAGCTGCAGTCGAAGCTGAATCTGAGTGAGTGTTTCCTGTACGGATTGCACAGATTTATGTAGATAAAATTTCGTTCTTTGTATCAATCGAACACATTACTGTCAATCATCGATTTCACTCAGTCGTTTGCGTCGCATCAAAGCGCCAGCGTGCAGCCGAGACTCAAGACTGTATGCGCATCCAGTTGGTTGATCTAGCTGCACTACCTGGGACGCCACCTGTCATGAGGGCTGTTCGAAAATTGGCCGTGTGCCCTTCAGAGCGAGCCGACTGGTCCGCTTGGCCGCTTGGCTAGCGCCGAGGCCGCCAAGGTCGCAGGACTGCTCCTTGCTGGGCGCCCGCTCCCCAGGGTTCCTTCCTCGAACTCAGGTTCGGCGAGACAAGGAAGATCGCGACCGCAACGACCCTAGGCTCCCACCATGGGAGGAGTGAGTTGCCTCGCCCGCCATCTTTGGGTCCGGATGGCTCTCGGAATTAGGCCAATCCGAGCGTTTTCGGCTCGCAGGCTCGTACCTCGTTTGGTCCGGCGGCGCCGACGCTAGCTCGCCCAGTCAAGAGGTCGGGCGCTACCGAACCCGTCGATAGCCTAGACTTGCCGACCGAAGCTTCAGCAGAACGGTCCTCGATCTCGGAAAACGATCCGGGGCGGAGGCTCGTAGCAGAAGTCGTCCGCCAGCGCATGTGGGACCGAAGGGTCGACCTTCTCGTACCCGGGTCCAAGGAAGTTCTGCAGGACATAGTCCAGCAGCGGCGCTTGAAACCGCCGAAGTTCAATGCATGCCTGCGCGTCGTGCAGCTGCGCTCGCACCCTCCTGGCCAAGGCGTGCGACAACTCAGGTTTCCCGGCGGCTTTGGACTCCCTGAAGAGCAGCAGAAATGTTGCCAACAAGTCCAACCGCAGAGGTGCCTCGTCGTGCGGATACTCCCAAAGACTTTCGTCCTCGACGACCTCCCAATCGCGGCGAGGTGTCGCCCCCTCTTCGACTTGATCCGCGAAGAAGTTGCACGCCACATGCTCGTGCATTGCCAGAAGCAAGTCGTTTACGGCAGGAACGTGAGGAACGAAGTGCGGGTCGAGCGCGATCCAGAGCGGGTGTTCGAAAACAAGCCTCGTTCTTGGATGACGCTTGCCAACGATCGCAACGATGCCAGGTCGCCCTTTGATCGTCACTGACGGCGTCGGCTTTCCGAACTTGCAGTAGCGCTCCCAAAGGCGCTTCCTGCCTTCCCCGTTGTGCTGGAAGGCGTGTTCCAGCCTGGCCGGCGTGTCGTACGCCGACTCGTGAGTCACTGACTCGTACCAGGCGATGGTCCTGAAGATGTCGACGACGGTCCTCCTGCGGCCATCCACCTTCGACTCTGACGCGTGCGGCAACGTCATCGCCTCGGCTGGCGATTCGCGGATGGAGCACGCATCTTGAGAAATGTTCCGTCTGGTAGGAAGGGGGCTCTTCAGTAACGATTGGTTCAGAGCATAACGGCTGGAACTTACGTGACTGAACTGTCTAGGTCCGAGGAGCACCCCGACACGACCCGCCCACACGGCGAACTCGTGAGAGGCGAAGCGCTGTGGATGGCCCTTGGCTACCGGACACGCGCCTCATTTCGCCAGGCCGCACACCGTAAGACGGTACCCATTCATGTCTTTGATCTACCGAGCCGCAGGGGCAAGCATGCCTTCAGAGCGGCCCTCGATGCATGGGTCAGCGAGTTGGTCTACAGAGAAGGCAAGAACGCATCTCGGGGCAACTACGAGGAGGCCTCCTCATGACGTAGCTGCCCCCTCACGTTTGATTCCAGGCCACCCTGGAAGCACAGACGCCGCACAACTCTGCCAGGAGTTATGCGGCGCCAAGTGCGTAGACGGATGTAGAGCCTTCTATACGCACAGTGTCGATTTAATTCGAGCGGTTGTCAATTCGCAGGGCCCAGGCCCGCGAGGGGGAGTCGTTGCCCACGGGGTGATCGCACGGACCTGTTCACCAGGCCCGTGGGGACCTCCTTGGCCGCATCTTCCATGTTCAAGAAAAAGAAGGATGGGGAAGACCCCTCCGCAACAACTCTGCGTGAGCACCGCAACTTCTTGCACTGCTCGCGCATCCGGGACTTCACGCTTTTCGATGTGATTGAGATGTCAGAAGACGACTGCTTCTGGCACCTGGTAGTCGCTCGCTTCGGCAGCCGCGAAAATTTCGCATGCCCGAAGTGCGGCGTCGTGGACTCGCACTACTACCGCGCAAAGCGGCGCCAGTGGCGATGCAGGCACTGCGATGAGAGCTTCTCGTGCACGACAGGCACGGCGTTTCAAGACCGCAAGCTTTCGTTCAAGAAATTGCTTCTCGCGATCGTCTACTTCGTGAGCGGCGCGAAGGGCATTGCGTCGATGCACATGAGCCGGCTCCTTGATGTTCAAGTCAAGACCGCCTTCGTTCTCGCCGGCAAGCTCCGCGAAGCGCTCGCGCGCTCCGCCGACCAAACACCACTGTCGGAGACCGTCGAACTCGATGGTGGCCACTTTGGCGGAAGGCCACGAAAGAGCCGCAACAAATACAAGCCTACACCGGAGCAGATCGAAAAGAAGGTTCGGGCCAAGATCGCCTACGAGAACGGCAATGGGCCCTACCCACGAGCTTCCATGACGCGTGGGAATATCGAGCGCCGCAAGAAGCGGCGCATCGTGTTCGTTCTTCGTCAGCACAGTGGCATAGAAGGGCACGGGGCAGTGCGAACGATGATCGCCGTCCTCAACGACGAGATCGACAAGGAAGTCATGCCTGTGATCAACGCAAAGGTTGTCAAGGGGGCCTTGATCATGACGGATGAAAACAAGGCATACACGCGGCTGAACGCCAACTACGAACATGAGGTCGTCAATCATTCGCAGACCTTCAGCACTGTCGACGGGGTGAATGAGAACCAAGCGGAGGCGTTCTTCTCTCGCCTGCGCCGCTACTACCTCGGCATCTCGCACAAGTGCGAACCGAAGTACCTCGCGGACATCGGCTGGGAGATGGCGTGGCGCGAGGATGTTCGTCGCAAGACTGAGGGCGAAAAGACAGCGCATCTGCTCAGAACGACATCTGCAAACGGCCGCTCGATCAAGTGGCGCGGCTACTGGCAGAAGCGCAAGGTTCAGGCTTCCCCGCCGCCCTCGTCTTCGCCACCCTCGGCTGCCGCTTCGGCTTCCTGATCAGTCAGAGGACGAGTCGCTGCAGACCACCTGCCTTCCAACGTGGTCTTCGCTACGTGGATTCGACGTATGGCGCCGATGGCGGCGAGTCTGCGCATGCGGCGACGCACGCGCAACCGGAAGCTCTGGAATTCGTCTTCAGGCAGGGCGACGCCCGACTCTACCGACAGGATCAGTGCGATCTCCGTGGTGGTGAGTTCAGCACCGTCACACTCCTTCAGGGCACGAAGGATCAGGCGCGTCATCTGGCCGTAGTCCATTGCCCAGCCGTTGTACTGACCTCGGATCGGAGACAGCCGGCCAGGGTCGATGTCGACTCCATACATTGCTATCGCGGCATCGATGGCTGCAATGTCGGCGTCGAGTGCCTTTAGACGCCCAGGCCCATGCAGCTCGGCAATGGCAAGACGCCGCTTGCACGAGCTGAGGCGCCGTTCGGCCTGAGCTGTCTCCTTGCCGATGGTGGAGACCAGCTCGGGCAAGCGCGCAACCAAGCGATCACGCTCGCCCTTCAAACGCGCCCGGCGCGACAACATCCATTTGAGTGCCGAAGGAATTTTGACCATGCATTTACTGTATGCATGACCAGCGATTTCACCCAGGGCAACAGCTACTCATAAGCGTTTCAGGGCCGCCTGCACGGCAGCCAGCACGGCAGCCTGCACGGTTTGCCCGACAAGCAGGCCCAAGGCCGCGGCGGCAGGGTTCACGTGCGAGACGACGCCATGCTCCCAGGCGTCACGCGCATCCCCGATGCGCGCACTGGTGTGGGCCACGGCCACGGCCGCGCGGCCCTGCTGCTGCAGCAGCGCCAGGGCGGCGATGCCGGCGGCGTCCTTGCCGATGCCGGCGTCGTTGAACACCGCCAGCGCCAGCGGCCAGGCCAGCGCGTACTGGGCGGACGAGACGCCGCCATGCGAGCCGCTGACCACGCAGGCGCCGGCGTCCGCCGCCTCCACCTGCGTGATGCTGTCGGCCAGCAGCACGCCCGGAAGCACCCATTCGCGCACCGTGCCGCTCATGGCGCCCCGCGATTCGTCGCCGCTGCATGCGGCTCGACCGGCAGACGCGGCGGTTCGTCGCACGCCGCTGGAAGACAAGGCCGCGCGCACCGATAGTTCATCCATCGCAACGCTGAACCCACCGCACAGGAGCCCACCATGAACACCACCCGCACCCCCCGCTTCATCGCCTTCGCACTGTCGGTGATGATGACACTGACGATCTTCTCCGGCGTGACCTCGCTGTCCTCGCCGGAGCACGCGGGCCAGCTTCTGGTGCGCGTGAACAGCGAGACGCCGCGCGCCTGAACACGGTTCGGCGTTCCGCGACACACGGGGGCCCTGCGGGGCCCCCGTGCCGTTTGCGGGCACGATTCGGGCACGATCCGGGCACGATCCGGGCACGATCCAGGCACGACACGGTGCTGATTTCAATCAAGCGAGCGGGCCATGGCCGCCGCGACACTGGGTCGATGCGACGAGTCACGCTGCTGTGGATCCCGGTTCTGCTGGCGCTGTCCGGGTGCGCCGCGCTGCCGCTGACTGCGGCCACCGCGCCGCTGGCGGTCGCGGGCTGGGGCGCCATGTTCGGCTCGGTGTTCGACGATTGGGCCAAGCCCCTGCCCCCGCTGGTGCTGCACGCCGAGGCCGGGCCGATGCTCGACAGCGCCGGCCTGGACTCGGGGGTGGTCGACCCCGAAACCGACCGCGTGGCCGATGCAAGCGCGTGGCTGCGCGCATGGGGCCTCGAACGCGCGGATGTCGAAGCGGGCCGGGTACAGATGGTCCGGATCGGCCACCACGAGGGCGCAGACTCCGCGCAGCGGCGAGCCGTGGTGCTGCCGGTGCGGCTCGCATCCGCACCCGCACACGCACCCGCACTCCAGCCCGCACCCCGGGGCACGGTCATCGAGCTGAGGGTCACTGCCAGCGGCCCGGTCACCCCGTACGCGGCGCGCAGCGACCGCAGCGCCGCTGCGGATTGCCGCTACGCCGCGCCGCCCGCCCGGGCTGCCAAGGTCGAGTGGCTTCGCGGCCGGAAGTTCGGCCACGAGCGCCTGACCGACACGCTGGTCTGCGCGGCACTGCAGACCGCCGGCTGGCAACGCGCCGCGAGCTTCTGGCACTGGGTTCCCGACTGGGACTACGCAGCCGCCAGGCCGTCAGGCCGTGCCCCGAACATGACGCCCGAACTGGTCTCGCCCGCGCCACGGCCGGAGACGGGGCCGCAGACAGGGCAGCAGACAGGGCAGCAGACAGGGCAGCCCGCCAACGCCATCCCGACGCCGGCCTTCCCCCCCGACCGCGCGGTCGTGATGGTCTACCGCAATCGATCGACCCAGCCCAACGACCAACGCATCGCCATGCGCGTCGACGGGCAAGCGATGACGCAACTGCGCAGCGCCCGCTGTGCCATCCTGCTGCTGACGCCGGGCGAGCACGTGCTGGCAGTGGGCAAGGGCGCACCGGGCGCCTGGACCATCGAGCCGCTGATGGAACTGGCGCTGCGCCTGGGGCCCGGCGACCGTGCCTATGTCGAGCACGTGACGAACGAGCACGAGGCGAGCAACCTGCTGCGCAGCGCGCGCGACCACAAGGCATTCTGGGAGGCTGCGGTCCAGCTCGTCGAACGGCCCGTACTGACGGCCGTCGACGGCTGCCGGGGCAGCACCCCGGTCATCACGCCTTGAACAGGTCTTCCATCTCGCGGCGCAGCTGATAGGCGCGGGTGCCGGTGTCCATGGCGACATCGTCCCAGCACAGGCTCTGGCCCTGCTTCACGGGGCGCACCAGCGTCACATCGTGCGCCAGGCCCAGCGGCAGGCCGCCCATCGCGGCCGAGGTCGCGGCCGGCAGCAGCTTGCCCCACACGCAGTAGCCGCCCTCGCCGTCCAGCACCTCGCCGGGCTGCAGGTCGCGCTTGGCGGTGGCCACCACGTCGGCATTCCAGGCCGAAGCGGCGCCGGTGTGCTCGCCGCGCAGCGCCACGCTCGCGACGCTGAAGCCCACCTCCAGGCCGATCAGGTGCCAGCGCTTGTAGAGCGTGAAGTAGCGCCCGCTCGGGTCGGTGTGGGCGTTGTATTCCTCGAAGCAGTTCTTGACGTATTCGGTCTCGGCCTCCACCGTGACCCAGACGCCCATGCGGATGTCGTAGGGGATCACGCGGCCGTCGGTCTCGAGGCTGCTGATCACCTCGACCATGCCCTTCTTCTCGAGCACGCCGCCTTCGCTGCGCGGGCGCGTCACGCGCGGGATGTCGGCCACGCTGGCCGGCGGGTAGAGCAGGCCGTTGCTGGGCACGGCCAACCCGGTGGCGTTGGAGACGGCGGTGCTCTCGATGCTGGGCTTGGAGCCGTCGAGGAAGCTGTTGAACATCTTCGGGTTCAGGCCGCCGCGCACGGCCTGCTCGGGCGTGAGGCCGTAGTAGCCCCACACCGTCTCGGGCGTGGACTGCGCGAAGTGCGGCAGCCACTTGTGCCCGCGCCCCGCGGCCACGACCGGGAAGCCGCAGGTGCGCGCCCAGTCCACCAGGTCGCAGATCAGCGCCGGCTGGTCGCCGAAGGCGAGCGAATACACGACGCCGGCCTCCTGTGCGCGGCGCGCCAGCAGCGGGCCGCAGAAGGCATCGGCCTCGACCGTGACGTTGACGACGTGCTTGCGCTGCGCAAAGGCTTCCAGGCAGTGGTCGACCGCGGCGATGGGGTGGCCGGTGCACTCGACGATGACGTCGATGGCGGGGTGGCGCACCAGCGCCAGCCAGTCGTCGCCGACATGGGTGTTGCCGTCGCGGATGGCGGCGTCCAGGCTGGCGGCCTGCACGCGCTGCGTCTCCCAGCCCACCCGGGCCAGGTTCCGGCAGGCGGCCTCGGGGTTCAGGTCGGCGATGCCCACCAGGTGAACGCCGGGCGTGCGCGGGATCTGCGCCAGGTACATGCTGCCGAACTTGCCGGCGCCGATGAGGCCCACGCGGATGGGCCGGCCTTCGGCCTGGCGCTGCTGCAGCTTCGCGAACAGGGGCGTGCTCATGGGCAGGTCCTCCGGCCCTGGGCCGCGGTGATGGGTCGATGTGGCGTGCGGGCGCAGGCGGTGCGCGTCATGCCGCCACCTTCAGCACGTCCAGCGAGGTCTCCAGCGCTTGCGCCGGCATGCCGTCCTTCCAGGGCAGGTCGACCGGGTAGTCGCGCACCAGGCAGTCGTCGGGCAGGCAGGCGATGGGGTCGAAGACGCGGTGCGCGATGTACTCCGGCCGCTTGAACCGCCGGATGTGGTTGCTGACGGTGCACAGGCTCAGGTAGACGCTGACGCGGTTCCACGGGCTCAGGTTGCTGGTGGAAGCATGCACGAGGCAGGAATGGAACAGGATCATCGAGCCGGCCGGGCCCTTGGGCGAGACGATGCCGCCGTCCTTGTCGCCGGCGCGGCGCACGAGCTGCGTGATGAGCGCGTTGTCCACCGTCCACAGCGGGTAGCTGGTGGTGGCGAGGTCGTGCTTGGCGTCGACCACGCCCTTCTTGTGGCTGCCCGGGATGAACATCAGCGGGCCGTTGAACTCGTTCACGTCGTCCAGGAAGATCGCGACGTTCATCGCGCGCTCGGTGGGCATGAGGTCGTCGTTCTTCCAGGTGCCGTAGTCCTGGTGCCACTGCCAGACATCGCCCTCGAAGGCCATCTTGCCGTTGATCTTGAACTGGTGCATGTAGAGCTCTTCGCCGAAGAGGTCCTGCACGGGCTCGACCATGCGCGGGTGGCGCGCGAGCCTGGCGAAGGGTTCGCTGTACAGGTGCGCGGCGAAGTTCGTGCGCACGGCATCGGAGCCCTTCTCGCGCACGTTGTAGGCCTCGCGGCGCGCGTACAGCTCGGGCACGGCGGCGTTCAGGTTCGCCACTTCCTCGGGCGTGAACAGCGACGGGAAGAACAGATAGCCGTCGCGCTCGAACTGCGCGTGTTGTTCGGGGGTGAGCTTCATCGGGGGTCTCCTGCGGTGGCGGGCTGCGCGGCAGTCATCGACTGCATCGCCTGGCCCAGGTGATGGCTGGCGTCCTCGCCATGCCGGCGCGCCAGTCCGGCGGCTCGTTCGGGGTCGCCGGCCGCGATGGCCTCGGCGATGGCGGTGTGCTCGTCCCAGACGGTGCGGCGCACCTCGCCGGTCTGCAGCACGGCGCCCATCGCGCGGCGGATCTGGCACCAGTGCGGCGCTGCGCTGCGCTCGATCAGCGGGTTGCCGGAGGCGACATAGAGCGCCTGGTGGAAGGCGAGGTCGGCCTCGATCATGGCGGGCACGTCGCGGCCGAGCGCGGCGTCGCGGCCGGCCTTCAGCAGCGCGGGCGGCAGCACGGCACGGCGCTGGGCCGCCAGGCGCGCGGCCAGCGCATCCAGCGCGCCGCGCACGGCATACACCTGCGCAATGCCCGACGCCAGCAGGGGCGCCACCTGCAGGCCGCGGCCGGGCGCGTCCTGCACCAGGCCGTCGGCCTTCAGCAGGCGCAGCGCCTGCAGCACCGGTTGGCGCGACACCGCCAGGCTCTCTGCCAGGGCTTCCTGGGTGATGCGCTGCCCCGGCGCGAGCGCGCCGCTGCTGATGGCGTCCACCAGGGCGCGGTACGCCTGGTCGACGAGGTCGGGGGCTGTTTCCAGCCGGTGCAACGAGGCTGCCATGGGTTCTGTACTCCGTATACAGACCTTAGCCGAGCGGCTGGCGAATTAGTCCTGGGGCAATCCCCGAGGCAGCTCTCAGCCCGCGGCGGGCAGACGGATCGTCACCTCGGTGCCCCGGCCCGGCTCGCTGCGCGCCTGCACGCGGCCGGCGTGCAGGTCGACGATGCGCCGCACGATGGCCAGGCCCAGGCCGTGGCCGCCTTCGCTCTTGCGGTAGAAGCGCTCGAACAGGTGCGGCAGGTCCTCGGCCGCGATGCCGGGGCCGGTGTCGGCCACCGTGACCACGATCTCCGCGCCCTCCGCACCCTCCCGCCGCGCCTGCAGCGTGATGCGGCCGCCGGCCGGCGTGGCCTTGAGCGCGTTGTCCAGCAGGTTGGCCAGCGCGCGCTCGAAGAGCTCGATGTCCAGCGCCGCCACGGGCGGCTCGCCGTCGTGGCGGGCCTCCAGCGCGACACCCTGCTGCAGCGCGCGTGTGGCGAAGCGCAGCGCGATGTCGTCGAGCAGTTCGCTCACGTCCATGGGCGTGGGCTGCAGGTGGTAGGAAGGCTCGTCGAGCAGCGCGAAGTCGCCCAGCGCGCGCACCATGCCGGCGGCGTGCGCGGTGTTGCGCAGGGCCACCTGCAGCAGCGCGCGGTCGTCGGCGCGGGCGGGGTCGCCGGCCCAGCGGCGGTCCAGCGTCTCGAGCCCGGCGGTGGTGGCGGTCAGCGGGGAGCGCAGGTCGTGCGAGAGGTTGCTCACGCCCTCGCGGCGGAACTGGTCCAGCCGGCGCAGGCGGTCCCACTGCGCGTGCAGCTTGGACAGCATGGCGTGGAAGCCCGTGCGCAGGCGCGCGAACTCGTCGTCACCGCGCGCGGGGGAAAAGTCCGGGCGCGCCCGTTCGGCGGCCTCGAAGCCGTCGCGTGCCGCCGCGTCCACGGCGTCGCTGAGCTCGCGCAGCGGCCGCGTCACGGTGCCGATGATCCAGATCGCGATCAGCGAGCCCGCCAGCACCACCGCCAGCACGCCGGCAAGGGCCGGGCCGGCGACGCTGCTGCGCAGCAGCTCCAGCTTGCCGGGTGGCAGCGGCGGCTTCTGGCACACCAGATACAGGTAGCCGGCGATGCCCGTGCCCCCGCGGATGACCGTGGCCTGCAGCGCGCGCGCCGCGATGACCGTGTCCTGGCTCATGTACTCGGGGTCGTCGCCCATCACGTAGGCGGCGCGGGCGCGGTCGCCGGCCACCATCACGGCCTCCTGCACGGGCTGCAGCTTGACCTTGAAGCCGGGTGCCAGCGGCATCCGGCCGGAGCTGGCCAGCACGGTGCCGTCGGCCGACAGCAGGTAAAGGCGCGAATCGGGCTCGAACAGCAGCAGGTTGCGCAGGAAGCCGGTGAAGCCCTCGGCGTCGCCGGCGTGCAGGTCGAGCAGATCGGGGTGAGTGCTCACAACGCGGCCGATGAAGCCGTTGGCGCGCTCCCAGGTGCTTTCGTGCTCGAAACGCTGGAAGGCCGTGGCGACGGTGAAGATCAGGGCCAGCGCCGTGGCCAGGCCCGTGAGCAGGATGGTCAGCGCCAGCCGGGTGCGTACGCTCATCGCGGGCCTTCGCACGGCACGCGGCGCCCGGCGCCCCTGGCACGGCTGTGCGGGCTCACGTGGCGTCGCGGAACTTGTAGCCCGCGCCGCGCACGGTCAGCACGAACTCCGGGCGCATCGGGTCGCGCTCGAGCTTGGAGCGCAGGCGGTTGATGTGGGTAGTGACGGTGTGCTCGTAGCCGTCGTGCGAGTAGCCCCACACCGCGTCCAGCAGCTGCGCGCGCGAGAACACGCGGCCCGGGTGCTGCGCGAAGTACAGCAGCAGGTCGAACTCCAGCGCCGTCAGCTCCGCCGCGGTGCCGCGCACCGCCACGGCCCGCTTGGCCGGCCAGACCTGCAGCTCGCCGTTGGCCAGGGGGCGCTCGCTGGCGGACGCCGTCAGCGCGGCCTCGCGCACGTCGGCCCGGCGCAGCAGCGCCTTCACCCGGGCCAGCAGCTCGGCCATCGAGAAGGGCTTGGTCAGGTAGTCGTCGGCGCCGAGCTCGAGCCCCAGCACGCGGTCGAGCTCGGTGCTCTTGGCGGTGAGCATCAGGATGGGCGTGTCGCGGCCGCGGGCGCGCAGGCCCTTGCAGACCTCCAGCCCGTCCAGGCCCGGCATCATCAGGTCGAGCACCAGCAGATCGCTCTCCTCGCCGGGCGCCGCAGCCAGCTCGGCGGCCAAAGCCGAGCTGCCGTCAGGTACGGCGTGCACGACATAGCCGGCCTGCTGCAGGTTCATCACCAGCAGGTCGCGGATGTCGGCCTGGTCTTCGGCGACGAGGATACGGCGGGGCATGCGGGGAGGTCGCAGCATGGCGCCGAACCTTACACCGATGTGATCTTCCCGTGATCTTCGGTGAGCAAGGCGTGAGTTGCGTCGAACACAGTGCAGGCATCGACAGGAGCCGCACGATGACCACCCTGATGAACACCCTGAGCTGGCCCGACCTCATTCCCCACCGCGGCGACCTGGTCCGCTACGCGCGCCGCAAGCTGATGGACCCGAGCCTGGCCGAGGATCTGGTGCACGACGTCTTCGAGGCGGTGGCCACCGGCCGCGCGGCCTTCGCAGGGCGTTCGGCCCTGCGCACCTGGCTGGTGGGCATCCTCAAGCACAAGATCGTCGACCTGGTGCGCGAGCGCAGCGGCCACGACGCCTTGCCCGAGAACGCCGACGGCGAGGCCGTCGACCTGATCTGCCCCCAGCCCGGGCCCGAGGAGTGCGCCACGCAGCGCCAGCGCCTGGCCCAGACCCTGGCCCGCCTGGAGTCGCTGCCCGAAAGCCTGCGCGAGGCCTTCGCGCTGCGCGTGCTGCAGGACCAGTCCACCGAGGAGGTCTGCGCCACACTGGCCATCAGCCAGGACAACCTGTTCGTGCGCCTGCACCGGGCTCGGCGCGCACTGGCGGCCTGAACCGGGCTTTCCCTGTAGAAGCCCTGGAACTTTCGGGGCTGCATGCACTCAGATGGCGCGTGCCGTACACAATCCGGCCGTCTACACAAGGAGTGACATGAAATCCTGGTTCCTGGGCGCACTGATGGCCGCCGTGGCCTTTGCCTTCGTTCCGTCGATCGCCGACGCCAAGCGTCTGGGCGGCGGCGCCTCCAAGGGCATGCAGCGCAGCACGCCCTCGCAGCCCGCGCAGAACACGCCGCCGAGCAATGCACCAGCGGTCGCTCCGGCAGCCGCTGCGGCGCCGGCAGCAGCCGGTGCGGCCGCCGCCGCGGGCAAGCGCTCGTGGATGGGCCCGATCGCCGGCCTGGCCGCTGGCCTGGGCATCGCCGCGCTGTTCAGCCACCTGGGCATGGGCGAGGGCCTCGCCAACTTCGTGATGATCGCGCTGCTGGTGCTGGTGGCTTTCATGGCCTTCCGCTTCTTCATGAGCCGCCGCGCCGGTGCATCCGCTCCGCGCCTGGCAACCGCCGCCGCAGGTGCCGGCAACGGCATGGGCAGCCGCTCGGCCTTCGAGACCCTGCAACCCGCTCCGGCGCAGGCGCCGCAGGGCGCGGCACAAGGCACGGCTCAAGGCTCAGCACAACCCGCCGCCTTCACGGGCCTGGCCATCGGCTCCGGCGTTGCTGCCGCGCAGCTGCCGGCGGACTTCGACCGCCCGGCCTTCGAGCGCCTGGCCAAGATGATCTTCATCCGCCTGCAGGCCGCCAACGACACCGCCGACGTGAACGACCTGCGCAACTTCACCACGCCCGAGCTCTTCGCCGACCTGCGCCTGGACCTGCAGGAACGCGGCCCGAGCGCGCAGCACACCGACGTTCAGGAAGTGAACGCCGAGGTGCTGGACTTCGCGCAGGAGCCCGAGCGCCAGGTGGTGAGCGTTCGCTTCCACGGCAAGATCGTCGAGACCGAGGGCGCCGAGCCCGAGTCCTTCGACGAGATCTGGCACCTGGTCAAGCCGGTGGACGATTCCCGCAACTGGGCCATCGCCGGGATCCAGCAGCGCCAGTGAGCCTGCGCAGGGTCGACTGACCCGACCGGTCAGCGCTGCCAGGCAGCGCGGCCGACCCGCACAACCGAACGACACGAAGGCCGGCTCCCGCCGGCCTTTTTCATGGGCCGGCATTCGAGCCCGCCGCACGAGGGCCCGGTCAAGACTGTATGCAGCCGGTCACGATACGCCGGCGAATGTCGGCGGATGTCGGCGGATGCCTATACCTGACCTTGGCCGGCCACCCGGACGGCTGGCAGGTGCGCCTCGGAACCTGAGCTTCGTTGGCGGCAGGGGAAGGCAAGAGGGCGTTTGAAAACACTATCCTCCGCCTGATCGATGTCTCTCCACACCACCTTGCCGGACAGCTATGCCGTGCGGCCGCTGCCGCCAGCGCCCATGAGCAGCCGGACACTGGGCAGGTCCGCCCGTTGAAGCCGCCCCGGCCCTCAGGCTCTGCCGCACCAGCCCGCTGGCCCGCGCTGGCCCCGCTGCGCACGCGCGCCTTCCGCACTCAGTGGCTGGCCGACCTGTGCACCGCCTGGGCGCTTGAGATGGAGACGCTGATCCTGGGCTGGTACGTGCTCGTGGAGTCGGGCTCGGTGCTTCAGCTGACGATCTTCGGCGCGCTGATGTACGTCGGCACGCTGCTGTCGCCCGTGCTGGGCACGCTGGGCGACCGGCTGGGCCTGCGTCGTGTGCTGGCGGGCATGCGCATGAGCTACGCCCTGCTGGCCTGCGTGATCCTGCTGCTGGCCGCCACGGACCAGCTGAGCCCGACCGGCGTCCTGGTCGTGGCCTTCCTCGTGGGCCTGATCAAGCCCTCGGACATTGGGCTGCGCACGGCCCTGGTCAGTGCCGCCGTGCCGCCTTCACAACTGGTTGCCGCGATGGGCATATCGCGTACCACGGGGGACTCGGCGCGCATCGGCGGCGCATTGGCCGGGGCCGGCTTCATGGCCAGTCTTGGCATGCTCAGCGCGTATGGCGTCATCGTCACCCTGTACCTCGTCGGTGTGGTGCTGACTTTGCGATCGGGTCCGGCCAGCGTAAAGACGGCCGCTGCCGCGCCGGCCCGCACTTCGTCACCTTGGCGCGAACTGGTCGAAGGCTTGCAGCATGTCTGGCACACGCCTGCGCTGCGTGCCGCGATGGCGGTGGCTGCGCTGGTCAACCTGTGCGCCTTTCCGCTCAGCGGCGGTTTGATGCCCTACATCGCACGCGACGTCTTCGGCCTGGACCAGAAGGGCTTGGGCTTGCTGGTGGCCAGCTATGCCAGCGGCGCGCTGCTGGGCTCACTGGTGATGAGCAGCCGCGGCGCCGCACTGCGCCCGGCACGCACGATGCTGGCCTCGTGCGCCGCGTGGTACCTGTGCCTGCTGGGCCTGGCTCTGCCCATCACGGCGTCCAACGCGATGGCGCTCTATCTTGCCGCAGGCTTCTGCCAGAGCCTGAGCATGGTGGCCCTGGCCGTCTTGCTGATGCGCGGCAGCGACGAACGCTTCCGCGGCCGGGTGATGGGTTTGCGCATGCTGGCCATCTACACCCTGCCGCTGGGCTTGCTGTCGGCGGGCACGCTGATCCCGGTGCTGGGCTTCCGCGGCCTGGTGATGGGCTACGTCGGGCTGGGCCTGGCGATGGTGGCGGCGATTGCCCTGACTTGGCGATCGGTGCTGCTGCCGCGCAA
>CAJAES010000034.1 GCA_903938815.1 uncultured beta proteobacterium
CTTCTCGGCCGTCCGGCGGGGCTCCAGGAACTCGGGGAAATAGCTGCCCTGACGCAGCTTGGGGATCTTGAGCTCGACGCTGCCGGCGCGGGTCTCCCAGGTGCGCTCGCGGTAGCCGTTGCGGCTGTTGGTCCGCTCGGCACTCTTCTCGTCGTAGCCCGCGCCGCAGCGCCCCTGCACGTCGATCTCCATGAGGCGCTGGGCCATGAACTGCACCATCTGCCGCAGCACATCGACATCCGCACCCTTCTCGGCGAGCTCCGCCAGTGCGATAGTTGAGGTGGTCATCGTGATTCTCCTGACAAGGTTGGTGGGTCGCACCTCAACCATATCCGGGTCAACCACGGTGGCCACCCCTCTCAGGGCTCCACCCTCACAGACTTACACCACTTCCTGGGACATCACCCTGACGAGGCGCCCAACCCGCCAGTACGTGTTCAAAGCGCGGGCAAGCATGTCGCGCCATTGCGCCTTATCTGGCCTTCTCTGGGTTACGTACGAGGAAGCGTGTTCAGACTTGATAATCACGGGATCTCAACACCCTGAAGACATCGCGACGGGCGAGGGTTTCGTTCCGGTATCAAGAACAAGCATGAGCACCAGCCACGATCTGTCCAACTTCATCTGGTCCATTGCTGACCTGCTGCGTGGACCGTACCGACCACCACAGTACGAGCGCGTAATGCTGCCGCTGGTGGTCTTGCGCCGCTTTGACTGCGTGCTCAAACCCACCAAGCAGACCGTACTGGAGCGGTTCGCCAAGGTCGGAGACAAGCATCACGGAGAAGCACTGGATGGCATCCTCAACCAGGTCTCGGGTCAGCGATTTCACAACCACTCGCCATTGACCTTCGAGCGCTTGTTGGGTGACCCGGACAACGTTCACCTGCATTTGCAAAGCTACATCAACGGCTTCTCAGAGAACGTTCAGCGCATCTTTGACTACTTCGCCTTCGGCGACGAGATCAAGCGCCTGCACGACCACAACATCCTGTTCCTGGTGGTGCGGAAGTTCTGCGAGGTGGATCTGCACCCCGACTCGGTGGACAACATCGAAATGGGCCTGTTGTTTGAAGACCTGATCCGCCGCTTCAACGAGCAGGCCAATGAAACGGCCGGCGACCACTTCACGCCGCGCGAGGTCATCCAGCTGATGGTGAACCTGCTGTTCATGCACGACGACGAGCTGCTGACCAAGCCCAAGACCGTGCGCACCATCCTCGATCCCACATGCGGCACCGGTGGCATGTTGTCGGAAGCGCGCAACTACCTTCGCAAGCATCAGCTTGGCGCGCAGCTCTACGTGCACGGCCAAGATTTCAACAAACGCTCGTACGCCGTGGCTGCATCTGACCTGTTGATGCGCAGCGACCCCAAGGACTCGGAAACCTCCGACATCAAGTTCGGCGACACCTTGGTGGACGACCAGTTTTTCGGCAAACGCTTCGACTATTTTCTGGCTAACCCGCCTTTCGGTGTGGACTGGAAGCGCCAGCAAAAAGAGGTGGTGCGCGAACACGAAAAGCTGGGCTTTGACGGCCGCTTTGGCGCTGGCACGCCGCGTGTGAACGACGGCGCGCTGCTCTTCTTGCAGCACATGCTGAGCAAGATGGAACCGGTGGATGCCAAGGCTGGCAAAGATGGCTCGCGTCTGGCCATTGTCTTCAACGGCTCCCCGCTGTTCACTGGTGGTGCCGGCTCGGGCGAAAGCGACATCCGCAAATGGGTGATCGAGAACGACTGGCTTGAAGCCATCGTCGCCATGCCCGAGCAGATGTTCTACAACACCGGCATTGGCACCTACATCTGGGTGGTCAGCAACCGCAAGGAGGCGCGCCGCAAAGGCAAGATCCAGCTGGTGGACGCGCGCGAGCGCTGGCAGCCCCTGCGCCGCAGCTTGGGCGACAAGCGCCGCGAGTTCTCAGGCAAGCACATTGAAGACATCGTGCGCGAGTACGGCACGCTGCAGGCCAGTGGCACCTGCAAAGTCTTCGACAACGAGGATTTCGGCTACCGCCGCCTCACCATCGAGCGCCCGCTGCGCCTGCGCTTCCAGATCACCCTGCCCGGCAAAGAGCGTTTCCTCGACGCCTGCCCCAGCCTGCTGGACGACCTGCAAGCCATTGACGCCGCCATAGGCCGCGGAGCCTCGCTCGACTGGAACCACATCTGGGCCCGTGCACAAGCCGTGCTGGGCGAGTTGGGCAGCAAATGGCGCGCCCTCCAGGCCAAGGCCTTCCGCGACGCGTTCACCGAGATCGACCCCGCGGCCCAGCCCGTCATCCTCAAGCAAACCGGCAAGCTCATCGAGCACGAGCCCAACGCCGCCCTGCGTGACTTTGAGAACGTGCCCCTGAAGGTGGACGTGGCCGAGTACTTCATGCGTGAGGTGCAGCCCCATGTGCCCGACGGCTGGGTGGACCGCGACAAGACCAAGGTGGGCTATGAAATCAATTTCAACCGCCACTTCTACAAGTTCATCCCCCCGCGCCCGCTGGCCGAGATTGACGCCGACCTGAAGAAGGCGGAGGCCGATATCCTGCGGCTGCTCAGCGAGGTGACCGCCGAGGCACGGGGCCAATGACGGCTCTGGAGCTGCTGCAAAGCCTGAACCTGCTCGACGAAACCGAGCGCATCGAGGCCAAGCGTGCCAGCGAAGCCGGCAGGTCGCTGCTTGAAACGGTGTGCGCCTTCGCCAACGAGCCCGGCCTGGGTGGCGGCTGGTTGCTGCTGGGCGTGGTGCGAGAAGAGTTGGCGCTGTTCCCCAGCTACCAAGTGGAGGGCGTGCCCAAGCCCGACAAGTTATGCTCCGACTTGGCCACCCAATGCCGTGAGGTGTTCAACCTGCCCGTGCGCATCGAACTGAGCACCGAGCAGGTGGACGGCCAAGCCGTGGTAGTGGCCTATGTGCCCGAGGCCCAGCCCCAAGACAAACCCGTCTTCTTTAAGGCCCAGGGCCTGCCCAAGGGAGCGCTGCGCCGCGTGGGCAGTGTGGATCAGCACTGCACCGACGACGACCTGGCCGTGTTCTACCAAGGCCGCCAGCGCGAGAGCTTTGACGCCAGCCTGGTGCCCGACGCCACGCTGGACGACATCGCCCCGGAGGCCCTGGCCGACTACCGCCAGGCCCGCGCCGAGGCCAACCCCGACGCCGAAGAACTGCGCTGGAGCGATACCGAGCTGCTGCGCTCACTCGGCTGCACTAGCCAAGATGCCAATGGCGCCTGGCGCCCCACCGTGGCCGGCCTGATGTTGTTTGGCAAGCCCCAGGCCCTGCGCCGCTGCTTCCCCATGACCCGGGTGGACTACATCCGCGTGCCCGGACGCGAATGGGTGCCCGACCCCGACCACCGCTTTGACACCATCGAACTGCGCGACCCGCTGTTCCGCCTCATCCGCCGCGCCCAGGCCGCCGTGCTGGACGACCTGCCCAAAGGCTTTGCTCTGAAAGAAGGCGACCTGCAGCGCCAGGACAAACCCGTCATCCCCCAGCGCGTGATCCGCGAGGCGCTGGTGAACGCGCTGATGCACCGCAGCTACCGCAGCCACAGCCCGGTGCAAATCATCCGCTACGCCAATCGGCTGGAGATACGCAACCCCGGCTTCTCGCTCAAATCGCCCGAGCATCTGGGCGAGCCCGGCAGCGAGCCGCGCAACCCGCGCATCGCCGCCGTTCTGCACGAAACCCGCTTTGCCGAAACCAAGGGCAGTGGCATCCGCGTGATGCGTGAAACCATGGAACAAGCCGGCTTGACGCCGCCGCTGTTCGAGTCTGACCGTGGCAACGACCAGTTTGTGGCTCGCTACTTCTTCCACCACTTCCTGGGCGCCGACGACGTGGCCTGGCTGGGCCGGTTCAAGGATGCCCAGCTCAGCCCCGATGAGGCCAAGGCCTTGATCGTGGTGCGCGAGGCCGGCGCCATCGACAACGCGGCCTACCGCGCCCTGAGCAAGGTGGACACCCTGGCCGCCAGCGTTGCCCTCCGCCGCCTGCGCGACGCCGGCCTGCTGGTGCAAAAGGGCCGGGGCTCGGCCACCTACTACGTGCCTGCTGAGCGACTGGGGCTTGGCGATGGGCAGCCCCCGAAGGGGTCCGAAAGCAACCTGTCTGGTAACCCCCGTGGCTTGCTGTCTGGTAACCCCCGGGGCTTATCTAGCAACTCTTCCGCCTTATCTAGCAACCCCGACGGCCTATCTAGCAACCCCCAGGCCGCGGAGCAAGACATGGCCCGTGCCACGCTGTTGGACGCACTGCCGGGCTCGCTGGCCGCCCGCTTGGGCGCCATTGGCCAGCGCCACCCGCCGCAGGAGATCCAGGAACTGGTAGTGGCGCTGTGCGCCCTGCGCGACTGGCCGGTGAACGAACTGGCCCTGGTGCTGCGCCGCAACCCTGAAGTGGTGCGGCAAAACTACCTGCGCCCGTTGATGCGCAACGGCCGGCTGGTGATGTCCCGGCCCGAGGAGCCGAATGATCCGCAACAGGCGTATCGGGCGGCGGAGGGGGGGCGATGAGCGCATCATGGCCGAAGGTGCCGCTGAAGTACCTAGTGAGCAAGATCGGAAGCGGGAAGACACCGAAAGGCGGCGCCGAGGTTTACACCGCGTCGGGCGTGATGCTCTTGCGCAGCCAGAACGTTCACTTCGAAGGCTTGCGTCTAGACGACGTGGTGCACATCGACGAGACCATGGACGAAGACATGGCGTCCACCCGGGTGCGACCCAATGACGTTTTGCTGAACATCACCGGTGCATCCATTGGGCGTTGCACCGTGGTGCCGAGTGTGTTTGAAGCGGCGAACGTTAACCAGCACGTGTGCATCATCCGGCCCAAGGCGAGACGTCTCTTGCCCGCATTTCTGAATCTGGTTCTTCAGTCACCCAAGATCCAAAGCGAAATTCGATTCGGCGAAAACGGATCATCTCGGGAAGGCTTGAACTTTGAACAAGTCGGGGCCTTTGAGATCCCGCTGCCGCCCATGCCGGAGCAAGTCACCTGTGTAGAACTAGCCCAAGCGTCGGTGAAGCGAGTTGAATGGCTGATCGGAGCAAAGCAGGACTTGTTGACACTGTTGGCCGAAAAGCGCCGTGCCCTCATCGCCAATGCCGTCATACGCGGGCTGAACCCGATTGTGCCGATGCGCGATTCGGGTATCGAGTGGCTGTGCAAGGTGCCTGCACATTGGCAAACCGAGTGCACCCGCTGGTTGCTCAAAGAAATCGACGACCGCTCTGAAGACGGTTCAGAGGAACTGCTCACGGTATCGCATCTCACCGGCGTCACTACCCGGGCCGAGAAGGACGTGAACATGTTCTTGGCCGAGAGCAATGAAGGCTACAAGCGTTGCCGTGCTGGTGACCTAGTCATCAACACCCTGTGGGCATGGATGGGCGCCATGGGCGTTGCACGGCAAGACGGTATTGTCAGCCCCGCCTACAACGTCTACCGCCCTATTCAAGCTTTTGACCCCGATTACCTTGACCATTTAGTTCGCACGCCAATGTTCGTCACCGAGATCACGCGTTATTCGAAGGGCGTGTGGTCGTCGCGAATGCGTCTATACCCGGAGGGCCTGTATGAAGCCTCAATGCCGGTGCCACCGCTTCATGAGCAGGTAGAGATAGTCAAGATCATTGCCGATGAAGTCCAGCGTATGGATGCTTTGAGTGACGCCACCAAGGCCACGATCACTTTGCTTGAGGAGCGTCGAACTGCCTTGATTGCGCAAGCTGTGGCAGGCCAAGACTGACGACAAAGGGACTTGGGATGCAAATACGCTCAGTGACGATAAACAGCTTTAGGGGGCTCGGGCAGACGAACCTGCGGCTGCAACCGGGATTCAATCTTCTAGTGGGCATCAACGGGGCTGGCAAAACCTCTTTGCTTGAAGCGATGCGTATCTTGCTTGCCAAGGCTGTTCAAGAAACAACACCCGCAAGCGCGTTCAAGGACGTCGCAATATCGGCCAGCGACATCACTGTCGGACGAGATTTCACGGTCGTTGAAATGGAGTTTTTACTCCATGAGACAACCTTCCAGATCACCATGTCCGAGCAACGCGAACAACTTCGCGATGCAATTTTCGGCGGGCTGAAAGACATCCGCGATGTTGAGGAACTTCCTAGGCTTCGTCGCGAAGATCGGCCCGCTCAAGGCGATGTTCGGTTGGAGGGCACTCTTCGAGGGCAAACCAGTGAGCGTCCTGAAATCGGAGTACGAATATCCCCGGCGCCTGATAAGCAGTTGAAGACTAAGCGGCCGCTGCCCTTGGTCTTGTTTCTGTCTGTTCGGCGAGCCATTGCAACCCATCGTGCCCCGAAGGCAGCGCCCAAGGTGCCTGCCTATGAAGCTGCGTTCGACGCCGAACGAGGGCTGAGCATTGCCGGGTTGGCCGAGTGGTGGCGAACACGTGAGGCACTGGTGGCTGATGCAAGAGCGCAAGGTGACAAGTCTGATCGGTATAACCGCCAACTGGCGGCGGTGCGAGAAGCGCTGACAACTCTCTTGCCAGAAGTTCAAGAATGGCGCGTGGCCGGAAGAGACATGCGAGTTACTCGCAAAGTGATGGTCACGAAGATCAATTCAAGCGGGGAAGAAGAGCTTGCCGAAGAGGCCAGAGACATCCCTGTTGGCTGGCTGTCCGATGGGGAACGGAGCCTTGCCGCTATTGGCGCGGACATTGCCATTCGACTTGCGACGCTCAACGAGGGATCTCAGAACCCCGTGAAAGACGGAGCAGGCGTGGTCTTGCTTGACGAAATCGATTTGCACTTGCACCCGCAGTGGCAGCGACGTATTGCTGCGGACTTGCCTGCAGCTTTTCCTCGAGTGCAGTTCATCGCAACTAGCCATTCACCACAGGTCATAGGCGAAACGCCCGCTGGCCGCGCCATCTTGCTTCACGAGGGCGGGCGAACGGAAGTGTTGGATGAATCACTGGGGCGTGACAGTGGCTGGATTCTTCGTCATGTAATGGACACGCCAGAGAGAAATGCAAAGTTGCAGGCTGGTCTTGATGAAATCGACCAGTTGATGGAAGGCGGTGAACTCGATAAGGCAAGGAGCACGGTGACGGCTCTGCGTGCACAGTTTGGTGACGACAAGGAACTGATCGGCGCCAATGCAGCGATCGATCGATGGGAGGTACTGGGCGATGAAACGGATTCAGAAGGGGCGTGAATGCCCGGAGCTTGAAGGGTGGCGGGCTCGCAACGCCGCCGCGCCACAGAATTTGGTCTACGGCGGAGGAGGGTTTCCGAACCCAGAGGTATTGGCTGCGCTTCTCAGAGAGCAAGGCTATCTGTGTGGATACACGCTCAAGCTTATCGATGAAACCTCTGCACACATCGAGCACGTGAAGCCCCAAACACTGTGTCGAAGAGAGGACGACGCGCTCGAGGCTGCTCAGCAAGTTCGTGAACGCTTTGATGTCGCTTGGGGGAACATGGTGGCCTGCTTTCCTGCCCCAGGCGCGCCGCGACCCGAATATGGCGCCGTCAAGAAGGACGATTGGTGGCCCAAGAATGGCCTTGACGGATTTGTATCTCCGTTGGTTGATGGATGCGAAGCGCGATTTCGATTTGAATTGAACGGTGAAATCAAGGTCGCTGACGATGCAGATGTAGCCGCAAGAGAAACGATCGAAAAAATTAGGCTCAACGACGAACGACTGCAGGAACTTCGCCGCCGTGCATTCATTGAGATGGGGCTTCATCCAAAGTCAGAACGGCCACTCTCGTCACCTGCCAAGATCAATCAGCTCCTAGCGGCTTGGCGACACCGCGACAAAAACCGGAAATTCAAAGAATTCTGTGTCCCGCTTCGAGAAGTTGCCCTGCGACGCTTGGCGATGCTTCAAGGTCGGATGGCCAGGGTAGTCGAATGAATCAAGCTCGCAACGAAGAAGCATTCGAAGCAAGCATTGAGTCGGCGCTTCTCAGCACCGGCTGGCAGCCGCGCGACCAATCCACCTACGACCTTACCCGCCATTTCTTCCCCCAAGAATCCCTGGCCTTCATCCGCACCACCCAACCCAAGGAATTGGCGCGGCTGGAGGCGCTGAATGGCGCCCAGACCGAAACGCAAATCCTCAAAGACCTAGTGCATTGGCTGGACACGCATGGCACGCTGGCCGTGCTTCGCAACGGTTTCAAATGCCAGGGTCGCACGCTACGCCTAGCCTTCTTCAAGCCCGCGCATGGCATGAACCCCGAGCTGGCCACGCAGTACGCAGCCAACCGTTTGGGGGTGACGCGCCAGCTGCGTTACAGCCAGCAGAACACCAATGAGCTGGACCTTGTGCTCAGCGTCAATGGCCTGCCGGTGGCCACGGCCGAGCTGAAGAACCCGATTACGGGGCAGACGGTGGAACACGCCAAGCTGCAGTACCGGCAAGACCGCGACCACCGTGAGCCGCTGTTCGAGTTCAAGCGCCGTGCGCTGGTGCACTTTGCGGTGGACACCGAACAGGTGTTCATGACCACGCGGCTGGCCGGTGGCGCCACGCAGTTCCTGCCCTTCAACCAGGGCCACGCCGGTGGCGCTGGCAACCCGCCCGATGCTGGCGGCCAGCAGGTGCGCACCGCCTACCTGTGGCAAGAGGTGTGGGCGCGTGAGAGCTGGCTCGATATCTTGGCCCGCTTCATCCACCTGCAGGTGGAAGAGAAGAAGGGCGAAGACGGCCGGCGCATCCGCAAAGAGACCCTGGTGTTCCCCCGCTACCACCAGTTGCAGGCAGTGCGCGCGCTGGAGGCAGCTGCCAAGACCGAGGGGCCGGGGCACAACTACCTGGTGGAGCACTCGGCCGGCAGCGGCAAGAGCAACACCATAGGCTGGCTGGCACACCGGCTGGCGTCGCTGCACGATGCGGTCGATGCCAAGGTGTTTGATTCGGTGATCGTCATCACCGACCGGCGGGTGCTGGACAAGCAGCTGCAAGACACGATCTACCAGTTCAAGCACCGCCAAGGCGTGGTGCAGAAGATTGATGACGACTCGCGGCAGCTAGCCGAGGCGCTGACGGGCGGTGTGCCCATCATCATTTCCACGCTGCAGAAGTTCCCCTTCGTCACCCGGCAGTTGCTGAAGATGGCCGAGGAGCGTGGCGCAGCGGGGGATGGCGTGCTGCCCACCAAGCGCTGCGCGGTGATCATTGACGAAGCCCACAGCTCGCAATCTGGCGAAAGCGCCACCGACCTGAAAGAGGTGCTGGGCGGCAGCGTGCTGCGCGAGCGCGCGGCGCAGTACGCGGCCGAGGAAGGCGTGCAAGACCTGGACGCGCTCTACCGCAGCATGGCCAAGCGTGGCCAGCAGGCCAACATCAGCTTCTTCGCCTTCACCGCCACGCCCAAGCACAAGACGCTTGCGGTGTTCGGGCGCGAGGTGGCTGGCAGAGCGGGGCAGCCGTTTCACCGCTACACCATGAGGCAAGCCATTGAGGAAGGCTTCATCATGGATGTGCTCAAGCACTACACCACCTACGCCACCTACTACCAGTTTCTGAAGGCCGGCGAAGACGACCCCAACGTGGAGCGAAAGCAGGCGGCCAAGGCGCTGGCGCGCTTCATGCGGCTGCACCCCTACAACATCGCCCAGAAGACCGAGGTGATGGTGGAGCACTTCAACACCGCCACGCGCCACAAGCTGGGCGGCAAGGCCAAGGCCATGGTGGTGACTGGCTCTCGGCTGGAGGCGGTGCGCTACAAGCGCGCGTTTGACGCCTACATCCGTGCCAAGGGCTACGGTTGGATCAAGACGCTGGTGGCCTTTTCGGGCGACGTTGTGGACGACGAGTTGCCCAACCAGACGTTCACCGAGGTGGGTCTGAACGGTGGCATCAAAGAGGCCGAGCTGCCCGAGCAGTTTGATTCACACGAGTACCAGGTACTGCTGGTGGCCGAGAAATACCAGACGGGTTTTGACCAGCCGCTGCTGCACACCATGTATGTGGACAAGCGCCTGGCAGGCATCCAGGCGGTGCAGACGCTTTCGCGCCTGAACCGCATGCACCCGCTGAAGGAAGACACCTTCGTGCTCGACTTTGTGAACGAGCGCGACGAGATTCGCGAGGCGTTCAAGCAGTTCTACGACGGCGCGCTGATGGGCGAAAGGGCCGAGCCGCACCAGATGTACGCCATCAAGGCCGAGCTGGACGCCTCTGGCATCTACCTGCAAGACGAAGTGGACCGCTTTGTGGCCATCTACTTCAAGCCGCGTGAGCGGCAGAGCCCGGCCGACCACAACGCCATGAATGCCACCCTTGACCCGGCGGTGGACCGTTTCACGGCCCTGGTGGTGGCCGACGCCGAGCAGGGCGAGCTGTGGCGCGGCAAGCTGAATGCTTTTCGCAATCTCTACGCGTTCTTGTCGCAGGTGATCCCGTACCAGGACTCGGACCTGGAAATGCTCTACACCTACCTGCGACTGCTCTCGCCCAAGTTGCCCACACGTGGCGCAGGGCCGAACTACCACTTTGACGACGAGGTGCGGTTGGCCTACTACCGGCTGCAGAAGATCAGCGAAGGTTCCATTAGCCTGAGCGCTGGCACTGCTGCCCCACTTGACGGCCCGCGCGCGGTGGGCAGCGGTCTAGCGCGTGACGAAGAGGTGCCACTATCGCGCCTGATCGACGTGATGAACGAGCGCTTCGGCACGGACTTCACCGACGCAGACCAGCTCTTCTTCGACCAGATCATCGAAGCGGCCGTCAGCGAAACATCGCTGCAGGAGGCCGCCGCGGCCAACCCCGAAGACAAGTTCGCTCTGCTGTTCGCTGGGATGCTGGACACGTTGTTCATCGAGCGCATGGAACAGAACGAGGACATCTTTGCTCGTTTCATGAACGAGAAGGACTTCAAGCGCATCGTGGCCGACTGGGTTTCACGAACGGTGTACGAGAGGCTTCGCACTGGCACCGAGGACCGCGAGCAGCCCTAAGTGCCTCACCTTGCCTGGCTCCGTCACTTGGGCACGACGCGGGATCTTGTCACTATCTGCGTCAGCAGTTTTTCACTCACTTGACGCAATTTTCAGTTTACGTGTCATCTGACAAGCAACCGCGGTGCTGGTCGACGCGGCTGTGGTTTAACGGATCTGCTCGTTAGCGAGTGCGAAGGCGGACGTTGCTCGGCTGAACAGGCACCCGGGCGGCTGTTACAAGTTATCAGGATTTTGAGAACCTACAAACCTCAAACGTCAATATTCGCCGCCCGCAACGCATTGCTCTCGATGAAGTGCCTCCGCGGCTCCACTTCATCCCCCATCAGCATCGTGAACACCCGGTCGGCCTCGATCGCATCGTCGATCTGCACGCGCAGCAGCCGGCGCACGGTCGGGTCCATGGTGGTTTCCCACAGCTGTGAGGGATTCATCTCGCCCAGGCCCTTGTAGCGCTGGCGGCCGACGCTGCCTTCTGCCTGCTGCATCAGCCAGGCCATGGCGGTGCGGAAGTCGGCGACCTTCTGTTCCTTCTGCCGCTCGCCTTCGCCGCGCTGCACCACGGCTTCGGTGCCAAGCAGGCCCTTGAAGGTAGTGCCGGCCTTCGACAGCGCTTCGTAGTCGGCACCGTGCACGAAGTCCTGCGTGATGACACTGCTCTTCACGTTGCCGTGATGGCGGCGGCTGATGCGCAGCAGGTGCTTGTCGGTGCGGGCGTCGAATTCGGCCGCCACTTCGGCATCCAGCAGGGCGCCTTGCAGGGCCAGCGCGCTGGCTTCGGCCGATGCGGCGCCGTCCAGATCCAGGGCCAGGCCGTCGGCGATGGCGCGCAGACCCGCCACGTCCATCCAGTTGGCCAGGCGCTGCACCACGTTGTTGGCCAGCAGGTACTGGCGCGCCAGGTCTTCGAGCGTGGCGCCCGAGATCATGGGCTGGCCGTTGCCCGGGTCCACGCGCGCGCCGTCGAGCGCCACCTTGAGCAGGTAGCCGTCCAGTTCGAGGGCGTCCTTCAGGTACTGCTCGTGCTTGCCGTGCTTGACCTTGTAGAGCGGCGGCTGCGCGATGTAGATGTGGCCACGCTCCACCAGCGCCGGCATCTGGCGGTAGAAGAACGTGAGCAGCAGGGTGCGGATGTGCGCGCCGTCCACGTCGGCGTCGGTCATGATGATGATGCGGTGATAGCGCAGCTTGTCGACGTTGAAGTCGTCGCCGCCCATGCCGGTGCCGATGCCCGTGCCCAGCGCGGTGATGAGCGTCAGGATCTCGTTGCTCGTCAGCAGCTTCTCGTAGCGCGCCTTCTCGACGTTCAGGATCTTGCCGCGCAGCGGCAGGATCGCCTGGAACTTGCGGTCCCGGCCCTGCTTGGCGCTGCCACCGGCGGAGTCGCCCTCGACGATGTAGATCTCGCACATGGCGGGATCCTTCTCCTGGCAGTCGGCCAGCTTGCCGGGCAGGCCCAGGCCGTCCAGAACGCCCTTGCGGCGCGTCATCTCGCGCGCCTTGCGGGCAGCCTCGCGGGCCTTGGCGGCCTCGACGATCTTGCCGCAGATGATCTTGGCGTCGGTCGGGTTCTCCAGAAGGTAGTCGGTCAGCGCCTTGCTCACCACATCTTCCACGGGGCCGCGCACTTCGCTGCTGACGAGCTTGTCCTTGGTCTGGCTGCTGAACTTGGGCTCGGGCACCTTCACGCTGAGCACGCAGCACAGGCCTTCGCGCATGTCGTCGCCAGTGACTTCGACCTTGGCTTTCTTGGCCAGGTCGTTGTCGTCGATGTACTTGTTGATGACGCGCGTCATGGCCGCGCGCAGGCCGGTCAGGTGGGTGCCGCCGTCACGCTGGGGGATGTTGTTGGTGAAGCACAGCACGTTCTCGCTGTAGCCGTCGTTCCACTGCATCGCCACTTCGGCGGTGATGTTGGTGTTCTGGTCGCTCATCTTCTCGCCGACAGCGTGGAAGATGTTGCCGTGCAGGGTCTTCTTGCCCTGGTTGATGAAGTCGACAAAGCCCTTCACGCCGCCCGCGAAGGCGAAGTTGTCTTCCCGGTTGTTGCGTTCGTCGACCAGGCGGATCTTGACGCCGTTGTTCAGGAAGCTCAGCTCGCGCAGCCGCTTGCTGAGGATGTCGTAGTGGAAATCGATGTTGTTGAAGATCAGGTCGTCGGGCAGGAAGTGGACTTCCGTGCCGCGTTTGTCGGTCTCGCCGACGATCTTCATGGGGCTGATCTCGAAACCGTCGCGCCGCTCAAGCACGCGGTCCTGCGGGATGCCGGCACGGAACTCGAGTGCGTGCACCTTGCCTTCGCGGCGCACCTTCAGGTGCAGCCACTTGCTCAGGCCGTTCACGCAGCTCACGCCCACGCCGTGCAGGCCGCCCGAGACCTTGTAGCTGTTCTGGTTGAACTTGCCGCCCGCGTGCAGCTCGGTCAGTGCGATCTCGGCTGCGCTGCGCTTGGGCTCGTGCTTGTCGTCCATCTTCACGCCGGTGGGGATGCCGCGGCCGTTGTCGATGACGCTGATGCTGTTGTCGGTGTGGATCGTGACGGTGATGTCGTCGCAGTGCCCCGCCAGCGATTCGTCGATGGAATTGTCGACCACCTCGAACACCAGGTGGTGCAGGCCGGTGCCGTCGGACGTGTCGCCGATGTACATGCCGGGCCGCTTGCGCACGGCCTCCAGGCCCTCCAGGATCTGGATGCTGCCTTCGCCGTAGGCGTCAGGACCGGGTTGCGGTGTGGCTTGATCGCTCATGAGCTGGTTTCGAGGCCGCTGAGCGGCCGGGTGTCTGTCTGGCTGGAACCCACGCTTGGCGGGGGCAGGGGGTGCGCACGGAACCGCATCTGCGGATCAGGCGCGCCGTGAGGCGCGTCAGATACGCATCGGCATCACGACGTACTTGAAACCGGGCTGGTCGGGCACGGTCAGCAGCGCGCTGGCCTGGCTGTCCTGCAGCTCGAGCTTCACCATGTCGGGGCCGATGTTGGCCAGGGCATCCATCAGGTAGGTCACGTTGAAACCGATCTCGATGGCGTCACCGTCGTAGTCGATCTCGAGCTCTTCCTTGGCCTCTTCCTGCTCGGCGTTGCTGGACGCGATGCGCAGCACGCCCGGCTCGATGTTCAGGCGCACACCCTTGAACTTCTCGCTGGTCAGGATGGCGGCGCGCTGCAGGCAACCCAGCAGCGGCACACGGCCCAGCACCACGATGTTCTTGTGGTTCTTCGGGATCACGCGGTTGTAGTCGGGGAACTTGCCCTCGACCAGCTTGGTGACGAACTCCATGCCCGAGAAGCCGAACTTCGCCTGGTTGGCGGCGAAGCGCATCTCGATGGGGGTGTCCTCGTCCTTCAGCAGGCGCTGCAGCTCCAGCACGGTCTTGCGCGGCAGGATGACTTCCTGCTTGGGCACCTCGTGCTCCAGCGTGGCCTGGGCCAGCCCCAGGCGGTGGCCGTCGGTGGCCACCAGCGTGAGCGTCTTGCCTTCGGCGATGAACAGGATGCCGTTGAGGTAGTAGCGGATGTCGTGCACCGCCATCGCGAAGTGCACCTGGTTGATCAGGGCCTTGAGCGTCTTCTGCGGCACGGCCGACATCGGACCGAAATCGACCGCCTCGTTGACGAGCGGGAAGTCGTCGGCCGGGAGCGTCTGCAGCGTGAAGCGGCTCTTGCCGCCGGTGAGCGTGAGCTTGTTCTGGGCCGCCGAGATCGTGACCGTCTGGTCCGAAGGCAGGGCCCGCAGGATGTCGATGAGCTTACGCGCACCGACGGTGGTGGCGAAGCTGCCGGCGTCGCCGCCGAGCTCGGCGTTCGTGCGGACCTGGATCTCGAGATCGCTGGTGGTGAACTCGATGCCCGGCCCGTTCTTGCGCAACAGGACGTTGGCCAGGATGGGCAGCGTGTGGCGGCGCTCGACGATGCCGGCGACGGACTGCAACGCGGCAAGGAGCTGTTCCTGAGCTGCTTTCAAGACAATCATGTCTTTACCTTTTTATAAGCCTGGTAGTCGTAGTAGGGGGCGACCGAACCTGTGTACAACGCTATTTTCCCCTTTTCCATCAGCACCTTAGGCGGGCACGAACCCTGTGCGCTGTTTCGGTATGGGGAAACGGCTGGAGATGAACAACTTCGGGTTCCGGCCGAGGCCTGTGGACAAGCCATGAGTTGTGCCGGAATTGTCCCCAGGCTTTCACGGGCGGTTCTCACCCTTTCAGCGTCTGTTCCAGCACGTGCAGCTGCTGGTTCAGTTCGGTGTTCTTGGTGCGCTCGGCGCCGATCTTGCGCACTGCGTGCAGTACCGTGGTGTGGTCGCGCCCGCCGAAGAGCTCGCCGATCTCGGGCAGGCTCTTCTGGGTCATTTCCTTGGCCAGGAACATCGCGATCTGCCGCGGCCGCGCGATGCTGGCGGGCCGCTTCTTGCTGTACATGTCGGCGACCTTGATCTTGTAGAAGTCGGCCACCGTCTTCTGGATGTTCTCGACCCCGATCTGGCGGTTCTGGATGGACAACAGGTCCTTCAGGGCCTCGCGGGCGAGGCCGATGCTGATTTCCTTGTGGCTGAAGCGCGCGTAGGCCAGCACCTTGCGCAGCGCCCCCTCGAGCTCGCGCACGTTGGCGCGCACGTTCTTGGCCACGAAGAAGGCCACGTCCTCGGGCATCTCGATGCCGTCGCCACGCGCCTTCTGCAGCAGGATGGCCACCCGCATCTCGAGTTCGGGTGGCTCGATGGCCACCGTCAGGCCAGCGTCGAAACGGCTCGTGAGGCGCTCGTCGATGTCCACCAGCCCCTTGGGGTAGGTGTCGCTGGTCATGATGATGTGCGCGCGCTTGGCCAGCAGGGCTTCGAAGGCGTTGAAGAACTCCTCCTGCGTGCGCTCCTTGCCGGCGAAGAACTGCACGTCGTCGATCAGCAGCAGGTCGAGCTGGTGGTACTTGGCCTTGAGCTCGTCGAAGGTCTTGCGCTGGTAGTTCTTGACGACGTCGCTGATGAACTGCTCGGCGTGCAGGTACAGCACGCGCGCATCGGGCTTGTCCTTGAGCAGGGCGTTGCCCACGGCGTTCATGAGGTGCGTCTTGCCGAGGCCGACGCCGCCGTAGATGAACAGCGGGTTGTACATGGCGCCCGGCGCGCCGGCCACGTGCAGGGCCGCGGTGCGCGCCATCTGGTTGGCGCGGCCGGCGACGAGCGTGTCGAAGGTGAGCGCGCTGTTGAGCTTGTGGCGCGTGGATGCCGGGGCCGGCGATGCACCTGACGCGGACGCTGCAGCGTGGCCTGTGCTGTTGTTGGTGCCGTTAATGGTGCCGTTGCCGGTGCCGTGGCTGGCTTGGCCGCCGGTTGCGGGCGTTTCGTCGTTCGCCGGTGCCAGCACGGTGGCGGGCGGGCGCACGGCGGGGAGTTCGCGCGGTGCGAGCTGCAGGTCCAGGCGCACGGGGTGGCCGGCCAGATCGCTCAGCACGGCCTCGATGCGGCCGGCGTACTGCGTGCGGATCCAGTCGAGCTTGAAACGGTTGGGCACGCGCACGCTGACGCGGGTAGTCGCGTCGTCCTGCGCTTCCACCTGGGCCGGCGGCAGCGGCCGGATCCAGGTGTTGAACTGCTGTTCAGGCAATTCGGTTGCAAGGCGGTCGCAACCGCGTTGCCAGAGGTCGGGGGTCATCGGGGGATCACGCGGGGGGTGTGGACATCTTCTTCTATTGGGCTCCGGCAGCAGGCCTGTCGTGAGCACGGGGAGCGTAGTTATCCACAGTTTCCGTCTCGGGGTCAAGCCCCGTGCAAACCTAGAGCCTGTGGTGCAAGTCTTTGACCGGTAAAGCGTTTTCTGCTGTAATCGTGGGTTTCCCGGATCCGGAAAAAGCGGCTGGTGGCGTGCATGCGCGCCTCAGCTGGCTGCAACGCGCCTTTCGCGTTGGCTCCCGACCGGTGTCCTTGTTCCCCGTTTGCCTGTCGCAGGACCTGCCATGAAGCGCACCTATCAGCCCTCCAAGACCCGCCGCGCCCGCACCCACGGCTTCCTCGTGCGCATGAAGACGCGCGGCGGCCGTGCCGTGATCGCCGCGCGCCGCTCCAAGGGCCGCAAGCGCCTCGGCCTCGTCTAAGCACGAGTCTGAGCGCCAGCCACCCGGGTCGGCCATGATCGGCCGTCTTGTGCACAGCGCCGATTTCCAACGCCTGCTCGCGTCGCCTGCCTGGTCGCGAAGTGCCCACTTCGCCGTTCACCACTTGCCGGTGCGGCCTTCCGTGGCCAAAAAGCCCGCTAGCAAGGCCGCGGAATCAGAGTTATCCACAGGCGAGTTGAACAACCTGCCCCCATCTGTGGACAAGTCTCCTGACGATCACTGGCTGGGCGCTGTTCTGCCGAAGCGTCTGGCGCGTCGTGCCGTGACACGCAACCTGCTGCGGCGTCAGATCCGCGCGGCGATCGATCGCCACCGCGCCACGCTGCCGCCCGGCTTGTGGGTGGTGCGGCTGCGCAGCACGTTCGCACGCACCGAATTCCTGTCGGCGGCCTCCGAGCCGCTGCGGCAGGCGGCGCGCGCCGAACTCGACCGCGCGCTGCAGCCGCGCGCACGCTGAACGCCATGTCACCGCGCCACTGGCCTCGCCAGGCCCTGATCGGGCTCGTGCAGGGCTACCGCTATCTGCTCAAGCCCTGGCTGGGCAACGCCTGCCGCTTCGAGCCCACGTGTTCGCAATACGCGCTCGATGCCCTGCGCGCCCACGGGGCCGCCGCCGGCGCCACGCTGGCTGCGGGGCGTCTGCTGCGCTGCCACCCCTGGTGTGACGGCGGCCACGACCCCGTACCCTCTCGCGCCCCGCGCCTCTTCACGCGACTCGGCCTGGGCGCCGACGACCCTCTTTCGCATCGGAAACCTTCATGAACGACATTCGCCGCACCCTGCTCTGGGTGGTCTTCACGATGTCGCTCGTCCTGCTCTGGGACGCGTGGAACAAGCACACCGGCCAGCCGTCGATCTTCGGCGGCACGCCTCGCCCGGCCGCTTCGGCGCCGGCAGCTGGCACCGCCCCGGGCGCCGTGCCGGCATCGGGCGTTCCCGCTGCCATCGCCACCACCGCTTCGGGCTCACTGCCCGCTGCCAGCGCCGCAGGCGTGCCGGCTGCGGCCGCGCCGGCGCCGCAGGCTGAACTGCTGACGGTGAGCACCGATGTCATGCGCGTCACGCTCGACCCGCGCGGCGGCACCATCGTCGGCCTGGAACTCCTGAAGTACGCCGACCACAACGACAAGGGCGGCCCCGTGAAGCTGCTCGACCAGAGCGGCTCGCGCGTCTACGTGGCGCAGACCGGCCTGATCAGCACCCAGGCCGGCGCCGCACTGCCGAACCACCTGACGCCCATGAGCGTGCAGCCCGGCCCGCGTGAGCTGGCCGCGGGCGCCGACGCCCTGAGCGTGAGCTTCGAGGCCACGGGCGCCGACGGCGTGAAGCTGGTCAAGACCCTGAGCTTCCCGCGGGGCGGCTACACCATCGGCGTCAAGCACGAGGTCACCAACGGCAGCGCCGCGCCGGTCGACCCGCAGCTCTACCTGCAACTGGCCCGCGACGGCAACCCGCCCGCGGGCGAGTCGTCGTTCTACTTCACCTTCACCGGCCCGGCCGTCTACACCGACGCCACCAAGTTCAAGAAGATCGACTTCAAGGACATCGAGAAGGGCAAGGCCGACCACGCCAAGAACGCCAGCGAAGGCTGGATCGCGATGGTTCAGCACTACTTCACCAGCGCCTGGCTGCTGCCGGCGGGCGTGTCGCGCGAGTTCCGCACGGCCAAGGTGTCGAACAACCTGTACTCGGTGGCCATGGTCACGTCGCTGGGCGCCGTGGCGCCGGGCACCGCCAAGGCCCAGGAGGCCACGCTCTACGTGGGCCCGCAGGAAGAGTACAAGCTCGCCGCGCTGGCCCCGGGCCTGGAACTCGTGAAGGACTACGGCTGGCTGACCATCCTGTCCAAGCCGCTGTTCTGGCTGCTGACGCAGCTGCACAACCTCATCGGCAACTGGGGCTGGGCCATCGTGGCGCTGGTCGTGCTGCTGAAGGCCGCGTTCTACTGGCTCAACGCCAGCGCCTACAAGTCCATGGCCAAGATGAAGGCCGTGAACCCGAAGGTGATGGAAATGCGGGAGCGGCTGAAGGACAAGCCGCAGCAGATGCAGCAGGAAATGATGCGCATCTACCGCGAGGAGAAGGTCAACCCGCTGGGCGGCTGCCTGCCCATCGTCGTGCAGATGCCGTTCTTCATCGCGCTGTACTGGGTGCTGCTGTCCAGCGTCGAGATGCGCAATGCGCCGTGGGTCGGCTGGATCACGGACCTGTCCGCCATCGACCCGTGGTTCATCCTGCCGGTGCTGATGACGCTGTCCTCGCTGTTCCAGGTCTGGCTGAACCCCACGCCGCCGGACCCGATGCAGGCCAAGCTCATGTGGATCATGCCGCTGGCCTTCAGCTTCATGTTCTTCTTTTTCCCGGCCGGCCTGGTGCTGTACTGGCTGACGAACAACATCCTGTCGATCGCGCAGCAGTGGTTCATCAACCGCCAACTCGGCGTGTTGGGCAAGTAGTTCACACCTGGGGGGTCTGATCCCTCGCCAGGGGGTTGAGTCGGGGCCTGAACGGGCCGACCATGCAGTCATGCGGGTCGACCCGGTTCAACCACCGGCTCTGGAGACCGACGCTGCCGACCGCAAGGCCCGACACGTCCCTCCGCCCGCGCCATCTCCCCTGGCGGCGCGCGTCACAATGATTCCAACATGCGCGCCGCAGCCGACCCCATCGTGGCCATCGCCAGTGCCCCCGGGCGCGGCGCGGTGGGCATCGTGCGTGCCTCGGGCCGCGAGCTTTCCGCGCTGATCCTGGCCGTCTGCGGCCGCACCCTCAAGCCGCGCCACGCACACTACGGCCCCTTTCTGGCGGCCGACGGCACGCCCATCGACCACGGCCTGGCGCTGCATTTCCCGGCGCCGCATTCCTACACAGGCGAGGAAGTGCTGGAACTGCAGGCGCACGGCGGCCCCGTGGTGCTGCAACTGCTGCTCGCGCGCTGCCTGCAGGCGCTGCCGCAGGCGCGGCTGGCCGAGCCGGGTGAGTTCACCGAGCGCGCCTTCCTCAACGACAAGCTCGACCTCGCCCAAGCCGAGGCCGTGGCCGACCTCATCGAGGCCAGCACCGAAGCGGCAGCCCGCTCGGCGGCCCGTGCGGTGGCGGGCGACTTCTCGCGCCGCATCGACGAGCTGTCCGGGCGCGTCGTCGGGCTGCGCATGCTGGTGGAAGCCACGCTCGATTTCCCGGAAGAGGAGATCGACTTCCTGCAGAAGGCCGGCGCCCGCGAGCGGCTGGCCGCGCTGCTGCCCGCGCTGGACGCGGTCACCGCCGGCGCGCGGCAGGGCGCCCTGCTGCGCGAAGGCCTGCGCGTCGTGCTGGCCGGCCAGCCCAACGTCGGCAAGAGCAGCCTGCTGAACGCCCTGGCCGGCGCCGAACTCGCCATCGTGACGCCCATCCCCGGCACCACGCGCGACCGCGTGGCCGAGACCATCCAGATCCAGGGCGTGCCCCTGCACATCACCGACACCGCCGGCCTGCGCGATGCGCACGAGGCCGCCGACGAGGTGGAGCGCATCGGTATGGCGCGCAGCTGGGAATCCATCCGCGACGCCGACGCGGTGGTCTTCCTGCACGACCTCACGCGGCGCGGCGAACCCGCCTACGAAGCGGCCGACGAACGCATCGCCGCCCAGCTGCCCTCAGCCGCCGTGCTGCATGTCTTCAACAAGGCCGACACCGTGGCGCCATCGGGCCTGCCCGAAGGCAGCATCGCGCTGTCGGCCCGCACCGGCGAAGGCCTGGAAGCGCTGCGCGCCGAACTGCTGCGCCGCGCCGGCTGGCAGGCGGCGCCGGAAGGTGTGGTGATCGCCCGCACGCGGCACCTGCGCGCGCTGGCCGAAGCGCGGGAACATCTGGTGACTGCCATCGCCCACGCCGACCAGCGCGACGCCGTGCTGGACCTGCTGGCCGAGGAACTGCGCCTGGCGCACCGGGCACTGCAGGCGATCACGGGTGAGTTCAGCGCGGATGATCTGCTGGGCGAGATCTTCGGGAAGTTCTGCATCGGGAAGTAGCGTCGTCTCTTTGAGGGGCCGTCGTAACCCTCAGGGAGCGCGCCAAGACCGGCAAGCCGCACATGGTTTGCCGCCTACGAATGCCGCGGTGTTGTTCAAGGGGCTGCAGACATTGGCTGGCGGCAGCGACTTGGTGATGCCAGGTGGCAACAGCCTGAGCAAGCCCCTCCCCCGCAAGGCCATCCCATCTGGCGCTAAAGCCATCCTTCGCGGCGAAGCCTGTCCTCCAGCTGCGCCACAAGTGCGCTGGCCTGGCGGATGCACTCGTTGAGCGCACCCGCGGTCACGGGATCGCCTTCATAGTCAGCCAGATTCCTTTGCTTGCGCAGACTGTCGAGCAGGGAAATGGTCCTGGCGTCCACGTCGAGGGTGTGAACCAGGCACCCGATGGCGGTCTGATGGTGCCCGGGGCTGCTCGTTGACGTCCGATAGCCGTGCAACAAGAGACCGATATCGGCAGCGTAGCGAATGGCGGCATAGGCGCTCTCGAACCGCCCTTCATTGCTGATCTGGGTGATGGACGCATCCTTCAGACGAACGCGCGCGGTCTCGAGCATTCGGCGTCCCAGCTCTTTGGACACCGGGACGGTGTCAAGCTTGCGAACCTTGGCGAGGTTTGCCAGGGGCGTGGAGGTCATCGGCAGTACCAAAGAGGAAGATCTTGGGCTTGGACAGGATGTCCTTGATGAAGGCGGATGGCGCGAGGAGGCGCTCAGCCCATTCGTCTTCGGTGAAGACCTTCGGGTTGATCTCGCGCCCAAGCTCGGCCTGCGCCGGGTACAGGGCATTCACGATGGCTCCGAACTCGGCGTCGCCGACGATCACGAGGTCCACGTCACTGGCCTCACGCTCCGTTCCGCGAGCGACTGATCCGAAGACGAATGCGAACCGGATCTGGGGCCGCAGTGGCGCGAGCGCGGCTGCCAGAACATCTGCTAAGCCCACTGTTTTCTTCAGGAGCGAGCTCAGTTCGCTGAAGACCGGGCTGTTCTCATTGGCGGCGAAGTGCACCTGGTTGCCGACGCGGATCCTTTGGAGCAGGCCGGCGCGGTGCAGGCGGTCGAGCTCCTTGACCATGGTTCCTGCCGGGCTCCCCGTGAGTCGGGCGATCTCGCGCACGTGCAGTGGTCTGTCGGGATGCAGCAGCAGCAAGGACAGGGCCTTGCGACGGTTCTGCGCCGGGAAGAGCAGATGGGTCAGGCTGTCATCAGTTGCTTTCACGGCAACAAGTGTAGCTCTAGTGGCATCGACTAGCGCCGCGTGTGGCCCTTCTTGTCCGGCCCACAGGGCGATCACCGCCTGCTTTCGGCGTAGTTATACAGTGTATAACTTGACCAAACGTAGCTCTGTAGGCTTCGATCGTTGTTTTGAAAGCTACGCTCGTAGTGACTGAGGCTACATTCTCCGGGCTCCGACGCTTGGCATCGCTGATTGACCGATGAAGCTGAAACCTCGAGCTGATGTCCAATCTGGATATGCTCGCCAGTAGGGCTACATTGTTAGTACGCTGACTAACAGATTCGTCGATCCTCAATTGATCGACGGAGCCTCATATGGTGAGCGCACACTCTCAAAATCGAGATCTTCCTTTAATGCCATTAATAGGCGCTGCCCTCCGCCCACGCTCATGCTGCAGCGCCGATTCGACACCAACCGCCTGAGAGCGGTTCCGCCCGAAGCCGTGAGCGCACGCTCTTGCCCGCGCACCGAAGACCTGATCGCGGCCTGCCTGCGCGGCGCCGGGCCCGCAAACCGTGCCTGGGCCCGGCCGTTCGGCCCGGTCCGCATCGACCTGCCGTTCCGGATGCTGCAGACCGACAGCGCCGAGATCGCGCGCCGGGCCTGCCTGCAGCTGGACGGCAGCTGGGCGATGCAGGATGCCTCGGCCCTGGGTCGGCTGGCCGTGCGGGGCCGTGCGCTGCTGGCCGATGTGGCCTGGTGGCGCCCCTTGCAGGCCGATGATGTGTGGGATGCCGGCATCGCGCCGAGCGCTGCGGCGCTGCGTGGCTTCGAGCCGCGGCGCGCCACGCTGATCGTGCTGGAGGGTGAGCCCGACGAGGCGGGCCTGCAGGCGCTGGCCGAGATCGACGCGCGGGCGGGAAGCTTGCGCCGCGCGGTGCGCGTGCTGGTGGTTCAGGCGGGCTGAGCCAGCCCCAGCATCCGGCGCGCCAGCGCCTCGGCCACTTCGATGCCGTCCACGCCCGCGGACATGATGCCGCCCGCGTAGCCGGCGCCTTCGCCTGCCGGGTACAGGCCGGTCACGTTCAGGCTCTGGTAATCCCGGCCGCGCGTGATGCGCAGGGGTGACGAGGTGCGTGTCTCCACGCCCGTCAGCAGCGCGTCGGGCATGCCGAAGCCGGGGATCTGCCGGTCGAAGGCGGGCAGGGCCTCGCGCATGGCTTCCACCACGTAGGCGGGCAGCGCGGGCGGCTGGTGCTTGCCGGTGAGATCGGTCAGGTGGACGCCGGGCTTGTAGGACGGCTCGACGCTGCCCAGCGCCGCAGACGGCTGGCGCTTGACGAAGTCGGCCAGCAGCTGCCCGGGTGCGTGGTACAGGCCACCGCCGAGCTCGAACGCGCGGCTTTCCCACTGGCGCTGGAAGGCGATGCCGTCCAGCGGGTTCACGGGGCCTTCGCTGGCACCGTCCTGCCGGTAGTCCTGCGGGCTGATGCCCACCACGATGCCGGCGTTGGCGTTGCGCTCGTTGCGCGAATACTGGCTCATGCCGTTGGTGACCACGCGCCCGGTCTCGGACGTGGCCGCCACCACGGTGCCGCCCGGGCACATGCAGAAGCTGTAGACCGAGCGGCCGTTGCGCGCGTGGTGCACCAGCCGGTAGTCGGCCGCACCCAGCAGCGGGTGGCCCGCGCTGGGCCCGAAGCGGGCACGGTCGATCACGCCCTGCGGGTGCTCGATGCGCACGCCGATGGAGAACGGCTTGGCTTCCATGTACACGCCGCGCTCGTGCAGCATCGCGAAGGTGTCGCGCGCGCTGTGGCCCAGGGCCAGCACCACGTGGTCGGCGTCGATCTGCTCGCCCGATGCCAGCGTGAGCCCGCGCACCTGGCCGGCTTCGATGCGCAGGTCGGTCACGCGCTGGCCGAAGCGGATCTCGCCGCCCAGGCTCTCGATCTCGGCGCGCATCTTCTCGATCATGCCCACCAGGCGGAAGGTGCCGATGTGGGGCTTGCTGACGTACAGGATCTCGTCGGGCGCGCCGGCCTTGACGAACTCGTCCAGCACCTTGCGCGTGAGGTGGCGCGGGTCGCTGATCTGGCTCCAGAGCTTGCCGTCCGAGAACGTGCCGGCCCCGCCTTCGCCGAACTGCACGTTCGATTCCGGGTCGAGCACGCCCTGGCGCCACAGGCCCCAGGTGTCCTTGGTGCGTTCACGCACGGCGCGGCCTCGCTCCAGCACGAGCGGGCGCAGGCCCATCTGGGCCAGGACCAGGGCCGCGAAGAGCCCGCAGGGCCCGAAACCGATGACGATCGGGCGCGCGCGGCCCGCCGCGTGGAAGTCGGCGGGTGCATGCCCGATGAACCGGTAGCGGGTGTCCGGGCTCGGCCGGATCTGCCGGTCGGCGGCCACGCGGGCCGCCACGGCGGATTCGACGGTGGCGTCGGACAGCTCGCAGTCGACCGTATAGCTGAGCACGATGGCCGTCTTCTTGCGGGCGTCGTAGCCGCGCTTGAAGACGGTGAACTGTTTCAGCTCACGGTCGGCGATACCCAGGCGCGCCACGATGGCGGCGCGCAGCGCGGGCTCGGGGTGGTCGAGCGGCAGCCGCAGCTCGGTGATGCGCAGCATGGCGTGGCCGGCTGTCGCAGGGGGATCAGCGGCCGTTCAACGGCCGCAAAGCCGCCGAACAGTGCCGATCAGCCGCCCTTGCTGGGGCGCTTGCCCGGGTTCTTCTTGCTGCGGGTGTGCGAGCCGCGCTCCAGGCTGACGCGCTGGCCGCCGCCCAGGGCGACACGGGAGCCCGGCAGCGGAGGGGTTGCGCGGCGGTCGGCTTCGGTCTTGATCTTGTTGCCCATGATCGGCTGTCCTGTGAAAATTCGGGAATCGAGGATTAGGCCACAAGTGCCTCGTCCTGGCACATCAAGGCCGACCAGACGGCTTCGGTGCACCCGCAATCCAGGAACTTTGCCTTCAGCGCGGCGTCGTCGATGGGCCGCGTGGCGTGGCCCAGAGCGCGGTGCACGGGCTCGGCGTCCAGCAGGGTGCCGTCGTCCAGCTGAACGCGCAGCAGGTCGGCGGGCGAGAAGAGCGGCTCCTCTGCGTCCTGCGTGGACAGGGGCTCCACCTGCACCCGGCGCAGGAGGGCCTGCACCTCGGGCGCGTTCACGGCGGCGTCGGTCAGCTCGGCCAGGCCGAGGCGGCCGTTCAGCAGCGCGCAGGCCAGCGCGTACTCGGCACTGAACTTGGCGTCCAGCCCCGTCACGGGCCGCGAGGAGCGCAGCATCGCGGCCTGCAGGCGGCCCATCGCGATGGTGACGCGCTCGATGCGGTGCAGGCGGCCCTGCAGCCGAGGGCGCAGCGAGAGGGCTGCGTCCACGGCGCGGTGCAGCGCGTAACAGACCGGGTAGCGCTTGATGTTCAGGCCCTGGCGCAGGATCTGCCAGGGCGTGCCGGCCCGGCAGGCGCCGTCCAGCCGCACCCGGCCCGCCGGCGACAGCGCCGCCAGGAAGCCGCGCGGGCTCTCCAGCGCGTCGGGCGACGAGGTGACCCCGCGCTCGGCGAGGCCCGCGGCCAGCAGGCCGTTGCGTGCGGCCCAGCCCACCTGCAGCGGCTTCGTCATGGAGCCGAAGTTGGCCACCAGACCGCCCGCCATCGATGCCGCGATGCCCAGCGCCTGCGCCGCGCGGTGGGGGTCCAGGCGGCGCAGGTGGGCGGACGCCGCGGCGCAGGCCACGGTGCCGAACACGGCTGTGGGATGCCAGCCCTTGCCGTGGTGCTTGTCTGCATCGCGGAAGATGAGTTCGGCCCAGGTCTCGTAGCCGGCCACGTAGGCCGCGACGGCCTCGCCCCAGGTGGCGCCCAGGCGCTGCGCCTCGGCCAGCACCGCCGGCGCCAGCACCACGCTGGGGTGGCCGTCGAGGCCGGTGTCGTCGTAGTCCAGTGCATGCGCCGCGGTGGCGTTCACGAAGGCCGCATCGGGTGCGGCGGCCCGCCCCCGGTCGCCCAGCACGGCCGCTTCGCCGCTGGCGCCGACCGTGACCATGGCCAGCGCGTGGCCCGTCACCGGCTCATCGCGGCCGGCGTAGAGCACGCCCACGCAGTCGGCGATGCCGCGCCGCACGGTGCGGCGCGCCTCCGCCGGCACGTCCGACGGCCGAAGCCCTGCGATGAACGCGCCGAGCGAGGCGGTGAGGCCGTCCATGCCGTTCATCTCAGTCCCGCCCGGCCGTTCCGAAGGGACTGAGCGCCCCCGAGGGGGGTAGCGAACGGAGTGAGCTTGGGGGTTTTATGCAGTCCCGCCCGGCCGTTCCGAAGGGACTGAGCGCCCCCGCGGGGGGTAGCGAACGGAGTGAGCTTGGGGGTCTCATCTCAGTAGCTGCGCGGCAGCCCGAGCACGTGCTCGGCGATGTAGGACAGGATCAGGTTGGTGGAGATGGGCGCGGTGCGCTGCACGCGGGCCTCGCGCCACTTGCGCTCGATGTCGTACTCGCGGGCGTAGGCGAAGCCGCCGTGGGTCTGCATGCAGGCCTCGCCCGCTTCCCAGGCGGCCTCGGCGCTGAGCAGCTTGCCGAGGTTGGCCTCCTCGCCGCAGGGCAGGCCGGCCTCGAAGGCGGCGGCCGCGCGGCGCAGCATCAGCTCCGCCGCCTGCGCCTGCGCGTAGGCCTTGGCGATGGGGAACTGGATGCCCTGGTTCTGCCCGATGGGGCGGCCGAACACCACGCGCTCGTTGGCGTACTTCACGGCCGTGCGCACGAACCACTTGGCGTCGCCGATGGACTCGTGCGAGACCAATATGCGCTCGGCGTTCATGCCGTCCATGATGTGGCGCAGGCCCTGGCCTTCGGTGCCCACCAGCGTGTCGGCGGGGATGCGCAGGTTGTCGAAGAAGACTTCGGTGGTGTTGTGGTTGATCATCGCCTTGATGGGGCGGATGGTCATGCCGTTGCCGACGGCCTCGCGCATGTCGACCAGGAAGACCGACAGACCTTCGGTGCGCTTCTTCACCTGCTCCAGCGGCGTGGTGCGCGCCAGCAGCAGCATCAGGTCGGAGTACAGGGCGCGCGATGTCCAGATCTTCTGGCCGTTGACGACGTAGTGGTCGCCGTCGCGCACGGCGCGCGTCTTGAGCTGCGTGGTGTCGGTGCCGCTGGTGGGCTCGGTCACGCCGAAGGCCTGCAGGCGCAGCCGGCCGGCCGCGATCTCGGGCAGGTACTTCGCCTTCTGGGCGGGGCTGCCGTGGCGCAGCACGGTGCCCATGGTGTACATCTGGGCATGTGTGGCGCCGGCATTGCCGCCGCAGGCATGCACTTCTTCCAGGATGACGCCGGCCGCGCGCAGCGGCAGGCCCGCGCCGCCGAATTCCTCGGGGATCAGGGCGGACAGGAATCCGGCGTCGGTCATGGCCTGCACGAATTCGCTCGGGTAGGCCTCGCGCTCGTCGAGCTCGCGCCAGTAGGCGCCGGGGAAGTCGGCGCAGATGCGGCGCACGCCCTCGCGGATCTCGGGGAAATCCTCGCCGAGGGTCATGGTCAGGGGTTCGGTCATGCGGGTACGAAGCCAGTGGGAAGGCCGGCGCGCGCGAGCGCACCGGACAGGGCGCCCGCGCCGAGCGCGCGGGCCGGGATCTCGCGCACGGCGAGCAGGCGGGTGAGGTCGACGCCGGTCTTCAGGCCCATGCCTTCGAGCAGGAAGACGAGGTCTTCCATGACGATGTTGCCGCTGGCGCCAGGCGCGTGCGGGCAGCCGCCCAGGCCGCCCAGCGAGGCGTCGAAGTGGCGGATGCCGCAGTCCAGCGCGGCGGCCACGTTGGCCAGGCCGGTGCCGCGCGTGTCGTGGAAGTGCGCGGCCACGGGGATGCTGCCGGTCTCGGCCAGCACGGCCTTGAAGACCTCGCGCACCTGCGTGGGCGTGGCGTAGCCCAGCGTGTCGGCGATCATGATCTCGTCAGCGCCCATCGCGGCCAGTTCGGCGGCGCAGCGGCGCACCTCGTCCACGGCGATGCGGCCTTCGTAGGAGCAGCCGAGGGCCGTTGACAGCCCCGAGGCCAGCGTGACGCGGCCTTTCAGTCCTGCTGCGTCGCGCGCGGCCACGATGCGCGCGAAGTCCTCCATCGAGGCCTCGCGCTCGCGGCGCACGTTCCTCAGGTTGTGCGTGCGGCTGACCGAGACCACGTAGTCGAGCTTGGGCACGCCCAGCGCGAAGCCGCGTTCGGCGCCCTTCAGGTTCGGGATCAGGGCCACCACGTTCAGGCCCGGCAGGGCCATCGCGCCGCGCACCACTTCCTCGGCATCGCCGAACTGCGGAATCAGCCGCGGCGGCACGAAGGACGTGACCTCGATCTCGCGCACCCCGGCGGCGAACTCGGCCGCGATCCACGCGAGCTTGTCCGCCGTCGGCATGAAGGTGGAGGTCATCTGCAAGCCGTCGCGCAGACCGACCTCGCGCACATGGACGTCGATGTTCATCATTGGCCCTTGAACTGCGGCGCGCGCTTCTCGTTGAAGGCGCGCACGCCTTCGTGCCGGTCGTCGGACGAGACAAGCCGGTTGTAGGCCTCGATCTCGAAGCGGCAGCCGGTGCGCAGGTCGCCCTGCAGCCCGTAGTGGATGGATTTCTTGGCCTGGCGCACGGCGAGCGGCCCGTTGGCGGCGATGTTCCCGGCCGCCACCAGCGCATCGGCCAGCACCTGCCCGGGCTCGCTGACGTGGTTGACCATGCCCCATTCGGCGGCCTGCCCGGCGCTGAAGGCCTGCGCACGCAGGATCAGCTCCTTCGCGCGGCGCTCGCCCACGGCGCGGGCCAGGTTCTGCGTGCCGCCGCCGCCCGGCATGATCCCCAGGCGGGTCTCGCTGAGCGAGAACTTCGCGTTCCGGTCGGCGTAGATGAAGTCGCAGGCCAGCGCCGTTTCGAGCCCGCCGCCGTAGGCGTGGCCGTTGACGGCGGCGATCACGGGCACGGTCATGTCGAGCAGCGCGAAGAACGCGCGCTCGAAGATCTCGTGCTGCGCCCGCCAGGCGGCGTCGGTCATGCCGTTGCGCTCCTTCAGGTCGCCGCCGGCGCAGAAGGCGCGGTCGCCGGCGCCGGTGAGCACCACGCAGCGCAGTTCGCCGGGCTCGGCGATCAGGCGCGTCCACAGGGCGAGCAGTTCCTCGCCCATGCGCGTGTTGATGGCGTTCAGAACCTCGGGGCGGTTCAGCGTGACCACCAGCAGGTGCGGGGTCGGCTGCGTCAGTTCCAGCATCGTCGTCATGGGGTGTCCTGGCCCAGCGCAGGCGATGCCGACCGGGGTTGCGGGCGCTGCCCGTCGAAGCGAACGGGCAAGCCGAGCATCGGGATCGAGCTGCCCGGCACGGGCTGCAGCAGCCCGAGGGCCCGGGTCTGCGGGTGGTCCAGCATCTGTGCCACGTTCTGCACCGGCGCGCAGGGCACGCCGGCGGCGTCGAGCGCGGTGGTCCAGTCGGCGCTGGTGCGCGCCAGGAAGGCGGGCTCCAGCAGCGCGTACAGCGTGGCGGCGTTCTGCACCCGTGTGGGGTTGTCGATGAAGCGCGGGTCGGTGGCCCAGCCGGGCTGGCCGAGCACCTCGCACAGGCGCCTGAACAAGGCGTTGTTGCCTGCCGCCACGACCAGGTCGCCGTCGGCGGTGCGGTAGGCGCGGTAGGGCACGATGCCGAGCTGACCCGAGCCGTTCTTGCCCGGCATCACGCCGCCGGCCTGGTACTGCGAGGCGTACATGGTCATCCAGGCGGTGGCCGTCTCGAAGAGGGAGACATCCACCACCGCGCCCTCGCCGCTGGTCTGGCGCCGCATGAGGGCCGACACGATGCCGAGCGCGGCCCACATGCCGGTGCCCATGTCGATGATGGACGGGCCCACGCGAACGGGGTTGCCGCCGGGCTCGCCGACGACGCTCATGATGCCGCCGAAGGCCTGCATCAGCGGGTCGTAGCCGGGCCGGTCCGCCAGCGGGCCGGGTGCGCCGAAGGCCCCGAGGTTGCAGTACACGAGCGAGGGCTTGCGGGCGCGCTGCGCGGCCGCGCCGAGGCCGAGCGCGTCCACCTGACCGGGGCGCATGTTCTGCAGCACCACGTCGGCGCGGGTGTCGATCAACGCCTGCAGCCGGGCCAGGTGCACAGGGTCGCGCAGGTCCATCACCCAGGACTGCTTGTTGCGGTTCAGGGCCTGGAAGGTGGCCGCCGCGCCGTCCACGAAGGGCGGGCCCCAGGTGCGCGCGTCGTCGCCCGCGGGCTTCTCGATCTTGATGACCTCGGCGCCCAGGTCGCCGAGGATCTGCCCGGCGAAGGGCGCGGCCACGCTGTGGCCGAGCTCGACCACGACGATGCCGGCCAGCGGCTGCTCGGCGCCGCTCATCGGGGTGCGCTCATTCGGCCTTGATGCCCGCTTCGCGGATCAGCTTGCCGCGCATCTCGAACTCGCGTGCGATCTGCGCGGCGTATTCGGCCGGCGTGCTGGCGACGACGATCATGCCGGCCGCTTCGAGCTTGGACTTCACGTCCGCGCTGCGCAGCGCCTTGATCATCTCGTCGCTCATGCGCTGCGCGATGGCCGGCGGCAGGTTGGCCGGGCCGAAGAAGCCGAGCCAGGACGGCATCTCGGTGCCAGGCCAGGTCTCGGAGAGCGTTGGCACGTCGGGCAGGCCCTCGTAGCGCTTGGCCTGCGTGAACACGATGGCGCGCAGTTTGCCGCTCTTGATCTGCTGCATCACCGTGATCAGGCTCGCGAACACCATCGGGATGTTGCCGCCCATCAGGTCGTTGATGGCCGGGCCGCCGCCCTTGTAGGGCACGTGCGACAGCGGCGCGCCGCTCTTCTGCTTGAGCAGTTCGCCCGACAGGTGGTGCGGCGAGCCGTTGCCGGAACTGCCGTAGCTGCCCTTGGACGGGTCGGCCTTCACGTAGGCGATGAGTTCGGACAGGTTGCGGGCCGGCGTGAAGGCCGGGTTCGTCACCAGCACGATGGGGTTCAGCGCGGCCAGCGTCAGCGGCGTGAAGTCCTTGATCGGGTGGAAGGGCGGCGCGGCGCTCAGGTGGAAGTTGGCGGCGTGCGTGGCGTCGGTGCCCAGCAGGAAGGTGTAGCCGTCCGGGGCCGCCTTGGCGACATGGTCGCTGCCGATGTTGCCGCTGGCCCCGGCCCGGTTGTCGACCACCACGGTCTGCCCCAGCGGGCCGCTGATGGCCTGCCCGACCATGCGCCCCATCGCGTCGGTGGAGGCGCCCGGGGGGTAGGGCACGACGATGCGGATGGGCTTGTCGGGCCAGGCCTGGGCACGTGCGGACAGGCCCCACGCCAGCGGCAGTGTGGCGATCAGGGATGCGGCGGCGCGTCTCTTCATGGTGGGTTGTCTCCGGAGAAATTGTCGAACCCGGCTCTTAACATCCGGTCGTCCGGACGTTATGCTGAAGGCTGATCGAAGTCAACCCGCGAAAGCCAGCCCGCATGCCCACGCTCCCCCTCTCCGGCCGCACCGCCCTGGTGACAGGCTCCGGCCGCAACATCGGCCGCGCCATCGCGCTGTCCTTCGCGGCGCAGGGCGCCAACGTGGTGGTCAACGGCCACAGCGACCGCGCGGCCGTCGATGCCGTGGTGGCCGAGGTGCAGGCCCTGGGCGCGCAGGCGCTGGGCGTGATGGCCGATGTGTCGCAGGACGCCGAGGTGGCGCGCCTGGTGGCGGCCGCCACCGAACGATTCGGCGGGGTGGACATCGCCGTCTCCAACGTGGGCATCCGCCGCAAGCAGCCCTTCCTGGAGATCACGCCGGAGCAGTGGGACGAGGTCATGCGCACCAACCTCAGCGCGGCCTTCTACCTGGCCCGCCACGCCATCCCGGGCATGCGCGAGCGGCGCTGGGGGCGCGTGGTGCTCATCAGCGGTTTCGACGGCTTCTGGGGGCAGGTGACGGAGCGCGCCCACAACATCACCGCCAAGGCCGGCCTGCATGGGCTGGCGATGGCGCTGGCGCGCGAGTTCGGGCCCGACGGCATCACGGCCAACACCGTGGCGCCGGGCGCCATCGACACCGTGCGCGACTGGTCCCAATACACTCACCAGATGCGCGAGAAGCTCCTGCAGGAGATTCCGCTGGGCCGTTACGGCCTGCCCGACGAAGTGGCCGCGGCCTGCGACCTCCTGTGTGCGGACCGTGGCGGCTTCATCTCCGGGCAGGTGATCCACGTCAACGGCGGCCACTACATGTACTGAGAAGCCGTGAGCATCGATTCACTCGCCGCCGACGGCGCGCCGCGTTACCAGCAACTGAGTGCCGTGCTCGCGCGCGAGATCCGCGACGGCCGCCACCCGGTGGGCTCGCTGCTGCCGCCCGAGCCGCAGCTGTGCGAGCGCTTCGGCGTCTCGCGCCACACGCTGCGCGAGGCCGTGCGCAAGCTCTGCGAGCAGGGGCTGGTCACGCGGCACCAGGGCATCGGCACGCGGGTGCAGGCGGCCCGCGCGGCGGCGCCGCAGCGCTACCTGGCCTCGCTCGGCTCGCTGCAGGAGCTGATGCAGTACACGCAGCAGACGCGGCTGAAGCGGCTGTCGCACCGCACGCTGCAGGCCGACGCCGCGCTGGCGCGCCAGCTGCGCTGCGAGCCCGGCCAGGCCTGGCTCGAGATCGAGGCCTGCCGCTACCCGGCCGACGGCGAGCAGCCGCTGGTGCACATGCACATCTATGTGCTGCCCGAAGCCGCCGGCATGCTGGCCGACCTGGACGACGGCAACGCCTGGGTCTTCGGCCTGCTCGAGAAGCACGGCGGCGAGCGCATCGTCGAGGCCCAGCAGGTGGTGGGTGCGGTGGCCATGCCGGCCGCGAGCGCGCGCGTGCTGGGCGTGAAACCTCGCACGCCCGGGCTGCTGGTGCGCCGCTACTACATGGGCCGTGATTCGCGCCTGCTGTCGGTGTCGCTGAACCTGTACCCGGCCGAGCGCTTCGAGCTCGCCACGCACTGGCGGCTCGAGTCCGAAGCGACGCCGCCGTGACGCAGCCCTGGCTGGCGCTGGCGGCCATGCTGCTGGTGCAGATGGTGGTCTCGCTGACGCTGGTGGCCGCTTCCGTCCTGGCGCCCGCCGTGGCGCCGACGCTGGGCCTGGCGCCCGAGCGCATCGGCCTGTACGCCGCGGTGGCCTACCTGACGGCCATGCTCTTCGGCCTGCGCGCCGGGCACTGGGTGGCGCGCATCGGTTCGCTGCGCCTGAGCCAGGTGGCGCTGCTGGCCTGCGCCGGCGGTGCGCTGCTGGCGGCGGCTTCCCCAGCGCTCGGAGCCGCGGGCGCCCTGCTGGGCGCTGCCTTCCTGATCGGCATCGGCTACGGCCTCGTGAACCCTGCTGCCGCGGCGGTGCTCACGCACCATGCGCCCACCACGTCGCGCGGCCTGTTCTTCTCGATCAAGCAGACGGGCGTGCCCATCGGCGTGGCCATGGCCGGCCTGCTGATGCCCCTCGGCCTGAGCGTGCTGGGCTGGCGCGTCACGGCGGTGGGCCTGGCCGCGGTGTGCGCGGTGCTGATCCTGGCGCTATGGCCGCTGGTGCGCCGGCTCGAGCCGCCGCCCGCCGCGCCGCCCGCCGACGGCCCGCTGGTGCTGTTGTGGCGTGTCTGGCGCACGCCGGATCTGCGGCGGCTGAGCCTGGCCTCGCTGGCCTACGCGATGACGCAGCAGACCTTCGTGACCTTTCTGGTCTCGCTGCTGAACCTGCAGCTCGGCTGGACGCTGGCGGCTGCGGCCGGCGTGCTGGCGGCTTCGCAGGCGGTCAGCACGGCAGCGCGCATCGGCTTCGGCGCGCTGGCCGACCGCTGGATGGCCCCGGCCCGGCTGCTGGTGGGCCTGGGCGTGGCCATGAGTGCCAGCTGCCTGGCCCTGGCGGCGCTGTCGCCCGCGGTGCCGGCCACGCTGGTGGTGGCCGCGGCGCTGGTATGCGCGGCCACGGCCATGGGCTGGAACGGCGTCTTCTTCGCCGAACTGGCCAACCGAGTGGCGCGCGAGGACATGGCGCGCGTCTCGGGTGCGACGCAGTTCTTCACCTTCACCGGCGGCATGCTCGGCCCGCTGCTGTTCGGGGAGTCGATCCGCGCGGGCGGCAGCTACGCGCTGGCCTATGCCGTGCTGGCGCTGATCCCGGCCGCGGCGGCATTCGCGATGTGGCGTGCGCTGCCGGCGAGGCATGGCGCCCCGCCTGCCCCGGGGGTCAGTGGCCCTCGAAACTGACGAGCGAGAACACGGGCACGCCCGCGTCCTTCAGCCGTGCGGAGCCGCCCAGCTCGGGCAGGTCGACGATGGCTGCCACCTCGATGACCTCGGCGCCCAGGCGCTGCAGCAGCTTGTGGCCTGCGAGCATGGTGCCGCCGGTGGCGATGAGGTCGTCGATCAGCACCACGCGCTCGCCCGGCTTCACGGCGTCGGTGTGCACCTCCACCGTGGCGCTGCCGTACTCGAGTTCGTAGGTTTCCTCGAAGGTGCTGAACGGCAGCTTGCCCTTCTTGCGGATGGGCACGAAGCCGATGCCGAGTTCGTAGGCCACGACCGAGCCGATGATGAATCCGCGCGCATCCAGGCCCGCGATGGCGGCTGGGCGGGCATCGAAGTAGCGGTGCACGAACTGGTCGATCAGCACGCGAAACACGCGTGGGTTGGCCAGCAGCGTGGTGATGTCGCGGAACATCACGCCTGGCGCCGGCCAGTCGGGCACGGTGCGGATGTGGGCGCGGATGTAGTCCGACGGGGGGATCTGGTGTTCGGCTTGCATGCGCGGCCTCGCGTTGTCGGTGTTGCAGTGTTGCGGTGTTTCGGGGATGGATGCCCCGGCGGATTCGATCAGGAAATCGCCAGGCGCGCGACCACGGTGGGCGTGCCGCCCGCGCCGCTGCGCAGCACCAGGCCTTCGCCCGAGGCGGTGCCGGTGCCCGCCAGGTCGGACAGCACGAACATGTGGGTCACCCAGACCTCGAAACGACCTGCCGGCACGGCCTGCAGCGCGCCGCGCAACTGGGTCATCTGGTCGCCGTAGGTGCGTTCCTCGGTGCCGCGGGGCGAGCCCAGCGCAGGCCACGGCTGGGCGCCGCCGAAGGCGATGCGGGCGGTGTCCACGCAGCGGCACCAGGGGCTGGACCGGACGATCGACGGCGCCAGTGCGCGCTGCGTGAACCAGGCGCCGATGCGGCGCGCCTGGGCGCGGCCCTCGTCGTTCAGGTTGCGCTGCGTGCTGCACACGCCCGGTGTGAAGCCCGGGGGGTCGAAGGTGCCCGGCGCGAGCGCGTGGCGGAAGGCGATCACGCAGCCCCCGGTCTTCAGCGCCGATTCGACTTCGTCGGCGCGCGCCGGCAAGGCCGCGGCCAGCGGGCCCGCGGCGGCGGCGATCAACACGGTGCGGCGGTCCGGCATCATCCCCTCAGCAGTTTGGCTTCGGCCAGTGCCAGCGGCTCCGGCAGGCCCGAGAGCACGAGCGTATCGCCGGCGGCCAAGACCCTGTCGTCGGCAGGCCCGGTGACGGCGCCGCTGGCGCTGCGCACCGAGGCCACGCCCACCCCGACCGCGTGCAGCGCCTGATCGCCCAGAGTCTGGCCCACGCAGGCCGCTGCGCCGGGCAGTGTCACGCTGGTCAGGCGGGCCTGGTGCAGTTCCTCGACGGTGTCGTCGTCCGCGCCGTGGAAGTAGCCGCGCAGCAGGCCGTAGCGTGCGTCCCGCGCGTCGCGCGTCATGCGGATCACGCGTCGCATGGGCACGCCCACCAGGGCCAGCGCGTGGCTGGCGAGCATCAGTGAACCCTCGATGGCTTCAGGCACCACCTCGGTGGCCCCGGCGGCGCGCAGGCGTTCCAGGTCGCTGTCGTCGATGGTGCGCACGATCACCGGCACGGCAGGTGCGTGGTCGCGAACCTGGCGCAGGATCTTCAGCGCCGAAGGGGTGTCGGGGTAGCTCACCACCACCGCGTTCGCGCGGGCCAGGCCGGCGGCCATCAGGCTCTGCAGTCGCGCGGCGTCGCCGTAGACCACGCTCTGGCCCGCGGCGGCGGCCTGGCGCACGCGGTCAGGGTCGAGGTCGAGCGCCATGTACGGGATGTTCTCGAGCTCCAGCAGGCGCGCCAGGTTCTGCCCGCTGCGCCCGAAGCCGCAGATGATCACGTGCTTCTCGGTGCGGATCGACTTCTTGGCGATGGTGGTCAGCGCCACCGACTGCAGCAGCCAGTCGCTCGCCGACAGCTTGTTGACGATGACGTTGCTGTACTGGATGAGGAAGGGCGTGGCCAGCATCGACAGCACCATGCTGGCCAGGATCGGGCTCATCCAGTGCGGCGCGACCAGGCCGCCGTCGGCGCCCAGCGTCAGCAGCACGAAGCCGAACTCGCCCGCCTGCGCCAGGTACAGGCCGGTGCGCAGCGCAACGCCCGGCGGCGCGCGAAAGCCCCGGGCCAGGGCCGCCACCAGCAGGAATTTCGCCACCACGGGCACCAGCGTCAGGAGCAGCACGAGCCCCCACTGGTCCAGCACGGGGCGCCAGTCGAGCTTCATGCCGATGGTGATGAAGAAAAGGCCCAGCAGGACGTCGTGGAACGGCCGGATGTCGGTCTCGACCTGGTGCTTGTATTCGGTCTCGGCCACCAGCATGCCCGCGACGAAGGCACCCAGCGCCAGCGACAGGCCGGCGTGCTCGGTCAGGTAGGCCAGCCCGAGCGTGATGAGCAGCAGGTTCAGGATGAACAGCTCCTCGCTCTTGCGCCGCGCCACCAGCGTGAGCCACCAGCGCATGATCTTCTGGCCGCCCACCAGCAGCAGCGCCAGCAGCACGACGGCCTTGACCAGCGCCAGCGCCAGCGCCACGGCGAGGTCGCCGCCGCTCTTGCCGAGCGCGGGGATCACCACCAGCAGCGGCACCACGGCCAGATCCTGGAACAGCAGCACGCCCATCACGCGGCGACCGTGCTCGCTTTCCAGTTCCAGCCGCTCGGCCATCAGCTTCACGACGATGGCGGTCGAGGACATCGCGATGGCGCCGCCCAGCACCACGGCGCCCTGCCAGGACATCTGCCAGCTCTCGCCCGTCAGCCACTGGTAGCCCATCACGAGCAGCGCGTGCCCGGCCAGGGTGCCGAGCATCGTGAGCGTCACCTGCGACATCCCGAGGCCGAAGACCAGCGTGCGCATGCTGCGCAGCTTGGGCAGGTTGAACTCGAGCCCGATGACGAACATCAGGAACACCACGCCGAACTCGGCGAGGTATTTCACCCCCGCGCTGTCCTGCGCCAGGGCCAGGGCATTGGGGCCGATCAGCACCCCCACGACCAGGTAGCCGAGCATCGGCGGGAGCTTCAGCGAACGGCACACCACCACGCCCAACACGGCGGCGACGAGGTACAGCAATACGAGTTCTAGCGTGCTGGCCATGATTTCCTAGAATGCTCCGATGCTAAGGGACTCACTTTGACCACAGGCAGCGGGCGTGACTTCGACGCCGCACGGGCGCTCGCGCTCGCGGCGGAGACCTTTCGCATCGAGGCGCAGGCCCTGGAAGGCCTGGCCGCGCGCCAGGGCGAAGGCTTCCCGCTGGCCGTGAAGGCGATGCTCGATTGCCGCGGCCGCGTCATCGTCATGGGCATGGGCAAGAGCGGCCACGTTGGCCGCAAGATTGCGGCCACGCTGGCCTCCACCGGCACGCCGGCGTTCTTCGTTCACCCGGCCGAGGCCAGCCACGGCGACCTCGGCATGGTCACGCACGGAGATGTCGTGCTGGCCATCAGCCACAGCGGCGAGAGCGACGAACTCGCCGCCATCGTGCCGGCCATCCGCCGCATCGGCGTCACGCTGGTGGCCATGACGGGCCGCGTCGAATCGTCGCTGGCGCGCCATGCCGACCACGTGCTCAGCAGCGCGGTCGACCAGGAAGCCTGCCCCCTGAACCTCGCGCCCACCGCCAGCACCACGGCGCAGATGGCGCTGGGCGACGCGCTGGCGGTGGCCCTGCTCGATGCGCGCGGCTTTCGCGAAGAGGACTTTGCCCGCTCGCACCCCGGCGGCAGCCTCGGCCGCAAGCTGCTGATTCACGTGCACGACCTGATGCGCAGCGGCGAGGCCCTGCCCCGCGTGGCGCCGCAGGCCAGCCTGCACGAGCTGCTGCGCGAGATGACGGGCAAGGGCCTCGGGTTCTCGGCCGTGGTGGACGCCGCCGGCAAGGCGGTGGGCATCTTCACCGACGGCGACCTGCGCCGGCTGATCGAGCGCGACGCCGACCTGCGCGCGCTCACCGCCGCCGAGGTGATGCACCGCAGCCCGCGCCTGGTGCGGGCCGATGCGCTGGCGGTCGAGGCCGCCGGAGTGATGGAGCAGCACCGCGTCACGAGCGTGCTGGTCGTCGATGCCGACGACCGACTGGTGGGCGCGTTGAACTCCAACGACCTCATGCGCGCGAAGGTCATCTGACATGGCCTTCGGCGCATCGGCCGCCTTGAGCTTTCCCCCGGAACTGCTGCTGCTGGCGCAGGGCACGGGGCTCGGCATGAAGGCTGCCATCTTCGACGTCGACGGCGTGCTGACCGACGGGCGCCTGTACATCGGCGAGCAGGGCGAGACCGTCAAGGCCTTCTCCACGCTCGACGGTCATGGCCTGAAGCTGCTGGCGCAGGGCGGCATCCTGCCTCTGGTGGTGACGGGGCGCGATTCGCCGGCCGTTCGCCGTCGCGTCGCCGACCTCGGCCTCCTGCAAGCCGCCTACGGTGCGCACGACAAGGCCGCGGCCGCCGACGGGCTGCTGGCGTCGCTGGGCCTGAGCTGGGCCGACACCGCCGCCATCGGCGACGACTGGCCCGACCTGCCGGTGTTCGCCCGGGCGGCCTTCGCCTGTGCCCCTGCCAATGCCCATGCCGAAGTGAAGGCGCGCGCCCATCACGTCACGGCGGCCTCCGGCGGCCACGGCGCCGCCCGCGAGTTCTGCGACCTGCTGCTGATGGCCTCCGGCCGCTACGCTGCGTTGCTGGCCGAGGTGTCCGGCACGCTGGACGGCCGCTGACCATGGCCGTCGAGATCCAGCTCCCCGACCTGCCCGAGATCGCCCTCGGCGGCGGCGATGCCGTGCGCCGGCCGCACCAGCCCTGGCACCTGCGTCTGCGCGAAGGCCTGTCGTCCTACCTGCCGCTCCTGCTGATGGGCCTGCTGGCGCTGGCCACCTGGTGGCTGGTCAAGAACACGCCCGGTGCGCCGCCCGAGCGCAAGAGCACGCTCGACAGCGGCGTGCCCGACTACACGATGCGCCGCTTCGTGCTGCAACGCTTCGCCCCCGACGGCCGGCTGACCGCCCGGCTCGAGGGCCGGGAGCTGCGCCACTACCCGGCCAGCGACCGCATCGAGGTGGACGAACTGCAGCTGCGTGCCTTCGCGCCCGATGGCCGCCTGACCACCGCGACCGCCCGGCGCGCGGTCAGCAACGGCGCGGCGTCGGAGCTGCAGCTGCAGGGCGGTGCCGAAGTCATCGGCACCGATGCCGACGGCGCCCCGGTGGAGATCCGCAGCGAGTTCCTGCACGCCTTCATCGAGACCCAGGTCGTGCGCACCCACCTGCCCGTGCAGGTGAAGCACGGCGCCAGCCTGCTGCGCGCCGGTGGCCTGAACTACGACGGCGTGACGCGCGTGCTCGACTTCAAGGGCCCGGTGCGGGCTTCGCTTCAGGTGCCCGCGAAATGAGCACCGTGCCGCCGCTGGTCTTCATCACCGGGGCCTCCAGCGGCATCGGCCAGGCGCTGGCGGCCCGCTACGCCGCTGCCGGCTGGCGGCTGGCGCTGGTGGCGCGCCGCGAGGAAACGCTGCGTGAGTGGGCGCTAACTCAAGGTCTGGGCCCCGACCGCTGTGCTGTCTACCGTGCCGATGTGTCCGACATCGACAGCATCGCCGCGGCGGGGCAGGCTTGCGTCGCGGCCCAGGGCCTGCCCGATGTGGTGATCGCCAACGCGGGCATCAGCATCGGCATGGACACGGCGGTGCGCGAGGATCTCGACGTGATGCGCGAGGTCTTCGCGACCAACAACCTCGGCATGGCCGCCACCTTCCACCCGTTCCTGGCGGCGATGCGGGAGCGCGGACGTGGCACCCTCGTGGGCATTGCCAGCGTGGGTGCCATCCGCGGGATGCCCGGCCACGCGGCCTACTGTTCCAGCAAGGCGGCCGTGGTGGCCTATTGCGAGAGCCTGCGCGGCGAGTGCCGCCCGTTCGGCCTGAAGGTAGTCACGCTGCTGCCGGGCTATATCGCCACGCCGCTGACCGCCCGCAACCCCTACCCGATGCCCTTCCTGCTGCAGCCTGCGGAGTTTGCGGCGCTGGCGTTCCGGGCCATCGAGGCGGGTACCAGCTACCGCGTGATTCCGTGGCCGATGGCGGTGGTGGCCAAGCTGCTGCGCCTGCTGCCGAACGCGCTGTTCGACCGCGCCTTTGCTGGCCGCGGGCGCAAGCCGCGCCGGACGGGCTCGTTGTGATCGACGTCGTCGTCCTGTTCTTCCTGCTGGGCGTGACGGCGCGCCTGGTGGGCAGCGACCTCCGGCTGCCCGAGGCGTTGTACGAGACTCTGTCGATCTACCTGCTGCTGGCCATCGGAATCAAGGGCGGGCTCGAGCTCAGCCGACAGCCGCTGGCCGATCTGGCGCCCGAGATCGCGGCCTGCATGGCGCTCGGTTTTGCCATTCCGTTCCTGATGTACCCGGCCTTGCGGGCCCTGCGCCTGAGTGCTGCCGACGCGGCGGCGCTGGGGGCCCACTACGGCTCCGTGAGCGTCGTGACGTTTGCCGTGGCCAGCGCGGCGCTGGCGCGCGCCGGCCTGCCCCACGAGGCGCACGCGGCCCTCTGGGTGGCGGTGATGGAGGCGCCAGGCCTGATCGCGGGCATTCTTCTGGCCCGCCGGGCCGATGCCGGGCCCACGCGCTGGGCCACGCTCGGGCACGAGGTGCTTTTCGGCAAGAGCGTGCTGCTGCTGATGGGCGGCCTGCTGATCGGGGCCGTGGCGGGCGATGTCGGCATCGGGCCCATCGCCGCCGTCTTCATCGACCCCTTCAAGGGCGTGCTTGCGCTCTTCCTGCTCGAACTGGGCCTCGTGGCCGGCGGCCGGCTGGCGGAGTTGCGGCGGTTCGGCCACGTGGTGCTGGTGGTCGGTCTGGCGGCACCGCCGCTGCTGGCGCTGATCGGCGCGGGCGTGGGTATGGCGCTCGGGCTGAGCACCGGCGGCGTGGCGCTGCTCGCCACCCTGGCCGGCAGCGCGAGCTACATCGCCGCGCCGACTGCCATGCGCATCGCGGTTCCGCAGGCGAACGCGGCGCTGTCCATCACGGCGGCGCTGGGTGTCAGCTTCCCGTTCAATCTCGTGATCGGCATCCCGCTGTACATCGAACTCGCCCGGAGACTGGCGCCATGAATGCTCCCGCCCGCCCGAAGCACCGCAAGATGCAACTGGTGATCGTGGCCGAGGCCACGCTCGAGAAGCAGCTGGTGCGCGAGGCCCGCGAGCGCGGCGCGCAGAGCTGGACCGTGAGTGAAGTGCATGGCGGCGCGCGCGAGGGCGTGCGTGAAGGCCGCTGGGAAGCCGACCGCACCGTCGAGCTGAAGTTCATCTGCGAACCCGATGTGGCCGACGCCATTGCCGAGCATGTGCTCGCGACGCACGCGCCGAACTACAGCGTGAGCCTGTACTTCGCCGAGGTCTGGGTGCTGCGCCCCGACCGGTACTAGCCGACCCCGCCCGCAGCGGGGCCGCTACGCGCACCTGGGCTCAGGTGCGGCGCCTTGGCTTGGCCATAGCCGAGACCTGGATTGGCGCCGTGACGCCTCAGGAATGACAAAGGCCCCGGGTTTGCCGAGGCCTTCGTTCAAGATCAGGCCGAAGCCTGAGGCGCTGCTGGATCAGTAGCCGCCGCGGCCACCGCCGCCGCCACCACCGTAGCCGCCGCCACCACCACCGCCGCTACGGCTACCGCCGCCGCCGCCGTAGGGGCTGCGGCCACCGCCGCCGCCGCCGCCGCCACCACCGTAGCCGCCACCACCGCCGCCGCTACGGCTACCGCCGCCGCCGCCACCGTAGCCGCCGCCACCGCCGCTGCCACCACCACCGTAGCCGCCGCCACCGCCACCGCCGCTGCGGCTACCGCCGCCGCCGCCGAAACCACCCGGGCGATCTTCACGCGGGCGAGCTTCGTTGACAACGATCGCACGCCCTTCGAGCGGTTGGCCGTTCATGCCATTGATGGCGGATTGCGCTTCAGCGTCCGAGCCCATCTCGACGAAGCCGAAGCCCTTCGAGCGACCGGTTTCGCGGTCCATCATGACCTTTGCGGAGGTCACAGTGCCGAACTGCGAAAACGACTGTTGCAGAGATTCGTCGCGGACCGAATAGGCCAGATTGCCGACGTAGAGTTTGTTTCCCACGGGGAAGCCTTTAACAAAGATAACGACAGACCATGTGGAGCTTCAACCCGGCGTGAACCAAAAGGAGCCGCATCCAGACACAGGGATTCGATTATGTGGGCTGATAAGCGCAACTTGCAAAGGTGTCAAGCGCCGACTGTTGTTTTGCTGTCCCCAGGCAAACCCGCACCCCGCTGGCTCAACGGCGCGCGCCCCGACCCGTAGCATCCGGCCATGGACCTCCTCAAGCCCCTCGTGGCGCTGTTGGCGATCGTCAACCCCGTCGGGGTGTTGCCCTTCTTTCTCCACTTCACGCAGCACTTCACGCCCGCGCAGCGACGCCACACGATCCGGGTGAGCGCGCTGGCCGCCGGGCTGGTGGTGGCCATCAGCGCGCTGGCGGGCAACAAGATCATCGCCTTCTTCGGCATCTCGATCGCGTCGTTCCAGGTCGGCGGCGGTACGTTGTTGCTGATCAGCGCCCTGCAGATGCTCAACGCGCAGCCGGCCGAATCGAAGCCGACCGACGTCACCGATGGGCAGCAGAAGGCCGATGCGGGTGCAAGCATCGCCGTGGTTCCGCTGACGATCCCGCTCCTGACCGGGCCGGCCACGATCTCCACCATGGTCATCTACGCCGAGCGCACCCGCCACTGGTGGGAGCAAGGCGTGCTGGTGGGGTACGGCGTGGTGGTGGGGCTCGCCACCTTCATCGTGTTCACGATGTCGGGGCAGCTGGCCCGCCTGATCGGGCGCACGGGCATCAACGTCATGACCCGGCTGATGGGCCTGATCCTGGCCGCGCTGGCCGTGGAGATCATGGCCGACGGCCTGACGCAGCTGTTCCCCATCCTGGCCTCCCGCGCCCTGAAGTGATGATCGAGCAACGCGTCTGGCTGGCGCCCATGGGCGGCGAGGCGGCTTGCGCGCCGCTGGTGGCGGCCGTGGCCGAGGCTGGCGGTTTCGGCTGGCTCGGCGGCGCCTACCTGGCGCCAGCCAGGCTGGCGGCCGTGATCGGGCAGATCCGCGAGCTGACGGCCCGGCCGTTCGGCGTCAACCTCTTCATTCCTCAGGCCTGGCGGCGCGATGCCCGGCGCGAGGCCGCGTTCCTTGAGGCGCTGGCGCCGCACCACGCGGTGCTCGGCCTGCCGCCGCCTGCCCTGCCCGAGCGCTTCGAGGAGGACTTCGAGGCCCAGCTCGCCGTGCTGCGCGAGCTGCGCGTGCCGGTGATCGGCTTCACCTTCGGCGACCCCGGCGCGGCCCGCGTGGCCGCGCTGCACGCCGATGGCGCGCAGGTGGTCGGCACCGCGACCAACGTGCCCGAGGCGCTGCAGCTGCAGGCCAGCGGCTGCGATGCCGTCATCGCGCAGGGCGCCGAGGCGGGCGCGCACCGGGGCAGTTTCATCGGGCCGCGCGATGCGGGCCTGGTGGGCACGCTGGCGCTGGTGCCGCAGGTGGTGGACGCGGTCGCGATCCCGGTCGTGGCTGCGGGCGGCATCGCGGACGCGCGCGGCGTGGCGGCCGCGCAGGCCCTCGGAGCCTCGGCGGCTGCGGTGGGCACGGCCTTCCTGCTGGCCGACGAGTGCCCGGTGTCCGATGCCTACCGCGCTGCGCTGCAAGCCGGCGCCGCGCACGACACCGTGCTGACGCAGGCGTTCTCGGGCCGCTGGGCGCGCGGCCTGGCGAACCGCTTCACCCTCGATACCGACGCCCTGGTGCAGCGCGGCGACCTGCCCGACTTTCCGATTCCGAACGCGCTGACGCGCCCCTTGCGCCAGGCGTCCGCCCAGGCCGGTTCGGCCGACTACCTCTCCCTGTGGGCAGGCCAGGCCCTTCCGCTGGCCCGGCGTGCGCCCGCCGCCGAGATCGTGCGCCGGCTCGCCGCCGGCTGGAGACCATGAGCGAAGACACCTGGGACATCGTCATCGTCGGGGCCGGCACCGCCGGTTGCCTGCTGGCCAACCGCCTCTCGGCCGACCCGGGCTGCCGGGTGCTGCTGCTGGAGGCCGGGGGCCGCGACAACTACCACTGGATCCACATTCCGGTCGGCTACCTGTATTGCATCGGCAACCCGCGCACCGACTGGCTGTACTTCACCGAGCCCGACCCCGGGCTGAACGGCCGCAAGCTTCGGTATCCGCGCGGCAAGGTGCTGGGCGGCTGTTCCAGCATCAACGGGATGATCTACATGCGGGGCCAGGCCCGCGACTACGACGCCTGGGCTGCCGACACCGGCGACGACAGCTGGCGCTGGGACGCCGTGCTCCCCCACTTCAAGCGCCACGAGGACCACTGGCGCGGCGGCGACGGCCTGCACGGCTCGGGCGCCGAATGGCGCGTGGAACGGCAGCGGCTCTCCTGGGAGATCCTGGATGCCTTCGCCGCCGCGGCGCGCGAGGCGGGCATCCCCGCCACCGACGACTTCAACCGCGGCGACAACGAGGGCGTGGGCTACTTCGAGGTCAACCAGCGGCGCGGCGTGCGCTGGAATGCGTCCAAGGCCTTCCTGCGCCCGGCGCAGGGGCGGCCCAACCTCGAGGTGCGGACCGGCGTTCAGGTGACGCGCGTGCTGCTCGAGGGCGGGCGGGCCACCGGCGTCGAGATGCTCGAGGGCGGCACGCGGCGCCGGGTGCGTGCCGCGCGCGAGGTGGTGCTGACGGCCGGCGCCGTCGGCACGCCGCAGCTGCTGCAGCTGTCGGGCATCGGCCCCGGGGCCCTGCTTCAGCAGCACGGCATCCCGGTGCTGCACGACCTGCCGGGCGTGGGCGAGAACCTGCAGGACCACCTTCAGATCCGTGCCGTGTTCGCGGTCGAGGGCGTGACCACTCTGAACAAGCTGGCCAACTCCTGGCTCGGAAAGGCCAGGATTGCCGCGGAGTATGCACTCACACGCAGCGGCCCCATGAGCATGGCGCCCTCGCAGCTGGGCTGCTTCACGCGGTCGGATGCCGGGCAGCGCTGGCCGAACGTCGAGTACCACGTTCAACCCCTGTCGCTGGATGCCTTCGGCGAGCCCCTGCATCGTTTCGACGCCTTCACGGCCAGCGTCTGCAACCTGAACCCGACCGCGCGCGGCTCGGTTCGCATCCGCAGCCCGCGGCCCGAGGACGCGCCGGCCATCCTGGCCAACTACCTCTCCACGGCCGAGGACCGCCAGGTGGCCGCCGACAGCCTGCGCCTGACGCGCCGCATCGCCGCCATGCCGGCGCTGGCCCGTTACCGGCCGCAGGAAGTGAAGCCCGGCGCGCAGTTCCAGACCGACGATGAGCTCGCGCGGCTGGCGGGCGACATCGGCACGACGATCTTCCACCCCGTGGGCACCTGCCGGATGGGCCGCGCCGACGACCCGCTCGCCGTCACCGACCCGCAGCTGCGCGTGCGGGGCCTGGCTGGACTGCGCATCGCCGACGCCAGCGTCATGCCGCGCATCACCAGCGGCAACACCAATTCCCCGACCCTGATGATCGCCGAACGGGCGGCGGCGCTGGCAGCGGCGGGAAAGTCCTGATGCCGCCCCGCCGTGGTGCGCCTACATTCCGCCCACTCCCAGCCGCGCACTCTCCGGAGTCCGGTTGGACGGGGGCCTGAGGAGACATAGACAAGATGCCGGTGCATACCGGCAGATTCATCACAAGATGCGCGTAGGGCGCCCCAAAGCACCACTTTGGGGCGCCCTTCGACGTTTATGGGCTCGCTTCCCGGCTCAATTGGCCGCATCGGCCGGCCGGCGTCGGCCTAGGATGGCGACACCATGTCCGTGAACTCCGAACTGCGCACCCTCGACATCGACATCCCGGCCCAGCCGGAATCGCTGGTCAAGCTGTCCCTGCTTCTGGCCGACGAGAACATCAACTTCCAGGCGGCCTCCACCCTGATCGAGGGCGACATGGCCCTGGCCTCGGCCGTCCTGAAGGCCGTGAACTCGTCGCTCTACGGCCTCAAGGGCCGGGTGCAGAGCGTTCAGCAGGCCATCACCTACCTCGGCATGCGGGAGGTCGCGGCCATCACCTTCGAGATGGGCCTGCGCGCCGCCTTCCCGCCGGCTGCCGAACTGGAACCGCTGTGGCAGCGCGCCGGCCTGCGCGGCCTGGTGATGGGCCGGCTGGCCCAGAAGCTGGCGCTCGACGCCTGGGCGGCGCACTCGGCGGGGCTGTTCGAGGAGTGCGGCAAGGCCGTGCTCTTCCGCCATGCACCCGATCACTACCGCGCCATGCTGCGCGCCGCCGGGGACGACAGCGAGCTGGCCGAGCTGGAACGCGCCGGGTTCGGCGTCAGCCACGACGCGCTCGGGGCCGCGCTGTGCGAGAGCTGGGGCCTGTCGGCCGCGGCTGTGGCCAGCGTCCGGTACCACGTGCCCCTGCAGTGCGGCCAGGAGATCCCGAGCGTTCTGCTCAGCGGCCGCCGCGGCCTGGTGGTGCTGTCGGCCATCGTGCACGCCCTGCTGCGCACGCCGGAGACGCTCGACGAAGTGGTCGAGACCCTGGCGCCCGCCGCCGACCTGGACCCGACCCTGGTGCTGCGCGCCACGCGCCAGATCCAGGAGCAGCTGGAAGCCGCGACGGCCCACGGGCGCTGAACCCGAGGGTTTCCTGCGCTGCCTCATCTCCCCCGAAGGTGGGGTGGGCTGATCCCGTGGCCGATGGCCGAACAAATCGATAGGCTCCGCAGGTCTTTTCCAATACCGATCGAGCGCCGCCATGTCCGCCACCATCTCGTCCGACCAGTTGCCTCTGCAGCGTCTCTACTTCTGGGAGCGCACCGCGCCTGACCGCGTGGCGTTCACACAGCCCGTCGGTGGCGGCCAGGTCGCCACCTACACGTGGCGCCAGGTCGTCGACCAGTCGCGCCGCATGGCCGCCTGGCTTCAGGCGCAGGGCTGCCAGCCCGGCGACCGCGTGGCCATGCTGTCCAAGAACACCGCGCACTGGATGATGACGGACTACGCCATCTGGATGGCAGGCTGCGTCTCGGTGCCGCTGTACCCCACCCTGGCCGCCGGCACCATCCGCCAGATCCTGGAGCACAGCGGCGCGAAGATCCTGTTCGTCGGCAAGCTCGACGGCTGGGCGGGCATGAAGCCCGGCGTGCCCGCCGGCATGCCGTGCGTGAGCCACCCGCTTTCTCCGGACGATGCCAAGCGCCACTACCCGGCCTGGGACGACATCGTCGCCAAGACGGCGCCGCTGGCCGGAGAGCCGGTGCGGCCCGGTGACGAGCTCTCCACCATCATGTACACCTCGGGCACCACCGGCGCACCCAAGGGCGTGATGCACACCTTCGCCAACTTCATGGCGGCGGTGGAGTCGGGCCTGGAGCGCATTCCGCAGAATGCCGAGTCGCGCATGCTGTCGTACCTGCCGCTGTCGCACGTGGTGGAGCGCGCACTCGTCGAGCACGCGCAGCTGCGCACCGGCATGCACGTGTTCTTCGCCGAGAGCCTGGAGACCTTCACCGCCGACCTGCAGCGCGCGCGGCCCACGGTCTTCTTCTCGGTGCCGCGCCTGTGGGTGAAGTTCCAGCAGGGCGTGAACCACAAGATGCCCCAGAAGAAGCTGGAGCTGTTCCTGAAGCTGCCGATCCTGAAGGGCATCGTCAAGAAGAAGATCCTCAACACGCTGGGCCTGGACCAGTGCGTCTTCGCAGCCGGCGGCGCCGCGCCGATGCCAGCCGAGCTGCTGGCCTGGTACAGCCGCCTGGGCCTGAACGTGGCCGAGGGCTACGGCATGACCGAGAACATCGGCGCCAGCCACATCACCGACGGCAACCCGGACAGCTTCGGCACCGTGGGCCGGCCGTATTCGCAGGTGCAGTGCCGCATCGCGCCCGAGAACGGCGAGATCCAGGTCAAGGCGCCCTGGAACATGCTGGGCTACTACCGCGAGCCCGAGCTCAGCAAGGAAGCCTTCACCGCCGACGGTTGGCTCAAGACCGGCGACAAGGGCAGCACCGATGCCCAGGGCCGCCTGAAGATCACCGGCCGCGTGAAGGACCTGTTCAAGACGAGCAAGGGCAAGTACGTCGCCCCGGCGCCGATCGAGGACAAGCTGGTGATGCACTCGGCGGTGGAAGCCTGCTGCGTGACCGGTGCCAACCTGGGCCAGCCGCTGGCTCTGCTGATGCTCAACGAGGAGGCGACGAAGATCGCCTCGGGCGCGGGCAAGTCGGACCTCGAAGCCTCGCTGATCGAGCACCTGAAGCACATCAACGACACGCTCGATCCCCACGAGCAGCTGGAGTGCCTGGTCATCACCACCGAGGCCTGGACGGTGGACAACGACCTGATCACGCCGACCTTCAAGGTCAAGCGCAACCGCATCGAGGACATGTTCGCGAAGAACTACGACCGTTGGGTCGGCCAGCGCAAGCCGGTGGTCTGGAACCGCTGAAGCGCCGCCGGGCTCAGCCTTCCGACTGGCGCGCGAGCTTCTCGCTGCGCCAGTAGACGTCGTCGCCGCCCAGCCCGTCGAGGTTGGCGCGGTTGAGCACGCGGGCCAGCACGAAGAGCAGGTCCGACAGCCGGTTCAGGTACTGGCGCGGCGGCTCGTTCACGGCTTCGAACGCGTGCAGCGCCACCACCGCGCGCTCGGCGCGTCGGGCGACGGTGCGGCTCACGTGCGCCAGTGCGGCGCTGCGCGTGCCGGCCGGCAGGATGAACTCCGCCAGGCGCGGGAGCTGCGCGTTGTAGTGCTCCAGCGCATCGTCGAGCTGGGCTACGGCTTCGGGCTTGAGCAGCATGTAGCCCGGGATCGACAACTCGCCGCCCAGGTTGAACAGCTCGTGCTGCACGGTCACGAGCAGGCGGCGCACGTCGTCGGGCAAGGGTTCGCAGAGCAGGACGCCGAGGCCGGAGTTCAGCTCGTCGACGTCGCCCATCGCCATGACGCGCAGGGCGTCCTTGCGGGTGCGGGTTCCGTCGCCGAGGCCGGTGGAGCCGTCGTCGCCGGTGCGGGTGGCTATCTGGGTGAGGCGGTTGCTCATTCCCGGATGGTAGCCGGGCCGGTGCCCCGCTCCTAGAATGAAGCGGCCCCAAGGAGTTGCCGATGAACGCCCCCCTGACCAACGAACTGCTGCACCAGCACGAGCGCCGCCCGGTGCCGCCCGTCATGCTGCAGGCCCTGCGCGAACGCTTCGGCGAGCGCTGCTCGACCGTGACAGCGGTGCGCGAGCAGCACGGGCGCGATGAATCCCCGTTTCCCGTCACGCCGCCCGATGCGGTCGTGTATTGCCTGAGCACCGAAGAGGTGGCCTTCGTCGTGAGCCAGGCGTCCGCGCACGGCGTGCCGGTCATTCCCTTCGGCGTGGGCTCCTCGCTCGAGGGGCATCTGCTGGCGGTGCAGGGCGGGGTCAGCATCGACCTGTCGCGCATGGACAGCGTGGTGCGCGTGAACGCCGAGGACCTCACCGTGACGGTGCAGGCCGGCGTCACCCGCGAGCAGCTGAACCGCGAGATCAAGGACATGGGCCTGTTCTTCCCGATCGACCCCGGCGCCAACGCGAGTCTGGGCGGCATGGCCGCCACGCGCGCCAGCGGCACCAATGCCGTCCGCTACGGCACCATGCGCGAGAACGTGCTGGGGCTGACGGTCGTCACCGCCAGCGGCGAGGTCATCCATACCGGCACGCGGGCGAAGAAGAGCAGCGCCGGCTACGACCTCACCCGCCTGTTCGTCGGCAGCGAAGGCACTCTCGGCGTGATGACCGAGGTCACGCTCAAGCTCTACCCGCTGCCCGAGGCCGTGAGCGCGGCGATCTGCCACTTCCCGACCATCGGCGGCGCGGTGAACGCCACCATCCAGCTGATCCAGATGGGCGTGCCCATCGCCCGCTGCGAACTGCTCGACGCCAACGCCGTGCGCGCCGTCAATGCACAGAGCAAGCTCGGGCTGCGCGAGAGCCCCATGCTGCTGATGGAGTTCCACGGCAGCGAGGCCGGCGTGAAGGAGCAGGCCGAGACCGTGCAGGCCATCGCCAGCGACATGGGCGGCGAGAACTTCGAGTGGGCCAGCACGCCGGAAGAGCGCACCCGCCTGTGGACGGCGCGCCACAAGGCCTACTTCGCCGGCATGTCCACCCACCCGGGCTGCCGCACCGTGACCACCGACACCTGCGTGCCGATCTCGCGCCTGGCCGAGATCCTGGAGGCCTCCGTGGACGAGGCCGATGCCTCCGGACTGCCGTACTACATCGTCGGCCACGTCGGCGACGGCAACTTCCACCTCGCCTACCTGGTCAAGGAAGGCGACGCGGAGCAGCGCGCCGTGGCCGAGCGGCTGTCGATGCAGATGGTGCACCGCGCGCTCGCGCTCGAAGGCACCTGCACCGGAGAGCACGGCATCGGCCTGCACAAGATGGGGTTCCTGGTGGACGAGGCCGGCGCGGGCGCCGTGGCCATGATGCGCGACATCAAGCGCGCGCTCGACCCCGGCAACATCATGAACCCCGGCAAGATCTTCTCGATCTAGGCGCCGGGTGCAACGGCGCTGCGTTCTCGCGACGGCCGCCCTGTGGGCCGCGGGGGTGCGCGCCGACGTGCCCTCCCTGATTGCGGCAGCGCGGGAGTCCGTGCTGCCGATCGGCCGCCTCGACCCGATGGCCAACCCCCGCTTCGGGTTCCGCGGGACAGCGTTCGCGGCCGGAGATGGCCGCCACGTGGTGACCAACAGTCACGTGATCACGGCCGACGGTGACCGGCCGGCGCAGTGGGCCGTTCAGCGCCCGCTGCCTGGCGGCGGGCAGGAATGGCGCCGGGCCGAACTGGTGTCGCGCGACCCGGAACACGATCTGGCGCTGCTGCGGCTGGAAGGCGAGGCGCTGGCGCCGCTGAAGCTGGGCCCGGACGAGGGCCTGCGCGAGGGCGCGGCGGTGCTCCTGATGGGCTTCCCGATCGCCGGCGTGCTGGGTTTCCAGCCGGTGACGCATCGCGGCATGGTCTCGTCGATCGCGCCCATCGTGCTGCCGGCGGCGAATGCCTCGCAACTGGGCGACCGCGCCATCGCTTCGCTGCGCCGTGGCAGCTTCGACATCGTGCAGCTCGATGCCACCGCCTACCCTGGCAACAGCGGCGGTCCGGTCCTGGACGCCGCCACCGGCGAGGTGGTGGCCGTGGTGAACATGGTCCTGACGAAGGGCGGCCGCGAAGGCGCCCTGACCAACCCCAGCGGCATCAGCTATGCGATCCCGGTGCGCTGGGTGCGGGCGCTCCTGGCGGCTCAGACGCGGTAGTAGTCCCGATACCAGGCCACGAAGCGGCCGATGCCGTCCTGGATGGAGGTCTTCGGCTTGAAGCCGACCCAGTTCTCCAGCGCCTCCACGTCCGCGTAGGTCGCCGGGACGTCGCCGTCCTGCAGCGGCAGCAGGTTCTTTTCTGCCTTCATGCCCAGAGCGCCCTCGATGGCGCCGATGAAGTCCAGCAGCGGTACTGGGTCGTGGTTGCCGATGTTGAAGACCCGGAAGGGCACGTTGCTCGTGGCCGGGTCCGGGGTGTCGGGCCGGTAGTCCGGGTTGGCGGTCGCGGTGCGGTCGCTGACCCGGATGACGCCTTCGACGATGTCGTCCACGTAGGTGAAGTCGCGCAGCATGTTCCCGTGGTTGAAGACGTCGATCGCCCGCCCCTCGAGGATGGCCTTCGTGAACAGGAAGAGCGCCATGTCCGGCCGTCCCCAGGGGCCGTACACCGTGAAGAAGCGCAGCCCCGTGGTGGGTAGCCCGTACAGGTGGCTGTACGTGTGCGCCATCAGTTCATTGGCCTTCTTGGTGGCGGCGTACAGGCTGACCGGGTGGTCCACGCTGTGATGCTCCGAGAACGGCATGTGGGTGTTGCCGCCGTAGACGCTGGAGCTCGACGCGTAGGTCAGGTGCGCCACTTTCGCGTGGCGGCAGCCCTCGAGGATGTTGATGAAGCCGACCAGGTTGCTGTCGACGTAGGCATGCGGGTTCTGGATGGAGTAGCGCACCCCGGCCTGCGCCGCGAGGTGGATCACGCGGTCGAACTTCTCGGCGGCGAAGAGTGCCGCCATGCCTTCGCGGTCGGCCACGTCGAGCTTCACGAACCGGAACCCGGCCTGGGACTGCAGCCGCGCCAGGCGGTCGAGCTTGAGTTGAACCGAGTAGTAGTCGTTCAGGTTGTCGAGGCCGACGACCTCGTCTCCCCGTGCCAGCAGGCGCAGCGAGGCGGTCGAGCCGATGAAGCCGGCGGCGCCGGTAACGAGAATTTTCATGCGTTATCTCAAGGGGGCGCAATGCCGCGGCTGCGGGCCTGGAGTGGCCCCCGGCATCATAGGAGCGTGCGTGTGCCGGCCGCTGTGAACAAGTGGACGCCACCCGAGCCCCAGATCAACAGGAGTCATCGATGAAGCAAACCATCCGTTCCTTGTCGGCCGTCGCGGTGGCGACCGGCCTTCTGGCCGCATGCGGCGGCGGCGGTGGCGGCGGCACCCCCGCTCCCACGGTCGTCGTGCCCGAAGGCCCGCGCGTTGTCGCGGCCTCGGCCGATTCCGACCTGTCGCTGGAGAACTATTCCGCGTTCGCCTCGCCGATGGTGCGAGCCCTGCTGGGCGGCGTGAGCGGCAACCTGCTGGACCCGACAAGCGCCGGACGTGTCGCCGCGCTCGCAGCCGGTACCACCGGCCTGCGCGCCCCGACCCTGGTCGGCCGCACCGCGCTGGCCTGGCTGGCCCGTGTGCCCGCCTTCGACCGCAAGCAGGCCGCGGCGGTGTCCTCGGAGACCGTGGCCTGCCTGTACGGCGGCACCATGACCGTCTCGGCCGACGATGCCGACAACAACGGCGAGATCAGCGCCGGCGACACGATCGGCTTGTCGGCGGCGAACTGCATCGAGGATCCGTTCCTGCCGTCGCTCAACGGCGGCTTCACGATGGTCATCAACGCCGTCGAGCTGAACGCGCAGGACGAACCCACGGCCCTGGATGTCTCGGCCACGTTCCAGTCCTTCACGCTCGCCGGCTACGGCACCATGAACGGCAGCTTCCGGCTCTGGACCCGGCCCGAATCCGCCGACGTCACCCGTCTGCGGATCAGCTACCTGGGCACGACGGTGGCCGAGGCCAGCGGCACGGTCGTCTACAACTTCGACGTCGATGCGCGCGAGGGCTTCACCAGCGGCAGCTACGAGATCAGCGGCGGGATCGGCATCGACGGGCGTGGCTTCGCGCTCTCCACGCCCGCGCTCATGAGCTACGCGCTGGGCCAGATGCCCTCCAGCGGCAACACGCTGATGCGTGATGCCGCAGGCGATGGGGTCCGGGTCGTCGCGCGCAGCGCCACCAGCTTCGATCTCGAGTTCCTGCCCGCAGGCAGCAGCGTGCCGACGGCCTCGCAGATCGGACTGCTCTGGATGGACTTCGAGAACTGACGCTGGCGCGTCAGTCGGTGCGTCAGCGGGTGCGCCGGCGGGACATCAGCAGCCCGCCGAGCGCCAGCCCGGCCAACGCGAGCGAACCCGGCTCCGGCACGGACTGACCGGCTTCGACGATGACGTCGATCGTGGTCGATGCCACCAGGGCGCCCGGGTTGTCGGGGTCGTTGCGGTCGAACGCGCTCAGCGTGAAGCGGTAGGTGCCCAGGGCTTCGGGGTCGAAGGCCTGGCCCCAGTAGTCGAAGCCCAGGTTCTGCGACGCCTGCGTGCGGGTCGTGTACGTGCCCATCAGTTCGAGTTGCGCGTCGATGTCGTAGCTGACGAGCGTGCTGCCGGCGCCCGGGTTCCAGTCGATGTCGAGCTGCAGGTCCCAGTTGCCGATGATCACGGACTCGTAGGTGTAGGCCGACAGATCGATGTTCCAGCGCGCCAGCCCGCTGCCGGGCGCGCGTTCGCCGGCCTGGACGCGGTAGATGCCGTCACCGGTGGTCGACGAGACACCGGTCAGGTAATCCTGGCTGCGCAGGCCGAGTTCGACCTGGGGCGTTGCATTGCTGCTGATCGTGAAGCCTTCGTTCGTCTGGCCGGTGCCGACGTTCCAGCCTGCGCTGAGCGGGCCGAACGAGGCCACAGGCGCGGCGTGCACCGGAGCCAGGGCGGCAATCATCAGCAGGGCGGCAACGGTGCCGGATCGGCAGGCGGAACGGGTCTTCATGGCGGGTACTTCCTGAACGGGTACTTCCTGAACGGGTGCGCGCCGGGCGGCGGCATGCCTGGAGTGTGAGTGCTGCGCCTGCTGCCTGCACCCTTTGGCTGGGGGGCGCCGCCCGTGCACAGTTCACGCCGCATCAGCCTGGCATCACGTGCCACCGCTTCGTGATGTCTCCGCCGGCGTTGGTGCTCTCCAGGTGGACGCCGAAGCCCCAGAGCCGCGCGACGTGCTTCAGAACCTCCTGTGCGGACTCGTGCAGCGGGCGGTCCTTGTGCTGGAAGTGCCGCAGCGTGAGCGAGCGGTCGCCTCGCAGGTTCACGTTCCAGACCTGGATGTCGGGCTCGCGCGAGCCCAGGTCGTACTGGCGCGACAGGGATTCGCGCACCTGCCGGTAGCCGGCCTCGTCGTGGATGGCGGAGACCTCGAGCTCGCTCTGCCGTTCGTCGTCGGTGATGGCAAACAGGCGCAGTTCGCGCATCAGCTTCGGGCTCAGGTACTGGCCGATGAAGCTCTCGTCCTTGAAGTTGCGCATGGCGTGGTCCAGCGCCGGCAGCCAGGGCGTGCCGGCGAGGTTCGGGAACCACTCCCGGTCCTCGTCGGTGGGGTGCTCGCAGATGCGCCGGATGTCGGTGTACATCGCGAAGCCCAGTGCGTAGGGGTTGATGCCGCTGTAGGCCTTGTGCCCCACCGGCGGCTGGTAGACGACATTGGTGTGCGACTTCAGCCACTCGATCATCACGCCGTCGGTCAGCCAGCCGTCGTCGTACAGGGTGTTGAGCAGGTGGTGGTGCCAGAACGTGGCCCAGCCTTCGTTCATGACCTGCGTCTGGCGCTGCGGGTAGAAGTACTGCGCCACCTTGCGCACGATGCGCACGATCTCGCGCTGCCAGGGCTCCAGCAGCGGCGCGTTCTTCTCGATGAAGTACAGCAGGTTTTCCTGTGGCTCGTCGGGGAAGCGGCGCGCCTCGGCGCTGGCTTCCTTTTCGGCCTTTTTCGGCAGCGTGCGCCAGAGGTCGTTGACCTGCTGCTGCGCGTAGGCTTCGCGGTCCTGGCGCTCGGCCAGTTCCTGCGCGAGTGTCTTGCGCGTCGGGCGGCGGTAGCGGTCGACGCCGTGGTTGGCCAGCGCGTGGCAGCTGTCCAGGAAGGTCTCCACGGCCTCCAGGCCGTGTTTTTCCTCGCACTGGGTGACGTAGTTCTTCGCGTAGACCAGGTAGTCGATGATGGACGCCGCGTCGGTCCACATTCGGAACAGGTAGTTGCCCTTGAAGAAGCTGTTGTGGCCGTAGGCCGCGTGCGCGATGACGAGCGCCTGCATCGCCATCGTGTTCTCCTCCATCAGGTAGCTGATGCAGGGGTTGGAGTTGATGACGATCTCGTAGGCCAGCCCCATGTGGCCGCGCTTGTAGTTCTTCTCGGTGGCGATGAATTCCTTGCCGTAGCTCCAGTGGCGGTAGTTCACCGGCATGCCCACGCTGGCGTAGGCGTCCATCATCTGCTCGGCGGTGATGATCTCCAGCTGGTTCGGGTAGGTGTCCAGCCCGAAGCGCTCGGCCGTCTGGCGGATCACATGGTGGTACTGCTCGATGAGCTCGAAGGACCAGTCGCTCGGGCCCGGCAACGGTTTGGACTGGTTCATGCCGCCTGCGCCCCTTCCTTCCTGAAGAGATCACGGAACACCGGATAGATCTGCGAGGCCGAGGTGGCCTTGCGCATCGCGAACTGGCGCTGGCCCTCGAGCAGTTGCGTGTATTCCTCCCAGAGGTTCTGCTCCTCGTCGGCCACCTGCACGTACGCGTAGTAGCGCACCAGCGGCAGGATCTTGTCGGCCAGCAACTCTCGGCAGCGGCCGCTGTCGTGGTGCCAGTTGTCGCCGTCGCTGGCCTGTGCGCCGTAGATGTTCCACAGCGCGGGGTCGTAGCGCGCGCGGATGATCTCTTCCATCAGCACGAGCGCGCTGCTCACGACCGTGCCGCCCGTTTCCCGGGCGTGGAAGAAGTTCTGTTCGTCCACTTCCTGCGCCTGCGTGTGGTGGCGGATGAAGACGAGCTCGATCTTCTCGTAGTGCCGCGTCAGGAACAGGTACAGCAGGATGAAGAAGCGCTTGGAGAGCTCCTTGCGCGCTTCGTCCATCGAGCCCGACACGTCCATCAGGCAGAACATCACGGCCTTGCTGGTGGGTTGCGGCACGCGCACCCGGTTGCGGAATCGCAGGTCGATCGGGTCGAGGTAGGGAATGCGCTCCAGCCGGGCGCGCAGCGCCGCGATCTCCAGGCGCATCGCGGCGGCCTCGATTTCCCGGCCCTCGGTTTCCAGCACGGCCAGCTGTTCCTGCAACTCCCGCAGCTCGCGCCGGGAACCGGCGCCGATGGCGATGCGCCGCCCGATGGCGCCGCGCATGCTGCGCACCACGTGCAGGTTGTTCGGCGTGCCGTCGCTGCTGAAGCCCGCGCGCTGGCTCTTCCACTCCGGCACCTCGGCGAGCTGCGTGCGCACCAGGTGCGGCAGCGCGAGATCCTCGAAGAAGACCTGCATGAACTCTTCCTTCGACAGCGCGAAGACGAAGTCGTCCTCGCCGTCGCCGGAGTCGCCCGCCTGGCCCTTGCCCGAACCGCCGCCGCCGCTGCCACCCTTGGGCCGCTCGATGCGGTCGCCGCGGATGAAGTCCTGGTTGCCCGGGTGCACGACCTCGCGCACCCCGCCCGAGCCGTGGCCGAACACCGGCTCGGAGAGGTCGCGCTTCGGGATGTGGATGTCCTCGCCGCGCTCGATGTCGCGGATGCCCCGTCCGTCGATCGCCCGCTTCACCGCCTCGCGGATCTGCTCCTTGTGGCGCCGGAGAAACCGCTCGCGGTTGCCGATGGACTTGTTCTTGCCCGCCAGCCGTCTGTCGATGATGGATTGCAGCGCCATGGTGTCCGTCAGCAGCAATGGGCAAGCTTCCCGCCATGGAACCGGCTTTGCCGGGCCATCGGCGGACGGCCCCCCCGGCAGGCAGCGAGCGTCAGCGAGGCTGCCCAGGTCAAGCCACCGCCATGGAACCGGCTCTGCCGGGCCATCGGCGGGCGGCCCCCTCGGGGGGTAGCGAGCGAATGCGAGCTTGGGGGCATCATCACGAGCTTTTCCGCACGCGCAGGTACCACTCGCACAGCAGTCGCACCTGCTTGGGCGTGTAGCCCTTGGCCACCATGCGGGTCACGAAGTCCTCGTGCTTCTTGGCCTCGCCGGCGCTGGCCTTGGCGTTGAAGCTGATGACGGGCAGCAACTCTTCGGTGTTGCTGAACATCTTCTTTTCGATGACCGCGCGCAGCTTCTCGTAGCTCGTCCAGGCGGGGTTCTTGCCCTGGTTGTTGGCGCGTGCCCGCAGCACGAAGTTGACGATCTCGTTGCGGAAGTCCTTCGGGTTCGCGATGCCGGCCGGCTTCTCGATCTTCTCGAGCTCGCCGTTCAGGCTGCCGCGGTCGAAGACCTCGCCCGTGTCGGTGTCGCGGTACTCGTGGTCCTGGATCCAGTAGTCGGCGTAGGTGACGTAGCGGTCGAAGATGTTCTGGCCGTACTCGCTGTAGCTCTCCAGGTAGGCGGTCTGGATCTCCTTGCCGATGAACTCGGCGTACCGCGTGGCCAGGTGCTCCTTGATGAAGCCCAGGTACTTCTGCTCCAGCTCGGCAGGGAACTGCTCGCGTTCGATCTGCTGCTCTAGCACGTACATCAGGTGCACGGGGTTGGCTGCGACCTCGGTGCTGTCGAAGTTGAAGACCTTGCTGATGATCTTGTAGGCGAAGCGCGTGCTGATGCCGCTCATGCCCTCGTCCACGCCGGCGTAGTCGCGGTACTCCTGGTAGCTCTTCGCGCGCGGGTCGGTGTCCTTGAGGTTCTCGCCGTCGTAGACCAGCATCTTGCTGTAGAGCGACGAGTTCTCGGGCTCCTTCAGCCGCGTGAGGATCGCGAACTGGCTCATCATCTTCAGCGTGCCCGGCGCGCAGGTGGCGGCCGCGAGCGAGGAGTTCCGCAGCAGCTTCTCGTAGATCCGGACCTCTTCGCTCACGCGCAGGCAGTACGGCACCTTCACGATGTAGATGCGGTCGAGGAAGGCTTCGTTGTTCTTGTTGTTGCGGAAGGCCTTCCACTCGCTCTCGTTGCTGTGCGCCAGCACGATGCCGTCGAAGGGGATCGCGCCGAAGCCCTCGGTGCCCTTGAAGTTGCCCTCCTGCGTGGCCGTCAGCAGCGGGTGCAGCACCTTGATGGGCGCCTTGAACATTTCCACGAACTCGAGCAGGCCCTGGTTGGCCAGGCACAGGCCACCCGAGTAGCTGTAGGCGTCGGGGTCGTCCTGCGCGTAGCTCTCGAGCTTGCGGATGTCGACCTTGCCGACCAGGCTGGAGATGTCCTGGTTGTTCTCGTCGCCGGGCTCGGTCTTGCTGATGCCCACCTGCTTGAGGATGCTCGGGTGGCGCTTGACGACGCGGAACCTGCGGATGTCGCCGCCGTATTCCTCGAGCCGCTTCACGGCCCAGGGGCTCAGGATGCGGTTCAGGTAGCGGCGCGGGATGCCGTATTCGCTCTCCAGGATCGCGCCGTCCTCCTCCGCATCGAAGAGACCGAGCGGAGACTCGTTCACAGGCGAGCCCTTGATGGCGTAGAACGGCACGTCCTGCATCAGCTGCTTCAGCCGTTCGGCGATGCTGCTCTTGCCGCCCCCCACCGGGCCCAGCAGATACAGGATCTGCTTCTTTTCCTCCAGGCCCTGCGCGGCGTGCCGGAAGTAGCTCACCACCTGCTCGATGGCGTCTTCCATGCCGTAGAACTCTGCGAAGGCGGGGTAGACCTTGATGACCTTGTTGGCGAAGAGGCGCGAAAGGCGAGTGTCGGTGCGCGTGTCGATCTGCTTCGGCTCGCCGATCGCCTTGAGCATGCGCTCCGGCGCGGTGGCGTAGGCCAGCGGGTTGCGCTTGCACTCGGCGAGGTAGTCCTCGAGCGAGAGCTCTTCCTCGCGCGTGCGCTCGTAGCGCGCGGCGAAACTGCTGATCACGTCCATGCGGATCTCCTGCGTTGACATCGGCCGGCCGGATGAGTCCGGCCTGCACGGGAAGTTCTGATGGAGTCCCGGCTGAACAGGCCCGGGCGCCATCAGAGCTTTCCTGTCACCGTCGTGCGCAGTGCACCAGCGGCATGGATTCAGCTTGGTTCATTCTGCGCCTGTGCATGCGCCGATGAGCCGTGTCTTCGCGTGTCAATTTACCGTGTTTGCTTTCCCGTTCCGGGCCTGTTGGCAATGCGGCAAAGTGAGCAAGGAGCGTGCCTTGCAATCGCGGGCCGCGCTGAGCCCCATGCCGGTTCAACGCTGCACCGCCCCGGTTCGATGACCGCGCCCGGCCACGTCGCATTGCGCACCACAATGTGCCCATGAATCGACACCTTCTGTTGCTGGCTGTGTGCCAGGCCCTGTTCCTGACCAACAACGTCACCTTCATCGCGATCAACGGCCTGGTCGGCCTGCAGCTCGCGCCGCTGGGCTGGATGGCGACGCTGCCCGTGATGGGCTATGTGGTCGGCGGGGCGCTGTCCACCTCGCCGGTGGCGCGCCTTCAGGCAAGGCTCGGGCGCAAGCGTTCGTTCCAGATCGGGCTGGTCGTGGCGGCGCTGTCGGCCGCGGTGGGCGCGGTGGCGGTCACGATCGGCAGTTTCTGGCTGCTGGTGGCGGCCACGGTGGTGGCGGGCTTCTACAACGCCAACGCGGCGCTGTACCGCTTCGCCGGGCTCGAGCTGGTGGACGCGTCTCTCAAGGAAAAGGCCATCTCGCTGGTGATGGCCGGCGGCGTCGCCGGGGCCTTCATCGGCCCCAACCTGGCCAGTGCCACGCGCACCTGGCTGGACGTGCCCTTCTCCGGCGCCTACGTGGCGCTGGTCGGGGTGGCGCTGCTCGGCCTGCTGGTGATGTCCATGATCCGGTTCCCCGCCCATGTGGCGCCGGTTCCGGGCGCCGACATCGGGCGGCCGATGTCCGAGATCGCACGCCAGCCGGCCTTCGTGGTGGCGGTGGTCGCCGGCGCGCTGAGCTACGGCGTGATGAACCTGCTGATGGCGGCCACGCCGCTGGCCATGCAGCAGTGCGGCCTGCCCTTCGACAGCGCTGCGCTGGTGCTCGAATGGCACGTGCTCGGGATGTTCGTTCCGGCCTTCTTCACGGGCCACCTCATCAAGCGCTTCGGGGTGCTGCCGGTGATGGGCGTCGGCGCGGTGCTGAACTTCCTGTGCGTCGCCATCGCGCTGAGCGGCGTCGACCTGATGCAGTTCCTCGCTGCGCTGTTCCTGCTGGGCGTGGGCTGGAACTTCCTCTACACCGGCGCCACGACCCTGCTGACGACCACCTATCGCCCCGAGGAAAAGACGCGCGTGCAGGGCACGATGGACTTCTGGGTCTTCTCGACCATGGCGGCCACGTCGTTCGCCTCGGGTGCGCTCGTCACAACGCAGGGATGGTTCTGGCTCAACGTGGGCTCGCTGTTGCCGCTGGTCGCGGTGAGCCTGGCACTGTTCTGGCTTGCAGCGAAGCCTTCGCCCAAAGCCTATGGTTAACCCCATCTATCTGATTTGGAGATAGCTTGGCGACGGCACATTGCATTTCACAGCGGCCGCTCCGGCGCCTATCGTCCGCGCCGTCCGTCCAACGAACGCAGGAGCGCCGCATGAGCCGAAACAATCCCTTGATCCTGGCCGGCATGGCCACCGTGGCGCTGGCCGCGCACACGGTCGCCTTTGCCCAGAAAGCCCCGCTGCAGAAGATCGGCAAGGGCGAGGGCCAGGTCGACATCGTCGCCTGGGCCGGCTACATCGAGCGCGGCGCGACCGACAAGAACTTCGACTGGGTGACCGACTTCGAGAAGAAGACCGGCTGCAAGGTCAACGTGAAGACCGCCGGCACCTCTGACGAGATGGTGGCCCTGATGAACGAGGGCGGTTTCGACCTCGTCACGGCTTCGGGCGACGCCTCCACCCGCCTGATCCGCGGCAAGAAGGTCCAGCCGATCAACGTGAACCTGATCCCGAGCTACAAGAACATCGACCCCCGGCTGCAGAAGTCGCCCTGGCACTTCGAGGGCAACACGCACTACGGCGTGCCCTACCAGTGGGGCTGGAACGTGCTCATGTACAACACCAAGGTCTTCGGCGACAAGCCGCCGACGAGCTGGAGCGTGGTGTTCGAGGAGACGACGCTGCCTGACGGCAAGAGCAACAAGGGCCGCGTGCAGGCCTTCGACGGCCCGATCTACATCGCCGACGCCGCGCTCTACCTGATGAAGAAGAACCCGGCGCTGGGCATCAAGGACCCGTACGAGCTGAACGAGGCCCAGTACAAGGCCGCGCTCGAGCTGCTGCGCGGCCAGCGCAAGCTGGTGGGCAAGTACTGGCACGACGCCTTCGTGCAGATCGACGACTTCACCAACGAGGGCGTGGTCGCGTCCGGCAGCTGGCAGTTCCAGTCGAACATCCTGAAGAGCAAGAAGGCGCCGGTGGCCACGGTGGTGCCTGTAGAAGGCGCCACGGGCTGGGCCGACAGCACCATGCTGCACGCCGAGGCCAAGAACCCGAACTGCGCCTACATGTGGCTCGAGCACTCGCTGAACCCGAAGCTGCAGGGCGACCTGTCGGCCTGGTTCGGTTCGGTGCCGGCGGTGCCCGCGGCCTGCAAGGGCAACAAGCTGCTCGGCGACGACGGCTGCGCGCGCCAGGGCTACAACGACTTCGACAAGATCTCGTTCTGGCGCACGCCGGTGTCGCAGTGCAAGAGCCAGAACAATGCCTGCGTGCCGTATCACAAGTGGGCGTCCGACTACATCGCGGTGCTGGGTGGCCGGTGATGTCGGTCTGCGTTCCGGGCTGACCCCATGACCGCTGCGGTCCAGCTCGAAGACGTGGAGTGCGTCTTCGGCAGCGGAGCCTCGGCCGTGCGCGCCGTGGACCGCGTGAACCTGAGCATCGAAGCGGGCGAGTTCTTCACCCTGCTCGGGCCTTCGGGCTCGGGCAAGACGACCTGCCTTCGGATGATCGGGGGCTTCACGCTGCCCACGGCCGGCCGCATCCGCATCGGCGACGCGGACGTGACGCTCGCCCCGCCCTATGCGCGCCCGGTGAACACCGTGTTCCAGGACTACGCGCTGTTCCCTCATATGAGCCTGCGCGACAACGTGGCCTACCCGCTGATGGTGCGCGGCGTGGGCAAGGCCGAGCGCGTGCGCAAGGCCGACGAACTGCTGGCCCTGGTGCAGCTGCCCGGACTCGGCGACCGGCGCCCGAGCGCCCTGTCCGGCGGGCAGCGCCAGCGTGTCGCCCTGGCCCGGGCCCTGATCGGCCAGCCGCAGGTGCTGCTGCTCGACGAACCCCTCGGCGCGCTCGACCTGAAGCTGCGCGAGCAGATGCAGACCGAGCTGAAGGCGCTGCAGCGGCGCCTGGGCATCACCTTCCTGTTCATCACGCACGACCAGCACGAGGCGCTCTCCATGAGCGACCGCATCGGCGTCTTCAACGCCGGCCGCCTGGAGCAGGTGGGCACGCCGCCCGAGGTCTACAACGCGCCGACCACACGCTTCGTCGCACAGTTCGTCGGCGCTGCCAACGTGCTGGACGGCGAGACGGCGCGGCGCTTCACCGGCCACGGCGCCGCGATGCTGCGGCCCGAGCGCATCCGCATCGGCGGCGCGGAGCAGGCGCGCGCCAGCGGCACGGTGGCCGAGGTGCAGTACTTCGGCGCCTTCACCCGCGTGAAGGTCGACACCGGGGGCGCCTTGCTGCAGGCCGACCTGCCGGCCGACCCCGGCACCTCCGCGCCGGAGGCGGGCAGCGCCGTCCACCTGCACTGGGACGCGCGGGCGGTGCACGCGCTGGCGGGCTGAGCGTGGTGCGTGCGATGCCAGATTCCGGCCCGTTGCGGACGTTTCCCGAGGTCCGCTGCGTTCTGATCCTCGAGCCCTGCGTTCGGAGGTTGCGCGGGCCAAGGCTGGTGGGCCCCCTCCCACTCCATGTCCTCCGCCAGCGGCCGCAGGCCGCTGGCTCCCCCTTGACTTCCGTGGGAGGGGGCCCACCAGCCTTGGCCTGCCGTCTTGGTGGCATGCGCTGCATCACCACAAAAACGGCGGCCGCAGCAGCATGGGCGGGGCTCGACCGCCGAGCGCCAACAGCGTCATTGGCCGAGTGCGGTGGGCGCCCTTCCCCGGAAGTAAAGGGGGAGGAGCGGGCGCAGCCCGGTCCGGAGGACATGGAGGGGAAGGGTGCCCGCCGCACTCGGTCTGCGCGATCTACGCGGGTACCTGCTGGCACGAAGCCCAATGCCCGCAGCGGGCCGAAAGCACACACTCCCACCCACCGGGAGCGAAGGCTGTGACCGCACTCGCCGTGACACCGGCCCTCACCTTGCGCAGGCGCACGTCCGACCTGCTCTACACGCGTCGCGGTGTGCTGATGCTGGCCCTGCTGGGCCCGCCGCTGCTGTGGTTCGGTGTCATCTACCTGGGCTCGCTGTTCGCGCTGCTGGCGAATGCATTCTTCCGGCTCGACGACTTCACCGGCCAGGTGGTGCGCGAGGTCGGCATCTCCAACTTCATCGCGTTGTTCGAGATCGCCAATCTCGATGCCGCGCGCCGCTCCATCGGCATGGCGGTGGCCGTCACGCTGGCCTGCACCGTGCTGGCGTTTCCGCTGGCGCTGGTGATGGCGCGGCATGCCAGCGGCGCCACGAAGGCGGCGCTCTATATTGCCGTGATGCTGCCGCTGTGGAGCAGCTACCTGGTTCGCCTGTATGCCTGGAAGCTGCTGCTCGCCAAGGAGGGTGCCATCAACTGGCTGGCCGAGCGCCTGCACGCGCAGTGGCTCATCGAAGCACTGCTGGCCACGCCGCTGATCGGGGGGCCGAGCCTGAGCTTCTCGACGCTGGGCACCTTCATCGTCTTCGTCTACATGTGGCTGCCCTTCATGGTGCTGCCGATGGTGGCCGCCATCGAGCGCATTCCCCAGAGCACCATCGAGGCGTCCGCCGATCTGGGCGCGGGGCCGGCCACGACCTTCCGCCGCGTGATCCTGCCGCTGGCGATGCCGGGTGTGGCAGCAGGCTCGATCTTCACGTTCAGCCTCACGCTGGGCGACTACATCATCCCGCAGGTCATCGGCGACTCCACGCTGTACATCGGGCAGGTCATCTTCCGGCAGCAGGGCGTGGCCGGCAACCTGCCCTTCGCGGCGGCGTTCTCGCTGGTGCCCATCGTCGCCATCGGCCTGTACCTGTGGTTTGCCAAGCGGCAGGGGGCCTTCGATGCGCTCTGACCGGTGGCTCAAGGGCGCCGCCTGGGCGGTGGTGGCGTTCCTGCACGTTCCGCTGGCGCTGATCATCCTGTATGCCTTCAGCGCCGAGGACAAGAGCTACGTCTTTCCGCCGCCGGCACTCACGACGCAGTGGTTCGGAGTGGCCTGGGAGCGTGAGGACGTCTGGGCCGCGATGAAGCTGAGCTTCCAGGTCGCGGCCTGGAGCACCGCCGCGGCGCTGATTCTCGGCACGCTGGCCGCAGCGGCCCTGGCGCGGGCGAAGTTCTTCGGCCGCGACGCGGTATCGCTGCTGTTCATCCTGCCCATCGCGTTGCCGGGCGTCATCACCGGCATCGCGCTGCGTTCGGCGTACCACACGCTCGAGATCCCGTTCTCGTTCTGGACCATCGTCATCGGCCACGCCACGTTCTGCGTGGTGGTGGTCTTCAACAACGCCGTGGCGCGGCTGCGGCGCATGAACCCCAACCTCATCGAGGCCAGCATGGACCTGGGCGCCGACGGCTTCCAGACGCTGCGCTACGTGATCCTGCCGCAGCTCGGGTCGGCTTTGCTGGCTGGTGCGCTGCTGGCTTTCGCTCTGAGTTTCGACGAGGTGATCGTCACCACCTTCACGGCCGGACAGCAGACCACGCTGCCGATCTGGATGCTGCAGGAACTGATCCGGCCGCGCCAGCGGCCGGTGACCAACGTCGTGGCCGTGGTGATCATCGCGCTCACCTTCGTGCCCATCCTGCTGGCCTACCTGCTGACCCGTGCCGACGAACCGACCCAACGCTGAGGAGCGCTCCATGGACCTGACCCTGCCCACCGAACTGTTCATCGACGGCGCCTTCGTCGCCGGTGAGGGCGAGCCCGAGCGCGTGCTGAACCCGGCCACCGGCGCGCTGCTGATCGAGGTGCCCGAGGCCTCGACCGAGCAGGTGCACAAGGCCGTGTCGGCGGCGCACCGTGCCTTCGATTCCTGGCGTGACACCACGCCCGCCGACCGCTCGCGCATGCTGCTGAAGCTGGCCGATGCCATCGAGGCGCAGGCCGAGACCTTCGCGCGGCTGGAGAGCCTGAACTGCGGCAAGCCCTATGCGCGAGCGCTGGGCGACGAGATCCCGGCGGTGGCCGACTGCTTCCGCTTCTTCGCCGGCGCCTGCCGCACGCTGACCGGGCCCCTGGCCGGGGAGTACCTGGCCGGCCACACCAGCTTCATCCGCCGCGACCCGGTGGGCGTGGTCGGCTCGATCGCGCCCTGGAACTACCCGCTGATGATGGCGGCCTGGAAGACCGCACCGGCGCTGGCTGCCGGCAACACCGTGGTCATCAAGCCCAGCGAGCAGACGCCGCTGTCCACGCTGTGGCTGGCCCGCGTGGCGGCGGAGATCTTCCCGAAGGGCGTGTTCAACGTCCTCACAGGGCGCGGCGCGACGGTGGGGCAGCCGCTGGTGGAGCACCCGAAGGTGGCGATGGTCAGCCTGACCGGCGATGTGTCCACCGGCCGCAAGATCCTGCAGGCTGCCAGCGGCTCGCTCAAGCGCACGCACCTGGAGCTCGGCGGCAAGGCGCCGGTGATCGTGTTCGACGACGCCGACCTGGCTGCGGTGGTGGAAGGCCTGCGCACCTTCGGCTACTACAACGCCGGCCAGGACTGCACCGCGGCCTGCCGCATCTACGCGGGAGCGAAGATCCACGACAAGCTGGTGGCCGACCTGTCCAGCGCGGTCAAGTCCATCCGTATGGGCACGCAGGACGAGCCGGATGTCGAGATCGGCCCGCTCATCAGCGACCGCCAGCGCAACCGCGTGGCGAGCTTCGTCGAGCGCGCGCAGATGGCGGGCCACATGGAAATCACCGCCGGCGGCAAGCAGCCCGCGGGCAACGGCTTCTTCTACGAACCCACCGTGATCGCGGGTGCGCGGCAGGACGACGAGATCGTGCGCCGCGAGGTCTTCGGGCCGGTGGTCAGCATCACCCGCTTCACCGACCCGGCGCAGGCCGTGGAGTGGGCGAACGACAGCGACTACGGCCTCGCGTCCTCGGTCTGGACGCAGGACGTGGGCCGCGCGATGCAGGTGGCGCGCAAGCTGCAGTACGGCTGCACCTGGATCAACACGCACTTCATGCTCGTCAACGAGATGCCGCACGGCGGCCTGAAGAGCAGCGGCTACGGCAAGGACCTGAGCCTGTACGCGCTGGAGGACTACACCGTGCCGCGGCACGTGATGCTGCGCCTCTGATCAGAGCCGGCCCCGGTCCAGGCTTGGGCACAATCGGGGGCATGACCGGCGCCGACACCGACCCCGCACACTTCGCGCGGGCCGTCACCGCACTCGGGGATCGCCGCCCGGTTGTGGCGCGCAGCGCCATCCTGAATGCTCGCGGCGTGAAGATCATCGAGAAAGGCACGGCGATCGACACGCGCCTGATCGAGCGGCTCATGCAGCATCAGCTCAAGCAGCCGCTGTCAGAGGATGTCGAGAGCGAGCCCAGCGTCAGCGGCACGGTCCTGCGGCAGGCCGCCCAGGCGCTGTGCGCGGAGCACCCGCTTTTTGTGGCCATGGTGGCCGATACGCGACTGCGTGACGTCCTCTTCGACGAGTTGCTGCTTGTGCCCCTGCCTGCGCCAGTGGCGTTCCAGCTGACGCTGCTGCGCGAGATGCGCCCCGATGCCTGGCTGCACGCGCTTTACAGCATGGTGACAGCCGGTTGGCTGGCGGTGCGGCGGGGCGGCACGCGCTATGACGTCCGCATCCTGGCCGCAGCGGGCCTGGTGCACGACCTCGGGATGCTGCACCTGGACCCGGTGCTGATGCAGCCCGAACTCCAGTTGAGCCCCGAACAGCGCCGGCAGCTCTACTCTCACCCGCTGGTGTCGGTGAAGCTTCTGGAACGGCATCACGATTACCCGCGAGAGCTTCTTCGTGCCGTGCTCGAGCACCACGAGACACTGGCCGGAACCGGCTACCCACGCCAGATCGGCGCCGCTGCCGTGAGTCCGTGGGGCCGTATCCTGGCCGTCACCGAGCTGACGACGGCGATGTTCGCGCCTGAGCGGTCGTATCCCGTGCATCGGCTGGCGCTGGCCCTGCGCCTGAACCGGCACCGCTACGACGTGGCGCTCTCGCAGGAGGTGGAGGTCCTGCTGCTGGGGCTGAAGGAGGAGCCGCCGATCCAGTCGTCGCACGATCCGGTCCTGGCGCTGGCCGAGATCGAGGCCTTGCTGATGCGGTGGCCGCAGACGTCGCCGGACGCCTTGCCTCGCGAGCGTGATGCGACGCTCGAGGCCTTGCACGAGAGCGCGCGGCAGGTTCTTCGAAGCCTGGCCGATGCGGGCGCTACCTCTGTTCAGCTGGCCATGGTGTCCGCTGCGGCGATCGACGAACCGTGGCGCGCCGAGCTGGGTTTGGTCGTGCGTGAGATGGCCTGGCAGTTGCGCGCGCTCTCCCGGCAGATCCGCCACCGCTGGCGTGTGGCCGGCGATGAAGCGCGTCCCGGTTGGTTGCAGCAGTTTCTCGATGACGCCGACAGCTTGTGCCTGCGCCTGATCAGCGGTTGATGCCGCCCCGCCGGGTGCGCGACTGTTCGCGTGCGACCTCGATGAATTCCAGCGCGGCGGGCTTCAGCGCCAGGCCGCGGCGCCAGACCAGGCCCACGTCCACCGTGGGCAGTTCGTCGCGCAGCGCCCGCACGTCCACGTGCTCGGCGTCCAGGGTCCAGGGCCGGTAGAGGAAGTCGGGCAGCACCGCGATGCCCGCGCCCGCGCCCACCAGCGACCGCACCGCCTCCAGCGACGAGGTCTTCAGCAGCGAACGCACCTTGAGCTGGTGGCGCGCCCAGGCGACGCGCATCAGGTCGCCGATGCGGTCGGCCTCCAGCACGATCTGGTCGTAGGCGGCGCAGTCGGCCAGCGTCACCTCCTCGCGCTGGGCCAGCGGATGGTTGGATGCGAGCCAGACGCGGTTCGGGCTGCGCGTGAGCGTCTCGGCGATCAGCGCCTGTGGTTCACCGAGCACGTTGCTCACCATGATGGCGACGTCGAGCTCGCCGTTGATCAGCAGGTGTTCCAGGAATGAAGGCGTCTCTTCCGTCACCTGCACGGTCACGGCCGGGCAGTTGCGCCGGTAGCGCGAGAGCAGGTCGCTGAGGTAATAGCCGGCCACCAGGCTGCTGACGCCCACGTTCAGCGGCCCGTTCAGCCCGGCGGACTCGTCCGCCTGATGCAGCCGGGTGGCCTCGGCCACCACGCCGATGACCTTGCGCGCGCTGGCCAGGAACCGGTGTCCCTGCGCCGTGAGCGTCATGCCGCGCGAGCTGCGCTCGAAGAGCGGCTGGCCGATCTCGTCCTCGAGTTCCTGCATGCTCTTGGTGACCGCGCTCTGCGCGATGGCCAGCATGCGCGATGCTGCGGCCACCGAGCCGCTTTCCGCGACGGCGATGAAGTAGCGGAACTGGCGCAGCGTGATGTGCGAGGACATCGTCGCGCGAGTCTCAGTCCGAGGCCAGGCCCAGTTTTTCCAGCAAGCCGTTCAACTCGTCCAGCGAATCGAAGCGGATCGCGATCTCGCCCTGCTCGCCGCGCTTGGTGCGCTTTCTGACGCGGATCTCGACCGCCGCCGTGAGGTGGTCGGCCAGACGGGATTCGAGCCGGGTGATGTCGCGCGGCTTCTCGCCCTTCACGCGCAGCAGCGGTGCTTGCCGGCCGGAGCTGGCGGCCTGCCGGGCGACCAGCTTCTCGGCTTCGCGCACGCTGAGCTTCTTCGCGGCGATCTCGCTTGCGCTGGTGATCTGCGCGGCGCCACCCAGGGCCAGCAGCGCGCGGGCGTGGCCCATGTCCAGATCGCCGGCCATCAGCATCTGCTGCACCGGCTCGGCCAGGTTGAGCAGGCGCAGCAGGTTGCTGGCGGCGCTGCGCGAGCGGCCCACCGCCTGCGCCGCCTGTTCGTGGGTGAGGCCGAATTCGTCGATCAGGCGCTTCAGGCCCTGCGCCTCTTCCAGCGGATTCAGGTCCTCGCGCTGGATGTTCTCGATCAGCGCCATTACGGCGGCGGCTTCGTCGGCCACTTCCTTGACGAGCACCGGCACCTCGGTCAGGCCCGCGAGCCGGGCCGCGCGGAAGCGTCGTTCGCCGGCGATGATCTCGTAGCGCCCCTCGGCCACCGGCCGCACGAGCACCGGCTGCATCACGCCCTGGCTGCGAATGCTCTCGGCCAGCTCATACAGCGAGCCCTCGTCCATGCGCGTGCGCGGCTGGTACTTGCCGGCCTGCAGCCGGTCCAACGCGAGCGTGGTGGGGAGCCCGGCCGCAGCGGGGGTGTCGTTGACCTTGGGCCCGAGCAGGGCCTCCAGCCCGAGCCCGAGGCCCTTGGGTTTCTTGCTTGCCATGGGTGGGATTGTCAGTTGAATCCGTCGTGCGGCAGCCTGATGGTTGAGCTTTGTCTCAAAGTGAGCGCACGCCTTCGTTGAGAGTGAGCAAAAGAGAGCGGCCTTCGGGCCAATCGCCCAGGCCTGAGGCGGCGTTCAGATGCCCGCGCGCGCCGGCATCGACCAGGCGGGCGCCCCAGCGGCCGGCGACTTCAGCCATGCGCTCGATGTCGGCGAAGGGGTCGTCGCGGCTGAGCACGGCTACCGCCGGGAACGGCAGCCGGCCGCGCGGCATCGGCGACCAGCCGTGCAGCTGGGGCGGCAGGTCGGCGCGTTCGGTGTCCGGCGGCGCCACCAGCAAGGCGCCCGCCACCCGCGCGGTGTGCTGGCTGTGGGCGGCCCAGCACGCCACGAGCTGGCACCCCAGGCTGTGCGCCACCAGCAGCGCCGGCGTGTCGGCAAGGCGTTCGTCGGCGAGCAGGGTCTCGTCGAGCCGCGCCATCCAGTCGCCACGGCGCGGCCACCACCAGTCGGCCTGGACCACCCGCGTGTCCCCATGCAGCCGCTCCCAGCGGCTTTGCCAGTGGTCGGGGCTGGAATCCTGCCAGCCGGGCAACAGATAGACCGGTCGCATCGCGTATCCTTTGCCCTCACATTGTCCAGGAGGAATCGACCATGGCGTACCGGGTGTTCGTCGACGGCCAGGAGGGCACGACGGGCCTGCGCATCCATGAGGTGCTGGCGGCCCGCCCCGACATCGAGTTGCTGCGCATCGACCCCGAGCGCCGCAAGGATCCGGCCGAGCGTGCCCGCCTGCTGAACGCCGCCGATGTGGCCTTCCTCTGCCTGCCCGACGTGGCTGCGCGCGAGGCTGCGTTCCTGGTGACGAGCCAGAACACCTGTCTCATCGACGCCAGCACCGCGCACCGCACGCAGGCCGGCTGGGCCTACGGCCTGCCCGAACTCGCTGCCGGCCAGCGCGCCAGCCTTCGTCTGTCGAAGCGCATCGCGAACCCCGGCTGCCACGCCACTGCCTTCATCCTGCTGATGCGCCCGCTGGTGGACGCCGGTCTGGTGCCTGCATCGCTGCCGGTGAGCGCGACCTCCATCACCGGCTACTCGGGCGGCGGCAAGTCGATGATCGCCCAGTACGAAGCTGGCGGCGACGCCCGACTCACGGCGCCCCGCCCTTACGGCCTGAGCCTGGCGCACAAGCACCTGCCTGAAATGCAGGCCCATACGGGGCTCGCGGCCAAGCCCGTGTTCACGCCGGTGGTCTCGAACTTCTACAAGGGCCTCGCCGTGACGGTGCCGCTGCACCTGTCGCAGTTGCCAGCCGGCACCACTGCCGCGCAGCTGCAGGCGGCATTGGCCGCGCACTACGCGGGCGAGCGTTTCATCCGCGTGATGCCGCTGGCCGACCCCGAGACGCTGGATTCCGGCTTCTTCGACATCATGGCCTGCAACGACACCAACCGGGCCGACCTGTTCGTCTTCGGCAACGAGACGCAGGTGCTGCTGATCGCGCGCCTGGACAACCTGGGCAAGGGCGCGAGTGGCGCCGCGGTGCAGTGCATGAACGTGCACCTGGGGCTGGACGAAGGCCTGGGCCTGTAGACGGCAGCTGAGGCTGCGAGCCCTCACCCCGGGCTTGCGCCCCGGGCCGGCGCTTCTCAGACCTCGCCCGCCTCCGGTGTGCGGTAGTGGTACGCGTAGGCGTCGGCGAAACCGAGCCCGTGGTAGACCGCACGGGCAGCGGCATTGTCGCCCTCCACCTGCAGGTAGGCGTGCCTGGCGCCCTGCTCTGCCGCGCGCGCCAGCAGCCAGCTGCAGAGCTGCCGCGCCAGGCCCTGGCCGCGCGCGGCGGGAGCCGTGAAGACGTCGTACAGGCCGACCAGGTCCGCCTCGGCGGCATACTGCCCGCAGGCCAGCACCGTGGCGCCGTCCTTCACGACGAAGCCGTGGTACGGCACCGGCGAGGCCAGCAGCCGGCGCGCGTGCGCCATGCGTTGCGCCATCGGTGAGCCGCGCAGGGCACCCACGATTTCAGCGTACTCCAGCGGGGTCACCGCCTGCGGCGCGATTTCGGGCGTCGACGGTGCGGTGTAGGCGTGCCATGTCATCACGCGGGTGTCGTCGAAGCGGCGCCAACCGCGGCTTTCCACGGCGGCTTCCAGGCTTTCGGGCGCCGTGAAAGGCGTGAAGCGCAGGATGAGCGGCAGGCCGGCCTCGCGGTAGGCTTCCTGTGCCCAGTGCAAGCGCTCCTGCAGGGGAAGACGGCCGTCGGCCACGGCATTGATGCAGCGTGCGCGCTTGGCCTTGCCGGGGTTGAAGCGCATGAGCCAACCGTCCAGCCAGCGCTGCTCCGGCGGTGCGCTGGCGTTGAGGCTGGCGTCCTCGATGCGTGAGAGCAGCGGGTCGTTCACGCCTCGGCCTTCGGCCCCAGCCGACGCACCATCTCGTTGGCGAATTCGACAAAGGCCTGCGCGCCCTTGGACGCGGGGTCGAACACCACGCCGGGCTGGCCGTAGCTCGGTGCCTCGGCCAGGCGCACGTTGCGCGGGATCACCGTCTCGAAGACCTTGTCGCCGAAGTGCGACTTGAGTTGTTCGCTCACCTGCTGCTGCAGCGTGATGCGCGGGTCGAACATCACACGCAGGAGGCCGATGATCTCCAGGTCGCGGTTCAGGTTCGCGTGAACCTGCTTGATGGTGTTGACCAGGTCGGACAGCCCTTCGAGCGCAAAGTACTCGCACTGCATGGGCACGATCACGCCGTGTGCCGCGCACAGGCCGTTCAGCGTGAGCAGGCTGAGCGACGGTGGGCAATCGATGAGCACGAAGTCGTAGTCGGCGGCGCAGGCGGCCAGCGCCTCGCGCAGACGTTTCTCGCGGCGCTCGAGCTTGACGAGTTCGATCTCGGCTCCCGCGAGTTCGCGGTTCGCGCCGAGCACGTCGTACCCGCCCTTTGGGCTGGGGCGCCTCACTTCGGCAATGCTGGCCGACTCGAGCAGCACGTCGTACACGCTGTCTTCCAGCGTTCGCTTGTCGACGCCCGAGCCCATGGTGGCATTGCCCTGGGGGTCGAGGTCGACGACCAGCACACGCTGCTGGATGAGCGCCAGGCCCGCGGCGAGGTTGACGGTCGTGGTGGTCTTGCCGACGCCGCCCTTCTGGTTGGCAATGCAGAAGATCCGGGGGCCGCTCATGACTGCGTGCCCAGGCGGATGCCGAAGGCGATGAGGAAGACACCGGCGAGCTTCTCGAGTGCCCGGGCCACACGCCGGTGGGTCCGGACCTGCTCGCTGACCGCCTGCGCGAACAGGCACAGCGTCAGGCAGTAGGCGGCGGTGATGGCGGCAATGGTGACGGCCATGGCGGCGAAGGTGATGGCGCCACGGTGGGTGGCGGGGTCGATGAAGAGCGGGAAGAACGCCATGTAGAAGACGATGGCCTTGGGGTTGAGCAGCGTGATCAGGAAGGCCTGGCGGGCGTACTGCCGGGGCTCGATGCGGATGGGCGATGCCTGCCCTTCCTTGGAGAAGAGCAGCTTGAGGCCGATCCAGGCCAGGTAGGCCGCACCCGCGTACTGGACCGCCTTGAAGAGCACCGGATGCGTTGCGAGGAGCGCCGCCACACCGGCGACCGCCATCCACATCAGGACCTGGTCACCGAGGATCACGCCCAGAGTGGCTGCTGCGCCACCGCGGAAGCCGCCCTTGCTGGTGGACGTCAGCAATGCGAACGTGCCGGGGCCGGGCAGTGCGAGGAAGACAAGGATCGCGGCGCAGAACGCGCCGTAGTCGGCGATGCCGAGCATGAAACTCTCCGGGTGGGGCCTGCCCGATTGTGCCGGTGTTTACTGCGGATCCCGGGCGACCGGGCGCAGCCAGATGGCGCAGCGGTCGGCATCCAGGCCGGGGACCTGGAGTTGTTCCACGTGAAACACCTGGGTTCCCTGGGGCAGTGCCGCGATCTCGTCCGTCGGATGCTTGCCCTTCATGGCCAGCCAGACGCCGTGGGGCGCCAGGTGGTGCTGCGTCCAGGTTGTGAAGTCCGGCAGGCTGGCGAAGGCCCGTGAAATGACGATGTCCACCGATGCGGGTGCGAGCTTTTCGACGCGGGCGTGGGCCGAGTGCAGGTTGCGCAAACCGAGCTCCAGCGCCACCTGCTGCACGAACCCGGCCTTCTTCGCGACGGCATCGACGCAGGTGACTTGCCATTCTGGGTGCGCGATGGCGAGCACGACACCCGGTAGCCCTCCGCCGCTGCCGACATCCAGGATCGCGAGTGGGCGTCCCGCGGCGTGGCGCTCCAGAGGCGGCACGATGGAGAGGCTGTCCAGCAGGTGATGGGTTCCCATCTGCGCTGCGTCGCGAACAGCCGTCAGGTTGTAGACGCGGTTCCAACGCGCCAGCAGGTCAAGATAGGCCAGTAGCTGGTCGGCCTGTGGACTGGTGATCGTGAGGCTCAGCGCTGCTGCCCCGGCCTGGAGTGCGGCGGCGTCAAGCGGCGGCATCGTGCTCAGTCCGAGGTTCGGCGTTCGGTGCGAAACCGCGGAAGCGCCCCTTCTTCAGGTGGATCAGCAGCAGTGAAATGGCGGCCGGCGTGACGCCGGAAATTCGCGAAGCCTGGCCCAGCGTGGCAGGTCGATGCGTCACCAGTTTCTGGCGGACCTCGATGGAGAGTGCGTGGACCTGCCCGTAGTCGAGTTCGGTGGGCAGCTTGAGGTTCTCGTAATGGGCCGCCCGCTCGACTTCTTCGTTCTGACGCTCGATGTAGCCGGCGTACTTCAGTGCGATCTCAGCCTGTTCGATCACGGCATCCGCGTTCAAGCTGCCGAGCTCCGCCCGCAGTGTTTCACGTGAAACAGCGTTGCCCGGGTGGGCCGTGGCGTCCAGCATGGCGGCGCTGTCCCAGCTCACACCCGGGCGGCGCAACAGGTCGGCAAGGCGGTACTCGTGCTCCAGCGCCTTGCCGAGGTGCTGCTCTGCCAGGGCATCGGGCACGGTGGCGGGCCGGACCCAGGTGGCCCGAAGCCGCTGAAGCTCCCGTTCGATGGCTTCGCGCTTGCGCTCGAAGGCAGCCCAGCGGTGGTCGTCGACCAGGCCAAGACCGCGGCCGGCTTCGGTCAGGCGCAGGTCGGCGTTGTCCTCGCGCAGCTGCAGCCGGTACTCGGCGCGGCTGGTGAACATCCGGTAGGGCTCGGTCACGCCCTTGGTGATGAGGTCGTCCACCAGCACGCCCAGGTAGGCCTGGTCCCGGCGCGGCAGCCAGGCGTCCCTGCCCTGCACCTGCAGCGCGGCATTGAGCCCGGCGAACAGGCCTTGCGCCGCAGCTTCTTCGTAGCCCGTGGTGCCGTTGATCTGCCCCGCGAAGAAGAGGCCCCCAATGCCCTGGGTCTCGAAGCTGGGCCGCAGCGCGCGCGGGTCGAAATAGTCGTACTCGATCGCGTAGCCGGGCCGCAGGATGTGGGCATGCTCCAGCCCGGGGATGGACTGCACGGCCGCGATCTGGATGTCGAAGGGCAGCGATGTCGAGATGCCGTTCGGATAGAACTCGTGCGTCGTCAGGCCCTCCGGTTCCAGGAAGATCTGATGCGAGTCCTTGTCGGCGAAGCGATTCACCTTGTCTTCGATGCTCGGGCAGTAGCGCGGCCCCACCCCTTCGATGACGCCCGTGAACATCGGGCTCCGGTCGAAACCGCTGCGGATGATCTCGTGCGTGCGCAGCGTGGTGTGCGTGATCCAGCACGGCACCTGGCGCGGATGCTGGGCGGCATCGCCCAGGAAACTGAACACCGGCACGGGGTCCAGATCGCCCGGCTGTTCCTGGAGGCGGGAGAAATCGATCGAGCGGCCGTCGATGCGTGGCGGCGTCCCGGTCTTCAGCCGCCCCTGGGGCAACTGGAGTTCCTTCAGACGCGCCGACAGGCTGATGGCCGGCGGGTCGCCGGCACGGCCTGCGGAATAGTTCTGCAAGCCGACGTGAATGCGGCCGTCGAGGAAGGTGCCTGCCGTCAGCACGACAGCTCGGCCGCGAAAGCGTACGCCGGCCTGCGTGACCGCGCCGACAACGCGGTCGCCTTGCAGCATCAGGTCGTCCACCGCCTGCTGGAAGATCCACAGGTTCGGCTGGTTCTCGAGCCGCTGCCGTATCGCGGCCTTGTAGAGGATGCGGTCGGCCTGGGCGCGGGTGGCGCGCACCGCGGGGCCCTTGCTACCGTTGAGGATTCGGAACTGGATCCCCGCTTCGTCGGTGGCCTCGGCCATGGCGCCGCCGAGTGCGTCGATCTCCTTGACGAGATGCCCCTTGCCGATGCCGCCGATGCTGGGGTTGCAGCTCATCTGCCCCAGCGTCTCGATGTTGTGGGTGAGCAGCAGCGTGGCGCAGCCCATGCGCGCGGCGGCCAGCGCGGCCTCGGTGCCGGCGTGGCCGCCACCCACCACGATGACGTCGAATTCCTGCGGGTGCAGCATGCGGTTTGCCTCGGCAGCGAGCAAACCCGGGATTTTAGGTGGCGGCGGCTTTCGGCGCTCCATCCTTCCAGCGCGCCCAGGCCGATTTCAGGGCCGGGCTGCCCCAGTAGCGATCGAAGAAGTAGTGGGCGACCGTGTTCACCACGGGCTCCACCACCGTGATGGCGCCGGCGATCGCGATGTCGCCGGTCAGCGCGTAACTCACACCAAAGGCGATTCCGATGTGCATGACGCCGAAAGTTGCTGACTTGGCCATGGCCTGCTCTCCTGAGAATGATTCCTGTTGCACATTTTGCGGCCGCGCCTGATCGTCGCCATCAATCGTGCGAACTGCTGCAATAGCCTCGCCAAGCTTCGATAATCGCGCCATGGAATGCCGCCCGGGTTGCGCTGCCTGCTGCACCGCGCCGTCGATCAGCTCGCCACTGCCTGGTTTGCCCCGAGGCAAGCCCGCAGGCGTGCCCTGCCCGCAGCTGGACGAAGACCTGCGCTGCAGGCTCTTCGGCCAGCCTGAGCGGCCGGCCGTCTGCGCGTCCCTCGCGCCCAGTGCCGACATGTGCGGCGGCAGCCGGGCTCATGCGATGCTCTGGCTCACCCACCTGGAGGCGGCAACCGCACCATGAACACCGCCCTGCTCCTGTCCCTGTACCCCGTGCTCGGCGAGTTGCCGGCCTCGGAGCGCGACGATGTTCTCGCCAGGCAGGCGCAGCTCGCCACGGTGCCGGCGGGCGCCCTGCTGTTCGATGAAGGCGCCCCTTGCCGCGGCTTTCCGCTGGTGCTCTCGGGCGCCGTGCGCGTGGCCCGCGGTGCGCCGAACGGGCGCTCGCTCGAGCTCTACCGCGTCACGCCGGGCGAGCTCTGCGTGGTGTCCACGTCCTGCCTCTTCGGGCAGCGCCCCATGGCGGCTCACGGCGAAACCACCGAGCCCACCGAGCTGATCCTGCTGGCGCCTGCCGGGTTCGAGCGCTGGGCAGCGTTCGATCCCTTCCGGCGCTTCATCTTCGGCCTCTTCGCCGACCGCCTGGCTGACCTGATGGCGCTGGCCGAGGCCGTGGCCTTCCAGCGGCTGGACCAGCGTCTGGCCGCCGCGCTGCTCGGGCACGGCGCGACGCTCAAGCTCACGCACCAGGCGTTGGCGGACGAACTGGGCACGGCGCGCGAGATCGTCACCCGGCTCCTGAAGCGCTTCGAGACGGCCGGCTGGGTGAGCCTGGGCCGGGAGCGCATCGAGTTGCTCGATGCTGCCGCGCTGCGCACCGTGGCTGCAGGCGTCGCGGTCGCTATGTGACCGCGGTCACCGACGCGTTCGATGCGCGACGGCACACTGAGGGCACTCACTCAAGGAGAAGTCCATGTTCAAGAACAACGTCGGCGGCATCGACCGCATCGTCCGCATCGTCGTCGGCCTCGCACTGATCGGCCTGACGCTCACGGGCACCATCGGCGTCTGGGGCTGGATCGGCGTCGTGCCGCTGCTCACCGCCGCGCTGGGCACCTGCCCGCTCTACACGGTCCTGGGCTTCAGCTCATGCCCGATGAAGAAGGCCTGACCTCGGCGTAGCTGGGCGCCGATCGTCGGCGCCCGCACACCCGGGAGGCGTCATCGCGACGCTCCCCAGTGCCCAGCGCCCAGCGCCCAGCGCCCGACGGCCAGCCGTGCCCGTCCGGCTCAAGGTTCCTGCAGGTGGGCGTCGTCGGCCCACCGCAGGATCTCGAAGCGGTTGCCATCCCAGCCCAGGCGATTGATGCCTGTGTTCGGGATCGCGCAGGCCCTTGGGCCTGCCAGCGGCAGGCCATGTACCTCGCGCCAGACCATGTCGAGCACGCCGCCGTGCGTGAATACCGCAATGCGCTGCCCTGGCCGCGCCGCAGCCAGGCTGCCCAACGCCTGCATCACGCGGGCGTGGAACTGGCGGTAGCTCTCGCCACCCGGTGGCGCCAGATCGGCCTCGTGGCGGGTCCAGGCATCCCAGAGCTCCGGGTGCAGGCCGCGCACCGAGGCCACCTCCAGACCCTCCAGCACGCCAAAGGCCTGCTCACGCCATAGCGGGTCGGTGGTGGTGTCCAGGCGCCGCTGCCGCAGCAGCGGCGCTGCGGTCTCGCGCGTGCGCTGCAGATCACTCGTCACCACCGCATCCAGCGGCTCGGCCAGCAGCCGCGCGCCCAACCGCGTGGCTTGCGCGTGGCCGGTGGCATTCAGCGGGATGTCGATCTGGCCCTGGAAGCGCAACTGGCGGTTGTAGTCAGTCTCGCCGTGGCGAATCAGCAGCAATTCGGTCATGTCATGCGGAGTATGCCGGCTCCACGGCCCGCCGATGTGAATTTCGCACTGACCGACATGGGTTGATTCACCTACCAAAACGCGCTCAGTTTCAATAGATTTGATACTTATACCGCACCGTCACTCCTACAGCGGAAACAGGGGAAAAGTCATCATCAATTCACTCATGAGCCCTCAGGGGTCGAGCCGCCAGCCCAGGCTCCAGCCGTCCGAAACCGTGTCGATGGGCCGCCTGCTGGCCTGCGCCCTCGACGAACTCGACTACGGCATCCTGCTTCTCGACGGCCAGGGTCAGGTTCTGCACCTGAACCACCGCGCACGACAGATGCTCGAGGGCACGCATCCGCTGCAATTGCTGGCGGCGCAACTGCGCACCCGCGACCCGCGCGAATCCGCAACGCTGCACGACGCCCTGCAGGCCGCGACCGGCCGCGGCCTTCGCAAGCTGCTGTCCTTCGGCGAAGGCGCCGGCCGGCAGTTGGCGGCACTGGTGCCGGTGGAGCCCGGCGTGGCTGCGCTCATGCTCGGCAAGGACCGCGTCTGCGAGGATCTCTCCATCCAGGCCTTCGCCCGGACCTACGCACTCACCGCGGCCGAGACGCGCGTTCTGGTGGCGCTGGGCGGTGGTGCCCGCCCTACCGAGATCGCGCGCGAGCAAGGGGTCAAGCTCAGCACCGTGCGCACCCAGATCGGGGCCATCCGCGAGAAGACCGGCGCCGAAGGCATCACCGCACTCGTGAGGCTCGTGGCGGCGTTGCCCCCGATGGTGGGCGCGCTGCGCGCCTGAGCGCTGTCGCGCTTCCCCATCGCGTTTCCCTGTCGCGCTTCCCCGCCACCTTGCCTGCCCACCGCATGGCCCCGGATCTCCTCATCGATGAACTTCCGGATTCCAGCCCGGAGTTGCGTGCACTCGCACGCTGCGGCTCGCCGCGCGACTACGCCCGTGGCCGCCTGCTGGTCGAGGAAGGCGAAAGCAGCGATACGCTGTTCATCATCCTCGCCGGGCGTCTGCGCGCGTTCTCGGTGGCCGATAGCGGCCGTGAGATCACCTATGGCAGCTACGGCCCGGGAGAGTACGTCGGCGAGATGAGCCTCGACGGCGGCCCCCGCGCCGCCAATGTCGAGGCCCTCGAGCGCTGCATCTGTTCGGTCGTGCCGAGGCATGATCTCGAGAAGTTCATCGCCGACAACCCGGCCTTTGCCTTCGAACTGATGGCCAAGCTCATCCGCCGCGCTCGGGCGGCGACGCTGTCGGCTCGGCAGATGGCCCTGAACGACGTCTACGGCCGCCTGCGCTGGCTGCTCGAATCGCGCGCAGAGCCTGATGTCCAGGGCGGCCGGCGCGTGGTGGCGCGGCTGACCCACCTGGAAATGGCGCAACACATCGGCAGCTCGCGTGAAATGGTGAGCCGCCTGATGAAGGATCTCGAACGCGGCGGATTCGTCGTCATCGAGAAGGACGGCATCCACCTGCCAGCGCCGTTGCCGGCGCGCTGGTGATGTTGCCGCTCAGGAGCGGGCGGGTGGGCTGAACTCCCGGGAGGGCTTGTCAGCACGGGCATAGAGCCCGTCCACCTTCGGCAGCTTGGCCTGGATGTCCTGGATGCGCGATTCGCCCGCCGGGTGCGTGGACATGAACTGCGGCGGTGCGCCTGCGCTCGCCTTCATCATCTTCTGCCACAGGGTGATGCCGGCGGCAGGGTCGTAGCCCGCCCGCGCTGCGAGTTCCATGCCGACGATGTCGGCCTCGGATTCGTCCTCCCGGCTGAATTTCAGAGTCAGCAGCGTGGCACCGGCGCCCAGCAGGGCATCGCCTGTGCTGCCCAGGCCCAGCAACGAGCTGAACAGGTTGGCGCCCAGCCGCGTGGCCGCCGTCTTGCCCATGCGCTCGCGTGCGTGCTCGCGCAACGCATGGGCCATCTCGTGGCCCATGATCGTCGCAACCTCGGCGTCGCTGAGCTGCAGCTGCTGCAGGATGCCGTGATAGAAGGCGATCTTTCCGCCCGGCATGCAGAACGCGTTGAGTTCCTTGCTGCCGATCAGGTTGACTTCCCACTTCCAGCCGCGAGCCCGCGAGTTCCAGGGCAGGGTGTACGGAATCAGCCGCTCGGCAATCGCGCGCAGGCGCACCACCTGCGGGTGGTTGGCCGGGGCCAGCGCGCGTTGCTGCGCGGCCTCGCGCGTCATCTGCGTGTACTGCGTGGCCGCCGCCTGCTCCACCTGCTCGGCCGGAACCAGCTTGGTCCACTTCGACGTCTTGCCGACATCGTCGCGCACGCCCTCCTGGGTCTGCGACCATGCCGGCACGGCAGCGCCCGCCACCAGCAGGCCGGTGAACAGCCTGCGCTGGTGCAGGGCGCAGCGGCAGCCGCGCTCATGCGCCAGGGAGGGCAGCGGCACGGCGGCGTCGGTGCGAAAGCTTGGGATCATGGGGCGTCAGATCGGCCTGCGCCGACATCGGTTCCGTGGTTCTTCATTCTAGGTTTGCGATTCCAGCGCGCGGATCGGCGCCCTCAGCGCCCACAGCATCCCGAGCGCCGGCAGTGCCAGCACGGTGCTGACGATGAAGAACGTCGGCCAGCCGATGCTCTCCGCCAGAACGCCGGCCAGCGGCCCGACCCACACCCGGCCGACCGAGGCGAAGGCAGAGAGCAGCGCGAACTGCGTGGCCGTGAAGCGCTGGTTGCACAGGCTCATCAGGAAGGCCACGAAGGCGGCGGTGCCCATGCCGCCCGAGAGGTTCTCGAACGCGATCACCATCAGCAGGCCGCCGTCCACGGCCGTGGCCTTGTCCAGCTTGACGAAACCCCAGTCGAAGGCCGGCAGCGTCATGCCCGGCAAGGCGCCGGCGCCGTTGACGGCCAGCCACCAGAAGCCCAGGTTGCTGGCCGCCTGCAACAGCCCGAACACCAGCAGCGCGCGCCACAGGCCGATCTTGAGCATCAGCGCGCCGCCGATCAGCGCGCCGCCGATGGTCAGCCACAGGCCGATCACCTTGTTCACGACGCCCACCTCGGCCGGGCTGTAGGCCATGCTCTTGAGCAGGAAGGGCGTCATCAGGCTGCCGGCAAAGGCGTCGCCGAGCTTGTAGAGAACGATCAGGCCCAGGAAGGCCATCGCGCCCGGCTGCGCGAAGTAGCTCGACAAGCCACCCAGCAGGGTCTGGAACTTCGCCCGCCGTGCCGCCCACGCGGCCAGGGGCAGCGTGAAGCCGATGCCCAGCAGCAGGGCGGCCAGGTCGACCCAGCGCTTCTGCAGGCGCGGCTCCAGCGTGCTGCCCTCGAGCAGCGGCCCCAGCAGCGCCTGCGCTACGGGTTGCGCGAAGCGGTCGCTCAGCAGGTAGCCTACCGCCACGGCCGCCAGCACGGCGGCAAAGCCGAGGAGGTCCTGGCGCGCCGCCGGCCGCGGGCCGGGCGGGGTCGGCACACGCGGCAGCACGGTGGCCGACAGCACGGCCGCAGCCACCATCAGCCATGCCATGAAGCGGTAGACCTCGGGCCAGGTCCAGCCGCCCTGCTGGGATGGGTCGGTCCAGATCAGCGCAATGCCGCCGGAGACGATCATCGCCAGCCGGTAGCCCATGACGTTGAGCGAGGCGCCCAGGCCGCGCTCGGGTGGCGGGAGCAGGTCGGTGCGGTAGGCGTCGAGCACGACGTCCTGCGACGCGGACATGAACGCCACCGCCACGGCGATCAGCGCGAAGACCCGGATCGAATCCGTGGGCGAGGTCGCTGCCAGAGCCGCGAGCGCGCCCGCGAGCAGCAACTGGGTCAGCACCAGCCAACCGCGCCGCCGGCCCAGCAGCGGCAGGTCGAAGCGGTCCATCAGCGGCGCCCACAGGAACTTGAAGGTGTAGGGCAGCCCGACCAGGCTCAGGAAGCCGATGGTGGCAATGTCCACGCCTTCCAGCGTGAGCCACGCCTGCAGCGCCTGCCCGGTGAGGGCCAGCGGCAGGCCGGAGGCGAAGCCGAGAATGGCAACGACGACAAGGCGGTGCAGCGCCGCGGCGCGCATCGCCAGGGTGCGCGGGGAATCGGAAACAGCGGGCATCCGACTGATTCTAGGAGGCGCCCCCGCCCGGCTGCACGCTTACTTCGGTGCGTCCGGGTGCTGCTGGTAGATCGCCTGCGCCAAGGCCAGCAGGGTCTCGCGCGGCAGGGCGCCCACGAGCGCGTAGCCGGCGCCGGATTCGACCCAGTAGAACAGCCCCAGCTCGCCCTGCCGCTCGTAGCGGAAAGCTGCGGGTGTGCCCCGCTCTGGCTTGCGCAGGTAGACGGTGACACGCAGACCCTGGGCGTCCTGGTACATCAGCTGCGCGCTCTTCCCCGCGCCATCGGGAAGCAGCCGGCCTCCCACCAGTTCGAACCCCTGGGCCCGCAGGTCGAAGAGCTTCACGGGCACGTCGATGCGCCGCGTGAGCCAGCGCGCCAGGTGCTCCTCCTGGGCCTTCACCTCCACCGCATGCCGGGGCTCCGGCACGAACACAGCGTGCGCATAGGCCGCGCGCTGCACCCAGTTTCCGGGGGCGGATGAGCTCATCGGCATAGCGGCGCGCTGCCACTGCCATAGTCCGCCCGCGCCCAGCGCGACTCCGGCCAGCACCAGCCCGGCCGCCATGGCCGCCTGCCGCCAGGCGGGTGGTCCGCGGTGGCCGAGCGCGGTGTCGCGCAGGCGTGCGGGCACCGGCTCCGCCAGCGCTGCGGCGCCCAGCGCGCGCAACGCCTCGGCGTCGGCGGCCCACAGGCGCAGACGGGCTTCGTCCTCGGGGTGGGCCGACAGCCAGTCGCTCACGCTCGCCTGCTCATCGGTCGGGAGCGCGTTGTCCAGCCAGGCGCTGAGTTGATCGTCGGTCGGTCGGTTCATACCACTCGCCGCAGGGTCGGGGCGCCCGACCGGTCACGGCCTTCCAGAAACTGCCGCATCGCAGCGCGTGCGCGGCAAACGCGTGACATGACGGTGCCCACGGGGACATGCATCACTTCGGCCACCTCGGCATAGCTGAGCTGCTCCACGCAGACCAGCAGCAGCGTCTCGCGCTGGTCGACCGACAGCCGTGCCAGCGCGGCCACCAGGTCCAGGCGCAGGCCGACGTCGGTGCCAGCGTGGCCACCGGCTCGGTCCTGCAGGTCCTGCAGGTCCGCTGGCGCCAGCATGGACAGGCGCTGGTCGCGCCGGCGTTGATCCATGTGGGCGTTGTGGGCGATGGACAGCAGCCAGACCAGCATGTCGCGCTGCTGGTCGAACTGGTGCCAGTGCGTCAGGCCGCGTTCCAGCGCGCTCTGCACCAGATCGTCGGCACGGTCGACGTCGAACACCAGGGACCGCGCATAGCGCCGCAACCGCGGGATGTGCCCGAGCAGTTGCTGGCGGAAGGCGGAAGGTGCCGAACTCACATCGTGCTTACGTGGCGCGAGGGCCGATCATTCCAGTACCGGTGTCGCCGATGCTGGCCGCGTTTCACGCGGGCAGGAAGCCCAGCCGCAGCGTCACCTGGTGCGCATTGACCTGCCGTTCCAGGCGCAGCCCGGTGGCAGCCGCCAGTTGCAGCAGCAAAGCCCAGTGCAACTCGTCCAGGGCGTTCGGCGCCACCCCGAACAGCTCCTGGCCGGGAATGCGCACCGTGAGTGACAGCGTGGGAAGCGGCGGCACGCCGTGCTGCGCGACGCTGCAGTCCAGATCCTGTCCCAGCGCCAGCGCGTGCCCCATGGCCAGATCGAGCGCCTGCTTGAGAACGCCGGCGCTGACGCGCACCGAGACGCTCTCCTGCGGGCCGCTCAACCGGGCGCCGCGGCGGTCCATCTCGGATGCCCATTCGGCGCGGGCCTGCAGCATGGCCAGGCCAAGATCGATGCTCTCCGGAGCCAGCGCGCCGTGCCCGCCGCAGATGCGGCCCAGCGACTGCAGTTGCAGGCCCAGTGTCTCCAGATCGTCCAGGACGGACGCGGTCGCGGGCTGCAGCTTCGCGCCGGCCGTCGCGCGGCAGATGGCCTGGGCGAGCGTCTCGCCGAGCCGGCTCATCAGCAGTGCGGTGTCGCGATGGTGCTCGAGGGGTGTGGTGGTCATTGATTGGTCGCAGCAAGAACTTCGGGGAGGTCGGTGTCGCCAGCCAGCACCTTCTCGATGCCGTCCTGGCGCAGTGTCGCCATGCCGGTCGCGAGCCCGGCGGCCTGGAGATCGGCGGCGCTGGCGCGGCGGCGGATCAGGACACGCAGCCCTTCGTCGGCGACCAGCAGTTCGTGCAGCCCCATGCGCCCGCGGTAGCCCGTGCCCTCGCAGTGCCGGCATCCGACGCGCCGCCACTGCCTGAGCTGTCCGTTCGGCGCAGCGTGGCGCTGGCGCCAGCGTGCGATGAGCGCGGCCTCGTCGTCCGCGCTGCTCACGCCGGGGGTGCCGGTCGCGCTGCCCAGGTACTGGTGGGCCAATGCGGTGAGCGCGGCTGCCGGCATGGGCTCGGCCACCCTGCAGTCGGGGCACAGCCGGCGTACCAGCCGCTGGGCCAGGATGGCGAGCAGCGAATCCGAGAACATGAAGGGGTCGAGCCCGATCTCCAGCAGCCGGTTGATGCTCTCCGGTGCCGAGTTGGTGTGCAGCGTGGACATCACCAGGTGCCCCGTCAGCGAGGCCTCGACCGCGATGCGCGAAGTCTCCTCGTCGCGCATCTCGCCGATCATGATCACGTCCGGGTCGGCACGCAGGAAGGTGCGCATGGCGGCGGCGAAGGTCCAGCCGATGCGGGGGTTCACCTGGACCTGGCGCAGGCCTTCCTGCGTGATCTCCACCGGGTCTTCGGCGGTCCAGATCTTTCGCTTGATGGTGTTGAGCTCCCGCATCACCGAGTGCAGCGTGGTGGTCTTGCCGCAGCCCGTGGGGCCGCAGATCAGCACCAGGCCGTAGGCCTTGGCCATCACGCTGCGCAGCCCCGACAGGTTGGCCGCCGACAGGCCGATGCGCTCGAGCGGCAAGGGCTCCATGCCGCCGAGAAGGCGCAGCACGACATCCTCGAGCCCGCGCGACGTGGGAATGGTGACCACCCGCAGTTCGGTCGCGGTGCCGCCATGGCGGGCAAAGTCGATCTTGCCGTCCTGCGGCTTGCGATGCTCGGCGATGTCGAGATCGGCCATGATCTTCAGCCGCGCCACCAGCGCGAAGCGCACGGCCGCCGGAACGTCCAGCCAGTGCACGAGATCGCCGTCGACGCGCATCCGCACGCGCACGGGGCGGGGCGGCTCTGCGGTCTCGATGTGGATGTCCGAGGCGTTGTGGGCCACTGCGTCTGCGATCAGTCGGTTGACCAGGCGCACCAGCGTGTTGTCGGACTCCGACAGGACGGCCCGGTCGTTGCCCGCATCCGAGGCCGCGCTGCGCGCCAGATCGGCCGCCAGCTGGTGCAGCTCGGTCGGCACCGCGCCGTTGGTCGGCGCCGGGGCTGCTGCCGGATGGAACTTGTACGCACGCGCCACCGCCGACGCCAGGCTGCCGGGCTTGGCGCCCACGGCCACGATCGGCAGGTCGCTGATGAAGCGCAGGTCATTGAGAACGCGCTTGTTCCAGGGGTCCGGCACGGCCACCACCAGCGTGTCGCCACGCACCATCAACGGCAGTACGCCTTCACGTTCGGCCACGCTCTGGGGCACCCGCTTCAGCGCGGCGGGTTCCGGCTCCAGGATGTCGGGATCGACGATCTGCACGCCCAGCCAGCCGGCCAGCGCCGCCTGCAGCTGCGAGGGTGTCAGCGCCCCGGCCTCCACCAGCATCTCGCCCAGTTCGCGGCGCGGCACCGAGCGCGCCTGCGCCTGGAGTGCGCGCTCGAGCAGGGCGGCGTCGATGAGGTGACGCGAAATCAGGGCCTGCCCCAGGTGCGCTTCGTGGGTGCCCGGGTCGGACTGCAGTTGTCGCCAGAGCGCGTCCAGCGGTGTTGCGGGGCTTGTGGAGAGGTCGGTCATTGCGTGCGGTGTGCGGTAGCTTGTCGCCCGCGCAGACTAGAGACCCGCCAATGCGCCAACAAGTGCGGATGCCACGCCGCGCGCCGGATTCGCAGCCGATTGGCACTGGAATTGAGCCGGATCAAACCCCTGGCGAGACATCCCTCTTGCAAATGGCGCCCCAGACCGCAACTCGGCTTTCATGAGCACATCCCATCATGTCGCCTGCGCCGGCTGCGGCGCACTCAACCGCGTGCCGTCGGAGCGCCTGGCCGAAGACCCCGTGTGTGGCCGCTGCGGCCAGCCGCTGCTCGCGGGCGAACCGGTCGAACTGACCGAGGCGAATTTCGACCGCGTCACCAGCCGCACCGATTTGCCGGTGCTGGTGGACTTCTGGGCGCCGTGGTGCGGCCCGTGCCGCAGCATGGCACCGGCCTTCGCGCAGGCCGCGCAGCAGCTCAAGGGCCGCGCGCTGCTGGTGAAGGTGGACACCGAAGCCAACCCGCAGCTGGCGGCGCGATTCGGCATCCGCAGCATCCCGACGATGGTGCGCTTCGAGGGTGGCCGCGAGGCGGCCCGGCAGTCCGGCGCGCTGCCCGCCGGCGCCATCGTGGCCCTGGCGCAGCCGCGCTGATCAGCGCGGCTCGACGTCCACGAAGCGCCAGAGGTCGCGCATGAAGGGGTGGCGCCAGTAGTTGTGCGTCCAGGGCTGGACCAGGTCGCTGATGACGCGGTGCAGGTGCACCTTGAACGGCATGTAGGCCACGAGCGTGTCCTTGGCCTCGCGCATCACGGCCTCGCGTTCAGGGCCGTCGGGCAGGCGCAGCTGTCGCTCGAACAGGCGGTCGAAGGCGGGCAACTGGAAGCGTGGGTCGTTCGCTTCCGAGGCATTCGGGCCGTAGGCGATCCCGAGGAAGAATCCGCCGTCGGGCGAGCCCGCTGACCACGAGTAGCCCCACATCATCAGCGTGCCGGCGCGGCTCTTCTTCAGCAGTTCCGGCCAGGTGGAAACGTCGAACTCGATGCGCAGGCCCACGGCGGCCATGCTGCGCCGCAGCAGGTCATTCGCAAGCCGGGAGCGCTGGTCGCCCAGCGACGACATGCGCAGCACCAGCGGCTTGCCGTCGGGCTGCTCGCGCCAGCCGTCGCCGTTGCGGTCGGTGTAGCCGTACAGGTCCAGCAGCGCCTTCGCGCGAGCCGGGTCGTACTCGCTCATTTCGCTCTTGTAGGCCGGGTCGTGGCCCGAGGTGAAGGGCGGGATGGTGCTCTGGGCCTGCACGCCGCTGCCGCCGAACACGTGCCGGATGTAGGCCTGCCCGTCCTGCGCAAGGCCGATCGCGCGGCGCAGCGCCACCTTCTCCGGCGTGTAGCCGCCCACCAGCGGGTCTTCCATGAAGAAGAAGCTCATCACCATGTCGGGGTTGAGCTCGCGCTGCAGCGTCACGCCGCGCTTTTCCAGGAACGGTGCGAGACGCCCGTGGGGCGTGGCCACCGGCAGGTAAGGGCCCGGCACCGCGATCCAGTGGTACTGGCCGTTGAGGAAGCTGAGCCAGCGCGGCTGGTCTTCCTCGACGATGTCGACGATGACCTGGTCGACCAGCGGCAGCCGGCGGCCCTTCAGGCGCGCGGCGGCGGCCTGGGCCAGCGGGTCGGCGCCGGGCGTGCCTTCGTAGTACGTCTCGCGAAAGCTGGGCGAGCGTTCGAGCTCGATGCGCGACGCGCGCCGCCAGGCCTTGAGGCGGAAGGCGCCTGTGCCCACGGGGTGCGCGCCGATGTCCTTGCCGTAGAACTCCACCACCTCGCGCGCCACCGCGCCCATGATCGCTGGGTCGGCGAAACGGTAGACGAAGCGCGGGTCGGTCTCGCCGAGCTGCACCCGAAGCGTGTAGCGGTCGAGCGCGCGCACGCCTTCCACGGGCGTGTCGTACTCGAAGGGCTGCCGCGTCTTCAGGGCCTTCTGCCGCAGCTCGCTCAGGCCGGGCAGCTTCAGGCCTTCGTACAGGTACAGGTCGGCGGAGTTGTACTGCGGGTCGTAGAAGCGCTTGATGGCGTAGACATAGTCCTCGGCCACCAGCTCGCGGCGCCTGCCCTTGAAGGCCGGATCGTCGGCAAAGTAGATGCCGGGCTTCAGCCGCAACGTGAACGTGCGTCCGTCGGCCGACACCTCGGGCAGGGCGGCCGCCGTGACCGGCACCAGCTGCACCGGGCGCGCCAGGTAGTCGTAGCCCAGCGGGGACTCCAGGATTTGCGCGATGATCTCGTTGGAGTACCGGTCGCTGTTGGTCTGCGGCGGGTCGAAGGTGGATTCCGGCGTCGGGAATGCGATGTGCAGCACCTTCGGCGGCGCAGCCTTCCCGGTGGCCGGCCACACCGACACCGCGGCTGCGCCCTGCAGGAGCCGACGACGCTGCAGGCTCATCGCTTTGCGGCCGCCGCGACGGCGGCGGAGTCGATGTCCACCATGTGCCACCAGTCCTGCCAGAACAGCGCCCGGCGGTAGCCCGTGAGCTGCGGCTGCGCGAGGTCGGTGACGATGCGGTGGATGAGCGTCTTGTACGGCGCGTAGGCCGCGGCGATGAGCTTGGCGTCGCGGAACAGCGCCTCACGCTCCGGGCCGTCGGGCATCAGCTCCATGCGGTCGTAGAGGGCATCGAAGGCGGGCAGCGAGAAGCGCGCCATGTTCTGCCCGCCGATCTGCGCGCCGTGGTACCGCGCCAGCGACGGCTGCCCGTCGGGCGCCGCCGCCGAGCCGCCCACCCGCCACATCATGTACTTGCCGCTGCGCGCGGCCTTCAGGTTCTCGGGCCACTTGGCCGGCTTGTAGAGCACGCGCAGGCCCACGGCCGCGAGGTTCTTGGCGCGCAGGTCGTCGATCGCGCGCGACTGGTTGTCGGGCTGCGTGGAGATCTCCAGCACCAGCGGCCGGCCGTCGGGCAGGTCGCGCCAGCCGTCGCCGTCGCGGTCGGCGTAGCCGTACAGGTCGAGCAGGGCCTTGGCGCGCGCGGGGTCGTAGTCGCCCATCTCGCTCTTGAACGCGGGGTCGTAGCCCAGCGTGCCGGGCACGATGGGCGCCTGCGCCGGGATGGCCTGCCCCCGCCAAACGCGCGCGATCTCGCGCGGCACGTCGAACGCCAGGCCGATGGCGCGCCGCAGCGCCACGCGCTCTGGGGCGACGCCGCCCACCACCGGGTGCTCCATGTTGAACAGCACCATGAAGACATCGGGCCGCACGATGCGGTAGCCCTTCACGCCCTGCTTGGCCAGGTTGGGGGCCACGCGGCCGTTGGGCATGGCGACATCGATGAACTCCGCCGGCATCTGCTCGATGAAGTCGTGCCGGCCCTGCAGGAAGCTCAGCCAGCGCGGCTGTTCTTCCTCGATCACGCTGATCTCGACGCGGTCCACCATCGGCAGGCGGCGGCCCTTGAAGCGCGCCAGCAGGGCCTGCCCTTCGGCGTCGTCGGCCGCGGGCTCCGCGTCGTAGAAGCGCTCGCGGTAGCCGGGGTTGCGCTCCAGCGCGATGAATGAACTGCGGCGCCACTGCACCAGCCGGAACGGCCCCGTGCCCACCGGGTGCGCGCCGATGTTGCTGCCGTAGGCCTCGGCGACCTCGCGTGCCACGGCGCCGTAGAGGTCGCTGGTGGCGATGGTCTGCAGGAAGCGCGGGCGTGGCGCCTGCAGCCGGAACTGGATGGTGTAGCGATCCAGCGCCTGCAGGCCTTCGATGGGGCGGTCGTAGTCGAAGGGCTTCTTCGATTCGAGCGCCTGCTTGCGCAGCGCCGCGAGACCGACGATGCCCTGCTGGTCGAGGCCCGTCCAGGTGGGGCTCTTGAGCGCCGGGTCGGCGAAGCGCTTGAAGCTGTAGACGTAGTCGGCCGCGGTGAGCTCGCGCCGCGCCGGTGCGTTCGGGGCCGCGTTGGAGCCCGCATTCGCGTTCCTGAAGGCCGGGTCGTCGGCGAAGTAGATGCCCGGGCGCACGCGCACCGTCCAGGTCTGGAAATCGGCGCTGACCTCCGGCATGCCCTCGGCCGTGAGCGGCCGGATCTTCGCCGGCCGGGCCAGGTGGTCGTAGCCGTACAGCCCCTCGAAGATGTGCGGCGTGACGGTGCGCGAGTAGATGTCGTTCACCTGCGCGGGGTCGAAGCTGGTCTCGGCCACGCGGAAGGCGTAGCGCAGGACCTTCTGCGGCTCGGCGGCGGCTGCGGCTGCTGCGCGCAGGGGCGTCGTCAGCGCCGCCGCCAGCGCTGCGGCAAGGGTGGCCGCCGACAGCAGCCTGGCGAACGACGCTGGCTTCACTGCAGGGCCTTGGCGCGCATCTCCGGGTTCACGTCCACCAGATGCCACCACTCGTTCCAGAACGGCGGCCGGCGGTAGCCGTCGAGCCAGGGGTACCAGACATCGGTGCTGATGCGGTGCACCGTGGGCTTGTACGGCGCGTAGGCGATGGAGATCTTCTTCGCCTCGAGGAACAGCGCCTCGCGCTCCGGTCCGTCGGGCAGTTGCGCCATCTTGTCGTAGACGGCGTCGAAGGCATCGCTCTTGAAGCGGGCCAGGTTCTGCGAGCCCGATTGCGGGCCGTGCAGCCGGTACAGCGCGCGCTGGCCGTCGGTGCCGTCGGCGGACGAGCCCAGCGACCACACCTGCAGCTTGCCCGCGCGTGCCTTCTTCAGGTGCTCGGGCCACTGACCGGTCTCGAAGGTGGTGCGCACGCCGATGACCTGCAGGTTCTTGCGCCAGAGTTCGTCGTACTGTCGGTAGATCTGCTCGGGCTGGGTGGCGCGCACGATCACCAGCGGCTTGCCATCGGGCAGCTCGCGCCAGCCGTCGCCGTCGCGGTCCTTGTAGCCGTACATGTCGAGCAGCGCGCGGGCGCGGGCGGGGTCGTAGTCGCCGGCCTCGCTCTTGAAGTTGGCGTCGTAGCCCGTGGTGTAGGGCACGATGTTGCTCTGCGCCGGGATGGCCTGGCCGCGGCGGATGATGCGGATCTCGCGGTCCACGTCCATCGCCAGGCTGAGCGCCCGCCGCAGCGCGATCTTGTCCGGCGTGTAGCCGCCCACCACCGGGTCCTCCATGTTGAAGTAGGTGATGGCGATGTCGGCGTTGACGGCCTGCTTGCCCTGGATGCCGCGCTTGGCCAGGTTCGGCGCAAGCTTGCCGTTGGGCATGGCCTGCGTCACGAAGGCCGCGGGCACCGCGCCGTACTTGGACGCGAGCGCGTCGATCTCGCCGTTCAGGAAGGACAGCCACATCGGCTGGTCCTCGTCGATGATGGCGACGTGGACTTCGTCGACGATGGGCAGGCGCTTGCCCTTGAGCCGCGCCAGGATGGCCTGGCCCTCGGCGTCGTCGGCTGCGGGCTCCGCGTCGTAGAAGCGCTCGCGGTAGGTCGGGTTGCGCTCCAGCACGATCTGCGAGCTGCGGCGCCAGCTCTTCAGCCGGAACGGGCCCGTGCCCACCGGGTGCTCGCCGATCTTGTCGCCGTAGGCTTCGACCACCTCGCGTGCCACGGCGCCGAGGAGGTCCGAGCTGGCCAGCGCGCCCAGGAAGCGCGGGTTCGGCTGCGAGAGCTTGAACTGCAGCGTCTGGCGGTCCAGCGTGCGCAGGCCTTCGGGTTCGGTCTCGTAGTCGAAGGGGGTCTTGGCGTCGAGGTGCTTCTGGCGCTTCTCGGCCAGCCCCGCGATCTTCAGCGACGCGATGTAGGTCCAGAGCTCGCTGCGGTTGGCCGGGTCGGCGGTGCGCAGGATGGAGTAGACGTAGTCGCGCGCGGTGAGCTCGCGCTTGCGGCCCTTGAAGGCCGGGTCGTCGGCGAAGAAAATGCCCGGCTGCACGCGCACGGTCCAGGTGCGGAAGTCGGCCGACACCTCGGGCAGGGCCAGCGCCGTCAGCGGCTTGATCTTCGCGGGCCGCGCGAGGTGGTCGTACTGGTACAGGCCCTCGAAGATGTGCGGCGTGATGGTGCGCGAGTACAGGTCGCTGATCTGCACCGGGTCGAAGCTCGTTTCGGGCGTGTTGAACGCCACCTTCAGGACCTTCTTGGGCGCCGACGCCGTTGGCGCCGCCTGCTGGGCCGACGCGCCGAAGGCCAGCGCTAGAGATGCCGCCACAGCGGCGAGCACATGGGAGGGCTTCACGGGTTGCTCCTGTCGATGTCGACCATGTGATACCACTCGGTCCAGAACAAGGGCCGGCGATGGCCCACGAGGTAGCCGTAGGTCAGGTCGTTGCTGATGCGGTGCATCAGGCTCTTGTACGGCATGAAGGCGGCGCCGATGATCTTGGCCTCGCGGAACAGCGCGTCCCGCTCCGGTCCGTCGGGCAACTGCTGCGTGCGTTCGTAGATCTCGTCCATGCGGGCGTTGCGGAAGCGGCCGAAGTTCTGGCCGCTGCCGATCTGCTTGCTGTAGTACGAGATCAGGGTGTCCTGGCCGTCCGGGCTGGTGGCCGAGCCGCCCAGCGTCCACATCTGCAGCTTGCCGGCATAGGCGGCCTTCAACTGCTCGGCCCACTGGCCCGTGTAGAACGTGGTTCGCACGCCGACGGCTTCGAAGTCCTTCTTCCAGAGCTCGTCGAACTGGCGGTTGAACTGCGAGCGTTGCGTGGCCACTTCCACCGTCAGCGGCTTGCCGTCCGGGCGCTCCCGGAAGCCGTCGCCGTCGCGGTCCACGTAGCCGTACAGGTCCAGCAGAGCCCGCGCGCGCGACGGGTCGTAGTCACCCATCTCGCTCTTGAACTTGGGGTCGTAGCCGCTGGTGTGCGGGATCAGCAGCGACTGGGCCGGGATCGCCTGCCCGCGGTAGAGCAGCCGGATCACCCGCTGGACGTCCAGCGACAGCGACAGCGCGCGGCGCAGCGCCACCTGTGCGGGCTCGTAGCCGCCGACCATCGGGTCGTCCATGTTGAAGAACGTGTAGACGCCGTCGGCGTTCAGCACGGATTTCAGCTGGATGCCCCGCTTCGCAAGGTGCGGTGCGATCTTGCCGCCCGGCAGTGCCTGGCCGATGAAGGCCGCGGGCACGTTGGTGATGTCGAGGTCGCCGTTCAGGAAGGCCAGCCAGCGCGGCTGCTCTTCCTCGATGATGCTGATCTCGACGCGGTCGATCATCGGCAGGCGGCGGCCCTTGAAGCGCGCCACGAGTGCCTGCCCCTCGGCGTCGTCTGCCGTGGGCTCGGCGTCGTAGAAGCGCTCGCGATAGGTCGGGTTGCGTTCGAGAACGATCAGCGAGCTGCGCCGCCACTGCGCCAGCCGGAACGGGCCGGTGCCCACCGGGTGCGCCATGCTGGCGTCGCCGTAGTGCTCGATCACCTCGCGCGCCGTGGCGCCGAGAACGTCGCCAGTGGCCAGCGACTCGATGAACCGCGGCCGCACCTGCGCCAACCTGAACTGGATCGTGTAGCGGTCGAGTGCGCGCACGCCTTCGATCTCGCGGTCGTAGTCGAAGGGCTTCTTGTTCTTGACGCCCTCGTCGCGCAGCGCCACCAGGCCCACCAGCCCCATGTCCTCGATCACCGAGGCGAAGGGGCTCTTGTTGGCCGGGTCCATCGGCCGCTTGAACGTGTAGACGTAGTCGGCCGCCGTCAGCTCGCGCTTCTGGCCCTTGAAGACGGGGTCGTCCTGGAAATAGATGCCGGGCTGGATGCGGATCGTCCAGGTGCGGAAGTCCGCCGACACCTCCGGCATCCCGGCGGCTGTCAGGGGCCGGATCTTGAACGGCCGCGCCAGGTGGTCGTACTGGTACAGGCCCTCGAAGATGTGCGGCGTGACCGTGCGGGAGTACAGGTCCGAGATCTTCGCGGGGTCGAAACCAGTCTCGGCGCTGTTGAACGCCAAGCGCAGCACCTTCGGCGGTTCGGCGGCCCCCGCGCTCAGGGACAGGGCGCAAAGCGCCGCGGACAGCAGATGGCGCAGACGCAGGTTCATGGCAGGCGGGTCGGTTCGACGTCGACGTAGCGGAAGAAGTCCCGCAGGAACGGGTGGCGGCGGTAGCCGGTCACGTTGGCGTGAAGCAGGTCAGTCGCCACGCGGTGGCTGGTGGCCTTGTAGGGCATGTAGGCCACGGCCAGCAGCTTGGCCTGGCGGATCAGGGCCTCGCGTTCGGGGCCGTCGGGCAGCACCCGCTGCTGCTCGTACAGCCGGTTGAATTCCGGCAGGTCGAAGCGCGCGTGGTTGGCCTGGCCCTTGTTGGGGCCGTAGAGCAGGTCGAGGAAGTAGCTGCCGTCCGGGCTCACGCCGCCCCAGGCCACGCCCCACATCATCAGCTTGCCGGTCCGGCTGGCCTTCAGCTGCTCGGGCCACTTGGCGATCTTGAAGCTGATGCGCACGTTCACGGCATCGGCCGCCTTCTGCCAGAGCTCCTGCAGCTTGCGCGAGAGCTGGTCGGGCTGGCTCGAATACTCCAGCACCAGGGGCTTCCCGTCGGGCTGGTCGCGCCAGCCGTCGCCGTCCTTGTCGACCCAGCCGTAGAGGTCGAGCAGGGCCTTGGCGCGCGGCACGCTCTGCTCGCTCATCTCGGTCTTGAGGGCCGGGTCGTAACCCGACATCAGCGGCGGAATCACCGACTGCGCCGGAATGGCCTGGCCGAGCCGCACGCGCTCGATCTCCTGCTGGGTGTCGTAGGCCAGCGCCATCGCGCGGCGGAAGGCCACGCGCTCGGGCGTGTAGCCGCCCACCACCGGGTTCTCCATGCCGAAGTAGGAGAGGGTCGCGTCCACCAGCGGCGCCCGCGCCATCTGGATGCCCTGCTTCGCGAGATGCGGGCTGAGCTTGTTGTTCGGGATCGCGCTCGGCGCGAACTCGTTGGGCAGGCGGTCCAGGAAGTCGTGCTCGCCGTTCAGGAAGGCCAGCCAGCGCGGCTGCTGTTCCTCGACGATGCCGATCTCGATGCGGTCGACCATCGGCAGCTTGCGGCCCGCCAGGGCCCGCGCCATCGCCTGTGCCTGCGGGTCGTTCGCGGGTGGGTTCTCTGCGTAGCGCTCGTCGCGGAAGTTCGGGTTGCGCTCCAGCACGATCCGGGACGACCGCTTCCAGTCCTTCAGCAGGTACGGGCCGGTTCCGACCGGGTGCGCCATGATGGTGTCGCCATAGGCTTCGACCACTTCGCGCGCCACCGCACCCATCACGGCGCCGTCGGTGAAGAGGTAGTAGAAGCGCGGCGCCGGCTGCTTGATGCGCACCACGAAGGTGTAGCGGTCGGGCGTCTTCAGGCCCTCGACCTCGGCGTCGTAGTCGAAGGGCAGCTTGGCGTCGATGAGCTTCCTGCGCAGCTCCGTCAGGCCGAGGATGCCGGCGTTCTCGAGCTGGAAGAGGTTGGGGCTCTTGTGCTTGGGGTCGTAGTGCCGCTTGATGGCATAGACGTAGTCGGCCGCGGTGAGCTCGCGCTTCTTCCCCTTGAATGCGGGGTCGTCGGCGAAAAAGATGCCGGGGCGGATGCGGAAGGTGAATGTGCGCCCGTCGTCGGTGATCTCGGGCAGCGCGACGGCGGTCTGCGGCACCGCCCGCGCCGGACGCTCCAGGTAGGCGTACGTGAGCGGTGCCTCGAAGATCGCGGCGGCGACGGTGCGTGAGTACAGGTCCGAGATCTGCGCCGGGTCGAAACCGGTTTCGGCGATCGGGAAGGCGTAGCGGAACACCTTCGCGGGCACGGCAGTCTGCGCGGACCCGGCGCCACACGCCAGCGCCAGGCTCGTGGCCAGCGCCAGCAGGACGGAACGGTTCATGGTGAGACGTGGGAACAGCGAAGGGCGCAGTCTAGCCGCGTGCGCCCCTTCGCGGCACAGGGGAACCCACCGGGCACGGGGGTTGCTTCGCGGAAACGCGGGGGTTGAACCGCCCGGTGCGCCCGTACACTCGCGCCTTCCCAAACCAGGGAGTGAGAGCTCAAACTATGGCCGCCTACCTTCTGCGGCGCTTGTGGCAAATGGTGCCGACCATCCTCGGCGTCGTGCTGCTCGTGTTCTTTCTGTTCAAGTACTTCGGCGGCGACCCCGCCGAGATCCTCGGTGGCCTTAACGCCACGCCCGAGCAGATCTCGGCCATTCGCCAGCAACTCGGCCTGGACGAACCCGTCTGGTACCAGTTGTGGATCTACCTGAAGAGCGTGGTCACCTTCGACTGGGGCAAGAGCTGGGCGACCAACGAGGCGGTGAGCAACCTCTTCGCCACGCGCCTGCCGGCCACTCTGACGGTGATGCTGCCCATCCTCGTGCTCGAGGTCATCATCGCGTTGCCCATCGCGATGTGGGTGGCCTACCGCCGCGGCTCGCTGGCCGACCGGACCATCATGGTGGTCAGCACCGTCGCGCTGTCGATCAGCTTCCTGGTGTACGTCATCGTCGGCCAGTACGTGTTCGGCTTCCAGCTCGGCTGGTTCCCGGTACAGGGCTGGAGCGACAGCGTCTGGACGAACCTCGTCACCTACGCGCCGCTGCCCGTGCTGCTGGCGGTGGCGGTGTCGCTGGCGCCGTACACACGGCTGTACCGCACCTTCTTCCTGGATGAGCTGGGACACGACTACGTGCGCACCGCGCGGGCCAAGGGCCTGACGGAGAACACCATCATGTTCAAGCACGTGCTGCGCAACGCGATGATCCCGATCCTGACCAACATCGGGCTGGCGCTGCCGGGCGTGTTCGTCGGCTCCTTCCTGATCGAGGTCTTCTTCTCGATCCCCGGCCTGGGCCGCGAGGTGCTGCTGGCGGTGAACCGCAGCGACTACCCCGTCATCCAGGCGATTGCCGTGTACCTGGCCGTGCTGACCATGCTGATCAACCTGGCCGTGGACGTGATGTTCAAGTTGGTCGACCCGCGGGTGGTGCTCAAATGAGTGCAGTGCTGTCTCCCTCCGCCGGCGCCGTCGAGCGCTCCGAAGGCGTCTGGCACGCCGCCTGGCGCCGCTTCAAGACCGACCGCGTGGGCATGGTGTCGGCGCTGATCGTCGTCGCCTTCCTGGTGCTGATCCTGGCCTCCTGGCTGGGGCTCGTGGCCAAGCACTGGCAGGACGAAGTGGGTGTGGCCAACGCGCCGCCCACCCTGCTGGGCCCGCGCCCGCCCGAGGCCATCGGCGCCATCGAGGTGCCCAAGGGCCCGAACGTCGACCTGTCGGCCGTGGACCCCCTGGCCCCGCGCTACAAGGAATGGGACGAGGCCGCCGCCAAGCTCAAGACCACCGAGACCGTGAAGGCCGAGACGCTGGCCCTGGGCGCCGACCGCCTGGGCCGCGACGTGCTCTCCAAGGCGATCAAGGGCACCGAGATCTCGGTGTTCGTGGGCGTGCTGGCGGCCGTCCTGGCCACTGGCATCGGCACCATGCTGGGCGCCTTCAGCGGCTTCTTCGGCGGCAAGATCGGCGACGCGCTGGAGTGGCTCTACAACGTCTTCGAGTCCATTCCCGGCATTCTGCTGATCTTCGCCTTCGCGGCGGTGTTCGGGCGCGGCATCCTGACGGTGGTGCTGATCCTCGGGCTCACCGGCTGGACGGGCCTGTACCGCCAGGTGCGTGCCGAATTCATGAAGCACGGCGCGCGCGAATACGTCCGCTCGGCCGAGGCCATCGGCGCCAGCACCTGGAGCCGCATGTTCAAGCACATCCTGCCGAACATCAGCCACGTGATCCTGGTGCGCATGAGCCTGCTGGTGGTGGGCTTCATCAAGGCCGAGGTCATCCTGTCCTACCTGGGCCTGGGCGTCGGCGTCGAGGACGTGTCCTGGGGCACGATGCTCGCCGAGGCGCAGAGCGAACTGATCCTGGGCTACTGGTGGCAGCTGGCCGCCGCGACGGTCTTCATGGCCGTGTTCGTGACCGCGTTCTCGCTGCTGGCCGATGCCGTGCGCGACGCGCTCGACCCCAAGCTGCGCGGACTGGAGTGAGCATGACCCCCCAGATCACTTGGTTCATGGCCCCCCAAGCGGCGGCTTTGCAGGAGACCTCGACATGTTGCTGAGTATTCAGGACCTGAAGGTCAGTTTCCGCATGGGCAAGGTCGACGGCGTCGCGCAGCGCGCGGATGCCGTCAAGGGCGTCAGCTTCGACGTGGCCGAGAACTCCATCGTCGCGCTGGTCGGCGAATCCGGCTCCGGCAAGAGCGTCACCGCGATGTCGATGCTCAACCTGCTGCCCGACAACGCCGAGCGCACCGGGCAGGTGCTGTGGCAGGGCCGCGACCTGCTCAAGGCTTCGCTGCCGGACCTGCAGGCCCTGCGCGGCAAGGACATCGCCTGCGTCTTCCAGGACCCGATGCAGTCGCTCAACCCGGTGTTCACCGTCGGCGCGCAGCTCTGCGAGCCGCTGATCAAGCACCTGGGCATGAGCAGCAAGGCTGCGCTCGAGCGCGCCGAGGAACTGCTGGTGGAAGTGGGCATGCCCGAGCCCAAGCGGCGCCTGGCCACCTACCCGCACGAGATGTCCGGCGGCCAGCAGCAGCGCGTGATGATCGCGATGGCGCTGGCCTGCAAGCCCAAGCTGCTGATCGCCGACGAGCCGACCACGGCGCTCGACGTCACCATCCAGCGCCAGATCCTGGAGCTGATCGGCAAGCTGAAGGAGAAGCACCGCATGAGCGTGCTCTTCATCAGCCATGACCTCGGCCTGGTGGGCGAGATCGCCGACCACGTGGTGGTCATGCGCAACGGCGTGATCCGTGAGCAGGGCCCCGTGGCCCGCATCTTCTCGGACCCGCAGGACAGCTACACCAAGGCGCTGCTCGCCTGCCGCCCCAGCCTGACCGAGAACCCGGCCCGGCTGATGGTGATCGACGACCACATCGCCGGCCGCGACACCACGGCCCTGGCCGTGGCCAAGGACCCCGACGCCGCCGTGGTGCTGGAAGTCCGTTCGCTGGCCAAGAGCTTCTTCCTGAAGCAGGGCCTGTTCGGCAAGCGCGAGTTCAAGGCCGTCCAGGACGTGAACTTCAAGCTGCGCAAGGGCCACACGCTGGGCGTGGTGGGTGAATCCGGCTCGGGCAAGACCACGATGGGCCTGACGCTGCTGCGCCTGCACGAGCCCACGGGCGGAGAGGTCATCTTCGACGGCAAGAACCTGCTCAAGCTCAGCGCCAACGAGCGCCAGGTCATGCGCCGGCGCATCCAGATCGTCTTCCAGAACCCGTACGCCAGCCTGAACCCGCGCTTCACCATCGGGCAGACGCTGGTCGAGCCGATGGTCATCCACAACATCGGCCGGGACCTGGCCGAACGCGAGCAGCGTGCGCGCACCCTGCTCGAGAAGGTGGGCCTGGACGGCCGCGCGTTCGGCAAGTACCCGCACGAGTTCTCCGGCGGCCAGCGCCAGCGCGTGGCCATCGCCCGCTGCCTGACGCTGAACCCCGAGGTGCTGGTGCTCGACGAGGCCGTGAGCGCGCTCGACGTGTCGGTGCAGGCCCAGGTGCTGAACCTGCTGCGCGACCTGCAGGACGAGTTCGGACTGTCCTATGTCTTCATCAGCCACGACCTTGCGGTGGTGCGCTTCATCAGCGACGAGGTGCTGGTGATGAAGGACGGCCGCGTGGTCGAGCAGGCCAGCGCGGCGCAGATCCTCGCCGCCCCGAAGGAAGAGTACACGCAGCGCCTGCTGGCGGCGATCCCGCGCGGGTACCAGCCGGCCTGAATGGGGGCCTGAAGGCCCGGGGGATGCGTCAGTGCCGGCGCATCAGCGGCGCCAGCGCCCGCACCAGATCTTCCTCGAGCACCGGTTTCGACACGAAGACCGGCATCCCGGCCTCGCGCGCCTGCTCACGTTCATGGGCCAGCACCGCCGCCGACAGCGCCAGCAATGGCAGCGTTGCGGTGCGCGGGTCTGCGCGCAACTGGCGCGCTGCTTCCAGGCCGTCCAGGACGGGCATGTGCAGGTCCATCAGGACGGCATCCAGGCGGTCATGCGAACCGATGGCCGTCTCGACTGCGGCCCGGCCGTCCACGGCCTCGAGCACCTCTGCGCCCAAGCGGCGCAGCATGGTGCCGACGATGAGCATGTTCACCGGATGGTCCTCGGCCACCAGGACGCGCAGGCCATCCAGCGCGGGCCGGCCGGGCGTCGGCGGCAGGCCTGCAGGGGCCGGCGTCTCGGCGGCCGGCAGCGGCAGTTCGGCCCAGAAGCGGCTGCCCTCGCCCGGCAGGCTGTCCACGCCCACGCTGCCGCCCATGCGCTCGGCCAGGTCGCGGCAGATGGACAGGCCCAGGCCCGTGCCGCCGAATCGTCGCGTCGTGGAACTGTCGGCCTGGGCGAACGGGCGGAACAGTCGCTCGCGCAGTTCCGGGTCGACGCCGGGGCCGGTGTCGTGCACCGCCACCCGGATCAGGCCGCCGTCGATGTTCTCCACCAGGAGCCCGATGCTGCCCACCGCCGTGAACTTGAGCGCATTGCTGAGGAAGTTGGCGACGATCTGGCGCACCCGCACCGGGTCGCCGGACACCCGTTCTGGCACGTCGCGGTCGACCGTGCAGTGCATGACCAGGCCGTGTTCCCGCCCCAGCGGCGCAAAGGTATGGAAGGTGCTGGCCACCACGTCGCGCAGGTCGAAGACGATCTGGTCGATCTTCAGTTCGCCGGCCTCGATCTTGGAGAGGTCCAGCACGTCGGAGACGATGCCGGCCAGTCCCTCGGCGGCGTCGATCAGGTGGCCCAGATACTCCGTGCGGCGCTGAGGGGCCAGGGTCGGTTCCTGCAGCAGCCGGGCGAGCCCCATCACGCCGTTGAGCGGAGTGCGGATCTCGTGGCTCATCGTGGCCAGGAAGGCGCTCTTGGCGGCGCTGGCCTGATCTGCCAGGCGCTTGGCCTCGGCCAGTTCCGCCTCGGCGCGGTGCAGCTCGGTCACGTCGCGCACGATGATCACTGCCACGGGTTCGCCGTCCCAGTCGAACGCGGCGGCGCTGATGAGGAGGTCGCGCCGCGTGCCGTCACGCGACCAGCCTTCGCTGCGGAGGTCGCGCACCACCGGGGCGGCGCGCAGCGCGTTGCGCAGTGCGAGCGCCGAGTCACGGTCGCGCCACAGGCCGAGCTCCAGGGCGTTGTGCCCCATGGCCTCGGCCTCGGTGCAGCCCACGAGATCGAGAAAACTCTGGTTGGTGAGCTGGATGCGGCCGTCCTTGACGCGCGCCACGCACAGCCCGTCCGGGCTCGTGCTGACCATGCCGTCGAGCAGGTGCTGCTGATGCTGGCGCGCCCGTTGGCCGAGCACCTCCTCGGTCACGTTCCGGCTCACGCCCCACCAGCCCGTCAGGCGCCCGGCATCGTCGAACCGGGGTTCGCCGCTGCCGCAGACATGCAGCACGGCGCCATCCGTGCACAGGAAGGCGACGCTCAGATTGCGGTAGGGGCGCCGCTCCTTCATGGCGTCGCGCATGAGCTCGATGCCGCCGCGGGGCAGCGCCTGCGGCCCGCCGGGCTCGTTGGTGCGCAGGAACTCGGCCACCGTGCGGCCGGTGCGCTCCTCGAACGATGGAGAGAGCCAGGTCAGGTGCCCCTTGGCGTCCATCTCCCAGGCCCAGTCGCTGCCCAGCCGCACGAAGCTTGCCATCCGGGCCGATTCACGCTCGGCCTGCGCGAGGCTCTCGCCCACCAGGTGCCTGGCCAGCAGAGCCGAGACCCAGGCGACCGCGCCCAGCAGCGCGAGGTTCGTGATGCGGTCACCCAGGCTCAGCCCATGAAGGGCTGCGCTTCCCGCGATCGAGCCGCTGGACTCGGCCCACCCCAGCGCACCGATGATCACGAAGTAGAGCAGCGTCAGCCAGGACACCGTCCGCTGATCGGTCAGCAGGCCCGCCGTCACGATGAGCACGCACACGCCCGGGACGGCCACACCGCTGAGGCCGACCCCCACGGCCAGGGCCGTCACGCCCGCGCCCACGAAGGCCAGGGTGAGTTGCAGGGCATTTGCCGCGTGCGGCTGCCCTCGAGCCAGCAGCCACGCTGCGACGGCCGCCCCCGCTACCAGCGCCAGGCCCAGCAGGAGCCGGGCGATCGATGCGCCGCGCGGCACTTCGACGCCGAACAGCTGGAGCGCTGCCGTCACCATCAGCAGCACGCCGAGCCCGCCCATGACCCAGGCCAGCGTCGACGCGGCGCGCTGGATGATGGCGGGTTGCTGGCTGACTGCGGTCGGTTGCTGCACGGCGGGGCGCGCTGTTCGGACCCGCATCGTAGCCGGCCGTGGCTCAGCTTCGGCGCACCTTCACGCTGTAGTCGCCCACGCCGCCCGTGTTGTTGTAGTGGCGCACCTGGACCCAGTACTCGCCCGCGATCAGGTCTGCGGCGATGCGCGCGTTGGCGGCGTAGCCGGAGTCGTCGTCCTCGGCGACCAGGCGGGTAGGCAGGTTCGGGCCGAAAAGCTTCATGACGACGTCCGACGGGCCGCGGGTGTCGATGATGTGCCGCCCTTCGGACTGCACGCTGAAGCGGAACAGGTCTTCCTCGCCGAAGCCGCCGATCGAGGCCGGCGTGCGTTGGCGGGCGTTGACTGTCAGAGGCGTCGCGTTGTCGACCGTGGGCGCGCGTTTCGGGTACATCGCAGCACCTGCGACGAACTCACGGTCGGTCCTGGAGAGCGTCTGATTGGCTTCGGTGCCGACGCCATCGATGGTCCACTCCGGCGGGAAGAAGTACAGCATGATCGACTCCGGATCGAAGGCGGTGCCATGGAGCTGGTCGGCCCGGTAGCGCTCCAGGATGTTGTGGCGCGTGGTGTCGGCGTCCCAGAAGTTGGGGCTTCGCGCCATCTCGCGGATGACGACCGCCTCGTTCCACTCGATGCCGCCGGCAGGGTTCTGGTGCTCATGGGCCAGGCCGATGGCGTGGCCCCACTCGTGGGCGCAGGTGCCGCCGTCCAGGAAGCCGAGGTTCATCGTGGGTTCGTCCTGCGGGATGTCGCGGCAGTCGGTGCCGACGTAGGACCAGGCGCCGTCGTTGGCGTCGAAGGCGATGCGGATGTCGGCGTCGGGCGTGTCGTCGAACACGATGGCCAGGTTGGCCACCGCCGTCCACCAGCCGGCCTGCTCGCGCACCACCGCATGCTGCGCGGCCGTGCCGCCGATGAAACGCACGTGCAGCGTGCTGCCGTTCATCCAGGTCTTGCCCAGCGGCGAGATGGCACGCACGCGGCCACCGCGGACCGGCCGCGTGGCCTGCCGGCGGAACAGTTCGCGCGGCAGGATGCGGTCCAGGCAGACATGGGGGCGCGGCGGCATGGCAGTGTCCGATTCGAGTGGGTCTGCGCCGCAGCATGGGGCGGCGCGCAATAGCCCGCAAGCTGCGAAATGGGGATCCGGGCAGCGACAATCCGCCGGTGAAGACCCCCCTGCTCCTCCTCAGCGCGGCCCTGGCCGCTCCCGTGGCCGCACAGCAGGCCGCACCGACAGTACCGTCGGCACCGACAACGGCACCGACAACGACACCGAGGGCACCGGCCTCACCGGCGGCGCCTGCCGCTGCGTCCCCGCCGGCGGCCGCTGCATCGGCGCCCGCGGCGGCACAGCGGGTCGAGATCACCGGCGGGCGCGTCAGCGACACCGATGCGCGCCGCCGCGCCACCGCCGCCAAGATCATCATCGGCCGCGAGGAGATCGAACAGTACGGCGACAGCAGCGTCGGCGAGGTCCTGCGCCGCCTCCCCGGTGTCACCACGCCCGGCACGCCGGGGCGCGGCGGCCCGCCGCGCATGCGGGGCCTGGGCAGCGGCTACACACAGCTCCTGATCGACGGCCAGCCGATTCCGCGCGGTTTCTCGCTCGAATCGCTGACGCCCGATCAGGTCGAGCGCATCGAGATCCTGCGGTCTCCCACGGCAGAAACCGGTGCGCGAGCGATCGCCGGCACCATCAACATCGTGCTGCGCGAGGGCTTCCGCCAGCGGCTCAACGATGTCAACGTCGGCATCGGGTACGAGGACGGCGAGCTCACGCCCGGCGTCTTCTGGGCCCACAACGACAGCGCCGGCGACCTGACCTACAACCTCAACGCCGGCACCTTCCTGCGCCGCAACCGCAACGAGAGCCTGGTGCTGACCGACGTCACGGGCGGCGCCGACCCGAGCAGCAGCAGCGAATCCCGGGAGTCGTTCGACCGCCGCCGCGGCCTGAACCTGGGCGCGCGGCTGCAATGGCGGCTGGGCACGCAGGGCGATTCGCTGGTGATTTCACCCGGGCTCTTCCGCTCGGACAACCAGGGCGAATCGCGCGGCGAGCTGTCCCAGCAGGGCGGCACGCCGCTGTATGACCTGGCGCTCGCCCGCAACGAGGGCAGCTTCACCAACCTGCGCCTGAATGGCCAGTGGCGCCAGCGCCTGGGCCCCGGCCGCCTGGAAGCCACGGCCAATGCCAACAGCTGGCGTGCCGAAAACACCAGCCGGCGCGAGGAATCCATCGCCGGCGTGAGCGAGCGCGTGCTGGACGAACGCGGCGACACGCGCGAGAACGCGCTCACGCTCGGCGGCAAGTACACCCTGACCTGGGGCGGCGACGAGAAGCGCCCCGGCAGCGAGCACAGCTTCGTGACCGGCGGGGAGATCGAGCGCACGCAGCGCAGCGAGCGACGCTCGCTGCTGCAGAACGGGCAGCCGCTGCTCACCGACTTCGGCGAGAACCTCGGTGCCGAGAGCACCCGGGTGGCGCTGTACGCCCAGAACGAGTGGACCCCGGCGCCGCAATGGGCCACGCACCTCGGCCTGCGCTGGGAAGGCATCCGCACGGTGGGCGACCAGGGCGACCTGGACGGCGGCGGCCGCCCCGCCAACCTCAACAGCGTCTTCACGCCGCTCGCGCACGCCGTCTGGAAACCGGACCCCGCCAGCCGCAGCCAGGTGCGCGTGAGCCTCACCCGCAGCTGGCGCGCGCCGGCATTGAACAACCTGATCGCGCGGCCCAGCCCGAACACGCGGTACCCGGTCGAGGGCCCGAATGCCCCGAACTTCCCCGACCGCGCGGGGAACCCCGACCTGAAGCCCGAGCTCGCCACCGGCATCGACCTCGCCTGGGAGCACTACCCCGCCGGCGGCGGCGTTCTCAGCGCCAGCCTGTTCAGGCGCCAGATCCGCGACCTGATGCGCAGCGTCACCACGCTCGAGACCGTGTCCTGGAGCCCGGTTCCGCGCTGGGTGGCGCGCACGCGCAACATCGGCGACGCCACCACGCAGGGCCTGGAGCTCGAGGCCAAGGGCCGGCTCGACCAGTGGCTGGCGGGGAGCCCGCGGGTCGAGGTGCGCAGCAACCTGTCCGTGTTCCATTCGCGCGTGGAAGGCGTGCCCGGCCCCGACAACCGGCTCGACCAGCAACCCGGCGCCAGCGCCAACCTGGGTGCCGACTACCGCTGGCCCGGCCTGCCGCTGAAGACCGGCGCCAACATCAACTGGGTGCCGGCCTACGAGACGCAGACCAGCGCCGACCAGCGCGTGGGCGTGAGCACGCGGCGCGTGTTCGACGTGTTCAGCCTGTGGACGTTCAGCCCCGGCGTGGCGTTGCGGCTGTCGGCCGGCAACGCGTTGCCGCGCGACAGCGACGACTTCACCCGCTTCGTGAACGGCGACGAGACCGAGACCACGCGCACCCTGACGCCGTCGAACGTGAACTGGCAGCTCCGCCTGGAGCTGAAGCTCTAGCCGGTCAGCCGGTCAGCCGGTCAGGCGTAGGTGTTGACCTGCGTTCCGAGGGTGCCCGACGTGGCGAGCGCCGGGTCGGGCAGCGCGGCGATCAGCTGTGCCGCCGATGCCGCATCGATGTCCATGGCCTTGTTCAGCACCATGAGGGCCGCACTGCCCTGAACGGTGCCGGGCTGGGCGCTGGACGCGGCGGTGGTGACACTGGAGACGGCATCCATGGCGGGGCTTCGGGCGTTGACGGCAGTTCCTCGATATCGGCAGAGGGTGGCCACCGCTTGAGGACGCGGCTCGCCGCGAGCGGGCTCCGCAGGTGCCGCAGGTGCCGCAGCAGGGCTGCCGCAGCCGCCAGGCCGTCAGGGCCGCTGAGCCAGCTCGCGGTGCAGCCAGGCCCGGGCGATGGCCCAGTCGCGCTTCACGGTCGCGGGCGACACGCCCAGCGCCTCGGCCACTTCCTCGTTCTCCAGGCCGCCGAAGAATCGCAGCTCCACCACCTTCGCGGCGCGTGGGTCCACGGCCTCGAAAGCCAGCAGGGCCTCGTGCACCGCCACCAGGTCGCGGTCCACCGGGCCGGCGATCTGCTCCAGGCCCGACATCGTCACGGCCACCATCTCGGCATCGCGCTTGGCGGCGCGACGGGCGAGTTCGTGGTTCACGAGGATGCGCCGCATCATGGTCGAGCACACGGCCAGGAAGTGGCTGCGGTTCTTCCACTGCGTGCGCGTCTGCTCGGCCATGCGGAACCACGCCTCGTGCGCCAGCGCCGTGGCGCTCAGCGTGTGGGAGGGGTTCTCGCGCCGCAGGTGGTTGCGCGCCATGCGCCGCAACTCGTCGTAGAGCAGCGCGAACAGCCGCTCGCCCGCCTCGGGCGAGGGCGTCTCGAACTGCGCCAGCCACTGGGTGATGGCGCCGGGATCCGGGGCGGTTTCGGCATGCATGAATCCATTGTGGGCCGGCATCGGCGCCGGACCCGTGAAGCAGATCACGCCTTGCGTGAGCCATCACGGCCCTTTCCCCGGCGTAAGCCACTGAAGCCCCTTGATCCGGGGGGCACCAACAGGGATGAAGAACATGTTCAGGGCTTGGCAGAAGACGCGCCGACTGGCGCTGGTGACGGGGCTGGCGGTGCTCCTGGCGGCCTGCGGTGGCGGTGACGACGACACGGGCGGCACGACGCCGCCGCCGGTGGCCAAGGCCACCATCACGGGCGTCGCCGCTGTCGGCGCGGCGATCCCGAACGCGGTCGTGACCGGCATCAACGTGCGGGGCGAGACCATCACCGCCACGACGGGCGCAGACGGCAGCTACTCGATCGACATCCCCGAAGGCGCGCCCTACGCGCTGAAGGTGACCGATGCCGCGGGCAACACCTGGTACAGCTACGCGCCGGCCGCGGGCCGCGCCAACCTGACGCCGCTGACCACCCTGGCACTGTCGCAGGCCTGGGGCAACAAGCCGCTGGCCGACCTGGCTGCCGCATGGGCCGCCAACGCGCCCACGGCCGATCAGGTGCTGGCCGCAGCCGCCACCGTGAACGCCAACCTGCAGGCGGTGATGCGCAATGCGGGCGTGGACCCGGCGTCCACCAACATCTTCACGCAGACCTTCAGCGCCAACGGCCAGGGCCTGGACGCGGTGCTCGACGCGATGCGCGTGAGCTTCAGCTGCAATGCCGGCGCCTGCACGCAGACCATCAACTCGCCCGGTGGCGACGTGCTGATCACGTGGAACGGCAACATCTCCACGGTCGGCTTCACCATCAGCTGGAGCGGCGGCGCTTCGGGCGGCGGCGGCCAGATCGACGTCAACCTGGGCGCCTGCGCTCCGAACCCGACGCCTGGCACCTACTCGATGATCGTGCAGACGACCGTCGCGGGCCTGGGTGGCGTGCCGATCCCCGAGATCTGCGTCAACGGGCTGCCCGGCAAACCCGCCAGCCAGAGCGATTTCTGCGGCAGCGGCGATGTCAACTCGGCCCTGCCCCCGGGCGTGACCATCACCGAGTGCAGCTTCGTCGATCCGGTCGGCACCATCAGCGCCCGCATCACGAGCCCGATCACGCTGGACTACACCGTGAAGTACACCTTCGTGCTGCGCTGAACGCGCGCCCCGGGGTCGGCAGGCTCGGCTAGATTCACAGCCATGACCGACCCAAGCTCCGCACCGCGCCCCGACTGGGCCGCGGTGCGTTCACTTTTCGACGCCGTCGCCTCGCTCCCCGCCGACCGCCGCGAGGCCGTGCTGGCCGATCCCTCGCTCGACACGTCCGTGGTGGCCGAGGTGCGCTCGCTGCTCGGCCATGCCGAGGAGGAATCCGCGTTCCTCGAGGAAGGCGCGGTGCCGCCGGCGGTGCCTGAGGCGCCGCCGGCCGGGCGCGAAGGCCAGCGCCTGGGTGCCTGGCGCATCGTCTCGCTGCTGGGCAGCGGCGGCATGGGCGAGGTATGGCTGGCCCGGCGCGACGATGGCGCCTACGCCGGCGAGGCCGCCGTGAAGCTGCTCAAGCGCGGCATGGATTCCGAAGCGGTGCTGGGCCGCTTCGCGCTCGAGCAGCAGGCGCTGGCTCGCCTGTCGCACCCGCACATCGCACGCCTGCTGGACGCCGGCCGCAGCGCCGACGGCCTGCCCTACTTCGTGATGGAGCGAGTGCACGGTCGCCCCATCGACGAGGCCTGCGCCGGCCTGCCGCTCGAGGCGCGCCTGCAGCGCTTCCTGCAACTCGCCGACGCCGTGGCGCACGCGCACCGCCATCTGCTCGTGCACCGCGACCTGAAGCCCGGCAACGTCCTGGTGGACGACGAGGGGCAGGTCAAGCTGCTGGACTTCGGCATCGCCAAGGCCCTGGACCCGCAGGACGCCGACTCCGGCGCCACGCAGGCCGGCCAGCGCGCCTTCACGCCGCAGTACGCCAGCCCCGAGCAGGTTCGCGGCGAGCCGGTGACCACGGCCACCGACCTCTACAGCCTGGGCGTGCTGCTGTACGTCATGCTGACAGGGCAGCGCCCCTACGGCCGCGAGGCCACCAGCGCCATCGAGGCCGCCCGCGCGGTGCTGGAGGAGGACCCCACCCGCCCCAGCAGCCTGAGCCCTGGCCCCCACATGCCCGCCGGCTGGCTGGCCACGCGGCGCCGGCTGCAGGGCGACCTCGACAACATCCTGCTGAAGACCCTGGAAAAGCCTGTCGAGCGGCGCTATGTCAGCGTCGATGCGCTCGCGGCGGACGTGCGCGCCTACCTCGGCGGCTACCCCGTGAGCGCACAGCCCGCGAGCTGGCTCTACCGTTCCCGCAAGTTCGTGGGCCGCAACCGGGTGGCCGTGGCCGCGGGGGTCCTGGCGGCGGCGGCGCTGGTCGGCGGCACGGCGGTGTCGCTCTGGCAGGCCCATCTGGCCGAGCGTCGTTTCCAGGACGTGCACCAGTTCGCGCGCACGATGCTCTTCGATGTCGACAAGGCCCTGCGCGACGGCCCCACGGCGGGCCGCGAGAAGCTGGTGCAGACATCGCTGCAGTACCTGGACCGCCTGTCGTCGGAGCGCATCCGCGATGCCGCGCTGCTGAGCGATCTGGCCGAGGCCTACGAGCGCGTGGGCGACATCCAGGGCAACACCATGCAGTCCAACCTCGGGCGCCCGAAGGACGCGGCGCAGAGCTTCGCGAAGGCGCAGCAGCTGCGCCTGGCCCTGGCCGCGCGCGCTCCGAAGGACCTCAGGAACGTGGCGGGCCTGCTGGCCGTCAGCGAGCGAATGGGCGACAACGCGCGCAGCCTCGGAGACCTGCCCGCCGCCGCGCTGCACTACCGCCAGGCCGCCGACAGCGCGGCCGTGATCGCGGCCGCCAAGGCCGACGACCCGGTGGCGCAGATGAAGCGCATCGAGAGCGAGCGCTACCTGGCGTCCATCTACTACTGGCCCGGCAACCGCAGCCTGGGCGACTACGCCCGGGCGCGCCCCGCCATCGAGGCGCTGGCGAAGGATCTCGAGGCGCTGGAGCGCCGGTTCCCCGACTCGATGGTGATTCCCGAAGGCGCCAACGGCCTGCTGAACCAGCTGTCCGACTTCCAGCGCCTGGGTGGCGACTACGCGGCCGCGCTGGCCACCATGCGCCGCAGCCAGCGCGTGGTGGACCGTCTCACCGCCGCGCAGCCGGACAACCCCGTCTGGAAGCGCTGGGCCTACCTGACCCAGGGCCGCCTGGCCGATGCCTTGATCGACACCGGCGCGATCGACGAGGGAGTGGCGCTGTGGGAGCGCTCCATCGCGCTGCGCGAGTCCGTGGCGCAGCAGGACCCGAACAACGAGCGCGCGCAGCGCAACGTCGCCAACGGCTACGGCCCGCTGGCCGAACAGCTGTACCAGGCGGGCCGCCACGATGCGGCGCTGCTCTGGTACGAGCGCGAGAACGCGCTGCTGCGGCGCCTGCGCGATCGCTTCCCGCAGGTTGGCGCGCTCAAGCCGCGGCTTCTGGAGTCCGAGCGAGACCACGCGCTGGCCTTGGCGCTCGTGGGCCGCCAAGCCGAGGCCGTGACGCGCATGCGGGCGCTCGGCACCGCCCCGGGCGAGGACGCCGACGACCCCGAGGGGTCCGCCAAGTTCAGGCTCGTCCGCGCCCGCGTTCTGCTGGGCGCCGCCGTCCCGGCAGCCGAACGCGAGAGCCTGATCGCCCAGGGCCGCGAGGCCGTGGCGGTGCTGGCCGCAGCCGCCGGCCGCGAGCCCTTCAACGTGACGCTGGCCCGCGAGGCCGCGCTGGCCACCTGGCACTTCGGCCGCTCGGCCGCCGATTGCGCCCTGCAGCGCCAGGCCGCCGCCAGCCTGGCCGACCAGAACCGGCGTAGCGTGCTGCCCCGACCGCTGGCGCCCCAGGCCCTGCAGGCCACCGCCGAAGCGGCGCGCTGCAACGGGTGATCCCTTTCCGGTCGGGTTCCGGCGTAAGCCAGTGAACCCAACCGAGGAGGCTCCCGATGAACCGCAACAAGACTCTCTTGGCCAGCCTGCTGGCCGCCCTGATGCTCTCCGCCTGCGGCGGTGGTGGCGATGACGACGAGACACCGGTCGACCCCGGCGCTGGCGGCGGCGGCGGTGGTGCCGTCACGCTGACCTGCAACACGGCAGGCTATGTGGCCGGCGCCGTGGCCGTGCCCACGGCGACCGAGCTGGCGGCCTATGCGGGAACGTTCAATGGCGCCGAGGGTAGATTCGACGACAGCTTCGCCTTCGTGAAGTCAGGCGATGCGACGCTGGTTCTCAACGCCGACGGTACGCTGACCTACAAGGGCACGGCCTACACGGCCACTTCGTTCTGCCTGGACAAGGTGGCCAGCCCGACCTACGGGCGCATCCTGTACGTCGAGGTCGGTCTCGGCAAGTTCGACATGGCCACGGCGCCGGCCAGCGCCGACCTGGGCCAGGCCTGGGGCGTGTCGCCGGTCGACGGCACCACGATCTTCCGCCAGGGCCTCAAGCCCTGAGCAGGTCCAGCAGCGTGCGCGCCACCACCTTCGTGGCGCGCCGCAGGTCCTCGAGCACCAGGTGCTCGTCGGCCCGCTTGGCATTGCTCTCGCGCACCGTGCGGGGCCCGGCGCCGTAGATGGCGGCCGGCACGCCGTGCGCGCCGAAGAGGCGCACGTCGGTGTACAGCGGCGTGCCGCTGGTGGGGATGGGCTCGCCGAACACGGCCTGCCCGTGCCGCTGCAGCGCCTGCACGAGCGGCGCGTTGCGCTGGTCGGGCTTCCACGCCTCGGCCAGCAGCAGCCGCCTGATCTCCACCGTGACGCCCGCCCGCGTGGCGGCGGCATCCTGGATCACGCGGCGGATCTCGGCCTCCACCTCCACCGGGTTCTCCTCGGGGATCATGCGGCGGTCCAGGCGCAGCACCACCTTGCCGGGCACGACGTTGGTGTTGGTGCCGCCTTCGATGCGGCCCACGTTCAGGTACGGGTGCGTGATGCCCTCCACGCCGGAGCGGACCTGCCTGTAGCGCTCGTTCTGCGCATACAGCGCGTTCAGGATGGCCACGGCGCCCTGCAGCGCGTCGACGCCGGTGTCCGGGATGGCCGCGTGCGCCATCACGCCGTGCACGGTCACCTCCATCTGCAGGCAGCCGTTGTGCGCCGTCACCACCTGGTAGCTGAAGCCTGCGGCCAGCAGGAAGTCGGGTTTCGTCAGGCCCTTCTCGAGCAGCCATCGGGGGCCGAGGTCGCCGCCGAATTCCTCGTCGTAGGTGAAGATCAGCTCCACGCCGCCCTTCAGCGGCACGCCCAGCGATTCGAGCGCGCGCACGGCGTAGGTGTAGCTCGCGAAGTCGCTCTTGCTCACCGCGGCGGCGCGGCCGTAGAGCCGGCCGTCCACGACCTCGCCGCCGAACGGGTCGTGCGACCAGCCTTCGCCGGGCGGCACCACATCGCCGTGCGCGTTCAGCGCGATCACCGGGCCGCCGTTGCCGTTGTCGTTGCCAGCGTCGTTGCCGCCGACGTTGCCGCCGACGTTGCCGTAACGGCGGCGCACGATCAGGTTGGTCAACGACTGCAGGCCGTAGTCGTGCACGGCCTGCGCGGGCACGGGGTGGGCTTCGGCGGTCAGGCCCATGTCCTGCAGCAGGGCTGCGGTGCGCTCGGCGTGCGGCGCGTTGTCGCCCGGCGGCGTGGGCGTGGGCACGCGCACCAGTTCCTGCAGGAAGCGCACTTCCTCGTCGAAGTGGGCGTCGATCCAGGCGTCCAGGCTGGCGTAGGCGGCAGCGAGCATGTTGTCGTCGGTGGTGGCGTGGTTCATCGGAGGTGTTCGATCAGGTGCTGGAAGGCGCGCACGCACAGTTCGGTGTCGTCGGTGGTGACGGCTTCCAGCGGGTTGTGGCTGATGCCGGCGTTCAGGCCGCGCATGAAGAGCATGGCCTGCGGCATGAGTTCGTGCAGCTTCATCGCGTCGTGGCCCGCGCCGCTGGGCATCCGGAAGACCGGCAACCCGAGCGATTCGACCGCCGCTTCCCAGCGGGCCTGCCACTGCGGGTGGCTCGGCGCGGCGGCGGCGCGCATGGTTTCTTCCAGCGTCAGCGTGACGCCGCGTCGCGCGGCGATGTCGCGCGCCTCGGCGAGCACGGCGTCGACCAGCGCGTCGCGTGCCGGGTCGGTGGTGGCGCGCAGGTCCAGGCTGAACCGGCAGCGGCCGGGCACGACGTTGATCGAGCCGCCCGGCACCTCGAGCAGGCCCACGGTGCCCACGACATCGGGCACCGCGCCGGCGCTGCGTTCGACGGCCAGGATCAGCTCCGCCACCGCGGCTGCGGCGTCGCGCCGCTGGCCCATGGGCGTGGTGCCGGCGTGGCTGGCCATGCCAGTCATCTCGCCGACGAAGCGGCGCCCGCCGTTGATGGACGTGACGACGCCCAGCGGCAGGTCGAGCGAGTTGAGCACCGGGCCCTGTTCGATGTGCACCTCGACGAAGCCCAGGTAGCGCGCCGGGTCGCGCTTCAGCGCGGGGATCGCGGCGATGTCCAGGCCCGCATGCTGCAGGGCCGTGCGCATCGTGATGCCGTCGGCGTCCTGCTGGTCGAGCCAGGCGGGGTCGAAGGCGCCGAGCAGCGCACCCGAGCCCAGGAAGGTGGCCTTGTAGCGCTGGCCTTCCTCTTCCGAGAAGCCGATGACCTCGATGCCGTGCGCCAGGCGGCGGCCCGCCCGGTGCAGCTCGCGCACGCAGGCCATGGGCACGAGGATGCCCAGCCGCCCGTCGTAGCGGCCGCCGTTGCGCACGGTGTCGTAGTGGCTGCCGGTCAGCAGGCGCGGCGCCTGCGGGTCGGCGCCGTGGTAGATGCCCACGACGTTGCCCACGGCGTCGAGCGAGACTTCGTCGAAGCCGCAGTCGTGCATCCAGGCCTGCAACTGCGCGGCGCAGGCGCGGTGCGCGTCGGTGAGGTAGGTCACCGTGAGCTGGCCTTGCTCCTTGTAGCCGGGGTCGCTGTGCACGGACAGCGCCTCGGCCCAGTCCCAGACCTGTTCACCCATCGCCGGCGAGACGCCGAACTTGTCGTTCAGCCGGATCTGCGCGATGCGGTGGATGTGCCGCAGGCACTCGGCGAACTCGAAGTCGGGGTGGTTGGCCAGGCGCCGCGTGAAGCTGGCGATGATCTCGGCGCGAGGCAGGCCAGTACCGCGCGGCCCGCGCACCGCCAAAATGAACGGCCAGCCGAACTTGGCGTTGTAGTCGGCATTGAGCTGCTGCAGCCGGGCGAACTCCCCGGGCGTGCAGTCGGTCAGCCCGGCGCGGCCCTGCTCGTTCGTGGATTCGGCCGTGAGGGTGCGGCTCACCATGGCCTTGCCGGCCAGTTCCGGGTGGGCGCGGATGAGCGCGAGCTGATCTTCGCGCGCGGCCTCGCGCACGGCCGAGGCGAGCGCGTGCTGCAGCCGCGCCAGCGACACAAAGGGCCGGTGCGCCGCGGCGCGTTCGGCCACCCAGGGCGAATGTTCGTAGGTGCCGTCCAGCAGCCGCGTGAACTCGGCGGGCGTGGCGGTGTTGAGCTGTTCGAGCGTGAGCATGCTCATTCCCAGGTGAAGGCGGTGGCGGCATCGAAGGGATGCGCCTGCCGCCAGTGTTGCGCAATGTCGATGCGCCGGGCCACCCAGACGCGGTCGTGCGACTGCACGTGGTCCAGGAAGCGCTGCAGCGCCCGCATGCGGCCCGGCCGGCCGAGCAGCCGGCAGTGCATGCCGATGCTCATCATCGACGGGTTCTCGTCGCCTTCGGCGTAGTGAACGTCGAAGGCGTCGCGCAGGTACTGGAAGAACTCGTCGCCATGGCTGTAGCCCTGCGGCAGCGCGAAGCGCATGTCGTTGCAGTCCAGCGTGTAGGGCACGACCAGGTGCGGCGCCAGCGCGCCGTCGGTCTTGCGCACCTGCAGCCAGAAGGGCAGGTCGTCGCCGTAGTAGTCGCTGTCGTACGCGAAGCCGCCGAAATCGGCCACCAGGCGGCGCGTGTTGGGGCTGTCGCGGCCGGTGTACCAGCCCAGCGGCCGCTGGCCCGTCATCTGCTCGATGATGGCCATGCCGCGCGCCATGTGTTCGCGCTCGGTGGCTTCGTCCATGCCCTGGTAGTGGATCCAGCGCCAGCCGTGGCAGGCGATCTCGTGGCCCAGCTCGCCGAAGGCGGCGGTGACTTCCGGACAGCGCTGCAGCGCCATCGAGACGCCGAAGACCGTGAGCGGCAGGCCGCGGCGCTCGAACTCTCGCAGGATGCGCCACACGCCCACGCGCGAGCCGTACTCGTAGACGCCTTCCATGCTCAGGTGGCGGTCCGGGAAGGACGGCGGGTTGGCCATCTCCGACAGGAACTGCTCGCTGCCGGCATCGCCGTGAAGCACGGAGTTCTCGCCGCCTTCCTCGTAGTTCAGCACGAACTGCACCGCGACGCGGGCCTGGCCCGGCCAGCGTGCATGGGGCGGGTGGCGGCCGTGGCCGGCGAGGTCGCGGGGGTAGATGGAGGAGCGGAGTGTGTTCATGTTCATTCGGCGGGCCGCAGGACGGCGGCCAGGTCGGGGGTGCGGGGGTCGAGGTGCAGGTTGCGCTCGACGCTGGCGAGGTGCTGCTCCATCAGGCGCACGGCCGCGCGCGTGTCGCGCCTCGAGAGCGCCTCGACGATCTGTTCGTGTTCCTGCTGCGAGTGCGAGGCCGAGTGGGACGACTGGTACATCAGCGAGATCAGCGACGAGCGGTTCAGCAGGTCTGCCAGCAGTTCCGCCAGCACCTCGTTGCCCAGCAGGCGTGCGAGCACGGTGTGGAAGTCGGCCAGCAGCCGCGTGCGGCCCGGCACGTCGATGCGCGAGACCGCGGCGCGCTCCTCGCGCAGGTGCTGGCGCAGCTGGGCCACCTGCGCGTCGCTGATCTGCGCGGCCAGCTGCCGCACCATCGCGCCTTCCAGCAGGCGGCGCACCTCGAAGACCTGGCGCGCCTCCTCCACGCTGGGCTGTGCCACGAAGGCGCCCCGGGCGGGTTCGAGCGAAATGAGCCGGTCGCGGCTGAGCTGGTTCAGCGCCTGCCGCACCACCGTGCGAGAGACCCCGAAGATGTCTGCGATCTGCTGCTCGGCCAGCTTCGTGCCCGGCAGCAGGCGGCGCTCGACGATCGCGGTGGTGATCGACTCGACGATGCGCTGGGTGGTGCTGCCCGAGCCGGGCGCGTCCGCGGCCTGAAGCGCCTTCATGGCGCTTCCTCGGCTTGAAGCGCCTTCATGGCGCTTCGCTCCGGGCGGAGGGCGGTGTCGGGCAGGTCTGATAGTGCACAGCCATGCGATCAACTGTATACGATTCAAGGCCTGTCGGTGAACCGGATCAGGGCGTCACGCCGCGCATTGCGGGACGCACTGCGCTCGTTCCGCCGGGTTCACACCCCCGCAATGCGTCGATGCTCAGCGAGACTTGCGGGAAACCCCTGTGCAATACCGGGGTCAATGTGTATACAGTTTTACCCAACGTCGCCGCGGAGCCCTGCCGCCCGAAGCGCAGGTCGCGACGTTCGCTCCTCACAGAGCCCGCTGTGGTGGGGGGATGCCGGCCTGTCATGGGCCGGCGCCCAGCATGGCCTCCAGGAGACCCCATGTCGCCATCCGCCACCCACCCCGTCGACGAGAGGCTGCCCGCCGGCCGGCTGACAGCACTCGGCCTGCAGCACGTGCTCGTCATGTATGCCGGCGCCATCGCCGTGCCGCTGATCGTCGGCCGCGCGCTCAAGCTCACGCCCGAACAGGTGGCGCTGCTCATCTCGGCCGATCTCTTCTGCTGCGGCATCGTGACGCTGGTGCAGTCGCTCGGTGTCACGCGCTGGTTCGGCATCCGTCTGCCTGTGATGATGGGCGTGACCTTCGCGGCCGTCGGCCCGATGGTGGCCTTCGCCAACGCGATGCCGGGTGTTGACGGTGCGCGCGCGATCTTCGGCGCCATCATCGGGGCCGGTGTCATCTCGATGCTGATCGCGCCTGCCGTGAGCCGGCTGCTGCGGTTCTTTCCGCCGGTCGTCACCGGCACCATCATCGCGATCATCGGCATCAGCCTGATGCGCGTGGGCGTGGGCTGGGCGATGGGCGGGCCGGCGCCGATGGCCCAGAGCGTGGACGTGCCCAGGCTCGTCGCGATGGTGGACAGCGCCCGGGCGGATGCTGCCGCGACGGCTGCATCCGGCGTCGCCGCGCCGGTGCTCAAGCTGGCGGGGCCGATCCCGATGCTGAACAACCCGGGCTACGGGGCGCTCGACAACCTGGCGATCGCGGGTTTCGTGCTGCTGGTGGTGCTGCTGCTGGTGAAGTACTCCCGCGGCTTCGTGGCCAACATCTCGGTCCTGCTGGGCATCGTCGCGGGCTGCGCGGTCGCGGGCCTCCTGGGCAAGATGCACTTCGACAAGGTGGCCAAGGCGGGCTGGTTCGAGTTCGTCACGCCCTTCGCCTTCGGCATGCCCACCTTCGACCCGCTGATGATCCTGACCATGACGCTGGTGATGATCGTCGTGATGATCGAGTCCACCGGCATGTTCCTGGCGCTGTCGGACATCACCGGCCGCCGGGTCAGCCAGCCCGAGCTCGCCGCGGGCCTGCGCACCGACGGCCTGGGCACGCTGATCGGGGGCATCTTCAACACCTTCCCCTACACCAGCTTCTCGCAGAACGTGGGCCTGGTGGGCGTCACGGGCGTGAAGAGCCGCTGGGTCTGCGTGGCCGGCGGTGTGATCATGATCGTGCTCGGCCTGCTGCCCAAGATGGCCGCGCTCGTGGAGTCGATCCCGCAGTTCGTGCTCGGGGGTGCCGGCCTGGTGATGTTCGGCATGGTGGCCGCCACCGGCATCCGCATCCTGTCCACCGTCGACTACAAGGGCAACCGCAACAATCTCTACATCGTCGCGCTGTCGATCGGCTTCGGCCTGATCCCCCTGGTGGCGCCCCGCTGGACGCAGCAGATGGCACACGGCTTGCATCCGTTGCTGGAGAGCGGAATCCTGCTGACGGCGGTCGCGGCCGTGGTGCTGAACCTCTTCTTCAACGGCGCCCGTGAAGACCGCGCCGGTACGATCGAAGCTGCCAAGGCGTCCGAAGCGCATTGAGTTTCGCCAGAGACAGGAGAACATCGACATGGGATTGAGCACGCATGTGCTGGACACCGCACACGGCTGCCCCGCAGCCGGCATGCGCGTGACGCTGCAGCGCCTCGACGGCTTGCAGGCCGTGACGCTGAAGACGCTGGTGCTGAACGCCGACGGCCGGGCCGATGCGCCGCTGCTGGATGGCGCCACGATGGCCGTGGGCCGCTACCGCCTGCTGTTCGAGGTGGCGCCGTACTTCCGCGCCCGCGGCGTGACGCTGCCCGAGCCGCCGTTCATCGACACCGTGCCACTGGACTTCGGCATCGCCGACATTGCTGCCCACTATCACGTGCCGCTGCTCGCAAGCCCGTGGAGCTACAGCACCTACCGGGGCAGCTGACGTGGAAGCGTATCTCTTCGACTGGGTCAACCTGCTGCTGCGCTGGGCGCACGTCATCGTGGCCATCGCCTGGATCGGTTCGTCCTTCTACTTCGTCTTTCTCGACAACAGCCTGCTCACGCCCCAGGACCCCGCGCTGAAGGCCAGGGGCGTGGACGGCGAGCTGTGGGCGGTGCACGGCGGCGGGTTCTACAACCCGCAGAAGTACATGGTGGCGCCGAAGGCGCTGCCGGAGAACCTGCACTGGTTCTTCTGGGAGAGCTACAGCACCTGGCTCACGGGCTTCGCCCTGTTCACGGTGATGTACCTCTTCAACGCCAGCAACTTCCTCATCGACCGCAACGTGCACGACTGGTCGCCGCAGGCGGCGGTGGCGGCGGCGCTGGCATTCCTGGCGGTGTTCTGGCTGGTCTACGACCGCATCTGCCGCTGGGTGGGCGAGCGCGGCGGCAAGACCGGCGGCGACACGCTGGTGGCCGTGCTGGTGCTCGTGTACGTGATGGGCGCGTCGTGGGCGGCCTGCCAGCTCTTCGCCGGCCGCGCCGCATTCCTGATGGTCGGCGCGATGATGGCCACGGCGATGAGCGCCAACGTGTTCTTCTGGATCATCCCGGGGCAGAAGAAGGTGATCGCGCAGATGAAGGCCGGGCAGCCCGTGGAGGCCATCCACGGCCAGCGCGCCAAGCAGCGCAGCGTGCACAACACCTACTTCACGCTGCCGGTCATCATCGCGATGCTGTCCAACCACTACGGCTGGCTCTACCAGGGCCGCCACAACTGGCTGGTGCTGGTGCTGCTGATGCTGGCCGGGGCCTTGATCCGCCACAGCTTCGTGGTGCGCCACAAGGCGCTGGCGCAGGGGCGCCGCGTGCCCTGGGAGTACGCCGGGGCCGGCACGGCCGTGCTGCTGGGCCTGGCCGTGTGGCTGGCGCCGGCGCCAGCCGCGCCCGTGGCGGCCGGCGCGCCCGTGCCCACGCTGGCCCAGGTGCAGGCCGTGATGGAGCAACGCTGCGTGCTGTGCCACAACGCGCAGGTGCAGCAGAAGAACGTGGCGCTGCACACCCCCGAGCTCACGCTGCAGCACGCGCAGCAGGTGTACCAGCAGGTGGCGGTGCTCAAGTTGATGCCGATGAACAACGCCACGCAGATCACCGACGCCGAGCGGCTGCTCGTCAAGCGCTGGTTCGAAGGCGGCGCGCCGGGACGCTGACATGGGCACGCTGCTCATCCGCAACGCTCGCCTGCTCGTCACGATGGACGCCGACCGCCGCGAGATCGCGGACGGCGCCGTCTTCGTGCGCGGCAACGCCATCGAGGCCGTGGGGCCGAGCGCGGAGTTGCCGGCCACGGCTGACATCGTGATCGACGCGCGCGACCAGATCGTCATCCCGGGCCTCGTCAACACCCACCACCATTTCTACCAGACGCTCACGCGCGTGCTGCCCGCCGCGCAGGACGCCGAGCTCTTCGACTGGCTGCAGGTGCTGTACCCGGTGTGGGCGCGGCTCACCCCCGAGATGGCCTTCGTCTCGACGCAGACGGCAGCCGCCGAACTGCTGTTGTCGGGCTGCACCACCAGCAGCGACCACCTCTACCTGTTCCCCAACGGCACCCGGCTCGACGACACGCTGGAAGCCGCGGCGCAGGTCGGCATCCGCTTCCACGCGGCGCGCGGCGCCATGAGCGTCGGGCAGAGCCAGGGCGGGCTGCCGCCCGACTCGGTGGTGGAGGCCGAGGACGCCATCCTGCGCGACACCGAGCGGCTCATCGCGCGCTGGCACGACCCTGACCGCCACGCCATGCAGCGCATCGTCGTCGCACCCTGCAGCCCGTTCTCCGTCAGCCAGGGCCTGATGCGCGATGCCGCGCTGCTGGCGCGCCGGCACGGCGTCTCGCTGCACACGCACCTGGCCGAGAACGCGAAGGACATCGCCTACACGCGCGAGAAGTTCGGCTGCACGCCGGCCGAATACGCCGAACAGCTGGGCTGGGTGGGCCCGGACGTCTGGCACGCGCACTGCGTGCAGCTCGACGAGGCCGGCATCGCCCTCTTCGCCCGCACCGGCACCGGCGTGGCGCATTGCCCGGGCTCGAACATGCGCCTGGCTTCCGGCGTCGCGCCCATCCGCCGGATGCTCGATGCGGGGGTTCCGGTCGGCCTGGCGGTGGACGGCTCGGCCAGCAACGACAGCGGGCATCTCCTGGGCGAGGCCCGCCTGGCGCTGCTGCTGCAGCGGGTCGCGAACGTCGACCGCGGCCCGGGCGCCCTCACGGCCCGCGAGGTGCTCGAGATCGCGACGCTCGGCGGCGCGCGCGTGCTCGGCCGTGACGACATCGGCGCGCTAGCGCCGGGCATGGCAGCCGACATCGTCACCGTGCCGCTGGACGACATCGGCATGGCCGGGGCGCTGCACGACCCGCTGGCAGCCCTCTTCTTCTGCCATGTGCCGCGCGTGCGGCACAGCATCGTCAACGGCCGCGTGGTGGTACGCGACGGCGAGTTGCAGACGCTCGAGCTGCCGCGCCACGTAGCCCGCCACAATGCGCTGGCGCGCGAGCTCGTGGCCGGCTGATCGTCTGCGGATGCGCGGCCGCCGGGTCTGCGCCGGGGCCGCGCGCGGGCTCAGCCCAGGTCGGCCGGCGCCGCCTGACGCCGCGCCTTCACGGCGCCGGCCAGTGTCTCGAGCACCGTCAGCGAGTCGTCCCACCCGATGCAGGCATCGGTGATGCTCTGGCCGTAGACCAGCTTGGCCGGGTCGTGCTGGCCCGGCGTGAACTTCTGCGCTCCGGCCTGCAGGTGGCTCTCCACCATCACGCCGAATACGCAGCGGCTGCCGCCGGCCACCTGGGTGGCGATGTCCTGCGCCACGTCCACCTGCCGCTGATGCTGCTTGCTGCTGTTGGCGTGGCTGCAGTCCACCATCAGCCGGCACGGCAGTTGCGCGGCTTCCAGCGCCGTGCAGGCCGCTGACACGCTGGCGGCGTCGTAGTTGGGCGTCTTGCCGCCGCGCAGGATGACGTGGCAGTCGCCGTTGCCGTTCGTCGACACGATGGCGACCTGCCCGTTCTTGTGAACCGACAGGAAGTGGTGCGGCTGGCTCGCGGCCTGGATGGCGTCGCACGCGATCTTCAGGTTGCCGTCGGTCCCGTTCTTGAAGCCGATGGGCGCGCTCAGGCCGGAGGCCAGCTCGCGGTGCACCTGGCTTTCGGTGGTGCGCGCCCCGATGGCGCCCCAGGCGATCAGGTCGGCGATGTACTGGGGGCTGATCGTGTCCAGGAACTCGCTGCCCGCCGGCACGCCCAGGCGGTTGATGTCCACCAGCAGCTGCCGCGCGATGCGCAGGCCCTCGTGGATGCGGTAGCTCTCGTCCAGGTACGGGTCGTTGATCAGGCCCTTCCAGCCGACCGTGGTGCGCGGCTTCTCGAAGTACACGCGCATCACGATCTCCAGCTCGCCGGCGTGCCGGTCGCGCTCGGCCTTGAGCTTGCGGGCGTACTCCAGCGCGGCGGCGGGGTCATGGATGGAGCACGGGCCGATGACCACCAGCAGCCGGTCATCCAGCCCGTGCAGGATGCGGCGCACGGCTTGGCGCGTCTCGCCCACCAGCCGCTCCACCGGCGTGCCGGCGATCGGGAAGAAGCGGATCAGGTGTTCCGGCGGGGGCAGCGGAACGACGTCCTGGATGCGCTGGTCATCGGTTTCGCTGGTCTTCTCGCTGAGCGCGATGCGGGGGTCGGTCATGTTGTGGGCTCCAGAAAACAAAAAACCGCCGGGGCTGCCGGCGGTTTCTGGGGGTGCGTCTTCGTCCTTCTACGCGTTTGCCTCTCCAGCCGCCATGCGGTGCGAGAACCAGAAGTACGCAAAGAAGAACGGGGTGAAACGCATGACGGAACTCTAGCACGCCGGCCTTGACGGCCGGCTGACGTGCGGCGCGCGGCTCAGCGGCGGCGCGACGGCCGGTTGTTCGGCGAGCCGTTGTAGACGCGGTCCACGAACTTCAGGTAGCCGTCGGTGGACAGCAGCAGCATCAGGCCGCCCGCACCCGAGATCAGCAGGAAGATCAGCGCGCCGGCGACGTAGGTGGATTCGAACATGGGGGACATCCGTGCATCAGAGCCAGGACATGCTGGCGAGCGCATTGTGACAAGACCCGGGCCGCCTTGCCAGCACCCTTCTAGTACGAGGCCGCCTCGAACCCCGCCTGCTGCAGGGCGTCGATGACGGACTTCACGTGCGCCGGGTTGCGGGTCTGCAACACCAGCTCCACCTCGACGTTCTGCGCCGAGAGCATCGAGAAGGCGCGCTGGTGATGCACTTCCTCGATGTTGGCGCCCGCCTGGCCCACCACCGCGGTGATGCGCGCCAGCACGCCCGGGGTGTCGCGGGCCGCCACGCGGATGCGCGCCAGCCGCCCCGCGCGCACCATGCCGCGGCCGATGATGGCCTGCAGCAGCAGCGGGTCGATGTTGCCGCCGCACAGCACCAGGCCCACCTTGCGGCCGGCGTAGCGCGCCGGGTCCTTCAGCAGCGCGGCCAGGCCGGCGGCGCCCGCGCCCTCGACCAGCGTCTTCTCGATCTCGAGCAGCATCACGATGGCCTGCTCGATGTCGCCTTCCTCGACCAGCACCAGGTCGTCCACCAGCGCTCGGATGATCTCCCGCGTGATGAGCCCCGGCTGCCCGACGGCGATGCCTTCGGCGATGGTGCTGGTGCCCTGCGGGTGCGCCGTGCCCTTGATGGTGTTCACCATCGCGGGGAAGCGCGCCGTCTGCACCCCGATGATCTGCACCGAAGGCTTCAGCGCGCGCACCGCCGTGGCAATGCCCGAGACGAGCCCGCCGCCGCCCACCGCGATGACCAGCGTGTCGAGATCGGGCTGCGCACGCAGCATCTCGAGCGCGATGGTGCCCTGCCCGGCGATGACGAGCGGGTCGTCGAAGGGGTGGATGAAGGTCAGGCCTTCGTCGGCAGCCATCTGGAGCGCGCGGTCGCGCGCGGCGTCGAAGGTTTCGCCGTGCAGCACCACCTCGGCGCCGAAGCCGCGAGTACGCTCGACCTTCACCGTGGGAGTGAGCACTGGCATCACGATGACGGCCCGCAGCCCGAGGCGTTGCGCATGGTGCGCCACGCCCTGCGCGTGGTTGCCGGCGGATGCCGCGATCACGCCCTTGATCGGCTGGCCGGATTCGACCAGCGCGGCCAGCTTGTTCAGCGCGCCACGCTCCTTGAACGAGGCCGTGAACTGCAGGTTCTCGAATTTCAGGAAGACCTGCGCGCCCAGGATCTGGCCCAGCGTGCGGCTCTCGACGCAGGGCGTGTCGAGCACCTGCCCCTGCAGGCGGGTGGCGGCAGCCCGGATGTCGGCCAGCGTGACGGTGGGGGTGTTCATGGCCGGGGGTTGTACCACCCCGGCCCGCGCCCGGGCTTCAGCGGTCGCGTCGGCGCTTCAGGCCCACGCAGCCCAGCCCGGCCAGCATCAGCGCCCAGCTGCCGGGTTCCGGCACGGCGCTGACGCTCACGTCCAGCGTCAGCGTGCGGGCTAGCCGGGTGCTGGCCGCGCCGACAGCGTCGTCATCGGCCGCGGTGAAGAAGTAGCGCGCCGACACCGGGCCGCTGCCGCCGAGAAAGCTCACCTGCCCGCCGGTGCTGGCGCCGGCCTGCAGGCCGTCCGCCGCAGCCAGGCTCAGCGAGAACGCTGCGCAGTCGCCGCTGCAGGACCACACGCCGATGTCGGCGCCGGTGGTGGCGGCATCGCCGAGCGCGTGCAGCGTAAAGCTCTGCGCGCTACCGCCCAGGTCCAGCGAGAGGGCGCTGATGTCGGCGCCGGAGTCGAACGAGACCTGCGAATGCCGCAGGTAGCTGTAGGACCAGTCGATCCCGGCGGTCAGGCCGTCGGGGTCGGCGGTGGGTGTGCCGCCTGCCGTGGACAGCACCGAGGCGATCGCCACCGACCCGCCGCCGCCGTCGTCGATGAAGGCGCTGAGCGAGGTCTCGAACGTGGCGTTCAATGCGCCCGCTCCCACGAAGGCATCGAGCGCACTGCCGCTGCTGCCGAAGGACAGGCCGTTCCAGTCCGTGCCCGTCACCACCAGCGTATCGCGGTTCGACACGGTTCGCGCCAGCCAGCCTGAGCCTGTGCCCGCGAGCAGGCTGCCATCCAGGCGCCAGATCGCGCGCACGGTGGCCACGCTGTCCCAGTTGCCGCCGCTCTCGGTGCGATAGGCCTGCAAGCCGTGCCCGGCGTCGATGCTCATGGCGCCGCTGGCACCGACGAGCACGCCCGTCGCGGCATCGAAGCCGGTGACTGCGGTCTGGAGTGAGCGGCTCAGCACGGGCGCGGCGTTGTCGGCGCTGGTATCGACGACGCTCATGCTGCCGGCCTGGAGCAGCACCTGCCCGGCGAGCGACTGGGTCTGGACCAGGGGTGCCGCGATCGCGAGTGAACCTGCGAGCGAACCCGCGAGCGCCAGGGGGAGAACGCAGAAGAGGTGTTTCATCGGGCATCGCCAGGAGTGATGCCCCTACTGAACGCAGGGTCCGTGCCACCCGGGCCGGGCGAGCCGCTTCCTTGTGAATCAAGGGCTTGCAGCGCCCGGGCTGCGCCGCAGGGCCGGGCGTTGGGTCAGGTGACCCAGGTCCTCAGGCCGTACCACCCACCGTCAGGCGCTCGATGCGCAGCGTCGGCTGGCCCACGCCCACGGGCACGCTCTGGCCTTCCTTGCCGCAGACGCCCACGCCGGTGTCGAGCTGCATGTCGTTGCCGATCATGCTGACGCGGGTCATGGCCTCGGGGCCGTTGCCGATGATGGTGGCGCCCTTGACCGGGTACAGGATCTTGCCGTTCTCGACCCAGAAGGCCTCGCTGGCGGAGAACACGAAGCGCCCGCTGGTGATGTCGACCTGCCCGCCGCCGAAGTTGGTGGCGTACAGGCCGCGCTTCATGCTGGCGATGATTTCCGCCGGGTCACGGTCGCCGCCGAGCATGTAGGTGTTGGTCATGCGGGGCATCGGCACGTGCGCGTAGCTCTCGCGGCGGCCGTTGCCGGTGGGCTTGACGCCCATGAGGCGGGCGTTCAGGTTGTCCTGGATGTAGCCCTTCAGGATGCCGTCCTCGATCAGCACGTTGCGCTGGCTGGCATTGCCTTCGTCGTCCACGTTGAGCGAACCGCGGCGGTCCGGGAGGGTGCCGTCGTCGAGAACAGTCACGCCCTTGGCGGCCACGCGCTGGCCGATGCGGCCGCTGAACGTGGACGAGCCCTTGCGGTTGAAATCGCCTTCCAGGCCGTGGCCCACGGCTTCGTGGAGCAGCACGCCGGGCCAGCCCGGGCCGAGCACCACGGTCATCTCGCCGGCCGGGACCGGGCGCGACTCGAGGTTGGTGAGCGCCGCCGTCACGGCGTGGTCGACATAGCTCTCGAGCACTGCATCCTGGAAGTAGCCGAGGCCGAAGCGCCCGCCGCCGCCGCCGCTGCCCACCTCCCGGCGGCCGTTCTGCTCGGCGATCACGGTCACCGACACCCGCACCAGCGGCCGCACGTCGGCGGCCCGGGTGCCGTCGGCACGGGCGATCAGCACCACGTCGTGCTCGGCGCCCACGCTGGCCATCACCTGCACGATGCGCGGGTCCTTGGCGCGGGCGAGCTTCTCGACCTTCTCGAGCAGCGCTACCTTGCCGGCGCTGTCCATCGAGCCGATGGGGTCGGTGGGGGAATACAGCACGCGGCTGCCCGCGGTGCGGATCTTCGGGCCGCCCACCTTCACCCGGCGTGCCTGCCCGGCGGCGGCGATGGTGCGCACGGTGCGCGCGGCGTCCATCAGTGCGGCCTCGGAGAGGTCGTCGGAGTAGGCGAAGGCGGTCTTTTCGCCCGCCACCGCCCGCACGCCCACACCCTGGTCGATGCTGAAGCTGCCACTCTTGACGATGCCTTCCTCGAGGCTCCAGCCCTCGTGGCGCGTGGTCTGGAAGTAGAGGTCGGCGTCGTCCACCCGGTGCTCCCGGATCGTGGCCAGGGCTTTCGCCAGCACCGATTCCGACAAGCCGAAGGGTTCGAGCATCAGCGCCTGGGCAATGGCCAGGCGTTCGAGAGTCGGTTCACGGGTGATCATCAATGCATTCTAGGTTTCGCCCTCGCGCCGCGACAGCGCCAGGGCATAGAGCGGGTTTCTCGGCGTGCCGCTGATCTCGGCGGCCAGCGCCACGGCCTGCTTCAGCGGCAGCTCGCGCAGCAGGATGTCCAGCGTGCGCAGCGCGGCGGGGTCGATCTCGGCCTCGGCGGCGGGGGCCAGCGCATGGATGACCAGCACGAACTCACCGCGCAGCCGGTTGTCGTCGGCCGCCAGCCAGCCGGGCAGCGCGCTGCCCGGCATCGTGGCCACGGTCTCGAACTGTTTGGTCAGCTCGCGCCCGACGGTGAGCGTGCGGTCCGCCGCCGTGGCCGCGAGCGCGGCCGCCAGTGTCTCGATGCGGTGCGGCGCCTCGAACAGCACCTGGGTGCCCGGCGCCGCCAGCAGCGCGGCCAGCGCGGCTTCCCGCTCCCGGCCCTTCGACGGCAGGAAGCCGCTGAATGTGAAGGCCGTGCCCACGGTGTCGCCGGCCGCGCTGAGCGCTGCCAGCGCGCTGCTCGGGCCCGGGATGGGCAGCACCCGGTGGCCCGCTGCAGCGGCGGCGGCCACCACGCGCGCTCCGGGGTCTGACACGGCGGGCGTGCCGGCGTCGCTGATGAGCGCCACGCGCTCGCCCGCGCCCAGCCGCTGCAGCACCTGCTCCGCAGCGCCCGCCTCGTTGTGCTGGTGCAGCGCCAGCAGCGGCTTGTGCAGGCCCATATGGCGCAGCAGCTGGCCGCCCACCCGGGTGTCCTCGCAGGCCACGGTGTCGGCCAGCGCCAGCACGTGGATGGCGCGCAGCGTCATGTCGGCGAGGTTGCCGATGGGGGTGGCCACCACGTAGAGTGCGGCGGGTGGGTGCTGTTGTGCACCGGCTGCCTGTTCGGCGGCCTGCAGCAGCAGCGAGGAGTTGGGATTGTTCAAGGGTGAAAGCGGCAGCAAGGCGGTCGGCGACGCGGCCGAGGCTCGCGCCCTGGCCTTCCTGCAGCGGCAGGGCTTGGCCCTGGTGCAGCGCAATTATCGGGTCGCGCGCGGCCCGCGGTCGCGCGGCGGCGAGATCGACCTCATCCTGCGCGCGCCCGACGGCACCCTGGTGTTCTGCGAGGTGCGGGCCCGCCGCACGGCGGCAGGCGGCGGCGCCGGGGCCAGTGTCGGTTTCGCGAAGCAGCGCTCACTGGTCTTCGCCGCCCAGCACTACCTGATGCGCCTGCGCACCCTGCCGCCGTGCCGCTTCGACGTGGTGGCCATCGACGGCGAGCAGATCGAGTGGCTGCAGGCGGCGTTCGACGCCTGATTCAGGGGCGCTTCAGGCGCTGCGCCCGGTCCAGCAGCCGAAGGGCGTTGCGGTAGGTCGGCACCTCCACCCACAGCCCGTCGACCAGCGCGCGCTCCTCGCCGCGCGCCCGTGCCGCCTCGAAGGCGGCCACCATCGCCGTGGCGCGGCGGACCTCCTCTTCGCCCGGCGTGAGCGCATCGTTGATCGGCCGCGCGTGGTCGGGCCGGACGACCGCCTTGCAGCGGTACCCCAGGCGGCGCGCGTAGCCCGCCTCGCGCACGGCGCCTTCTACATCGCTGAAGGTGTACGGCGCGTCGATCGGTTCGATGCCTGCGGCGCGGCACTCCAGCACGAAGCGGCGCCGCGCGTGGTCGAGCTCCTGGGCGTCCGGCTGCCGCTCGGCGCACAGGCTGGCGGCAAGGTCTTCGGCGCCCAGCAAGGCGGCGCGGATGCGCGGGCTGCCACCCGCGATGGCGCGCACGTCCACGACGCCGAGCGCGGTTTCGCACACGGGCAGGATGCCGGTGCTGCCGCGCGCCAGGCCCAGCACGCCTTCCCAGTGCGTCAGCGCCGCATGCAGCGCGTGCATCTGCGCGGCGCTCTCGGCCATCGGGTAGGCCACCACGTCGGGCCGTGCCGCCATGGCCGCCGCCAGGTCGATGGGGCCGTCGGCGTCCAGCGCATTGATGCGGACCACCGTGACGCAGCCCGCGTCGCGCCAAGCCTGCAGCAGGCCCGCGAGCAGGGCGCGGGCCTCGCCGCGGCGCGGCGCGGGGGTGAAATCCTCGAGGTCGAGGATCAGCGCGTCGGCGCCGCTGTGCAGCATGGCCGTGTGCGCGGCGGGGTCGGCGCCCGGGCCGAAGAGCCAGGTGCGCAGCAGGTCTGGGGTGGCGGCGGGCATTTAGGTGCAGGACCCTGAAGGATCGCTCGATGGGTGTGGGACGCGGGGTCTTTGGCGATTCTGAGGGCAGCTTGCCAGGGAACCGAGTCGTCCGGGCCGTGTCATATGATCGATGCGAATGCTCGAACAGCGAATTCAGCAGCAATTCTTCGACAGTGCCGACCTGCTCTACCAGGTCGCCGAGCCACTGGCGCGGCCGTTGGCGGATGCGCTCGCCGCCATCGTGGGCAGCATCACCAGCGGCGGCAAGCTGCTGGTCGCCGGCAGCGCGCTGGCGCCGCACGCCGCCTCGCTGTTCGTCGAAGGCTTCGAGCGTGAACGCCCGCCGCTCGCCGCCCTGGCGCTGGCGGCCGACCCGACCCCGCTGCGCGCGCTGGGCCTGCCCGGCGACGTGCTGCTGCTGCTCGACGACCGCCTGAGCGAAGCCACCGCGCTCGCGCTGGTGGAAGCCGCGCACGGCAAGGACATGTCCGTCGTCGCGCTCACCGGCGCGGCGCCCGGCTGGCGCGCCGCGCTGGCGGAAACCGACGTGCTGGTCGCCGTCCCGCACGAGCGCGCGGCCCGTGTGCGTGAGCTGCATCTGCTGATGCTGCACGCCCTGGCCGACGCGCTCGACCTGCAACTGATGGGAGAACAGGACCCCGCATGAACCAACAAAGCACGTCTTTCCACTGGCATCGCCCCTTGTCGGCGGCCCTGCTGGCCGCTGCGGCCGTCACCGCCCTTCCGGGCTGCGCGCCGTTGATCCTGGGCGGCGCCATGGTCGGCAGCGTGCTCATGGCCACCGACCGCCGCACCACCGGCGCACAGGTCGAGGACCAGGGCATCGAGATCAAGGCCGGCAACGTCGTCAAGGACCTGGCCACGCTCGGCCACGTCAGCGTGACCAGCTACAACCGCATGGTGCTGCTCACCGGCGAAGTGCCCGAGGAGGCGCAGCGCGGGCGCATCGAGCAGGCGCTGACGAAGATCGAGAACGTGAAGTCGGTGGTCAACGAGCTGGCCGTCTCCGGCAACAGCTCGTCCACCTCGCGCGCCAACGACCTGCTGCTCGGCACCAAGGTCAAGGCCAGCTTCCTCGACGCGAAGGATGTGTTCGCAAACGCCGTCAAGGTGGTCGTCGAGCGCGGCAACGTCTACCTGATGGGCCGCGTCACCGAGCGCGAAGCCGTGCGGGCGGCCGAACTGGCCAGCCGGGTGCCCGGCGTGGCCAAGGTCGTGCGTGTGTTCGAGCTGATCAGCGAGGAAGAGCTGGCGAAGATCCAGCCGCCTTCCAAGTGACCCGCTGACCCCTACTTCCTGATGCGGCGGACCAGGCTGGACGTGTCCCAGCGGTTGCCGCCCATGGCCTGCACCTCGGCGTAGAACTGATCGACGAGCGCCGTCACCGGCAGTTGCGCGCCGTTGCGGCGAGCTTCGTCGATGACCAGGCCCAGGTCCTTGCGCATCCAGTCGACCGCGAAGCCGAACTCGAACTGGTCGGCCACCATGGTCTTGCCCCGGTTGTCGAGCTGCCAGCTCTGGGCCGCGCCCTTGCCGATGACGTCCAGCACGAGCGGCATGTCCAGGCCGGCGCGCTGTCCGAAGGCGATGGCCTCCGACAGGCCCTGCACCAGGCCCGCGATGCAGACCTGGTTGACCATCTTCGCAAGCTGGCCGGCGCCGGAATCGCCGATGCGCGTGACGGCCTTCGAGAACGCCATCGCCGCCGGCTTCATCGCGTCGAAGGGTTCGGCGTCGCCGCCGCACATCACCGTGAGCGCGCCGTTGACGGCGCCGCCCTGCCCGCCGGAGACCGGCGCATCCACGAAATGCAGGCCGCGAGCGCGTGCCGCGGCGTGCAGTTCACGCGCGATGGCCGCCGACGCGGTGGTGTGGTCGATGAAGACGGCGCCCGGCGCCATCGTGCCGAAGGCGCCCTCGGCGCCCATCGTGACCGCGCGCAGGTCGTCGTCGTTGCCGACGCAGGCGAAGACCAGTTCGGCGCCGGCGGCGGCCGCGGCCGGCGTGGGCGCGCTGGCGCCGCCGTATTCGGCGACCCAGGCGGCCGCCTTGCTGGCCGTGCGGTTGTAGACCGTCACGTGGTGTCCGGCGCGGGCCAGGTGGCCGGCCATCGGGTGGCCCATCACGCCCAGGCCGATGAAGGCCACGCGGCGAGCGGGAACGGTGTCGTAGGTGCGGGTGGGGGCGTTCATGCCCCGGATGTTAGATCGGCTCGGCGGCTGCGGCCCGGCAGGGGCCGTGTCAGCCCGGCCGGCCTTCACCCTGGCGGCGGCGCGGCGGCTCGGCCGCGAGGTCCTGGGCCATGCCGATGATGCTCATGTGCTCGGTGCCCGCCGAGAGATCGGTATTGCGCGAGCGCTGGCTGTTGAGCTTGATCTGCAGGCGCAGGTCGTTCACGGAGTCGGCGTTGCGCAGCGCGTCCTCGTAGGTGATGTCGCCGTTCTCGTAGAGGTCGAACAGCGCCTGGTCGAAGGTCTGCATGCCGAGCTCGCGCGAGCGCTTCATCAGCTCCTTGATCTCGCTGACCTCGCCCTTGAAGATCAGGTCGGAGATCAGCGGCGTGTTCAGCAGGATCTCCACCGCCGCGACACGGCCGCGACCCTCCTCGCGCGGCATCAGCCGCTGCGAGACCAGCGCACGCAGGTTCAGTGACAGGTCCATCAGCAGCTGCTGGCGGCGCTCCTCGGGGAAGAAGTTGATGATGCGGTCCAGCGCCTGGTTGGAGCTGTTGGCGTGCAGCGTGGCCAGGCACAGGTGGCCCGTCTCGGCGAAGGCCACCGCGTGCTCCATCGTCTCGCGGTCGCGGATCTCGCCCATCAGGATCACGTCCGGCGCCTGGCGCAACGTGTTCTTGAGCGCCTGCTCCCAGCCGTCGGTGTCGATGCCGACCTCGCGCTGCGTGACGATGCAGTTCTTGTGTGGGTGCACGAACTCGACCGGATCCTCGATCGTGATGATGTGGCCGTAGGAGTTCTCGTTGCGCCAGTCGACGATGGCCGCCAGCGAGGTGCTCTTGCCCGAGCCCGTGGCGCCGACGAAGATGACCAGCCCGCGCTTGGTCATCGACACGTCCTTCAGGATGCGCGGCAGGTTCAGGCCGTCGATCGTGGGCAGGGTCTGCGGGATGGTCCGGAAGACCAGTCCCACGTGGCCCTGCTGCAGGAAGGCGTTGACGCGGAACCGCCCCACGCCCTGGGGCGCGATCGCGAAGTTGCACTCCTTGGTGCGCTCGAACTCCGCCGCCTGCTTGTCGTTCATGACCGCGCGCGCGAGCTGCAGCGTGTGCTGCCCGGTCAGCGGCTGCGGGCTCACCTTGGTGACCTTGCCGTCCACCTTGATGGCGGGCGGGAATTCTGCGGTCAGGAACAGGTCCGAGCCGTTGCGCGCCACCATCAGGCGCAGCAGGTCGCTGACGAATTTCGAGGCTTGATCGCGTTCCATTCTGGGTTCCTATGTCTGCAGAGCATCTCCCCGCGGTCTCGCGGAGCCCGGCATCACCCCGGAAAGTTCTCGGGGATCTTGGCCTTGGACCGCGCCTCGGAAGGTGCGATGACGTTGCGTCGCACCAGGTCGGCGAGGTTCTGGTCCAGCGTCTGCATTCCCAGGCTCTGCCCGGTCTGGATGGACGAGTACATCTGCGCGATCTTGTTCTCGCGGATCAGGTTCTTGATGGCCGAGGTGCCGATCATGATCTCGTGCGCCGCCACCCGGCCCGAGCCGTCCTTGGTCTTGCACAGCGTCTGCGAGATCACCGCGATCAGCGATTCCGACAGCATCGAGCGCACCATCTCCTTCTCGGCGGCCGGGAACACGTCGACCACGCGGTCGATGGTCTTGGCGGCCGAGCTGGTGTGCAGCGTGCCGAAGACCATGTGGCCCGTCTCGGCGGCGGTGAGCGCCAGGCGGATGGTTTCCAGGTCGCGCAGCTCGCCGACCAGGATGGCGTCGGGGTCCTCGCGCAGCGCGGAGCGCAGCGCGTTGTTGAAGCTCAGCGTGTGCGGCCCCACCTCGCGCTGGTTGATCAGGCACTTCTTGCTCTCGTGCACGAACTCGATCGGGTCCTCGACGGTCAGCACGTGGCCGTACTCGGTCTCGTTGAGGTGGTTCACCATCGCCGCCAGCGTGGTGCTCTTGCCAGAACCCGTGGGGCCCGTGACCAGCACCAGGCCGCGCGGCTTGAGCGCCAACTCGGCGAAGACCTTGGGGCAGTTGAGCTGTTCCAGCGTCAGGATCTTGCTGGGAATCGTCCGGAAAACGGCCCCGGCGCCGCGGTTCTGGTTGAAGGCGTTGACCCGGAACCGCGCCAGCCCCTGGATCTCGAAGCTGAAGTCGCACTCCAGCGTGTCCTCGTAGTGCTTGCGCTGGGCGTCGTTCATGATGTCGTACACCATGTCGTGCACCATCTTGTGATCCAGCGCTTCGACGTTGATGCGCCGCACGTCACCGTGCACGCGGATCATCGGCGGCAGGCCTGCCGAGAGGTGCAGGTCGGACGCCTTGTTCTTGACGGAAAAGGCAAGCAGCTGGGTGATGTCCATGCAGGGGTGGGCGCCGGGCGGGCACCTTAAGCTCGGGGGATTATGAGCAGCATCGACACCAAGCTACAAGAAGTGAAGGCCCGTCTGGTGACGGCTTGCATCACGGCAGGCCGCAGTGCCGAAGAGGTCACATTGTTGGCGGTCAGCAAGCTGCACGGGCCGGACGCCGTCCGGGCCGCCCACGCCGCCGGGCAGCGTGCCTTCGGCGAGAACTACGTGCAGGAGGGGCTGGAGAAGATCGCGGCGCTGGCCGATCTGCGCCCCGGGCTCGAGTGGCACCTGATCGGCCCGCTGCAGAGCAACAAGACCCGCGCGGTGGCCGAGGCCTTCGATTGGGTGCATTCCGTCGACCGGCTCAGGATCGCGCAACGCCTGGCCGAGCAGCGGCCGGCGCACCTGCCGCCCCTGCAACTGTGCCTTCAGGTCAACATCAGCGGCGAGGCCAGCAAGAGCGGCGTCCTGCCGGCCGAGCTGCCCGCCCTCGCGCACGCGGTGGCCGCGCTGCCGGCCGGCCGTGTGCGGCTGCGCGGCCTGATGGCCATCCCCGAGCCCGCCACGGGCCTGGCGGCGCAGCGCGAGCCGCACCGCCGCCTGCGCGAGCTGGCCGAATCCCTGCGGGCCGCGGGCCTGGCGCTGGACACACTGTCGATGGGCATGAGCGACGACCTAGAGGCGGCGGTCGCCGAGGGCGCCACGATGGTGCGCGTGGGCACCGCGATCTTCGGCGCGCGCCCGGCCGCGGCCCCGCGTAGCCCGAAGCCGTGAATCCGGCACGCAGCGCGTGCTCAAGTGCTGCCGGAGTCTGCCGAAACCCATGAACCCCTCGTTCCATGGTGAGAGCACTGCGCATGTCGTCCGCCCCGGATTGCCCGAACCCCGCGCGCAGGACGGCCGTGACCCCTTCGGACTCTGCCTCGGCCTCGGCATGGGCCGGCGCCGGCGCCGCACTGGCCGCCTCGGCGCTCTACCTGGCCTTCGGGCTGGCCGCCGTGGGGATGCTGGCGGGCGTGCTTCCGCTGGCCTGGCTGATGCTGCACGAACAGCTTCGCCTGCGACAGGCCAGGTTGCCGGCCACCGGCCATCCCGCCGGCCACCCCGCCAGCCAGTGCACTGACAACCCCCCGGCCGAGGCGGCGGCACCGGACTCCCCAGCCCGGGCCCCGCTGGAATCGCTGGCCAACCGCATCCGCTTCGGTGACCGCCTGGCGCAGGCCATCGTGCGCTGCCGGCGCCAGCCCGGGTACGAGTTCGCGGTGATGTACCTGGAATTCGACCGCTTCAAGCTCATCAACGACACGCTGGGCGCCGATGCGGGTGATCGATTCCTGTCGCTGGTGGCGCAGCGCATCCGTGCGCAGGCGGGCCCGGGCGACACCGTGGGCTGGCTGGGTGCGGACGAGTTCGCGATCCTCGTCGACGATCTCGGCGACGCCGGGATGCTGCTGGCCATGGCCGAGCGCCTGCACCGCGCGCTGGCCGCGCCGCATGCACTCGACGGCACCGAGGTCGGCGGCTGCGCGAGCATCGGCATCACCCTCGGCCGCGTCGGCTACGACACGCCCGGCGATGTGCTGCGCGACGCCGACATCGCCCTGGCCCGCGCCAAGGCGGCCGGCCGCGGCTGCACCGCCATCTTCGACACCGGTTCGCAGGCCCCGCCAGGACCGCACCCGCACCTGGAGCGCGACCTGCGCCGGGCACTGGAGCAGGCGCTGGAGCAGACGCTGGAGCCTGTGACGGGCCACGCAGCCGGGCAGTCGCCGGGGCGTGCGCCGGAACAGCTCGGCCTCGTGTTCCAGCCCATCTACGATCTGGCCAGCGGCCGCGCCCACAGTTTCGAGGCGCTGATCCGATGGCAGCACCCGGAGCGCGGTCTGGTGCCGCCCGACACCTTCATCCCCGTGGCCGCGCAGTCCGTGCTGATGGACCGGCTCACCGACTGGGTTCTGGCCCGTGCCTGCGCGCAGCTGCGCGTGCTGCAACGCGGCGTGGCGCCGGGCACTCCGCGCCCGCGGCTGCACGTCAACATCGCGGGCTCCGACCTGGCGCGCCCGGGCTTCGTGTCCCAGGTGGCCATGGTGCTCCTGGTCAACGGGCTGGACCCGGCCCAGCTGACGCTCGAGATCGCCGAGACCCTGCTGCTGCAGCGCGTGGAAGGCGTGCGCGAGACGATGGGCCGCCTGCGCGAACTGGGTGTGGGCCTCGCGGTGGACCAACTCGGCACCGGCTACTCGTCGCTGGCGCATCTTTCGACGTTGCCCCTCACGAGCCTCAAGATCGACCGCAGCTTCGTCCAGCAGCTGGGCACCGGGCCGCAGGACGCCGAGGTCCTGCGGGGGTTCATCACGCTCGGTCAGGCGCTGGGCAGGACCGTGATCGCGGAAGGCATCGAGACGCCGGCGCAGCTGGCACGGCTGCGCGAGCTGGGGTGCGTCCTGGGCCAGGGATACCTGCTCGCGCGCCCGCGCCGCGCGCCTCAGGACTGGCTGTACCTGCCGTGGCAAGCCGGCGAGTTTGCATCGACGGCTTCACCGGAGGCCGCATTGGCCTGAGCGGGTTCGTGAGGCTGACGGCGTCCCGGCATCTGTGACCTGACCCTCAGGCGGCGGGTGTCGCCGTTGCGCCGCAGACGGCCGCCAGGCAATGGGCGAAATGTTCGGCCGCGGGTGTCAGGGGCACGTCCGGTTGCGCGAGCAGCAGCAGCTCGATGTCGCAGGGGCGCAGCGGCGCGTTCCCGATCGCGACGATGCCTCGGGTCTCGGGGTGTCCGATCAGCGGCTCCGGGAAGACGCTCACCGCGTCGGAGTGGCGCAGGATGGACATCGCCGCCAGGGTTTCGCAGACCACGACCCGCCTGGGCGGGGCCACGCCGGCGAGGGCGAACATCGCTTCGAGCCGAGGCTGGCTGGTGGTGCCGATGGGTTGCGTGAGAACCCATTCGAGCTCGGTCAGCGCGCGCGCATCCGGGTTGGCCAGCACCGGGTGGCCCGCGCGCACCACGATGCGCTGCGGCGCACGCAGCAGGCGACGCACGATGAATTCGTCGCCCTCGATCTCGCCGACGTCCGCGGCCACGGCGGCGATGTCCAGAGTGCCGTCCCGCAGCCTGGGCAGCACGCGCATCATCAGCCCCTCGATCAGCTGCAGCTCCACGTTGCGGTAGCGCTGGCGGAACCAGCTGAACGTCTCGCCGAGCGCCGTGAAGTTGAGAAACGGCGTCAGGCCCACGCGCAGCGTGCCGGAGTCGTCGCCGCCGGACTGGCGCAAGTCCTCGCGTGCCAGTGCCACCTGGCGGGTGATGACGCGGGCACGCGCCAGCAGGCGCTGGCCGGCTTCGGTGAGTGCCACGCCGCGTGCGCGGCGAATGAGCAGCGGCGTCCCGGCTTCGTCCTCGAGCAGGCGCATCGACTTGGTCACGGCCGCCTGCGACACATTGAGCGCCCGCGCGGCTGCGCGGATGCCGCCATGCTCGACGACGGCCACCAGGGCCTCGAATTGATGCAATTTCATCGTGGGCCTCCGTCAGACAACCAGATTCTGCTGAATCTCGAAAAGATCCCCAATCGGGTTGTCGCCTGGTGCCTGTAGACCTGCTGAGAATTTAGGGTTAACCCTCTGAATCGGCTCGGCCCAGCCCGGAGTTTCCTGGCCGTCCAGCCGTCACGGACGACAACCAATGGTCGTCATGACGAAAACATTCTGCCTTCTCGATTGCCTCGTTGGTTTCTAGGATCGAGTCTCGCCAGTCCATCACTTCATGAGCCACCCCCTCGTCCGATCCCTGCAAGCGCACAGCGAGGAGTTCATCGCCCTGCGACGCGACCTGCATCGCCATCCGGAGCTGGGTCTGCACGAGGTGCGCACCTCGCAGCGCATCGCCGAATGCCTGCAGTCCTGGGGTTATGAAGTGCATCGCGGCCTGGCCACCACGGGCGTCGTGGGCAGCCTGCGCCGGGGCGCCGGTGGCCGGCGCCTGGGGCTGCGCGCCGACATGGACGCGCTGCCGCTGCAGGAGACCACCGGCAAGGCCTGGGCCAGTGCCCACCACGGCGTGATGCACGCCTGCGGGCATGACGGGCACACCGCCATGCTGCTGGCGGCGGCGCGGTACCTGGCCGAAGAGGGCGTCTTCTCCGGCACGCTGCACCTGATCTTCCAGCCGGCCGAGGAGCACCCGGGCGGTGCCCGGCTGATGATCGCGGACGGGCTGTTCGAGCGCTTTCCCTGCGACGCCGTCTTCGCCATGCACAACATGCCGGGCATCGCCCAGGGCCGGTTCGCCTTTCGCGAGGGGCCGATGATGGCCTCGTCCGACGATGTCGTGATCACGCTGGAGGGCGTGGGCGGGCACGGCGCCATGCCGCACCAGGCCACCGATCCGATCGTCGCGGGCGCTGCCATCGTCTCAGCGCTGCAGTCCATCGTGTCGCGCAACGTCGACCCGCAGCACACCGCCATCGTCACGGTGGGCGCGTTCAATGCCGGCCACGCCAACAACGTGATCCCGCAGACGGCGACCCTGCTCGTGAGCGTGCGCGCGCTGGACGCCGCCGTGCGCGACCTGCTCGAGCGGCGGATCCGGGCGCTGGTGAAGCTGCAGGCCGACAGCTTCGGCGTCCAGGCGCGGGTCGAGTACAAGCGCGACTATCCGGTCCTGGTGAACGACCCGGCGGCCACGCAGGTCGCCCGGGAAGCGGCGTTCGAGCTGGTCGGCTCCGAACGCGTGACGGCCCAGTGCCCGCCGTTCACGGGCAGCGAGGATTTCGCCGTGATGCTCGAGCATTGCCCCGGCAGCTACCTGCTCATCGGCAACGGCGACGGCCCGGGCGGCTGCATGGTCCACAACCCGGGCTACGACTTCAACGACGACAACGTGGCCCTCGGCGCCGCCTACTGGGCGCTTCTGGCTGAACGGTTCCTGTGCGACAGCACCCCATCCCTAGAGGACTCCTGCGATGAACAAGCTCTTCCTGCGTAGCGCGGCCCTGGTGGCCGGCATGGCCGTGGCCGCCTCGGCGGCGCTGGCCCAGACCTGGCCCAGCAAGCCCGTCAGCCTCGTCGTGCCCTGGCCGGCGGGCGGCCCCTCGGACTTCGTCGCGCGCCAGATCCAGAACGACACCCAGAAGGCGCTGGGCCAGCCGCTGATCGTGGAGAACATCGGCGGCGTCGGCGGCGCCCTGGGTGTCCAGAAGATGCTGACCGGCGTGGACGGCCACACGCTGCTGCTGGGCAGCCCGCTCGAGCTCATCATCCCGCCGCTGACGCTGGCCACCGTGAAGTACAAGCCCACGGACCTGCGCATGGTGGCCCAGCTCGTCAAGGCGCCGCTGGTGCTGATCGCGCGCAAGGACCTGCCCGCCAACAACATCGACGAACTGCTCGCACTGATGGCGCAGCGCAAGGGCACGCCCCTGACCATGGCCAACACCGGCCCGGGCAGCATGTTCCACCTGGTGGCCGAGAAGTTCTCGCAGGCTGCCGGCGTCGAGCTCACCCATATCCCCTACCGCGGTTCGGCGCCGGCGATGGGCGATCTGATGGGCGGCCAGGTCGACCTGATGTTCACCATCTTCGCCGGCCCGGTGCCGCCCACCATCGCCGACGGCAAGCTCAAGGCCATCGGGCTGGCCACCGCCAAGCCGCTGGCGAAGTTCCCGCAGATCGCCGCTCTCGCCGCACACCCGAAGCTGATCGGTTTCGAGTTCGACTCCTGGGCGGGTGTCCAGGTGCCGCGCAACACGCCGGAGGACGTGGCGCAGCGCTTGAACAAGGCGCTGTACGACGCCATGGCAAACCCGCAGACGCGGCAGGCCTTCGAGAACGCCGGCAACACCGTCGTGGCGGCGATGCCCCTGGCGGAGGTGGACCGCCTGTACCAGGCCGAGATCCTGCGCTACCAGGCCATCGCCAAGTCGATCAACCTGCAGCCGCAGCAATGACGAACGCCGGCTGATGCCGGCGAACCGAAACCCTTGTGCCGGAGCACCGTGATGTCCGAAGAACTCTGGCGCCTCGGCGCCGTCGAACTGGCGGCGCACATCCGCGCCCGGCATGTCAGCGCGCGCGAGGCGACGGCCAGCGTGCTGTCGCGCATCGCCGAGGTCAACCCTCGCGTCAATGCGCTGCCCGAAGTGATGGCCGAGGAGGCGCTGGCCGCGGCCGATGCCGCCGACCGCGCCCTGGCCGCCGGCTTGGCGCCCGGCCTGCTGCACGGTGTGCCGGTGACCGTCAAGGTCAACGTGGACACGGCCGGGCACGCCACCACCGATGGCATCGTCGCTGCAAGGAACAACCTGGCCACGGTCGACTCCCCCCTGGTCGCCCACCTGCGCGGCGCGGGCGCGGTCATCGTCGGGCGCAGCAACACGCCCGCCTTCAGCCTGCGCTGGTTCACCGACAACGACCTGCACGGGCGCACCCTCAATCCCTTCGATCCGGCCGTGACGCCCGGGGGCTCGAGCGGCGGCGCCGCTGCCGCAGTGGCGCTGGGCATGGGACCGATCGCGCACGGCAACGACTATGGCGGCTCGATCCGCCATCCGGCCTGGGCCTGCGGCGTCGTGGGGTTGCGCACCACGCCGGGCCGGGTGCCTTCGTACAAGGCCAGCGCGCCCAACCGCGTGATCACCAACCAGCTCATGTCGGTCCAGGGCCCGCTGGCGCGCAGCGTGCGAGATGCTCGCCTGGCGTTGCGCGTGATGTCGCAGGGCAGCCCGCTCGATCCTCAGTGGACGCCGGTGCCGCTGGAGTTCCCCGCACCGGAACGGCGCCTGCGCGTGGCCGTCTTCAAGCGGTGTGCCGCCCATGACGCCGACCCGAGCGTGGTCGCCGCCGTCGAGCAGGCCGCGAAGTGGCTCGCGGACGCGGGTTGCGAGGTGGAGGACGTCGAGCCGCCGCATTTCGAGGAAGGCGCGCACCTGTGGCGACAGCTGGTGATGGACGACATGCGGCGCGGCGCGCTTCCCGCGGTCGAGGCCGTGGGTGACGCCGGGGTGCGCTCGGCGCTGGGCGGCTACCTGAGCGGGCTGGCGCCACTGGACGCCAACGGGCTGCTGGAAGCGCAGCAGCGCCGCTTCAGCATCTGCCGCGACTGGGCCGTCATGCTGGAGCCAGACGCCGGCGGCCACGACGTGCTGCTGATGCCTGTGAGCTGGGAGCGCCAGTTCGCCATCGACGCCGACGTGGGCGAGCCCGCGCGCGTGCATCGGCTGCTGGCCGCGCAAAGCCCGCTGCTGGGCACGGCCATGATGGGTTTGCCGGGGCTGGCGGTGCCCACGGGCCTGGCCGGCGGCCTGCCTGCCGGCGTGCAGATCGTGGCCGGGCGTTTCCGCGAGGACCGCTGCCTCGCGGTGGGTGAGCTGCTGGAAGCCGCCGCCGGGTTCTCTGCGCTGGACGTGCTGGCGCCGCGCTGATACAAGCGGGCCGAGATGCACGACCTGCACGACACCCACCCACGGTCGAACCTGCCGCCCCGCCGGGGCGCGCGCAGCATCGGCAAGCCTGCCGGCACGGCTGCAGCCGGCCAGCCCGCCATCGGCGGCCGGCAACGGACCTTGGGATGAAGATCATCGGCGCACGGGCCGCTGCGGCCGCATTGCCGTTCGACCGCCTGATCGACGCGCTGCGCGCGCAGTTCGCCAGCGGCTGCGAGGTGCCGGCGCGCCACGTGCATCAGCCGTCCGAGGGCATGACGACCCTGATCATGCCGGCCTGGGTGCCGGGCGGGGCGTACGCGGTGAAGGTCGTCAACATCGCGCCCGGAAATGCCGCTGGCGGCCTGCCCGGCCTGCACTCCACGGTGCTGTTGCACGACGGCGCGACGGGCCGGCCGCTGGCGCTGATCGACGGCGACACCATCACCGCGCGCCGCACCGCGGCGGCATCCGCGCTGGCCGGGTCCTATCTTGCGCGCGATGACGCGCGCCACCTGCTGGTGGTGGGTGCCGGGCGCGTGGCGGAGCTGCTGCCGGCCGCCTACGCCGCCGTGCGCGGCATCGAACGCGTGAGCCTCTGGGCACGCCGGCCCGAGGCGGCCAGGGCACTGGTTGCCCGGTGGCGCAGGCAGGGCTTCGATGCGCGGGTCGCGCCGTCGCTGGAACTGGCCGCTGCCGAGGCGGACATCGTCAGTTGCGCCACGCTGTCGACCCGGCCCATCGTCCGGGGCGAATGGTTGCGGGAAGGCAGCCATCTCGACCTCATCGGCAGCTTCACGCCGCAGATGCGCGAGGCCGACGACGACTGCTTCCGGGGCGCCGGTCTCTACATCGACACCCCGGAGGCGCTGGACAAGAGCGGTGAACTGCTGGAGCCGATGTCCAGGGGCGTTTTCGTGCGCGCCAGCGTGCTCGGAACCCTGGCGCAGCTGTGCCGCAACGAGGTGCCGGGCCGTCAGGATGCGACCGGGCGGACGGTGTTCAAGTCGGTGGGTACAGCCCTCGAAGACCTGGCCGCCGCGATGCTGGTGCACGGCCCAATGGCCTGACCGGGCGTGCGTGGGGGCAGGCCGGTCGGCCCGCCGCCGCTCACACCGGCAGCTGCGAGCTGTTCTTGACCTCTTCCATCACCGCGTAGGTGCGCGTCTCGCGCACGCCGGGCAGGGTCCAGATCACGCTCCCGATGAACTCGCGGTAGGCAGCCATGTCCGACACCCGCGTCTTCAGCAGGTAGTCGAAGCCGCCGGCCACCAGGTGCGCTTCCAGGATCTCCGGGCGTACCTGCACGGCGGCCTTGAAGGTGTCCATCACGTCGTGCACCGTGCGGTCGAGCAGGATCTCCACGAACACCAGCAGGCCGGCGCCGAGCTTGGCCGGGTTCAGCCGCGCCTCGTAGCCGAGGATGTAGCCGTCGCGGTGCAGGCGCCGCACGCGCTCCAGCACAGCCGTGGGCGACAGGTGAACGGCCTCGGCCAGCTTCAGGTTGCTGATGCGGCCGTCGGCCTGCAGCACCCGCAGGATGCGCAGGTCGATCTTGTCGATGGCCTTGGGGCTGTCGTCTTCCATGGCGCACGATTCTCCATGAAGTCGGGTTGAAACCGAATCCGAATCGGTTCGATGCTCCCTATGCTGGCGCATCTCCAGAATTCGGACCGCCGTCATGACGCCCACCCCCCGCGAACGCCTGCCATTCCCGTATCGCCCCGAGGCCGAGGCCCTCGCGGCTGCGGTTCAGTCCCTGGCCGGCGCGCTGGACTGGCCGCGCGTGGTGGCCGGCGCCCGCCCATGGGTGGAGGCCGTGCGTTCGCACCCGGCGCCGTTCTGGGCGATGGAATCGCTGCTGCGCGAGTACCCCATCTCCAGCGCCGAGGGCCTGGCCCTGATGCGGCTGGCCGAAGCCCTGCTGCGCGTGCCCGACGCCGAGACCGCCATTGCCCTGACGGCCGACCAGCTGGGCAGGGCCGATTTCGACGCCAACGCGGCAGACGGCCCGCACCGCATGCTGGCCAACCTGTCGGCCAGCGCCATCGGCCTGTCGAAGAGGTTCCTGCCCGGCGCCGAGGCCGAATCCGGCCTCATCCAGCGCCTGGGCGCGCGCACGGTGGTGGCCGCCACCGTGCGTGCCATCCAGCTGCTCGGCCGGCAGTTCGTGCTGGGCCGCGACATCGACGAAGCCCGGGCCGAGGCCGCGAGCCAGCGCAAGGCCCTGGCCAACCTGCGCTTCAGCTACGACATGCTGGGCGAAGGCGCGCGCACCGAGCGCGACGCCGAGCGCTACCTGGCCAGCTACGCCAACGCCATCGCGCGCATCGCCGGCGGGCAGCGCGCCGAGTCGCCGATGTCGGCCGACGGCATCTCCATCAAGCTGAGCGCGCTCTTCTCGCGCTACGAGGAAGCCCAGCGCGAGCGCGTCTTCGCCGAACTGCAGCCGCGGGTGTGGCAGCTCATCGAGGCCGCCGCCGCGGCGAACCTGAACCTCACCATCGACGCCGAGGAGGTCGACCGGCTGGAACTCTCGCTCGAACTGCTGGACGCGCTGGCCGCGCGCATCGCGCAGCGGTTTCCGCAGTGGCAGGGCTTCGGCCTGGCGGTGCAGGCCTACCAGACGCGCGCGCTGGCGGTGGTGGACGAGGTGGCGCGCATCGCGCGGGCGCACGGCCTGCGTTTCATGGTGCGGCTGGTCAAGGGCGCCTACTGGGACGGCGAGGTCAAGCGCGCCCAAGAGCTCGGCCTGCCCGGCTACCCGGTCTTCACGCACAAGACGCACACCGACCTCTCCTACCTGGCCTGCGCGCGGGCGCTGCTGCAGCACGCCGAGGTCATCTACCCGCAGTTCGCCACGCACAACGCCGGCACCATCGCCGCCATCGTGCAGATGGCGGCGGGCCGGCCGTTCGAGATGCAGCGTCTGCACGGCATGGGCGAAGGCGTCTACCGCGAGGTCATGAAGGACGGCGCCATCGCGTGCCGCGTCTACGCCCCGGTGGGCGAGCACCGCGACCTGCTCGCCTACCTGGTGCGCCGCCTGCTGGAGAACGGCGCCAATTCGTCCTTCGTGCACCAGCTCGCGGACGCCGAGGTCGCACCCGAGGTGCTGCTGGCGTCGCCGCTCGCGCCCCGCCCCGAGCCCGGCCTGGTCGCGCCGCTGGCGCTGTACGGCGCGGCGCGCGCCAATTCGGCGGGCGTGGACATCAGCTGCCCCACCATGCGGGCGCCGCTGCTCGCCGCGCCGGTTGCCGTGGAGCCGGTGACCGAGGCCGCGCCGGCCGAGGTGCAGGCGGCGATGGCCCGGCTGCACGCCGGCTTCGACGCCTGGAGCGCCACGCCGCTGGCCGGGCGCGCTGCCTGCCTGCGCCGCGCCGCCGACCTGCTGGAGCAGCGCACGCCCGAGTACGCCGCGCTGCTGGTGCATGAGGCCGGCAAGACCTGGAGCGACACCATCGCCGAGGTGCGCGAGGCCGTGGACTTCTGCCGCTACTACGCGCAGCAGGCCGAAGCGCGCCTGGCCGAGCAAGTGCTGCCCGGCCCCACCGGTGAAAGCAACGTGCTGCGGCTGCATGGCCGCGGCGTCTTCGTCTGCATCAGCCCGTGGAACTTCCCGCTGGCCATCTTTGCGGGGCAGGTGGTTGCCGCGCTCGTCACCGGCAACACCGTGGCTGCGAAGCCTGCGGAGCAGACCCCCGTGATCGCGCGCCGATTCGTCGAACTGCTGCACGAGGCCGGCGTGCCGCGCGATGCGCTCGCGTGGCTGCACGGCCGGGGCGAGACCGTGGGCGCCGCGCTGGTGGCCGATGCGCGCACGGCGGGCGTCTGCTTCACCGGCAGCACGGCGGTGGCGCGACTGATCAACCGCACCCTGGCGATGAAGGACGGCCCCATCGTGCCGCTGATCGCCGAGACCGGCGGCCTGAACGCGATGATCGTCGACAGCACCGCGCTGCCCGAGCAGGTGGTGGACGCGGTGGTGCAGAGCGCCTTCCGCAGCGCGGGGCAGCGCTGCTCTGCGCTGCGCCTGCTGTGCGTGCACGAGGGCGTGGCCGATGGCGTGATCGAGATGATCCGGGGCGCGCTGGCCGAGCTGAGCGTGGGCGACCCCGCCGACCTCGCCACCGACGTCGGCCCGCTGATCGACGACGAGGCGCACGCGAACATCGCCGGCCACGTGGCGCGCCTGAAGCGCGAGAGCCGCCTGCTGGGCGAGGCCACGCGCGTGGGCGGATTTCCGCGCCTGGTGGCGCCGGTGGCTTTCGAGATCGGCGCCATTGCCGACATGAAGGAGGAGATCTTCGGGCCCGTGCTGCACGTGGTGCGCTGGGGCGGCGACCCGATGGGCGTGATGCGCGAGATCAACGCGCTGGGCTACGGCCTGACGCTGGGCATCCAGACCCGCATCGACAGCCGCGCCGCGCGCCTGGCCGATGCCGCGCGCATCGGCAACGTCTACGTCAATCGCAACATGATCGGTGCGGTGGTGGGCGTGCAGCCCTTCGGCGGCGAGGGCCTGTCGGGCACCGGGCCGAAGGCCGGCGGCCCGCACTACCTCTACCGCTTCTGCGCCGAGCAGGCCGTGACCATCAACACGGCAGCGGCGGGCGGCAACGCCGAGCTGCTGGCGGGCGGCTAACGGATCCCCGCGCGCAGGAAGCTCTGCACGAACTGCCGCTGGAACAGCAGGAAGGCGATCAGCAGCGGCGCGCTGGAGATCAGCGTGGCCGCGTTGATGATGGCCCAGTCGATGCCCTGGTCGGTGCCCGCGAAGACCGACAGGCCGACCGTCAGCGGCCGGGTCTCGACCGAATTGGAGACCACGAGCGGCCACAGGAAGTTGTTCCAGTGGTAGCTCACGGAGACCAGCGCATAGGCCAGGTACACGGGCTTGGCGAGCGGCACGTACACGCGCCAGAGCACGCCCATCGCGCCGCAGCCCTCGATGCGTGCGGCCTCCTCCAGCTCCTTCGGCACGGTCTTGAACGTCTGGCGCAGCAGGAAGATGCCGAAGGCCGACGCGATGTAGGGCAGCGCCATCGCGGTCAGCGTGTCGCTCAGGCCCATCAGGTGCAGGCTGCGGTAGTTTTCCACCAGCACCACGTCGGGCATGATCATCAGCTGCACCAGGACCATCGCGAATGCGATGTCGCGCCCCGGGAAGCGGAAGCGCGCGAAGGCGTAGGCCGCGAGCGTGCACAGCACCAGCTGCCCGACGAGGATGCCGCTGACCAGCGCGAAGGTGTTCAGGAAGTAGCGCGGAAAGGGCGCGGCCGCCCACGCCGCGCTGAAGTTGTCCAGCGTCAGCGGCGCCAGCAGCTCGAAGCGCGCCGAGAACTCGGTGGGGTGGATGGCCGACCACACCGCGTACAGCAGCGGCAGCACCCACAGCAGCGCCAGGAGCCAGGCTCCGAGCGTGTTCAGCAGTGTGTCGAATCGGCCGGGGTTGAGCATCACTGGTAGTGGGTGCGGCGCTCGAGCAGGCCGAATTGCAGCAGGGCCAGCAGCGCCAGGATGGCCAGAAGCACCGCCGTCAGCGCGGCGGCGTAGCTGGCGTCCCAGTAGCGGAAGCCGGTCTCGTAGATGTAGAAGAGCAGCAGCGAGCTCGCGTTGTCGGGCCCGCCGCGCGTCATCACGACGATGTGGTCCACCAGCCGGAAGGCGTTGATGACGGCGTTCACCAGCACGAACAGCGTGGTGGGCATCAGTAGCGGGAAGGTGATGCGCCAGAAGAACTGCCAGCGCCCGCAGCCTTCCAGCGCGGCGGCCTCGCGCAGCTCGGGCGACTGCTGTTGCAGCGCGGCCAGGTAGAAGATCATGAAGAAGCCGGCCTCCTTCCAGATGGCGACCAGCATCACCGAACCCAGCACGGTCTCGCGCGCGCCCAGCCAGTTCATGGCCGCGCCCCCGAAGTGGCCGCGCAGTTGATCGAGCAGCCCGTAGTCGGGCGTGTAGAAGAAGAGCCAGATGTTGGCCACCGCGATCATCGGCAGCACGGTGGGCGTGAAGTACGCCAGGCGCAGCAGGCCGCGCCCCGCGAGCTTGCGGTCCACCCACAGCGCCATCACGATCGCCAGCGCGATCGACGGCACGATGGTGCCCAGCGCATACCAGGCGTTGTTGACCAGCGAGGTCCAGAAGACCGGGTCGTCGGCCAGCGCGCGGTAGTTGTCCAGCCCGATGAAGCGCGCCGGCCGGTTGGGCTTGGCGGTGCTGAACAGGCTGTGCCAGAGCGTGGCCCCCGCGGGGTAGTGCGTGAAGGCCACGAGCAGAACCGCTGCCGGCAGCAGCAGCAGCCAGCCGATGACGGCGTTGCGTCGGCCTTCCATCACATCACCCCGCGGCGCCCGTCAGCGGTACGGCCGCAGGATGCGGTCGGCTTCGCGCTGGGCGTCCTTCATGGCCTGCTCGGCGGGCTTGGCGCCGGTCAGCGCGGCCTGCAGTCCGTCGTTCAGCGCCTTGGTCACGCGCTGGTTCTCGTGCGTGGACAGTTCCGCCACGGCATGCTGCAGCTGGTCGCGGGCCACGATGGGCGCGCTGAAGTCGGCCAGGTACTTCTTCATCTCGGCCGTGTCCCAGGCGGCCGGGCTCACCGCCACGTAGCCGGTGGCGATGGCCCACTCGGCCGCGCGCTTGGGCGAGGTCATCCACTGGATGAACTTCAGCGAGGCCTCGCGCTCGGCCTGCGTGGCCTTCTTGAAGACATAGAAGTTGCCGCCGCCCGTGGGCGTGCCGCGCTGCTTGCCGGCCGGCAGCATCGCCACGCCGAAGTCGAACTTGGCGTTGGTGCGGATGTTGGTCAGGTTGCCCGTGGTCGTCCAGATCATCGCGGCCTTGCGCTCGAAGAAGTCCTTCGGCGTCGTGCCCCACTCCACCACGCCGGGCGGGTGGATCATGTGCTTGCGCGACAGGTCCATCCAGAACTGCAGCGCCTGCACGACCTCGGGCTTGTCGTAGTAGGTCTGCGTGCCGGCGGGGTTCATCAGCTCGGCGCCGTTCTGCGTCGTGAAGCCCTGGAACAGCCAGTACGGGAAGCCCGACGAAGGCACCTGGATGCCCCAGGTCGTCACGTTGCCGGCGGCGTCCTTCTTCGTGAGCTTGCGGCCGTAGTCGACCAGCTCGTTCCAGTTCTGCGGCGGCTTGTTCGGGTCGAGACCGGCCTCCTTGAACAGATCCTTGTTCCAGTACATCACGACGGTGGAGCGCTGGAACGGAATGCCCCAGGTCTTGCCGCCGGTCTGGCTGTTCTTCATGAAGCCCGGGTAGAAGCTCCCCATCCAGGCCTTGTCCGCGGCGGTCTTCGCGATGTCGTCGAACGGCACCACCGCGCCCTCGTCGATCAGCGTGTACATGTCGGTCGACAGGATCACGGCCACGTGCGGCGCGTCGCCGCCCTTGGCCGCCGTGAGCACCTTGGTGATGGTGTCCTGGTAGCTGCCGGCGTAGACAGGCTTGATCTTGATGCCGGGGTTCTCGCGCTCGAAGTCGGCGGCCATGCCGTCGATGATCTTCGTCACCGGGCCGCCGACGGCCACGGGGTAGTAGAAGCTCAGTTCCTGCGCAGCGGCAGGCAGGCTGAGCGCCGCGCCCAGCGCGACGGTGGCAAGGCTCAGGTTCCAGTGTTTCATCGTCGTTCTCCTCAGGGAAGTCGTTGGCCGCTCTCGCGGTCGAATCGGTGCAGCGCGTCGTCACGCCAGCCCAGGCCGATCGTGTCGCCACGTTGCGGCAGCCCGTGGCCGCCGGTGCGCAGCACGACGCGCGAACGCGCGGTTTCGGGCCCGGTCTCGCAGATCAGCAGGCTCTCGGCGCCCAGGTATTCCACGGCCACCACGCGGGCCGGCAGCCCGTCGGTGGCCGCGCGCAGCGACATCTGCTCCGGGCGGACACCGAGCACGCTGCGGCCGTCCTCGGACGGGAAGAGGTTCATCGCCGGCGCGCCGATGAAGCCGGCCACGAAGGTGCTGGCGGGGCGTTCGTACAGGTCCTGCGGCGTGCCCTGCTGCTCGATGCGGCCGGCGCGCATGAGCACCACGCGGTCGGCCATCGTCATCGCCTCGGTCTGGTCGTGCGTGACGTAGAGCATCGTGATGCCCAGGCGCTGCTGCAGTTCGCGGATCTCGCTGCGCATCTGCTGGCGCAGCTGGGCGTCCAGGTTCGACAGCGGCTCGTCCATCAGGCACACGGGGGCCTCGGCCACGATGGCGCGGCCCAGCGCCACGCGCTGGCGCTGCCCGCCCGACAGCTGGGCCGGCTTGCGCGACAGCAGGCCCTGCAGGCCCAGCAGTTCGGCGGCGCGGGCCAGGCGGCGCGCGCGCTCGGCCTTGTCGACCCGGCGCACCGTGAGCCCGAAGACGATGTTCTCGCCCACCGTCAGGTGCGGGAACAGCGCGTAGTTCTGGAACACCATCGCGATGCCGCGCTGCGCGGGCGGCGCGTGCGTGACATCGACGCCGCCGATCTCGATGCGCCCGGCGTCGGGCTGCTCCAGCGCGGCGATCAGGCGCAGCGTGGTGCTCTTGCCGCAACCCGAAGGGCCCAGCAGCGCGACGAACTGCCCCGGTTCGGCGACCAGGGTCACGTCCTGCACCGCCGCGTGTTCGCCGAAGCGCTTGACGATGCCGTGCAGCGCGACGCGGCTCATCGTGGCGCCTTCATGTCGGGCTCCCGACGAGATGCACCTGTGGCGACGCGGCTTCCAGCAGCGGCCGATAGGCGGGCGACGGCCATGCGTCGATGAAGAGATGGTCCATGTCCGAGAGCCTGCCGCCGCGCGCCATGGCGGCACGGCCGAACTTGCTGGCGTCCGCGACCAGCAGCGACTGGCGGCAGTTCAGGCGCATGGCCTCGCGTGCCAGCACCTCGGCTGGGTCGAAATCGAGCAGGGTGCCGTCCTCGTCGATGCCGCCCACGCCGAAGACGGCGAAGTCGGTCTTGAAGCCGGCAAAGCAGCGCACCGCCGCCTCGCCCACCACGTCGAGATCGGCCGGCCGCAGGAAGCCGCCGGCCACCGCGATCTCGAGCCCTTCGCTGCCCGCGAGCGCGAACACCACGCGCAGGCTGTTGGTCACGACGCGAAGGCCGCGGTGACCGCGCAGCGCCAGCGCCACCTGGTGCGGCGTCGTGCCCAGGCCGATGGCCACCGAGGCGCCGTCGCCGATGTGGGCCGCCACCGCCGCGGCGATGCGCCGCTTGGCATCGAGGTGCTGCACCTGCCGCGCCTCGAACGGCAGGTTGGCGCCGGCAGGCGGCAGCGTGACACCGCCATGGACGCGGCGCAGCAGGCCGCGCTCGCTCAGGCGGTTCACTTCCCGTCGGATCGTCTGCGGCGTGACACCGAACTGGCGGGCCAGATCGCCGATGTCCACCAGCCCCCGGCCTCTGACGAGATCGAGAATCTGATGTTCGCGTGAACCGAAAATGGCCTCTGACATGTTCGAATGAAAGTTCAACGACTGTTCAAACGAAAAGAATAGACCTGAATCGTGACTCTGTGATGTCAGGTGAACCCGTACTTCCGGGTTCCAATGCAGTCCGTCGAAACGAACCGGAAGGTGCCCCCCATGCTCGTGCAACTGTCGGATCCCCACATCGTCGCGCCGGGGCGACTGCTGCTGGACCGGATCGACACGCCGTCTTTCCTGGCGCGGTCCGTGCAGGGCGTGCTGGACCTGCAACCGGCCGCCACGGCGGTGGTCGTCACGGGCGACCTGGTCGACCGGGGCAACGCCGCGGAGTACGCGCACCTGCGCGCCCTGCTCGCGCCGCTGCCCGGGCCGGTCTGGCTGATGCCCGGCAACCATGATGACGCCGCGGCCCTGCGCGCGGCCTTCCCGGACCACCCGGAACTGCAGCCGCAGGACGCCCCCGCGCTCGCGGCGTACGTGCTGTGGGTGCGCGAGGTGGACGGGCTGCGGGTCGTCGCCCTGGACACCGTGGTGCCGCGCGCCGCGCACGGCAGCCTGTGCGCGCACCGGCTGGCCTGGCTGGACCGCACCCTCGCGCAGGCGCCTGTGCAACCCACGGTGGTGGCCATGCATCACCCCCCCTTCGTCACAGGCATCGGGCACATGGACGGCATCGGCCTGCTGGAAGGCGCCGATGCCCTGGCCGCCGTGCTGCAGCGCCACCCCCAGGTGGAACGCGTGATCTGCGGCCATCTGCACCGCAGCATCGTGCGCCGCTTCGGCGGCACGGTGGCGATGACGGTGCCCTCCACCGCCCACCAGATCGTGCTGGACCTGCGCACGGGTGCGCCAGCCACCTTCCGGCGCGAGCCGCCGGGCTTCGCCGTGCACGCCATGCGGGACGGGGCCCTGGTTTCGCACGTGGCCGCCGTCGGCGACCACGGGCCGGTCGAGCACTACACCTAGCGCCAATCGCGCCGTCCGTCTGTGGGGTGGCGCGCATCGGGCACCCCCCTTGAGGGCGAGGCATACCCTGTCGACGCTGCCGGCCGGGCTCGCGTTGAATGGGGGACGTGCGATCGATCGCACGGTGAAAGGCTCGACATGAAGCTCCGCACCGCCCTCTCCGTTCTCATGCTGGCCATGGCCGTTGCCATGCCGCTCGCGGCCATCGCGCAGACCGCTTCCGCGGCCACGTCACTCACGGTGGACAGCTTCGCGGCCGACCCCGTGCGCACGCTGGTCCCTGGCACCGAACTCTCCTTCGACCTGACGGCCACGCCGCGCTCGGAAGTCACGGTGCGCATCATCGGCGCCACCGGCCTGGTGCGCATGGAAGAGATCAAGCCCGGTGTCTACCAGGGCGCCTACACCGTGCGCACCCGTGACAAGGTCACCGCCGCAAGCCTTGTCACGGCGCGCATCGTGAAAGACGGCCAGGTGGTGAATGCCACGATGGATCAGTCGCTGATGCGCGGCGCGCCCAGCCCGGTGCCGGCGTCGCGCATCCTCGCGTTTTCGGTGAACACGCCCGAAGGCATGCGGCCCGGCGACGAGCTCAAGTTCTCGCTCGCCGGCGTGCCCGGCGGCACCGCGCGGGTGAAGGTGGACGGCATCACGCAGGTGATCCCGCTCACCGAGGTCAGCCGTGGCCTGTACGAAGGCCGCTACACGCTGAGCCGCCAGGACCGCCTGCGCGGCGACCTGCAGGCCACGGGCTATCTGGTGGTGAACCGGCAGGAAGCCAGCCAGCGCTTCGAGCGCAAGCTCGGCGCCGCGGCCGTCAACGCCTACGGCTGCGACCGCCGGGACGGACGCGACAACAACCGCCCCGACATGGTCGGCGCCGAGTGCGGTGTCGTCATGTCGGTCAGCAAGGTCGAGGTCGACGACGATTCGCGCAACGTGCTCGGCACCATCGCTGGCGGCGTGCTCGGCGGCGTGATCGGCAACCAGGTGGGCGGCGGCTCGGGCCGGGAAATCGCCCGCATCGTCGGCGCCCTGGGCGGCGCCTATGCCGGCAACCGCATCCAGGACAACCGCTCGAAGACCACCGTCTACCGCGTGGCCGTGCAGCTGGATTCAGGCGCCACGAAGAACTTCGACCATGCCGTCGACCCGGTGCTGCTGGTGGGCGCCCGCGTGAAGGTCGCCGACGGCGCCATCGTGCGCCGCTGAGCGGCCACGCCTGCCTGAACCCATCGCACCGGAACCGCCATGAATATGCACCTCGCCCTCGCGCCGCTGGTCTCCCTGCTCGCAGGCATCCTCATCCTGGTGGTGCCGCGCCTGCTGAACTACATCGTCGCGGTGTACCTGATCGTGATCGGGCTCATCGGCCTGTTCGGCACCGGCTCGATGCGCCTGGGCTGACGCATGCGGGCCGGGCCGGCTTCAGTTCAGCTTGACGCCGAGCTTCGTGATGACGGGGCCCCAGCGGGCGACGTCGGTATCGATGAAGCGGCGGAAGTCGGCCGGGCTGCCGCCCACGGCTGTCAGGCCGTTCTTGGCCATGGCGTCGCGCAGTGCGGTGTCCTTGGCGAGCAGTTCGTTCACGTCGGCATTCACGCGCGCCACGGCGGCATCGCTCATCGAGGCCGGGCCGACCAGCCCGTTCCAGGCCAGCGACACCACCTTCGGGAAACCGGCCTCGCCCAGCGAGGGCAGGTCCTTCAGGCTGTCGGGCTTGGTGTCGCCGCTGATGGCGATCATGCGCACCTTGCCGCTCTGCACGTGCGGCAGAAGCGCTGGCGCCACCATGAAGGTGGCATCGGCCGTGCCCTGCGCCACGGCCATCGCGGCCGGCGGCGAGCCGTTGAAGGGCACGTGCACGGCCTGGATGCCGGCCTCGGACAGGAAGAGCTCCATCGTCAGGTGCGCGGAGCTGCCCTGGCCGAGCGAGCTGTAGTTCATCTTGCCGCCCTGGGCCTTGGCCCAGGCCACGAACTCGGGCACGGTCTTCGCGGGCACGCGCTCGGTGTTGATGGCCAGCACGTTGGCCTGGGAGGTCGTCATCACGATGGCCTTCAGGTCCTTCGTGGGGTCGTAGGGCGTCTTCGCGTAGAGGTAGGGCGCGTAGGCCAGCGGGCCGTTGAAGCCGATGCCGATGGTGTGGCCGTCGGTGGCCTTGGCCACCACGTCCATGCCCAGCATGCCGCCGGCGCCGGGTTTGTTGTCCACGACCACCGTGTGCCCCCAGCGCGCCGCGAGCTTGTCGCTCATCAGGCGCACGATGAGGTCCAGCGAACTGCCGGGCCCGGTGGGCACGACGATCTTCACCGTCTGGCTCGGCCAGGCAGTCTGGGCGAAGGTGGGAAGCGCGGCCTCGGCCAGGGCCGCGGTCAACAGAAGGCGTCGTTGCATGGGGAGACTCCGTGTCAGAGGCGCAGAATGGTAGCGCTCAGGCGGACCCCCCGAATTTCCAATCCATCCACAGGAGTCATGTCATGACAGCAAATCGTTCCATCACCGTCTTGTCCGTTGCCGCCGTCGCCTTCGCGCTGGCCGGTTGCGAGAACATGAGCCAGCGCCAGAAGGGCACCGGCCAGGGCGCCGCCATCGGCGCCATCGCCGGCGCCGTCATCGGCAGCGCCACGGGCGGCAAGGCCGGCACCGGCGCGGTGGCAGGCGCCGCCGTGGGGGCCATCGCGGGCAACCTCTGGTCCAAGCGCATGGAAGACAAGCAGCGCGCGATGGAGCGCGCCACGGCCGGCACCGGCATCGAGGTGGCCAAGACGGCCGACAACCAGCTCAAGGTCAACGTGCCCAGCGACCTGTCCTTCGCGACCGGCCGCTCGGATCTGAACCCCTCGCTGCGCCCGGTGCTGGACCAGTTCGCCCAGGGGCTCGATTCCACCGTGCGCGTGCGCATCGTCGGTCACACCGACAGCACCGGCAACGACGCCATCAACGACCCGCTGTCGCAGGCGCGTGCGCAGACCGTGCGCAACTATCTCGAGGACCGCGGCGTGCCCGCATCCCGGCTGGAGACCGCCGGCCGCGGGTCGCGCGAACCGGTGGCCGACAACGGCACCGACGCCGGCCGCTCGAAGAACCGCCGCGTCGAGATCTTCCTGCGCGAGCCGCAGGGCTGATGTCCGGCGCCCGCGCCGGATGGCGCAGGCCCGGCTTCAGGGATACAGCCCGCGCTCCTCGCGCGCACTGAGAATGCGCTCGCACGCCACCGCGAAGGTGGCGGTGCGCAGGCTGATGCGGTGCAGGTCAGCCGTATCCCAGATGTTCTTCAGCGCGCCGACCATGATCTTGTCCAGCCGGACGTTGATCTCGTCCTCGGTCCAGAAGAACGAGCTGAAGTCCTGTACCCACTCGAAGTAGCTGACGGTCACGCCGCCGGCGTTGCAGATGACATCCGGCACGACCAGCACGCCGCGGTCCGCGAGGATGTCGTCCGCCGTCGGCACGGTGGGGCCGTTGGCGCCTTCGAGCACCAGCTTCGCCTTGATGCGGCTGGCGCGCGCGGCCGTGATCTGGCCCTCCAGCGCGGCGACGATCAGGATGTCGCAGTCGGTGTCCCAGAATTCTTCCGCCGCCATGGCTTCGCCGCCCTGGAAGCCGCCGACGCCGCCCGCGTCCTTGACGTGCGGCATCAGGTCGGCGAGGTCGAAGCCGCGCGCGTTGCACACGGTGCCGGAATGGTCCTGGATGGCGACGATCTTCGCGCCCGCCTGCCCGAAGAGTTCGGCCGCGGACGAGCCCACGTTGCCGAAACCCTGCACCGCGACGCGCGCGCCGTCCAGGTTCATGCCCAGGCGGCGCGCGGCTTCGCGGCCGGTGACGAAGACGCCACGGCCCGTGGCCTTCACGCGGCCCAGGCTGCCGCCCAGGTGGATGGGCTTGCCCGTCACGACGCCGGTGGCGGTGCCGCCGACGTTCATCGAGTAGGTGTCCATCATCCACGCCATGATCTGCGCGTTGGTGTTCACGTCCGGCGCGGGGATGTCCTGCGTGGGGCCGATGATGATGCCGATCTCGCTGGTGTAGCGGCGCGTGAGCTTCTCGAGTTCCTTCAGCGACAGCTTCTTCGGGTCGACGCGGATGCCGCCCTTGGCGCCGCCGAAGGGCAGGTTCACCGCGGCGTTCTTGATGCTCATCCAGGCCGACAGCGCCATCACCTCTTCCAGCGTGACGTCGGGGTGGTAGCGCACGCCGCCCTTGCCGGGGCCGCGCGTGAGCGAGTGCTGCACGCGGTAGCCCTCGTAGTGGGCGATGGTGCCGTCGTCCATCTCGATGGGCACGTCGACGATCAGCGAGCGCTTGGGGCGCCGCAGCGTCTCGGACCAGCGCGCCAGGCGGCCCAGGTAGGGCATCACGCGGTCGATCTGCGACAGGTAGGTGCCCCAGGGGGAATCCGGCGTGGGGTGCACGTAGGACAGCGATTCGTTCATGGTGTCTCCTGCAAACGGTGCTGCTGCGCAGCGGCCTCGTGGGCCGTCGGTCAGCGGTGCGCGACTGTAGGCGGGCAAGCGCCGAATTTGTCTCGGTTCGTCATGCGTTTTGCGCATGACCCGCGCTATGGCGCCACGCGCGGGCACCGCCCTACACTGGCGCGATGAATCCCGACACCATTGCATTCATCGGCGGCGGCAACATGGCCGGCGCGCTGATCGGCGGCCTGATCAAGAGCGGCCGCCGTGCCGCCGACATCCTCGTGGTCGAGCCTGTCGAGGCCCAGCGGGCCCAGCTCGCCGCGCGTTTCGGCGTGCAGGCGCAGGCCTCGGCCGACGCCCGCCTGGCGGCTGCCGGGCTGGTGGTCTGGGCGGTCAAGCCGCAGCTCTTCGCCGAAGCCGCCGCGCCCTGCCGGGCGCACGTGGGGCAGGCGCTGCAGCTGTCCGTGATGGCGGGCATCCGCAGCGACACCATCGCTGCGGCCACCGGGAGCGCGCGCGTGGTGCGCGCCATGCCCAACACGCCGGCGCTGATCGGCCAGGGCATCGCGGGCCTGTTCGCGCGCGATGCCGTCGACGCCGCCGGGCGCGCCGTGGTGCAGGCCCTGCTGGCGCCGACCGGCCGCACGCTGTGGGTCGACCGCGAGGAAGACCTCGACGCCGTGACCGCGCTGTCCGGCTCCGGCCCGGCGTATGTGTTCTACCTGCTGGAGTCGATGATGGCCGCCGCGGCGGAGATGGGCCTGAGCCCCGAGCAGGGCCGCGAGCTCGCGCAGGCCACGGTGGCCGGCGCGGCCGCGCTGGCGGGGCAGTCGGCGGAACACCCTTCCGTGCTGCGCCAGCAGGTCACGTCCAAGGGCGGGACCACGCACGCGGCGCTGTCGGCGATGGAAGCCGCCGGCGTCGGCCCCGCCATCGTCCGGGCCATACGCGCCGCGCAGCACCGTGCGCGTGAGCTCGGCGACGAGTTCTGACGGTCCAGTCCAGGCCGAGCCGCTCAGCGCAGCGCGAGATCGGCGGCCACGCCCGCGAACACGGCGAACCCCATCCAGTGGTTGAGCCGGAAGGCCTGGAAGCAGCCTTCGCGAGTGCGCCCCCGGATCAGCACGAAATGCCAGGCCGCCTGCGCTCCCGCCACGCCCAGGCCCGCGATGAAGAGCCGGCCCAGGCCCAGGCTGGCGCCGATCATTCCCCAGCTCAGCAGATAGGCGCCGTAGAAGCCCATCACCGCGGCCACGTCGAAGCGCCCCAGCGTGAGGGCCGAAGTCTGGATGCCGATGCGGATGTCGTCGTCGCGGTCGACCATCGCGTACTCGGTGTCGTAGGCCAGCACCCAGAACAGGTTGCCCGCCAGCAGCCACCAGGCGTGCGGCGGCACGGCGTCGGTCACCGCCCGCAGCGACCAGTCCCGCCCGCCCAGCACCGCCGCGAATGCCATCGGGATGCCGAAGCTGAAGGCCACGCCCAGAACCGCCTGCGGCATCGACACCAGCCGCTTGGCGTAGGGGTAGGCCAGCGTCACGCCCAACGCCGCAAAGCTCAGCAGGATGGTCGGCGGGTTGGTGGTGAGCACCAGCGCGAAGGCCAGCAGCGCCAGCACCGCGCCCAGCAGCAGGGCCTCGCGCACCGAGACCGCGCCGCGCGTGACCGGGCGCTGCGAGGTGCGCTTGACGTGGCGGTCGAAGTTGCGGTCGGCCACGTCGTTGACGCAGCACCCGGCGCTTCGCATCAGCACCGTGCCCAGCACGAACACCAGCGCCAGGTGCCAGCCGGGGTAGCCATCGCCCGCGATCCACAGCGCCGAGAGGCCGGGCCACAGCAGCAGCAGCCAGCCCGCGGGACGATTCCAGCGGATCAGATCGAGGTACAGGGCCAGGCGTGAAACCTGGGGGGGCCGGGTGCTCATGCCGGGATTATCCCGAGCACGGGGCCCGCCGGGGGTTCTACCCTCACGGCTCACGATCTTCCGCAAGACACCGCATGAACATCCGCCTGCTGCTCGCCGCCGTCTTCACGCTGGCCACGGGTGCCGCCTTCGCCGCCGAAGGATGGCTCACGATCAACAACCCACCGCCCGTTATCGGCGCCGACGGGCAGCCGCACGAGGCCAGCTGTTCCGGCTACCCGGGCACCAACTCGCGCTACAAGTTCTGGGTGCGCCCCGGCGACCCGAAGAAGCTGGCCGTGGTCTTCGACGGCGGCGGCGCCTGTTTCGACAACCTCACCTGCAGCTTTCCCATGGGCGGCCGCGTGCGCGACCCTGTGATCCAGTTCTACACGCCGGCCATCCCGCGGGGCGTCGACCCCAGCCGGTACGGCGGGCTGCTCGACCTCGCCAACCCCGCCAACCCGGTACGCGACTGGACCCTGGTGGCGATTCCCTATTGCACGGGAGACGTGCACCTGGGTTCGGCGGACCGCACCTACGACAACGTCGGCCACCCCAGGCTGCCGGCGCAGTTCACGATCCGCCACCGCGGGTACGACAACTTCATGGTCGTGCTCGACTGGATCTCCCGCAACCTGCCGTCCGACGTGCAGGACCTGCTCGTCACGGGCGCCAGCGCAGGGGGCTACGGCGCGGCGGGGCACTTCCCGTGGCTGGCGCGGCAGTTTCCGCAGGCGCGCCTGTCGGTGCTGGCCGATGCGAGCCAGGGCGTCAGCACGCCGGCCTTCGACAGCGGCAACCCCGGCCGGGCCGGCTGGAACGTTCAGCTCGCGCCCTGGGTCTTCGGCAGCGACCCGCTGGCAGTGCCCACGAACGAGATGTTCCGGCGCGGCGCGCAGGCCTACCCCGGCGCGCGCTTCGCGCAATACACCAACACCCAGGACAGCGTTCAGGCGGGCTTCTATGCCTACATGAAGCTCTTCTTCGGGCCGGGTGGCGACTGCCCGCGCGTCACGCCCGACTGGAACCGCCAGATGCTCGACACGCTGGCCACCGACCGCGCGCTGCTGACCAACTTCCGCTCCTATGTGCTGCCGGGCGCCGACCACACGATCATTGCGGACGACAAGTTCTACTCGGCATCGCCCGCCGGACAGCCGTTCTCGGACTGGCTCGGCGCGATGCTCGACTGGCGGCCGGGTGCGCCGGCCTGGAACCACGCCGCCTGCCCGGACTGCCTGACGCCGCTGCCCTGCCCCTGAAACCCGCTGCGCGGCCTTGCGGCTGCACGGCCGGGCCTGATGCCTGCCTGCCTGCCTGCCGGGCCGGGCCGGCAGGCTGCGCGTTCAGCCGTCGAGCTGCTTCTGGAACACCAGCCCCGCGTGCTCGCGCAGCGCATGGAACTGGATCTTGGGCCAGTTGTCCTGCATGGCGCGCAGTTCGCCTGCGTATTCCAGCAGCACGCAGGGTGCGTCAACGGCGTCCAGCGCCACACGGTGGGCGTTGCCGTCGATGAAGCGCTGCAGTTCCTTCGCATCGGGGCAGGTCACCCAGCGCGCCACGTTGTAGCGGGCCGGCATGATGCGCGCCTTGCAGCCGTACTCGTGCTCCAGGCGGTGCGCCACCACCTCGAACTGCAGCTGCCCCACGGCGCCCAGCAGCAGCACGCTGCCCGCCACGGGGCGGAAGACCTGGATCGCGCCTTCCTCGCCCAGCTGCGTCAGCCCGGCGCGCAGCTGCTTGGTGCGCAGCGGGTCAGCCACTTCCACCGAGCGGAACATCTCGGGCGCGAAGAACGGCAGACCGGTGAACTGCAGCGATTCGCCTTCCGTCAGCGTATCGCCGAGCTGCAGCACGCCGTGGTTGGGGATGCCGATGATGTCTCCGGCATAGGCTTCCTCGAGCAGCTCTCGGCGCTGGCTCAGGAAGCTCACCACGGTGTTGGGCCGCAGCTCCTTGCCCGAGCGCGTCACCTTCAGGCGCATGCCGCGCTCGAAGTGCCCGCTGGCCACGCGCACGAAGGCGATGCGGTCGCGGTGCGCCGGGTCCATGTTGGCCTGGATCTTGAAGACGACGCCGGTGAACTTCGGCTCGGTCGGCTGCACCACGCGCTGGATGGCGGCCTTGGGGCCGGGCGGCGGCGCCAGGTCCACCAGCGCGTCCAGAACTTCGCGCACGCCGAAGTTGTTGATGGCCGAGCCGAAGAACATCGGCGTCTGGCGGCCGGCCAGGAAGGCGGCCTCGTCGAACGGGGGTGCGGCTTCCTGCACCAGCTCCACCTCGCCGGCGGCCTGGGTGTAGGCGGCGCCGAAGCGCTGCTCGAGCAGCGGGTTGGCCAGGCCGTCGATGATCTCGTCGTCGTTGCGGTCGCGGTCCTGGCCGGACGAGAAGACCCGCATCTGCTGCTTGCGCAGGTCGAGCACGCCGCCGAAGAACTTGCCCATGCCCACGGGCCAGGTGAAGGGCACCACGCCCATGCCCAGCTCGCGCTCGATCTCGTCCATCAGGGCCAGCGGGTCCTGCACCTCGCGGTCCATCTTGTTGACGAAGGTCAGGATGGGCGTGTTGCGTGCCCGGCAGACCTGCAGCAGCCGCCGCGTCTGCGGCTCGACGCCGTTGGCAGCGTCGATCACCATCAGCGCGGCGTCCACGGCCGTCAGCACGCGGTAGGTGTCCTCGCTGAAGTCCTGGTGGCCGGGGGTGTCCAGCAGGTTGATGACGCAGTCGCGGAACTCCATCTGCATGACCGAGCTCGCCACCGAGATGCCGCGCTGCTTCTCGATCTCCATCCAGTCGGACGTGGCGTGGCGCGAAGCCTTGCGCGCCTTCACCGAGCCGGCGATCTGGATCGCGCCGGAGAACAGCAGCAGCTTTTCCGTCAGCGTGGTCTTGCCGGCGTCGGGGTGGGAGATGATGGCGAAGGTGCGCCGGCGGCGGACCTGGTCTGAAAGCTCGGAGGACATGCGGGGGATTATCGGCGGCGCGGCCGCCTGCCCTGCGACGACCCGCCCGCGCGACCCCGTCAGGCCGGGATCACTCCTCCAGCAGCGAGCGCAGCATCCAGGCGGTCTGCTCGTGCACGGTCAGGCGCTGCGTCAGCAGGTCGGCCGTCGGCTCGTCGCCGGCCCGGTCGGCCAGCGGGAAGATGCTGCGCGCCGTGCGGGCCACGGCTTCGTGGCCTTCCACCAGGATCTTCACCATCTCCAGCGCCTTGGGCGGCGTGGCGGGCGCGTCCTTGATCGAGGACAAGGCGCCGAACTGCGCATAGGAGCCCGGCGCAGGGTGCCCGAGGCTGCGGATGCGCTCGGCGATCGGGTCGACCGCGGTCCAGAGTTCTGTGTACTGCCCCATGAACATGGTGTGCAGCGTGTTGAACATCGGCCCGGTGACGTTCCAGTGGAAGTTGTGCGTCGTCAGATACAGCGTGTAGGTATCGGCCAGCAGGCGGCTCAGGCCGCCGGCGATGGCGCCGCGGTCCTTCTCGCTGATGCCGATGTTGATGCGCGGGGCGCTGGGTGCGGTGGATGTGGTCGATTTCCTGGCCATGTCGGACTCCTGTCGAGTTTGTGGGGTGCCCGGAAAGGGCATGGCGTGCCTACACTCCGGGCCAATGAGCGAGTCTGCCGCATCCGACACCCTCGCGCGAGCCGTTGCCGAAACGGCCGAACTGGTCATGGCCCTGGCGGGCTGGCCGGCGGCGTTGGTGCAGGTCGATGCAGATTCCGCGCCCGCGATCTCGGCGCCCGGCCTCGACGACCCGGCCGCCGCCCAGCGGCAGGCGCGCGCGGCACTGCTCGGCGCAGTGGATGGCGCCGAGCCGATCATCACCGGCAGCGTCACGGTCATCGCCGTGGCCCTGCCCGCGCCGTGCCAAGGGGTGGTGGCGGTGTTCGGCCCGCCGGGCGCGCGGCCACCGCCCGGGCTGCACAGGCACCTCGTCCTGCTGGCCCGCAGTCTGGCCGCGCGGTGCGAACTGGTGCAGCGCGAGCACCGGCTGTCCCGTATCGCTGCCCAGGTTCCGGGCGCGCTCTATCAGTTCCATCTGGGTGCCGATGGCCGCATGGGATTCCCCTATGCCAGCGAAGGCATCCGCGATGTCTATCGCGTGACGCCCGATCTGGTGCGCGAGGACGCCCAGTTGCTGTTCGACCTGGGCCACCCCGACGACACGCCCCGGGTGCTGGCATCGATCGTCGCCTCGGCGCAGAACCTCACGCTCTGGGACTGCGAGTACCGCGTGCGGTTCCCCGATGGCGCCGAACACTGGCTGCACGGCCGCGCCATGCCCGAGCGCCTGGCGGATGGCGGTACGCTCTGGCACGGCTTCATCACGCCCATCGACACCCGCAAGCGCACCGAGGTGGAGCTCCAGCGCAGCGAGCAGAGCTTCCGTCAGTTCTTCGAGGCCGGCCTGGTGGGAATGACCATCGCCGAGCCCGACCGCCAGTGGCGCCGCGTCAATCACCGCATGGGCGACATCCTGGGCTACACGCCGCAGGAGATCCAGGCGCTCAGCTGGCCCGAGGTCACGCACCCCGAAGATCTCGATGCCGACGAGGCGAACTACGCCCGCATGGTGGCCGGCGAGATCGACGGCTACGTGATGGACAAGCGCTATCTGCACAAGGACGGCAGCATCGTCGACTGCATGCTGGCCGTGCGTTGCGAGCGAGAGCCCGATGGCACTGTGCAGCGGGTCTTCGCGATCGTCGAGGACGTCTCCGACCGCCGCCGCGCCGAGCGGGCTCTGCAGCGCCAGCGCGATGCACTGGAAGAACAGGTGGCCGCGCGAACGCAGGAGCTCGTCGCCGCGCGCGACTCGGCGCAGCAGGCCAGCCGCGCGAAGACCGAGTTCCTGTCGAGCATGAGCCACGAGCTGCGCACGCCGCTGAACGCCATCCTCGGCTTCGCGCAGCTGATCGAGCTCGACCGCGATCTCGGTTCGCGCTCGGTCAGCCACCTGCGCGAGGTCCTGCGCGCCGGCAGGCATCTGCTGCGCCTGATCAACGAGGTGCTCGACCTGGCCCAGGTGGAGTCCGGCCGTCTGGCCCTGTCGCCCGAGGCGCTGTCCCTGGCGGAGCTGGTCGACGATGCGCTGGCGCTCTCGGAGCCGCTGGCGGCGCCGCGCCATGTGGCGCTGCGCTCCACCGTGCCGCCGGGTCTGGTGGTGCGTGCCGACCGCATGCGCCTGAAGCAGGTTCTGCTGAACCTGGTGGGCAATGCCATCAAGTACAACCGCCAGGGCGGCGACGTCGACATCAGCGCCGCGCTGGTCGGTGTGGACCGCCTGCGGCTCGTCGTGCGCGACACCGGGCAGGGCATCCCGCCCGACCGCATCGGGCAGCTGTTCCAGCCCTTCAGCCGCCTGGGCGCCGAGCTCGGCGCGGTCGAGGGCACGGGCATCGGCCTGGCGCTCAGCCGGCGCCTGGTGGACCTGATGGGCGGCGACATCGGCGTCGACAGCCCGCCCGGCGGCGGCGCCGCGTTCTGGGTCGACCTGCCCGTGAGCCAGTTCGCCGAAGCCCCGCCGCCGCCGCTGGCGGGCATCGACTCGGCCGACGGACACTGGCCGCTGGCCGAGACCGTCGTGCTGTATGTCGAGGACAACCCCGCCAACCTGGCGTTGGTGGAGCAGATCCTGGCACGGCACCCGGGCGTACGCCTGATCAGCGCCGATTCCGGCCCGGCCGGCCTGGCGCTGGCGCGCACGCACCGCCCGGCGCTGATCCTGCTGGACATCCACCTGCCGGGCATGGACGGCTACGAGCTTCTCGCCCGCCTGCGGGCCGACGAGGCCACCCGCGCCATCCCGGCCGTGGCGCTGACGGCGCAGGCGATGCCGCGCGATGCCCGGCGCGCCATCGAGGCCGGCTTCGACGAGTACATGGCCAAGCCGATCGACGTGCCGGTGTTCGACACGCTGCTGCGGCGCTTCCTGGCGCCCGGTAGGGTCTGAGGCCAGGGCCGGCCCCCGTCTCTGTTTCGGGCGCCCGAGCTGTCGTTTCCTTGCCGCGCCGACCTCGGTGCCGACCTCGGTGCCGACTTCAGTGCCAACGTCGGCGCCGTCTTCAGCGCTGCCGATCCGCGGCCGCCTGAGCCCCCCGCACCGTCGCGCCGCGCACCTCGAACCACACCGCCTGCTGCACGCGCCCGTCGGTGCCGAGCAACTGCAGTTCGTGTCGCCCCGGCCACGGCGCCCAGGTGATGCGCGGTCCCTGGCCGATGCGCCGCCCGTTCAGCACCCAGGTGCCGGCCTCGCCCTCGAAGCGGATGCGCTGGGCGGACGGCGGGATGTCCGGGTCCAGCGCGAAGACGCTGCCGCTGCGTGGCTCGGTGATGCCGAAGCGGCCGTCCGACCCGCCGTTGCTGCCGTTCACACTGGCCCGGCCCCCCGAACCTGCTGCATGGGCAGCGCCCCCCACCTGCGCGCTGGCGAGTTGCCGCGCCTGCTGCGTGCCGGTGATGAAGAGTTCCGCCCGCGCCGGCTCGCGTGCGGCGTCGAAGCTGACCGGCAGGGCCACGATGCCGGCCGGCGCGGCAGGCGGGCGCGAAGGGCGGGCCGCATGCAGGTGCTGCACCAGGCTGCGCCACACCGGCGCGGCGCCGCTGACGCCGCTCACGCCGTGCATGGGCTCGCCGCTCGCGTTGCCGACCCAGACGCCGACCGTGAACCGGTCGGTGAAGCCGATGCACCAGTTGTCGCGCAGGTCCTTGCTGGTGCCGGTCTTCACCGCGGCGAAGCCCCGCGTGGCCAGCGAACTGGACAGCCCGAAGGTGCCGGCGCGCGCATTGTTGTCGGCCAGGATGTCCGTGACCAGATGCGCCGAGGCGGCGTCCATCACGCGGCGTGGGCGCTGCGCCCCTGGGATCGCGCCCTTCGCAGCGACCGTTCCTGTCGCAGCCACCGCACCTTTCTCTGTTCCGTTCCCTGCCCCCACCCGCCAGATCGCGGGCGAGGCCATGCCCCCGTTGGCCAGCGTCCGGTAGGCGTTGGCCAGCGCCAGCAGCGTGACATCGGCACCCCCCAGCGCGAGCGCGTGGCCGTAGTGGCCGCCGCTGTGCGGCAGCGCCAGGCCGAGCGCGTTCAGGCGCTCGAAGAAGGCGTCCGGCGGCAGCAGAGTGCCCACCCGGACTGCCGGCACGTTCAGGCTGGCGCCCAGCGCCGTGCGGGCGCTGACCCAGCCGCGGAAGTCGCGGTCGTAGTTTTGCGGCGCGTACAGGCCCGCGCCGGTGGCGATCTGCGCTGGCGAGTCGTCCAGCAGGCTGGCCGGCGTGATGAGCCGGCGCTCGAAGGCCAGCCCGTACAGAAAGGGCTTGAGCGTCGAGCCCGGCTGGCGCCGCGCCAGCACGCCGTCCACGGCAGGCGCGTCGGAGAAGTCCCCGCTGGAGCCCACCCAGGCCAGCACCTCGCCACTCGCGTTGTCCAGCACGATCACCGCGCCGTCCTCGACGTTGCGCCCCTGCAGTTCAGCCAACTGCTGCCGCAGCGCGCCCAGCGCGACACGCTGCAGCCCGGCGTCCAGCGTGCTGCGCTGCGCCAGCGGGCCGGCCGGGTCCAGCGCCAGGCGTGCGAGATGCGGCGCCAGCTGCTCGCCCAGCGGCCTGCCGCCGCGCTGCGCCAGCGCGGTGGCCGCCAGCACGGGCAGGGCCTCGCAACCCAGGCCCTGCAGCGTCAGCACGCCGCAGGCGCGCTCGGCCACGCGCGGCGCCGATGCGCCGGGCGATCGCACCAGCGCCGCGGCCAGCGCGGCCTCCTGTGCGTCGAGCCCGCTCGGGTGCTTGTGGAAGAGCGTCTGCGACAGCGCGCCGATGCCCACGAGCTCGCCGCGAAAGGGCACTGCGTTCAGGTAGGCCTCCAGGATCTGGCTCTTGCGCCAGGACGCCTCCAGCCGGCTGGCCATCACGACCTGCCCGATCTTCTGCGCCACGTCCCGGCCGCCCGCGGGGCGGGCCAGCCCGGCATCGATCAGGCCGGCCAGCTGCATGGTCAGCGTCGACGCCCCCTGGGTGCGGGTGTTCAGCAGGTTCGCCCAGGCGCTGCGCGCCACCGCCGGCCAGTCGACGCCGGCGTGCGCCCAGAAGCGGCGGTCCTCGCTGAGCACGATGGCCTGCAGCAGCGCGGGCGAGATGTCCTCCAGCGCCACCCATGGCAGGCGCCGGACGCCGAAGTCCACGCGGCGGGACTGCAGCGGTGTGCCGTGGCGGTCCAGCAGGCTCAGGTCCGAAGGCCGGTGGGCCGCGCGCACCTGCTCGAACGACGGCAGCGCGCCGTCCTGCGCCGCGGCCGCAGGGGGTGGCGATGCCGCGCCGGCGGCGCTGGCCGTGACGGCAGCGCTGGCGAGAACAGCGGCCAATGCGGCCGCGAATACTGCAGGAAATGCTGCAGGAAGTGCGGCAGGAAGTGCTGCAGAAAGTGCGGCGGCGAAGATGCGCCGCCCCGATCTCACGGCGTCACCTCCAGCGTCGCGTTCGGGGTCTCGCCGAAGCTCTCCGGCGCGTACATCGCCTCCACCCGGGTGGGCGGCAGCGCGAAGCGGCCGGGGTTGTTCAGGCGCACGGTGTACTCGACGACATGCCGGCCGCGCGGCAGGAACTCGAAGTAGCGGCGGAAGGCCTCGAACCCGCGCTCGTCGAAGGCCGGCACGGCGGGTGCGCCCGCGCGCGCCTCGGGTGCGTCGCCACGCAGCCCCGCGCGCTGTTCGCCGCGCGCGGCCAGGGCTGAATCGCGGCCCAGCCCGGAACCCAGCACCGTGGCGCCGCCCGGCACCGGGTCGCTCAGCACGACCCAGCTCATGTCGGCCAGGGCGTCGATCTGCACCCGCACGCGCAGCACGTCGCCGCGCGACCAGGCCGGCGCGTTCTTCTGTTGCACCGCCGTGATGCTGCGCGTGACGCCGTAGCCCGCGTTCATCGGTGCTGCCAGCGGGATCGCGGCCAGGCTCTGCACCGTCAGCCAGGGCTTGCCGCTGCCCTGCTGCGTCACTTCCAGCCGGCCCGGGGCGGCGGGCCAGGGCAGCAGCATCCGGCCGCCGACGGGGCTCGCGGCCCAGTCGATCGCCTGTATGGCCCGTGCTGCCTGCGTCGCCTGAATGGTCTGCGGCGTGCTGGCAGGGCTGGCTGGGCTGGCGGTAGGGGTGGCGCCAGAACTGGACCCAAAAGAGATGCCGATGCCTGAGCCGATGCCGGCCAGCGTCCGCCCGCGCACCGGCACCGATTCGAATGCGGCCGAGAACTTGTCCAGCGCCAGCGAGCCCCACAGGTTGGCCGTGGTCGTGAGCCAGGCGCCACCCTGCTGCCGGCCCAGGCTGCCCACCACCATGCGCGGCAGTTCGGCGCGCCAGGCCGGGTCGTCCAGCACCGCCAGGATCAGGCGTGCGGCGTTGGCGTCGGCGCTCTCCATCAGCCACCACCAGGCGTCGTCGGCCTCGTTGCTGAACTTCAGCGTCGTGCCCGACCACGCCAGCCGTGCGCGCAGCAGCTGGTTCGCCTCCGCCAGCCGGCGAGTGCGGTCCGGCACGGCGTCCATGCGCTTGAGGATCGACAGCCAGTCGATCAAGGCCGACGTGGGCCAGGCGTTCGGTGTCAGCGCGATCGAGCCCAGCATGCGCGGCGCCGCCCGGCCGTGGCGCGCCAGCGCCTCGATGGCGGCGAGCTTTCGCACGTCCAGGTCCGGGCGCGGCGACCAGAACCGGCGCTCGATGCGGCCCTGCACGAAAGCCGTGAGGCCGTCGAGCATGGCGTCCCGCGTGGCCGGCGGCAGGTTTAATCCGGCTTCATGCGAGGCCGCCAGCAGATACGCCGTCAGGCGGTCGCTGCCGCGCGCGGCGTCCTCGGCGCGCGGCGGGAAGTAGGCGGCCAGGCCGTCGCGGTCCAGGTAGGTCGGCAGCGTGCCGACCAGCGCCGCCCACCCTGCGGCGTCGCGCAGGCCCACGGCCCGGGAGGCCTGCTGCTCCAGGCAGCTGAAGGGATAGTTCTCGAAGAAGCGGCGGATGCCCGGCAGCGCGCCGGTGAGCGTGGGCTGCACGGCCACCACCAGGCCGCCGCGGAGGCCTTCGCGCGTGCCGCCCTGTGCCGGCCAGGCGCCGCCAGGCGGCGCGACCGCCATCGAGAAGGCGCCGTCCAGCGGCTGCAGCGTGGCCTGCAGCACCCGCAGGGGCACGGCGGGCCGCACGGCCTGCGTGACGCGGATGCGGTCGGTGGCCAGCTTGCCGGTGCCGGTTTCCTGCACTGCGCCTTCCCAGGTGATGCGTTCGGCGCCCACGGGCACTTCGACAGCCCAGCCGATCTCGCGCGCGCCGCCCGGCGGCAGGCGCAGCTCCTGAGGCGCGAGCGCCAGCGCGGCGCCGCCCTGCGGCCCGCCCGCCGTACCGCCCTCCACCCGGCCGACCAGCGCGGCCCGCAGCGTCATCTCGCGCGCCGTCGTGTTGCGCAGCGTCATCAGGGCCTGGAAGCGGTCGCCCTCGCGCACCAGCGGCGGCAGGCCGGACAGCATCTGCAGGTCCTGCGTGACGCGCACGCTCGTGCTGCCGCTGCCGAAGCGCATGCCGCCGTCGTCGGCCACGGCCACGAGCCGGAAGGCGGTGAGCGAGTCGTTCAGCGGCACCTCCACCACGGCCTCGCCGCGGGCATCCAGCGCCACGCGGCCCCGCCACAGCAGCAGCGTGTCGAAGAGCTCGCGCGTGCCGCCCATGCCGCCGCCGCCGCCCGCTGCCACCGCCTTGCGGCCGTAGTGGCGCCGCCCGATGATCTCGCCCTGCGCGGTGCTGGTCGACACGCCCCAGGCGCGCTCGCGGAACATCGCCGGGAGCAGGTCCCAGGACGGGTTGCCGCTGAGCGCCAGCAGGCCTTCGTCCACCGCCGCGAAGGCCACCTCGACACCCGCCACCGGCTGGCCGCCCTGCGTCACGCGGATGCGCGCCATGGCCTTCTGCCGCACGCCGTACTGCGGCTTGTCGGCGGTCACGCTCACCTGCAGTTCGTGCGCCGCCAGGCCCACCTGCAGCGCCGCCACGCCCAGCTTGAAGGCGGGCTTGGACAGATCGACCATCGCCGTGGGCGCCTGGTATTCGCGCCCCTCGACCCAGAAGCTGCGCGCCCAGTCCACCGGCGATTTCCAGCCCCAGTCGAAGAAGGAATACCAGCGCACGTCCCGGATGCGGCCGCGCACGGCCAGCACGCTGACATACACGTTCGGGCCCCAGGCGGGGTCGATCTTCAGGTCCACCGTCGGGTCGCTGCCGCGCAGCGTGACCAGCCGCGTGTCGATGATGCCCTCGCGCTCCACGGCCACCAGTGCGGTGGCCTCCCGAAACGGCATGCGCACCTGCAGGCGGGCGGTCTCGCCTGGCGCATAGCGCTTCTTCTCGGGCAGCACGTCGATGCGGTCGTCGTTGTCCTGCCCGAACCACACCTCGCCCTGCTGCGTGACCCAGACGCTGGTGGCGGCCTGCGCCGCGTGGCCGGCGCCGTCGGCGGCCCGGGCCACCAGTTCCACCTGCCCGGCGGTGTCCAGCCGGGCCGTGCACTGCAGCAGGCCCTGTGCATCGCTGCGGCCGCTGCACAGCGGGCCGAGCTCGCGCATCTCGGTGCGGTTGTCGTAGGCGTAGAAGCCGCCGACCAGCCGCTTGCGCGTGCTGATCGTCTGCGCCAGCCGGCCCCGCACTTCCACCGCCTGGCCCTTGATCGGCCGGCCGGCGGTGTCCAGCGCCAGGACGCTGAATCCGACATCGCCGCGCCGGCTGGCCCACGAGCCGGTGCGCACGCCCAGCACCACGCCGGACGGCCAGACCGGCACGGTGGTGGCCACGGTCTGCTGCTCGCCGTTGGGGTCGTTGAAGCTCACCTCGGCCAGCACCTCGGCCGGCCGCGTGATCGGGGGCAGGTCCTTCAGCACCCAGCGCGCGCTGCCGTCGGCGGCGGTGGCCAGCGGCTGGCGGTCGGCGATCAGCCTTCCGTCGCTGGAAGCCGCAGCGCCTTCGCTTTCTTCACGGGCCGCCTCGCGTTCGGCCTCGCGTGCGGCTTCTGCAACCGGGTCGCGCGGGGGTTCGAAGCTGAAGTCCTCGTAGCCCGTGAACCGCAGCGCGCGCGGGCGCAGCAGCGCGGTGGCGCGCAGCGGGGCCTGCGCCATCGGGCCGCCGGAGAAATGGTTCATCTGCACGCCGAGCGTGAGCTCGCGCGGCGCGATGGCGGCGTCCCGGGGCGGCAGCAGTCGGGCGTCCACCAGGGGCAGACGGAATTCCTCGACCCGGAACTCGCCGCTGGCCCACTGCCGCAGCGGCCGGCCTTCGCCGGGCTCCGTCTCCAGCCGCGTGGCGTACAGGCCGAGCCTTGCGGCCTGCGGGACCGCCCAACTCGACAGCGCGCTGCGCGTGCCCAGCCATTGCAGCGGCAGCGTGTACTCCTGCCCGCTGCCCAGGTGCTGGATCCGCAGGCGCGTGGGCAGGGCGTCGGGCTTCAGCGCGGCCAGGCCGGTGCCTGTTTCCAGCCGCACGAAGTGCTTCATCGACAGCGTCTCGCCCGCTCGCAGCAAGGTCCGGTCGAACACCGTGTGAGCGCGCACTTCGGCGTCAGAGCCAGCATCGCTGGTGCGGACATTGAAGCGCCAGGGCTCGATGCCCTGCTGCCAGCTCGAGAAGACGAAGGCCATGTCGGCCGCGCTGCCGGAAGGGCCGGCATGGCGCGCGGTGACGAAGAGCCCTTCGTCCGACGGGCAGGCGCGCCTGCCGGCCGCGCGGGATTGCGTGTCCGGCACGGACAGCGGCTGAGCGATGCGCGCCAGGCCCCGGGCATCGGTGCGGCCGTTCCAGAGCGTCTGCCCGTGGCAGTCGTGCACGGTGACTTCGGCGCCGGCCACCGGGCGGCCACGGTCCAGGCTCGTGACCCAGGCCAGGCTGTTCTCGCGCCCGTGCTTGAAGTGCAGGCCCAGGTTCGTGACGAGCACGCCGGTGCGCACGTACATCGGCGCGGGCTTGGCCAGCAGCGCCGTGCCCAGCCGCCGCGACTCGATCTCCACCACGTGGTAGCCGGGCTCGGTGATCGGAATCCCCAGCACCTCGAAGGGGCGCGGGTCGCCGCCCTGGAGCCGGGGCAGGTCGAGCCGGCGCGCGGCGGCATCGTCCTTCAGCAGCGAGACCTCCCGCGTGCCCACCTGGCGGTCCACGACGCGCTGCGCGGCCCGCCCGTTGCCATCGGTCTCCGTCAGGACCTCGGTCCATTCCGCGCGCGGCAGCCCGGCCTCGCGCGCAGCGATGCGCGATTCGTGAAAGCGCCGCACGCGGCCGTGCCAGGCCAGCACGTCGGCCGCCGATTCCAGCCGGCGGATGCGCACCGACCCGCCGGGCGCGGCCGGGCGAAGGTCGCCCTGCACCTGACGCAGCGTCACCGGCAGCACGGCTTCCGGGCCATGTTCGAGGATGCCGAAGGGCGCGGCGGCGAACTTCGCGATCGGCGGCGCGTCGCCGGTGGCCACGGCCAGCGGGTAGCTCGCGGCATTGGCCAGGGGCCGGCCGTCCCCGTCGCGCAGTCCGGGCGGCAGCACGAGCCTGAAGCGCGCGTTCTCGGCCAGCGGGCTGGGGAAGACCACACCCGACACCCGGGGCTCGGCATCGTCCTTGTCGAACACGGGCGCCAGGGCCGGCCCGCCCTCGGCCTGCAGCCGCACCTGCTGCGCGAGGGCGCGCGGCACCGGCGACGAGAAGCCCAGCCGCATCGGCCGGATCGGCAGGCAGGGGGCGTCGGCGCGTTCGCGCTCGCAGGAGAACTCGGCCGTGAAGGCCGCGCGCACCTGGAAGTCGAATCTCTGCGGCGAGCGGGTGGCGACCTTCGGGTTGGCGGCGGCGGCGATGCCCGCGCCCCACATCAGCCGAACCTTGGCCCCCTGCGGCAGCGGGCGCTGGCAGCTGAGCAGCAGCGCCTGCGCCGAGCGCTTCTCGAGACCGCGGTCGCGCAGCACGGCTTCCCGCGCGGCGCCCGTCACCACGCGCGCTGGCAGGCGTTCGCCGATGCCCTCGACCTCGCACCAGGTGCGGCCCGCGAGGCTGGCCTCCAGCGCCGGGCCGGTGAGCAGCAGCAGGAAGTGCTGGTCTTCCTCGATCTCGCTGCCGGGCCAGGGCTCGACGCGCGACACGGCCGGGCCGCCCGTCTGGAAGCTGAAGCTCGTGCGCCCGGTGAGCGCGCCCGTCGCGGGCTGCCAGCCGGGGCTCTGCGTCAGCGTGCAGCGCACGCCGGGCGGCAGGTCGGCGCTGAAGTCGTAGAGCCAGGTGCGGTCGTCGGCCCAGCGCCCGCTGCCCGTCACGGCGGCGCCTTCGCAGGCCAGGCTCAGCGGGGCCGGCAGCCGGGGCTCGCCGAACGCCACCACCGGGGCGTCGAACTGCACCGACACCTGCCGCACCTGGGCCACCTCGCCCTGAGGGCTGAGCTGCCGGATGCTGGCGGACTGCGCCCCCGCCGCCGCACCCAGAAGGCCCAGCGCCAGCGACAGCCTCAGTGCGACAGCTGCACTGCCCGACCACGATGCGACCATGCGATCTCCCCGCCAGAACCCGTTTGCGGGCAGTCTAGTGCGGGGCGCTCGAACGGTGGTGATCCCGGGGCGACGATGTGCCGTCGCCCCTGCGGCCAGCGAGTCAGGACAGCCGCGTCACACCCGGCAGCGGGCAGGCATAGATGGCGTTGCGCAGCGCGGCGATGGCCTCGTAGCGGGTGAAGCTGCGGCGCCACGCCAGCACCACGCGCCGCGTGGGCACAGGGTCGGCAAAGGGCACGAAGGCCAGGTGCGCCTGCGGCTCGGCCGGCACCGAGAGCTTGGGCACCACGGTGATGCCCATGCCCGAGGCCACCATGTACTTGATGGTCTCGAGCGAGCTGCCCTCGAAGCTCTTGCGAATGCCTTCCGCGTCGCTCGAGAAGCGGGCGTACTCCGGGCAGACCTCGAGCACGTGGTCGCGGAAGCAGTGGCCGGTGCCCAGCAGCAGCATGGTCTCGCGCTTGAGCTCCTCGGCGGGAATGGCCGTGCGCTGCGCCAGCGGGTGGTTCTTGGGCGTGGCCACCATGAAGGGCTCGTCATACAGCGGCGCCACGGCCAGCCCGGTGTCGGGGAAGGGCTCGGCCATGATCGCGCAGTCCAGCTCGCCCGTGCGCAGCATCTCCAGCAGCTTGACCGTGAAGTTCTCCTGCAGCATCAGCGGCATCTGCGGCGTGGTCTCGATGGCCTTGCGCACCAGGTCGGGCAGCAGATAGGGCCCGATCGTGTAGATCACGCCCAGGCGCAGCGGGCCGGAGAGAGGGTCCTTGCCGCGCTTGGCGATCTCCTTGATGCCCTGTGCCTGCTCGATCACCTGCTGTGCCTGGCGCACGATCTCCTCGCCCAGCGGGGTGACCGAGACCTCGTTGCCGCCGCGCTCGAAGATCTTGCAGTCCAGTTCCTCCTCGAGCTTCTTGATCGCGACGGACAGCGTGGGTTGCGACACGAAGCAGGCCTCGGCGGCCCTGCCGAAGTGGCGCTCACGCGCCACGGCGACGATGTATCTCAGTTCGGTCAGCGTCATGCGGCCATTGTGGCCAAAAACGAGGCCGCCGCCGGAGTGCCCGGCGGCGGCCGATTCAGCGGGCCCTGGGGGGCTTACCAGGTCTGAAGCGCCGAGCGCACGACCTCGCGGAACAGCTCGGGCTGCGCGGCGTTGAAGGCGTTGGTGTAGTCGGTGTCGGCCTGGCACTCGACGGTCGAGGTGTCGAAGTTCTCCCAGCAGGGCACCGGTGTGTCGGAGATGAAGTGGCCATAGGCGTAGTCGCGGTACTGCGTGGCGCCCGACACCTTGATGGGGAGCCGGATCAGGCCCGCCGACGACCGGACGATCACCTTCTGGCCACAGGCGCCTGCAGAGTCCGGCAGGCAGGTGCCGTAGCTGCCGCCCTTGCTGTAGCCCTTGACGAGAGTGCCGAACGAAGCCGCCACCGCCGACTTGCCGAGCGCCGACGCCTCGGCGTTGATGATGGCCTGCAGCGACGAGCTGACCCCCGACTTCGGGTTGGCTGACTCCAGGAACTCCGTGCGGGCCGCGTTCGTTTCGGTCAGCGCGGTGCTGCGCCACACGCCTTCGTAGATGCGGGACAGGTCTGCCGCCGTGGTGTTGTTGCGCAGGTTGTCGGGGTCGTACTTCTGGGTCGACAGGTTCCAGTACGCGCAGCCGATGTTGTGTCGCAGTTGCGTACCCGTCATGCCTGCGTTGCTGCTGCCGGTGGTGTTGATGGCCGACATCCCGTAGCGCAGCACCACGCCCCGGGTGGTGCGGTTGTCGGAGATCCGCATCATCTCGTCGAGACCCTTCTCGAAGTTGTAGTTGGTCTGCAGGTTGCCGGAGGTCTCGTAGATCGGGCTCGGGCATTTGTCCTTGGCCTGCCCGCTGCCGCCGTCCGGGTAGTTGTAGTAGTTGAAGGCCGATGCGAGCGTGGTCGTGCCGAGCTGGACCTGGCGCATGCCGTGCAGCAGGTGCAGCGCCTTCAGTGCGCTGGCGGTCTCGGCCTTGCGGTCGGCGTTCAGGTTCACCAGCACCGACGAGCCGGACTGCTTGAGATAGGCCGAGAAGATGCCGCGCGTCGGGCCGCCGTTGGCATCCAGGAACTTCTGGCCGTAGATGCCGCGCATGCGACGCGTGGCCGCGTTCGCGTTGTCGATGAAGGCCGCGGTGTAGCGCCGCTGTCCGCTGCCGTTCAGGAAGCTCTGGATCTCCACCGGCCGGGCGGCCAGCTGATTGGCGAAGTTCAGCAGCGCGGTGCCCGAGGTGAAGTCGTACTGGTACCACCAGGCGGAGGCATCCGAGCCGGTGTTCTTGACCTGCACGAAGTTGTAGGTGCCGTCGCTTTGCCGGTCGAGCTTGACGATGCGGCCTGCGAAGGCGCTGACCTTGGCGGCGATGCTCGAAGTGGTCTGGTTGTAGAAGTACTGCCAGCTCTTGGTGTCCGTGCCCGTGTTGGAGACAAAGACCGCCGCGTACTTCTTGACGCCGCCTTCGACGAAGTGGTCGAGGTCGATGATGCGGCGGTTCGAGCTGACCTGGGTGCTGATCTGCGACGAGGTGGCGCCGATCAGGTAAGTCCAGCTGCGCGCGGCGGCGCCGGCGTTGCTGACCATCACGACGGCGTAGCGGATGGTGCCGCCGCCGATGTCGTAGGGCTCGATGTCGATCAGCCGCGCGCTGTTGGCGTTGAGGTAGGAGCTGACCTGTGCGGCGGTGAGCCCGTAGTACCACCACCAGCCGCCGGTGGCGGCGTAGGCGCCGCTGTTCTTCACCATGCGCGCCGCGAACCGGGGTTCGCCGTTGGAGATGCCCTCGAACTGCAGTTCCGTCAGGCGCGCGCCCTTGGAGCTGAGCAGGGAGCTGATCTGCGCCGCCGTCTGGCCCGTGTAGAGCCACCAGGCGGTGGGCACGTTGATCGACTGGTCGCTGGTCAGGGAGTTGGTGTCCAGCGCGAGCGGGTCGATCCCGGGCTCGCGCTGCTCCGCGCCTTGCGCCTCGATGCCGGCGTCGACGTCCGACTGCGCCGCCGCGGCCGTGGCGGCCAGGCAGGCTGCACTGACCAGGAGGCCGAGCAGCGGGCGGCGCGTGGGTGACAGTACAGGTCTCATCTCGGGTCTCCTCGGTTGCGCCGCACGGGATGGCGTCGCTGTGCCGCGATCATCGGGAGCAGCCGTTGCAGGAGCGTTGCGGCGCAGGGGGGAGACGCACCCCACCCGACCTATGGGGGATGCCCGCCACCCTCGCCCTGCGCTGCGGCGCTAGGCCTTGAGGAACTCTGCCTTGCTGCCGAGCCAGCGCGCCACGTGCGCCCGCGCGGCTGCCGGCTGTTCGCGCAGCAGGCGCGGCGCCAGGTCGCGGGCGCGTTGCAGCAGGGCGTCGTCCTCGGCCAGGTCGGCGAAGCGCAGCAGCGCGTCCCCGCTCTGGCGCGAGCCCAGGAACTCACCGGGGCCGCGGATGTCCAGGTCGCGCCTGGCGATCTCGAAACCGTCGGTCGTCTCGGCCATCGCGCGCAGCCGCGCCTTGCCGGTGTCGGCCAGCGGCGCGGTGTACAGCAGCACGCAGGCGCTGGCCACGGCGCCGCGCCCCACGCGCCCGCGCAGCTGGTGCAGCTGCGCGAGGCCGAACCGCTCGGCGTGCTCGATCACCATCAGGCTCGCGTTGGGCACGTCCACGCCCACCTCGATGACGGTGGTGGCCACCAGCACCGCCATCTGCCCGCCCGAGAAGAGCGCCATCACGGCCGCCTTTTCGGCACCCGGCATGCGCCCGTGCAGCAGGCCGACCGTGACGCCGGGCAGCAGCGCACCCAGCTCGGCGTGCGTCTCGGTGGCGTTCTTCAGGTCCAGCGTCTCGGATTCCTCGATCAGCGGGCACACCCAGTAGACCTGCTTGCCCGCCGCCACCTCGTCGCGGATGCGCGCCACCACCTCGGGCCGCCGGTTGTCTGCGAAGACCTTGGTGACGATGGGCGTGCGGCCGGGCGGCAGCGTGTCGATGGTGCTCACGTCCAGGTCGGCGTAGTAGGTCATGGCCAGCGTGCGCGGGATGGGCGTGGCGCTCATCATCAGCAGGTGCGGCTCGACGGCCTCGAGCGCGCCGCCGCCTTGCCCGCGGCTCCCGGCGCAATCCGGGCTGGCGCCCTCCGTCCCGCCCGCGCTCTCTCCGTCATGCTCCCGTGCCTGCCTCAGCGCCAGGCGCTGGGCCACGCCGAACCGGTGCTGCTCGTCGACGATGGCAAGCCCCAGCCGGGCGAAGGCCACGCCTTCCTGGATCATGGCCTGGGTGCCCACGATCAGCATGGCCGCGCCCGACGCCACCTGCGCCAGCATCTCCTTGCGGCCCTTGCCGCGCCGGCTTCCCGTGAGCCAGGCCGTGGTGATGCCCAGCGGCTCCAGCCACTGCACGAGCTTGCGGAAATGCTGCTCGGCCAGCAGCTCGGTGGGCGCCATCAGGGCGCACTGCCAGCCGGCCTGGATGGCGGTGGCTGCGGCCAGCGCCGCCACCACGGTCTTGCCGGCGCCGACGTCGCCCTGCAGCAGGCGGTTCATCGGCTGCTCGCGCCCGAGGTCGGCCACGATCTCGCCCACCACGCGCTGCTGCGCGTCGGTCAGGCCCCAGGGCAGCGCGGCCTGCAGCCGCTCCGGAAGGCCGCCGGCGGGAGAGGTGAGCACAGGCGCGCGCAGGTGGGCGCGCTCCTCGCGGGCCAGGGCCTGCGAGAGCTGCTGCGCCAGCAGTTCGTCGAACTTCAGCCGCTGCCAGGCTGAGTGGCTTCGGTCCTCCAGCGCGGGCAGTGGCGCGCCGGGCGGCGGGTGGTGCAGGAAGTTCAGGGCCTCGCGCAGAGCCGGCAGGCCCGCCGGCACCGTGCCCGGCGGCAGCAGCTCGGCCAGGTTGGCGCGCATCAGGGCGGAGTCGATGGCCTTGCGCAGATAGGCCTGGGGCAGCTGGGCGCCGACCGGGTAGACCGGCGTCAGCGAGGCCGGCAGCGGCGTCCCCTCGGCCACCACCCGCACGGTCGGGTGCACCATCTCGCGGCCGAAGAAGCCGTCGCGCAACTCGCCGCGCACGCGCAGCATCTGGCCCACCGCCCAGCTCTTCTGCTGGGCGGGGTAGAAGTGCAGGAAGCGAAGCACCAGCTCATCGTCGCCATCCTGCAGGCGCAGCACCAGCTGGCGCCGGCCGCGGGCCTCGACCCGGCTGTCGCGCACGGTGCCCTGCACCTGTACGGTCTCGCCTGCCCGCGCCGCGGCCAGCGGCACCAGGCGGGTCTCGTCCTCGTAGCGCAGGGGCAGGTGCAGCGCGAGGTCGATCTCGCGCCGCAGGCCCATGCGTTCCATGGCTTTGGCGGGTCCGGATTTTTGCGCCTCGGGCATGGAACAATTCTGGGGCCAGCGCACCCAAGCTGCTGCCATGACAGAACTCAACCTCTCCGACTTCGATTTCCAGCTTCCCCCCGAGCTGATCGCCCAGCACCCGGCCGCCGTGCGCAGCGCCTCGCGGCTGCTCGACGGCACCGGGCAGCTTCCGATCGACCGCATCTTCAGCGACCTGCCGGGGCTGCTGTCCCCGGGCGATCTGCTGGTGGTGAACGACACCCAGGTCATCAAGGCCCGGCTGCTGGGCGAAAAGCCCACCGGCGGCGCCGTGGAGGGCCTGGTGGAACGGGTGATTCCCGGCACGCGCGAGGTCTGGGCGCACCTGCGGGCCAGCAAGTCCCCGCGCCCCGGTACGCTGGTGCGCTTCGCCGAGGCCTTCGATGCCGAGGTGCTCGGCAGGGTCGGGCCGGAGGACTCGCTCTTTCACCTGCGCTTCCCGGACGACCCTTTCGTGCTGCTGCGCCGGCACGGCCACGTGCCGCTGCCGCCCTACATCACGCACGCCGACGAAGCCGAGGACGAAGCCCGCTACCAGACCCTCTTCGCCGCCCGCCCTGGGGCCGTGGCCGCACCCACGGCGTCGCTGCACTTCGACGAGGCCGTGCTGGCCGCGCTCGACGCCCGTGGCGTGAGGCGGGCCGCCGTCACGCTGCATGTGGGCGCCGGCACCTTCCAGCCGGTGCGCACCGAGCGCCTGGCCGAGCACCGCATGCACAGCGAGTGGTATGAGGTCGGGGCCGAGACCGTCGCCGCCATTGCGGCCACCCGCGCCGCTGGCGGCCGCATCGTCGCGGCCGGCACCACGGCGCTGCGCGCGCTCGAGTCGGCCGCGCGCGGCGGCACCCTGCTGGCCAGCCAGGGCGAGACGGACCTCTTCATCACGCCGGGCTACGACTTCCGCGTGGTCGACATGCTGGTGACGAACTTCCACCTGCCCAAGAGCACGCTGCTGATGCTGATCTCGGCCTTCGCCGGGCATCCGCACGTCAAGGCGCTGTACCGGCACGCCATCGAGTCGCGCTACCGCTTCTTCAGCTACGGCGACGCGATGCTGCTGGCGCGCGCCGGCACATAGGATCGCGCAGCTGGCGATGCGCCCCGGCGGGCGCCGTCTTACCCATCGCGCTGCGACAATGCGCACATGCTGAATTTCCAAGTGCTGGCCACCGAAGGCCACGCCCGCCGGGGGCGCCTGACGCTGAACCACGGCGTCGTCGAGACGCCCATCTTCATGCCCGTGGGCACCTACGGCACGGTCAAGGGCGTGATGCCGCGCGACCTAGAAGCCATGGGCGCGCAGATCATCCTGGGCAACACCTTCCACCTCTGGCTGCGGCCGGGCACCGAGGTGCTGCAGGCTTTCGGCGGCCTGCACGACTTCGAGAACTGGAAGCGGCCCATCCTCACCGACAGCGGCGGCTTCCAGGTCTGGTCGCTGGGCGCCATGCGCAAGATCAGCGAGGAAGGCGTGCGCTTCGCCTCGCCCGTCAACGGCGACAAGCTCTTCCTGACCCCGGAAGTCAGCATGCAGGTGCAGACGGTCCTGAACTCCGACGTGGTGATGCAGTTCGACGAGTGCACGCCCTACGAGGTCGACGGCCACCTCACCACCGAGGCCGAGGCGCGGTCGTCGATGGAGCTCAGCCTGCGCTGGGCGCGGCGCTCACAGGCCGAATTCGAGCGGCTGGAGAACCCGAACGCGCTGTTCGGCATCGTGCAGGGCGGCATGTTCGAGTCGCTGCGCGAGGAATCGCTGCAGCAGCTGGCCGAACTCGACCTGCCGGGCTATGCCGTCGGTGGCGTGAGCGTCGGCGAGCCGAAGGAAGACATGCGCCGCATCATGGCGCACACACCGCACCGCCTGCCGGCGGCCAAGCCGCGCTACCTGATGGGCGTGGGCACGCCGGAAGACCTGGTCGAGGGCGTGGCGGCGGGCGTGGACATGTTCGACTGCGTGATGCCCACCCGCAACGCGCGCAACGGGCACCTGTTCACGCGCTTCGGCGACCTGAAGATCCGCAACGCGCGCCACAAGACGGACGCCCGCCCGCTGGACCCGAGCTGCGGCTGCCACACCTGCCAGAACTTCAGCCGCGCCTACCTGCACCACCTGGAGCGCTGCGGCGAGATGCTGGCACCGATGCTGGCCAGCATCCACAACCTGCACTACTACCTGAACCTGATGACCGAGGTGCGCGCGTCGCTGGACGAAGGCCGCTTCGAGGCCTTCCGCACGCAGTTCCACGCCGACCGGCAGCGCGGCATCGAATAGCGCCGGAGCGCGGCAGCACGGCAGCACGGCAGCGTCGGGCGGCCCTCGGCCTCCGATCCGTGACCTGCGCCAATCGCGGCGCGGCCCCGGTCCTCAGCCCGAAGTCTCGACCGCCGAGACCCCTGCGCCGCCCGTCTGGTCGAGCTCCTTGGCCAGCCAGGGCAGCACCGGTTTCAGCGCCGCCGCCAGCGTGTGCGGCGGGTTCACGACGAAGACGCTGCTGCCGAGCATGCCGAAACCGCGCTCGTCGGCGCGCGCCACCGTCAGCCGCGCGTGCAGCCAGCCCTTCTTGGCCGGCGCGGCCGAGGCCTTCAGGCGCTGCGGCAGCTGCACCGATTCCAGCAGCTGCAGCTGCGGCAGCCAGACGATCACCGTGCCGTCGGCGAAACGCTCGATGGCGTCGCGCACGGCGGTCAGGACCTTCGTGTAGTCGGTCTTCATCTCGTAGGACGGATCGATCAGCAGCACACCCCGGCGCGAGGGCGGCGGCAGCTGCTTCTTCACGGCCGCGAAGCCGTCGCTCATCGAGACTTCCACGTTCGGCTGGTCACCGAGGTAGCTCAGCAGGATCTTGTGGTCGGTGGGGTGCAGCTCGAACAGCCGCATCTGGTCCTGCGGGCGCAGCAGCAGGTGGGCGAACGCCGGCGAGCCCGGGTACTGCAGCAGCTTCTTGCCGTCGTTGAACTGCCGCACCAGCGCCACGTAGTCGGCCACCGGAGCGGGCAGGTCGTCGCGGCCCCACAGGCGGCCGACGCCGTCCTCGAACTCGTTGCGCTTGTGGGCGTATTCGCCCTGCAGTGAATAACCTCCGGCGCCGGCATGCGTGTCGACCACGCGATAGCCCTTGTCCTTCTGGTTCATGTGGCGCAGCACGAGCGTGAGCACCAGGTGTTTGAGCACGTCGGCGTGGTTGCCGGCGTGATAGGCGTGTCGGTAGGCGAGCATCGCCCGATGGTGCCACGGCCCGGGCCTGTCGGGCAGGCCGGGCGTACACCCAGGGCGTATACCCAGGGCGTATACCCAGGGCGTACCATCGCGCCTCATTGCCGACCACCGCAGGCCGCCAGCACCCCGCCGATGAGCGCAGAACCTCCCGACGACGACGGCTTCGATGCCGGGATGTCTCCATCGCCCGGGCGCCCCGCCGCGTCACCGCCCTCGGAAACCGGCAACGCGCTGCCGGTGGGGGCGTACCTGGGCGAGTTCGAGTTGCTCGGCGTGCTCGGCGAAGGCGGCTTCGGCATCGTCTACCGTGCCTGGGACCATTCCCTGAAGCGCCAGGTGGCCATCAAGGAGTACATGCCGGCCTCTCTGGCGCAGCGCACGGGCGGCGTCCAGGTGAGCGTCCGTTCGGCCAAGCACGCCGAGACTTTCCGGGCCGGACTGCGCAGCTTCGTGAAGGAAGCGCGTCTGCTGGCGCAGTTCGACCACCCTGCGCTGGTGAAGGTGTTCCGCTTCTGGGAGGCCAACGGCTCCGCGTACATGGTGATGCCGTTCTACGAGGGCATCACGCTGCGCGAGGAACTGAAGCGGCGCGGCACCCCGCCCGACGAGGCCACGCTTCTCTCATGGCTCGGCCCCATCGCCGATGCGCTGGCCATCCTGCATGCCGAGCACTGGTACCACCGCGACGTGGCGCCCGACAACGTGCTTCTGCTTGCCGGCTCCGGCCGCCCGGTGCTGCTGGACTTTGGCGCCGCGCGCCGCGTCATCGGCGACATGACGCAGGCGCTGACGGTCATCCTGAAGCCCGGCTTTGCCCCGGTGGAGCAGTACGCCGAGATCCCGGGCATGAAGCAGGGCCCCTGGACCGACGTCTACGCGCTGGGCGCACTGGCCTGCCATGCCGTCTGCGCCCGCACGCCGCCGCAGTCGGTGGGACGCCTGGTGGACGACCGCTACGTGCCCCTGGCGCAGCGCGCGGCGGGTCGCTACAGCGACCGCGTGCTCAAGGCCATCGACCACGCGCTGGCCGTGCGCCCCGAGAACCGCACGCCCGACATCGCCGCCTTCAAGGCCGAACTCGGCCTGCCGCCGCCGCCGGTCGAGCCGAAGACGGCGGATTTCGCATCGACGAGCCCGGGTAGCGATCCGATCGGGCCAGGCGCACCAGTGGCAGCCAATCGCCCGCCTGCCGTTGCGTCGCCCCGGCCAAGTGCGGCCGCTCCCGCGCCCACTCAAGCTGTTCAGGGGGCTGGTGCCTCTGTTCCTGCGTCTGCTTCCGCTTCCGCTTCCGCTTCCGCTTCCGCTTCGGACGACGCCAAGGCGCAGCCGGCAGCCCCCCGCGCGCGCACTGGGCCGCCTGCCGCTGGCGCTGTGCCGCGCTCGAGGACGGCCGCACCCGATCCGGCCCAAGGCCTCCACGGTCGACGAGGCCTGCTCATCGGTGCTGCAACGCTCGCGACGGTCGGCCTCGGTGGCGCGGTCTGGTGGTCCGGCCATGCCAGAGGCCCGGCAGCCGGGCCCGTGCCGGACAGCGCACCCGCCGTGCCCGCGGCGGCATCCGGCGGCTTCAACGCCGCCGAGACCTTCCAGCGCATCGTCGCGGCCCAGACGCCGGGCTGGGCGCCGGTCGTCACGACGCCGTCCGCCCGGCTGCAGGCCGGCCGCGATTCCCTGGTGCTCACGCTGCGCGCGCCGCGCGAAGGGCATGTCTACGTGCTCAGCCTCGGCAATGACGGCAGGTTGCAGATGCTGGCGCCCGATGCGGCCTCGGCAGCGCCACACAGGCTTGCCCAGGGCGGCAGCCTGACACTGCCCCCGGGCGGCAGCCCTGCGTTTCCCGTCGAGGGCCCGCCCGGCCGGCGCCTGGTGCTGGTCATCGTCTCGGCCTGGCCGCGGGACCTTGCCTCCTTTGCGCCGCGGGTCGAGAACGGCTTCACCAGCTTTCCCACCGGCACCGTGGCCGCCGCGCTCGAGGGTGCCAACGCCGGCCGCCTGCCCCTGATCGCCGGGCAGGCCGTGTGCCCGCCGCAGCAGGCGTGCGCCGACGAGTTCGGGGCTGCGCTGCTTTCGATCGAGGTGACCGGCTGAGCCAGAGCCGCGCCGTCCGCATCGCGCTGACCCTGGCCCTCGCCGCCGTGGCGGGTGCGGCGGCGGAATGGGTGCGCCTGCCCCTGCCGTGGATGATCGGGCCGCTGCTGGCCACGGCCGTGGCAGGCGTGTCGGGCGTGCCGCTGGCGGCGTCGCAGAAGCTGCGCAACGCCGGGCAGTGGGCCATCGGCGTCGCGCTCGGCCTGTACTTCACGCCCCAGGTGGGGCAGCTCTTCTGGCCGCTGGCGCCGGCCATCGCGGTCGGCGTGCTGTGGGCGCTGGCCATGGGCTACGCGTTCCACCGCGTGCTGGCGGCGCTGAACCCTGGCGAGTCGGCGGCGACCACGTTCTTCGCAGCCGCCATCGGCGGCGCCTCCGAGATGGCGCTGCTGGCCGAACGCGAAGGCGCGCGCGTCGACCGCGTTGCAGCCGCCCACTCGCTGCGCGTGCTGCTGGTCGTCGTGACCATCCCGCTCGGCCTGCAACTGGCCGGCGTCCACGGGGCCGACGCCGCAGCGCCGGCGGTGCGCGAGGTGCGCTTCGGGGGGCTGGCCCTGCTCACCTGCCTGACGCTGGCCGGCGTGCTGCTGATGCGGCAGTGGCGCCTGCCCAACCCGTTCGTTCTGGGCGCGCTGGCCGTCACGGCCACGCTCACGCTGGCCGGGGGCGAGCTCTCCGCGCTGCCGCGCTGGGCCACCAACGCCGGGCAGTTGTTCATCGGCGTGTCGCTGGGCACCCGCTTCACCCCGGAGTTCGCGCGTGCCGCACCGCGCTGGCTGCTCAGCGTCGCGGGCGGCACGCTGGCGATGATGGCGTTGTCGGCGGGCTTCGCTGCGGCCCTCGCGGCCTGGACGGGGCTGCACCCCGCCACGCTGCTGCTGGCAACGTCGCCGGGCGGCATCGCCGAGATGTGCATCACCGCCAAGGTGCTGGAACTCGGCGTGCCGGCCGTCACGGCCTTCCACGTGGTCCGGTATGTCGCGGTGCTGGTTCTCACCGCACCCATCTACCGGCGCGAGGCGCTCAGGATCCGCGCGCCCGCATCCGGGCCCTGAACAGGTCCCGAAGATTCACCTCGCGCGGGCCGGGCACCAGTTCGATCGCATCGCCCGACGCCACGTGCCCCGGCTCGATCACGGCCAGGTAGCTGCCGCAGTAGCCCGACTGCACCATCAGCTTCGTGGCCTGGGCGAAGCCCATCGCGGCATTGAACTTGAAGCAGGGAAAGCGCGGCTCGCTCACGGCCAGCACGCAGCCCGGCAGCACCAGGCGGTCGCCGATCCAGAGCCGGTCCTCGGGCAGGCCCTCGACGGTGAGGTTCTCGCCCAGCAGCCCTGGCGCGACCGGATCGTCCCAGAGGCTGACGCGGGCCTGCGCCCGCACCGTCCGCCAGAACGTGAAATGCTCCGCGGGGTAGGCATAGACCGCCTTGCTCAGCCCACCGTGCACCGAGAGGTCGGCCTGCTCGTCGCCTTCCAGGCCAAGCGAGCGCACACTCACCGGCCCGTCCGCGGCTTGCTTGCCGATGGCGCTGAGCACCGTCCGGCCGTTGATGAGGACCGGTCTCGCCGTGCCGACGTTGACGCTCAGGACTCGCATCAGACTATTCCGTTTCTGCATGACCCCGGTACCCAGGGTGGTTACAGCGCGATTACATTGGGGCGAGAATCATGCCCCCGGCTTGCCCGGGCGGTATTCGGCGAGCCCCTTTCGGCCAGGGTCACCCTGCGCGGCGAGGCTCGCCCAATCCCGATTCCTGGCATTTACTTGATTGGAGATCCGATGAACCGTCCCGTGATGGAAGGGCTTCGCCTGAACGTTCCCGCCTATGTGAAGCACACCCGGCTGGTGGCCTGGGTGGCCGAGATCGCCGCCCTCACCGAGGCGTCGGAAGTCTACTGGTGCGACGGCACCGAGGAAGAGTACCGCCGCTTCACGGACCAGCTGGTCGAGGCGGGCACCCTGCGCAAGCTCAACCCCGAGCTCCGCCCGGACAGCTTCCTGGCGCGCAGCGACCCGAGCGACGTCGCCCGGGTCGAGGACCGCACCTACATCTGCAGCGCGCAGAGGGACGACGCCGGCCCCACCAACAACTGGATGGCGCCCGCCGAGATGCGCAGCCTGCTGCAGACCGGCGAGAACGCCCTGTTCCGAGGCGCGATGAAGGGCCGCACGCTGTACGTGGTGCCGTTCTCGATGGGCCCGCTGGGCTCGCACATCGCCCACATCGGCATCGAGCTGACCGACAGCCCCTACGTGGCCGTGAGCATGCGTGTCATGACGCGCATGGGCCGCCAGGTCTTCGATGTGCTGGGCGAAGACGGCGCCTTCGTGCCCTGCGTGCACACGGTCGGCGCCCCGCTGGCCGCCGGCCAGGCCGACGTGCCCTGGCCCTGCAACACCACGAAGTACATCGTCCACTACCCCGAGACGCGCGAGATCTGGAGCTACGGCTCCGGCTACGGCGGCAACGCGCTGCTGGGCAAGAAGTGCTTCGCGCTGCGCATCGCGTCCACGATGGGCCGCGACCAGGGCTGGCTGGCCGAGCACATGCTGGTGCTGGGCGTCACCTCGCCCGAGGGACGCAAGTTCCACGTGGCCGCCGCCTTCCCGAGCGCCTGCGGCAAGACCAACTTCAGCATGCTCGTGCCGCCCGCGGCCTTCGGTGGCTGGAAGGTCACGACCATCGGCGACGACATCGCCTGGATCAAGCCCCACGCTGACGGCCGCCTCTACGCCATCAACCCCGAGGCCGGCTACTTCGGCGTCGCCCCGGGCACGAACTACCACACCAACCCGAACTGCATGGATTCGCTGCGCCGTGATGTGATCTTCACGAACGTGGCGCTCACCGACGACGGCGACATCTGGTGGGAAGGCATGTCCGACACCCCGCCCGCGCACCTGATCGACTGGCAGGGCAAGGATTGGACGCCCGAGATCGCCAAGGCCACCGGCGCCAAGGCAGCGCACCCGAACGCGCGCTTCACGGTCGCCGCCATCCACAACCCGGTGCTCGATGCCGAGTGGGACAACCCGAACGGCGTGCCCATCGACGCCTTCATCTTCGGCGGCCGCCGCTCCACCACGGTGCCTCTGGTCACCGAGGCGCGCGACTGGACCGAGGGCGTCTACATGGCCGCCACCATGGGCAGCGAGACCACCGCCGCCGCAGCCGGTCAGCAGGGCGTGGTGCGCCGTGACCCGTTCGCGATGCTGCCCTTCGCCGGCTACAACATGTCCGACTACTTCCAGCACTGGCTGGACCTCGGCGCCAAGCTGCAGGCTTCAGGTGCGAAGCTGCCGAAGATCTACTGCGTGAACTGGTTCCGCAAGGGCGCGGACGGCAAGTTCGTCTGGCCGGGCTATGGCGACAACATGCGCGTCCTGCACTGGATCCTCGGCCGCGTGGACGGCAAGGCCGCCGGCGCCGAGCATGTCTTCGGCACCAGCCCCGGCTACGACGACCTGCACTGGGAAGGCCTGGACTTCAGCCGCGCCCAGTACGACAGCGTCAGCTCCATCGACCAGCCCGCGTGGCAGCAGGAGATGAAGCTTCACGACGAGCTGTTCCGCCAGCTGGCGCACCACCTGCCGGTGGCACTCGACGAGACACGCCAGCGCATCGAGGCGAAACTCGCGGCTTGAAGCTGCAACTCCTCTCCGACCTCCATCTCGAATCCGAGTCCTTCGACCCCGCGCCGGCACCCGGCGCGGAGTTGCTGGTGCTCGCCGGCGACATCGACAGCACCTGGGCCGGCCTCGCGCGATTCGCGCGCTGGCCGGTGCCGGTGGTCTTCGTCCCCGGCAACCACGAGTTCGACGGCCGCGACGTCGACGAGACCGGCCACGACCTGCGGCAGCTCGTCGAATCCCTGGGCCATGTCTGGCTCGAGCGCCGCAGCGCGGTGCTGCAGGGTGCGGACGGGCGCCGGATCCGGTTTCTCGGCACGGTGCGCTGGAGCGACTTCGACCTCTTCGGGGTGGCCAACCGCGCGCGCTCGCTGCGCGCCGGCGCCTACTTCCAGCGCGTGATGCGCGCGACCCGCCAGGGCCAGCCCTTCGACGCGAACGCTGTCCGCGAGGAGGCCCTGGCCTGCCGCGCCTGGCTGGGCGAGGCCTTGGCCGAGCCCGCCGAAGGCCGCTGGGACGCCACCGTGGCCATCACCCACTTCGCGCCCAGCCTGCTGAGCGGGGACCCGCGCTACGGCCGCCAGCCCGGCACCGCGAGCTTCTGCAACGCCGACGACGACCTCCTGCCCCGGGCCTCGGTGTGGCTGCACGGCCACGTGCACTGCCGGCACGACTACCGCGTGGCGCATCCGGACGGCAGCAGCACGCGCGTGGTGTGCCAGGCCCGCGGGCTTTCGGCCAAGGGCGAGGACGAAGGATGGAACCCGATGAAGCTCATCGATGTCTGATCCCCGGACCTGATCCTCGGACCCGAGCCCGGACTTGAGCCGCGTCAAGAGTGCGCACACACCGTGTGTCACACTGATTCCATTGCAAACCAGACCTTTTGGAGACCTGAAAATGAAGATCCTCGTGGCCGTCGACGGCAGCCCGTTCACCAAGCGCATGCTGGCCTATCTGACCGCGCACGACGAGTTTCCCGGCCGTGGGCACGAATACACCGTGCTGCACACCGTGGCCCCGGTGCCGCCGCGTGCCGCAGCCGTGCTCGAAAAGGCCACCCTGGACGCCTACTATCAGGACGAATCGGACAAGGTCTTCAAGCCCATCCGCACCTTCCTGAGCAAGCAGGGCATCGACGCCAAGTTCGTCTTCAAGACCGGCCATGCCGCCGAAACCATCGCCACCGTGGCCGAGAAGGGCAAGTACGACCTGCTCGTGATGGGCTCGCACGGCCACGGCTCGCTGACCAACCTGGTCATGGGCTCGGTGGCGACGAAGGTGCTTGCGCGCTGCACCACGCCTGTCCTGCTGGTCCGCTGATCCGGCAAGGAGCCGGCCGGGCTGCATTCAGACGGCTGGCCGGTTCCTGGATTGCAGGCCGTTGAAGCAGGTGCCCAGCACCAGATCGACGATGGTCTTGTCGTCGTAGCGGCCGCCGGCCTTCAGGAAGCCCGGAACCGGGTCGCAGGCGCGCGCGAAGATGGTGTACAGCACCACCTCGGCCGGCAGCTCGGGGTCGATGGCGCCGTCGGCCTGCGAACGCTCGATCCAGACGCCGAGCTGTTCGCTCACGTGCATGAGCAGGTCCAGGTAGGCCTTGCTGCCCAGCAGTTCGGCCCGCAACGACGAGTTCTGAGAGGGAAGCGTGGGCATCTCGCCCGCCAGCTGCACCTCGAGCGCCCAGCGCGTGACGGCCTTGAGCTTGTCGATGGCGGCCAGTGCGGGCGGCTGCGCCTCGACGACATCCGCGGTGCGTTGCAGCACTCGCACCATGGCCGCCGCGGCGAGAGCCTCCTTCGAGGCGAAGTGCTTGTAGAGGCTGGCCTTGGCGATGCCGACATCGGCGGCAACCTCGTCCACCGTCATCAGGTCGAAACCCTTTTCGGCCAGCAAGCGATTGACCGCGCTGACGATTGCGTCTTCGCGGACCTTCAATACCTGTTCGCGGAAAGACCCTCGAGCCATGGGCCGATTCTAGGGCCCAGAAGATGTATCAGGCCGCGGGCGTCTTGCGCATCGACAATCGCTGCCACCAGTTCGCGCCGGCGTCAGGGCCGTCCGCTGCGGCCAGGGGCGGCTGGTCCAGGGTCATCTCCAGGCCGAAGCATGTCCCCATGTCGGCGGGGTCCAACGCGGCCGGCGCCTGGCGCGCGCGGCCAAGCAGGAAGGTGCGCAGGGGGCTCGGCGAGTTGTTCATCGGTGTCTCCTGACCACTCAGTGTCCTTGCATGTAGTTTCGGCTTTGTGACAACGCGCTGGAATCGTGAACAGGGGGCAAGTCGTGATGCAGTTCTAGAATCCGCGCCCCCATGCCGAATATCCCCACCCCCGATTACTGCGCCATCGATTTCGGCACCTCCAACTCCGCGGTGGCCCTGCCCACGCCCGACGGCGTGCGCCTGGTGGCGCTCGAGGCGGGCCACGCGACCATGCCCACGGCCGTCTTCTACGTGGCCGACAGCCCGGCGCACTTGGCCGAACCCGAGCGGCTCTACGGCCGCGCAGCAGTGGCGGCCTATGTCGAGGGCGTGGACGGGCGGTTGATGCGCTCGATGAAGAGCCTGCTCGGCTCGGCGCTGCTGGAGCAGCGAACCGATGTCGGCGGCGGGCGCGCGGTGCGCTACGGTGACGTCATCGAGGGCTACCTGCGGCACCTCAGGCGCCTGGGCCAGGCCCAGACCGGCGCGCCGCTGAAGCGCGCGGTGCTCGGGAGGCCCGTGTTCTTCGTCGACGACGAGCCCACGCGCGACCGCCAGGCCGCCCATGCGCTGGCCGCCGCCGCCTTCGCCGTCGGGTTCGAGGAACTGCACTTCCAGTACGAACCGATCGCAGCGGCCTTCGCCCACGAGGCCACCGTGACCAGCGAGCAGCTCGTGCTGGTGGCCGACATCGGCGGCGGCACCTCGGACTTCTCCCTGGTGCGCGTGGGCCCTTTGCGGCGTGACCGGATCGAGCGCCACGACGACATCCTCGCCAACCACGGCGTGCACGTGGCCGGCACCGACTTCGACCGCCGCGTGGCCCTGGCGGCGATCCTGCCGCTGCTGGGCTACGGCGCACTGGGCCCGGCGCGTGCCGGCGAGCCCGCGCGTGAGCTGCCCAGCGGCATCTACTTCGACCTCGCGACCTGGCACCTGATCAACACCGTCTACTCGCCCGCCCGGCTGGCGGAGTGGCGGGCGATGCGGAGCTGGTTCGCTGAACCGCGCCAGCACGCCCGCCTGATGACCGTGCTGGAGGACCGCCTGGGCCACGCCCTGGCCGGCGCGGCCGAGCAGGCCAAGATCGACGTGGCGCTCCAGGGGCGGGCCGACATCTCGCTGGACGACGTCGAGCGCGCGCTCGCGAGCCAGCTCGACGCCGCCAGCGCCGCGCAGGCTCTGCAGGCCGATCAGGCGCGCATCGTGGCTGCCGCCCACGAGACGCTGCACCAGGCAGGCGTGCCGGCTTCGGCGGTGCAGGCGGTCTTCTTCACCGGCGGCTCCACGGGGCTGGCTTCGCTGGTGGACGGCATCGCGGCCGTCTTTCCGGACGCCACGGCAGTGCGCGGCGACCGTTTCGCGAGCGTCGCGCAGGGCCTCGGCCTGCACGCCAAGCGCGTGTTCAGCGGCGGCGGGGGGGCTTCCTAGGGCCCGGACGCCGCTGGGGCTGGGGCGCCACGCGGCGCGGACGCGTCACGTCGGCGATCAGCATCATCGCGCGCACCAGGTCCTGAACGGCCTCGGCCAGGTCGGCGGGCGGCTCGATGGTCTCGATCACCGCGGCCAGGGCGTCGGCGTCTTCCAGGTCTTCCGGGTCGAAGTGCAGGTAGACCAGCGCCAGCGGCTCCACCAGGTCGGGGGCGTTCATCGACATCAGCGCGGGGAACAGGTCCTGGGCGGCAGCGAAGCCGGCCACCCAGGGCAGCACCGCCTCGGACGGCGACTCTTCCTCGTCGTTCGGGTAGATCCAGGGGTCGAACCAGTCGCGCGCGTCGATGGCTTGCTGCAACTCGGCGTGGCGGCGCTGGGCCAGCGCCAGCAGGGGGCCGGCGTCGTAGCCGGCCGGGGCCGGCCGGCCTTCGAGGTCGATCACGTGACGCTGCCAGTCGGCGGCCGGCACGGTGCGCGGCTGCAGGATCACGCCGCACAAGTAACCGTCGAGCGCCATCACGTCCAGCGGCTCCAGCGGTTCGGGCACGGCGGCCAGCAGGTCCTGCAGGTGTTCGAGGTCGGCGTCGTTGAACGGGTCGTTGAATTCAGGCATGGCCCGATTGTCGCCGCCCCCCCAATCCTGCGGGATGGTCGGCCCCCTGTTTGTGCCTAGGATCACCTCGGGCGTCGGGTCTGGCCGACGCTGCGCTCCAACGGCGTCCCCTTCAGGGACTTCCACAAGCCCGGCCGCTCAGGCGCCCGGGCTTCTTTTTTGTCCGCTGCGGCATAGACTTGAGGATTGCGACCCCATTCCGGAGACATGCACATGGGCGCCCCTGAAGCCTTCACACAATCCACAGACGTCGGCCACTGGATCGGCGGCCAGCGCGTCAGCGGCACCGGCACCCGCCGCCAGGCCGTCTGGAACCCCGCCACCGGCACCGTCGCACGCGAGGTCGTGCTGGCCTCCACCGCGGATGTCGACGCCGCCGTGGCGGCGGCCCGCGCCGCCCAGCCAGCCTGGGGCGACACCCCGCCCATCCGCCGTGCGCGGGTGATGAACAACTTCCTCGCGCTGCTGAACCAGCACCGCGACAAGCTCGCCGCGATGATCACCGCCGAGCACGGCAAGGTCTTCACCGATGCGCAGGGCGAGGTCACGCGCGGCATCGACATCGTCGAGTTCGCCTGCGGCGTGCCGCAACTGCTCAAGGGCGACTACACCGATCAGGTCAGCACCGGCATCGACAACTGGACTCTGCGCCAGCCGCTGGGCGTGGTGGCGGGCATCACGCCCTTCAACTTCCCCTGCATGGTCCCGATGTGGATGTTCCCGGTGGCCCTGGCCTGCGGCAACGCCTTCATCCTCAAGCCCAGCGAGCGCGACCCCAGCCCCAGCCTCTTCATGGCCGAACTGCTCAAGCAGGCCGGCCTGCCCGACGGCGTCTTCAGCGTCGTCCAGGGCGACAAGGTGGCGGTGGATGCGCTGCTCAACCACCCGGACGTCAAGGCGCTCAGCTTCGTGGGCAGCACGCCCATCGCGCAGTACATCTACGAAACCGGCGCGCACCACGGCAAGCGCGTGCAGGCGCTCGGCGGCGCCAAGAACCACATGGTCGTCATGCCCGACGCCGACCTCGATCAGGCCGTGGACGCCCTCATCGGCAGCGCCTACGGCTCGGCCGGCGAACGCTGCATGGCCATCAGCGTGGCGGTGCTGGTGGGCGACATCGCCGACCGCATCGTGCCCCTGCTGGCCGAGCGGGCGAAGTCGCTGAAGATCATGAACGGCATGGAACTCGCCGCCGAGATGGGCCCGATCGTCACGCGCGAGGCGCGCGACCGCATCGAGAACTACATCGGCGTCGGCGTCACCGAGGGCGCCACGCTGGTCGTCGACGGCCGCGGCTGCACCGTGCCCGGCCACGAAGGCGGTTTCTTCACCGGCGGCACGCTGTTCGACCACGTGACGCCGCAGATGCGCATCTACAAGGAAGAGATCTTCGGGCCGGTGCTGGCCTGCGTGCGCGTGCCCGACATGGCCACCGCGCTGCGGCTCATCAACGACCACGAGTTCGGCAACGGCGTGGCCTGCTTCACCAGCGACGGCGGCGTCGCGCGCGAATTCGCGCGCCGCGTTCAGGTCGGCATGGTCGGCATCAACGTGCCGATCCCGGTGCCCATGGCCTGGCACGGCTTTGGCGGCTGGAAGAAGAGCCTCTTCGGTGACATGCACGCCTACGGCGAGGAGGGCGTGCGCTTCTATACCAAGCAGAAGAGCGTGATGCAGCGCTGGCCGGACAGCATCGGCAAGGGCGCCGAGTTCGTGATGCCGACCGCGAAGTGAGGCGGCGCGCGCTGCTGCAGGGCGCGGCGGCGCTGCCCTGGCTGGCCGGCTTGCCGCTGGCCGCCGGCGCGCAGGCGCCGGCCTTCGACGCCGCCGACCTGCGCCACGCCGAGGCGCTGCGCGACGCCGGCCTGCGCGACGGCGAGGCCTGGACGCTGGTCTCGGAACTCGCCACCGGCATCGGGGCCCGGCCTGCCGGATCCGAGGCCGACGCCCGGGCCGTGGCCTGGGCGCAGGACGCCTGCCGCCGCATCGGCCTGAGCCAGGTGAGAGCCGAAGCGCTGCCGCTGAAGGTCTGGCAGCGCGGGCCGGGCGCCGCCCGGATGGTGGCGCCCACGGCGCAGCCGCTGGTGATGGCGGCGCTGGGCAACAGCGTCTCAACGCCGGCCGAAGGCATCGAGGCCGAGGTGGCCTGGTACCCCGACCTGGCCGCGCTGATGGCCGACACCGGTGACCGCGCCCGCGGCCGCATCGTCTTCGTCGACCAGAAGACCGAGCGCACCCGCGACGGCAGCGGCTATGGCCGCGCGGTGGGCGCGCGCATCGCCGGGCCCGTCGAGGCCGCGCGGCGCGGCGCGGTGGCATTCGCCCTGAGATCCATCGGCACCGACCGCGAGCGCATCGCCCACACGGGCGCCACGCGCTACGACATTCGCGTGCCGCGCATCCCTGCCTTCGCCGTCTCGGTGCCCGACGCGGAGCGCATCGCGCAGTGGCACGCCGAGGGCGCCCCGCTCCGCATGCACGTGGCCCTGCAGGCGCGCAGCGACGTGGAGGCGGTCACGCACAACGTCATCGCCGAGGTGCCAGGCACAGACCTGGCAAGCGAAATCGTGATGGTGAGCGCTCACCTTGACAGCTGGGACCTGGGCCAGGGCGCGGTGGACAACGCGGCCGGCGTGGCCATCGTCAGCGCTGCGGCGGCCCTGATCTCCCGCGGCGGACGCCGGCCCCGGCGCACCGTGCGCGTGGTGCTCTTCGGCAACGAGGAGAACGGTTTCGACGGCGCCCGCGCGTACGGGGACCGCTACGCCGCCGTGCCGCACCAGCTCGTCAGCGAGAGCGATTTCGGCGCCGGCCGTGTCTGGCGCCTCGCGAGCCGGGTCCAGCCTGCCGCCTTGCCGCTGGTGGCCGAGATGGCGCGCGTGCTGGCGCCGCTGGGCGTGGAGCCCGGCGGCAACGACGGCTCTCCCGGCCCCGACGCCGCCGTCCTGATGCGCCGCCACCGCTGGCCGGCCGTCGGCCTGGGCCAGGACGGTACGCGCTATTTCGATGTCCACCACACCGAGCACGACACAGTGGCCCAGGTGGAGCCCGAAAGCCTGGCGCAGAACGTGGCGTGCTGGGCCGCCACGGCCTGGCTCGCGGCGCAGTCGCCGCTGCCCTTCGGCCCGCCGCCGCTCTAGTACCCCGTCAACTCCAAGGCCGCCGCGCATGTCAACCGCCCCGCTGGTCTCCGGACCGATCCCTGTTCTGATCCCTGGCCTGATCCCCATGTGCCGGGTGCGCTGCGAAGTCGGCGCGCTCGTCACGCTCGGTCCCGGCCCGTACGGCGAGCGCCGTTTCGTGCCGCTGGGCGGCGGCACCGTGGAGGGCCCGGAGCTTCACGGCAGCCTGGTCGAGGGCGGTGTCGACTGGCAGGTCGCCCGCAGCGACGGCGTGCTCGACATCGGCGCCCACTACGTCATCCGCACGACCGATGGCGCCCTGGTGGAAGTACAGAGCAACGGCCTGCGCCACGGCCCGCCCGAGGTGATGGCACGGCTGGCCCGGGGTGAAGCGGTCGGGCAGGACGAGTACTTCTTCCGCACCCTGATGCGCTTCACCACCGGGCACCCCGACTGGCTGCATCTGAACAAGGTGATGGCACTGGCGGTCGGGCAGCGTGAAGCCCGTCTTGTCGTGCTCGATGTGTTCCGCATCACTTGAGACTTCGCCCGCGCCTGTTAGGCTAGCCGCATGGATTCATCGCCGCCCGGGACGGGCGCCCTGGCTCGCGCCGCCGCCCACCGCCTCACCGGTGACCACGCGGCCGGGCTCGCGGCGGCCGAAGCCGCCTATGCCGAGGCCGGCAACCTGATCGAGCGCGCACAGGCCGCAGCCCTGCGCACCCACTTCACGTTCAGAAGCGGCAACCTGGCCGGGGTGCTGAAGCTGGCAGACACGCTGAGCCCGCTGATGCGTGCGCATGGCGGCGAGGCCTGCTTCGAGTACCTGCGCAGCGTTGCGCTCGCGGCGTCCGAACTAGGCCGCATCGACGTGGCGCTGCCCTATGCGATGGAGGTTCACGCCCTGGCCGAGGCCGACGGTGGCGACACCGTGCGCGCCCAGGCCCTGATGGCCCTGGCTGCGTGCTTCGAGCGCATGGGCGACCCCTGGCAGGCGGAGCGCCTGATGCGCGACGCCCTGGTCCTGACGCGCGTGTCAGGGACGCCGCGCGACCTGTTCATCGCGCTGAACAACGTCTGCGCCACGCTCATTGGCGCTTTCTATCTGCTGCGCGGCGATTCCACCCGCGCGGAAGCCTCCGCCGCGCTCGAACGGGCGCTGCCGCTCGCGCGCGAGATGCACGCTCTGCAACCGCAGATCGCCGAGCGCTTCGTGCACGTGCACATGCTGGGCAACCTCGGCGAGATCCTGCTGCACGTGGGCGATGCCGAGGAGTCCCGACAGCTGCTGGATGCCGCGCTGGCCATCGCGCGCGAGCTCGCCCTGCCGACCCAGTTGCAGCGGGTGCGTTGCTCGCTGGCCGAGTGGGCGCTCTACCAGGGGCAGCCCGAGGCGGCGCTGGACGACATGCGTGGGCTGCTGTCCGAAGGCGTGGTCATGGTGGCCACCCAGATCCGCGCGCACCACGCCACGTACATGGCGGCGCGCCAGCTGGGCTTGTCGGCACTGGCGCTGGAGCATCTGGAGCACCGCACCGAGCTCGAACGCCAGCGCGCGGTGCAGCAGCTGCGAGCGCAGTCCGAGCAGTTCATCACCCGGGTCGAGGCGGAACAGTCGCGCCACGAGGCCGACCGCGCCCGCCAGCGCGCCAACGAGATGGAGCAGCACGCGCTGCGCGATCAGCTCACTGGTATCGGTAACCGCCGTGAGGTGGCCGAGCGTCTGCCACGCCTGCTGGCCGAAGCCGAGGCCGCGCGCAGCCCTCTGGCCTTGGCCATGCTCGACCTGGACCACTTCAAGCAGATCAACGACCGCTTCGGCCATCTCGTGGGCGACCAGGTGCTCGTCACCGTCGCGCAGATGCTGCGCGAGCGCCTGCGCGGCACCGACCTCCTCGCCCGCACTGGGGGCGAGGAGTTCCTGGCCGTGCTGCCCGACGCCACGCCGGCCCGGGCCCGTGAGGTCTGCGAACGCATCCGCGCCCACATGGAAGCGCACGACTGGTCGGGCATCGCGCCGGGCCTGAAGGTCACGGTCAGCATCGGCCTGGCCTCGTCGCCGCCCTGCGAGGAGGCCGTGCTGATGGCCCGGGCCGACGCGGCGCTCTACCGCGCCAAGGCGGGCGGCCGCAACCGCATCGAAGGGGCCTGAGCCCGCCCGGCGGCCGTTCAGCTGCCGATCGGGCCGCCGTCGAGCTTGCGGATCACCACCGTGGCCGAGCGTGGGCGCCTCGCGGCGCGGCCGTCCGGCCAGCGCGAGTACTTCATGGGGTCGCTCGGGTCGCTGATGTCGCGCGGTGTCTCGCCCGGGTGCTGCACGTTGACGAACAGCGTTCTCGCGTCGGGCGTGAACGCCGCGCCGGTGATCTCGCAGCCCGTCGGGCCGGTCAGGAAGCGCCGCACCTCGCCGGTGGCCACGTCGCAGGCCAGCATCTGGTTGTTGCCGGCGCGCGCGTAGTCGCCCTGGTGCATGACCGATGAACTGACGTCGGTCTGGATCCACAGCAGCCCGCGCGGGTCGAAGACCAGGCCATCGGGGCTGCCGAAGAAATCGCCCTTGACGTTGCCGCGCGCCTCGGGGCGTTCGTTGGCGGGGTCGCCGGCCAGCACCAGGTGGTTCCAGGCGAAGGTGGTGGCGTGGAAATCGCCGTCTTCCTGCCAGCGGATGATGTGCCCCATGGTGTTGCGCTCGCGCGGGTTCGCAGCGTCCACGCCCGGGCTGCCGGGCGCGCCGCGGCCCGAGTTGTTGGTGAGCGTGCAGTAGACCGTGCCGCTGCGCGGGTCGATGGCCAGCCACTCCGGTCGGTCCATCCGGGTCGCGCCCAGGCGGTCCGAGGCCTGCCGCGCCTTGATCACCACCTCGCCGGGGTCGGCGAAGCCGTTCGCCGCCGTCAGCGGCCCCTGGCCGTGCACCAGCGGCAGCCAGCGGCCGCGGCCGTCGGCGTCGAAGCGCGCCACGTACAGCGTGCCGTGGTCCAGCAACTCGCGGTTGGCCGCGGCGCCCCCCGGCGCGATGCGGTCGCGGCTGACGAACTTGTAGATGTACTCGAAGGCGGCGTCCTCGCCGCTGTAGACCACGGCGCGGCCGTCCTTCGTCACGGCGACCCACGCGCCCTCGTGCGCCGCACGCCCGAGCGCGGTGCGCTTGACCGGCGTGCTGCCGGGGTCTGACGGGTCGATCTCGACGACCCAGCCGAAGCGGTGGAACTCGTTCGGGTGCCGGCGCGCGTCGAAGCGTTCGTCGTGCTGGCCCCAGCGCGCCCAGCTGGCAGGCCGAAGGCCCCAGCGGCGCTGGTCCTCGGTGATGGTGTCGCCGCCGTCGAAGTAGCCGGCCCAGTTCTCTTCGCCCGACAGGTAGGTTCCCCAAGGCGTCATGCCGCTGGCGCAGTTGTTCAGCGTGCCGAGCACCGTGCGGCCGGCGGGGTCGGCGGCGGTGCGCATCAGCGCATGGCCCGCGGCCGGGCCGCCCACGGCGAAGGGCGTGGCCGCGGTGAATCGCCTGGCGTAGCGCGAAGGCCGCACCATCTGCCATTGCCCATGGGCCTGAGCCACCTCGATCACCGAGACGCCGTGCGCGGCCTGCGCCTTGCGCACCTTCTCGGCCGACCAGTCGGCGCGGCCGTCGGGGTGCAGCAGACCGTCGTCCACGTACTCGTGGTTCATCGCGAGCAGGCCGCGCGTCGAGCCGTCGAGCGGGTAGTACTGGATGCCGTCGTGGTGCATGCCCATCTGCAGCGCCTGCTCGGCGGCGCTGTGGCCGGCATCCGGGCGCCAGGGCGGCATGGCGCCAGGCACGCCCACCGGTTCGCCCCAGGGGGCGATGACCTGGGCCGCGTAGCCCGGGGGCACGATCACGCTGTCCAGCCGGCTCGGCGGCACGCTGGTGAAGCCCAGCAGCGGCCCCGGGCGAGGGCTGGCGCAGGCGCCGAGCATCGGGCCGTAGAGCGCGGCGGCCGCCGCGCCCATCGACAGGCGCAGCACCGTGCGCCGCGCGGGGTCGGAGATCTCGTGCAGGCTGGCGTTGCCGCTGCGGTTGCTGTCTTCCATGCCGAGGTTTGTGTCCAGGTTGTCGTCCTTGCTGCGAAGCGTGCCCGGCGCAGGTCAGGCCTGAGTTGGGCAGGGCTGGTCAGAGCCGTTCGGTCTCGCCCGCCTTGGGCTGCCACTTCATCAGGCGCTTCTCGATGCGGCCCACGAGGCCGTCGAGCACCAGCGCGAAGGCGGTGAGCACGATGATCCCGGCCATCACGGTATTGATGTCGAAGCTGCCTTCGGCCTGCAGGATGAGGTAGCCCACGCCCTGGCTCGAGCCCAGGTATTCGCCGACCACCGCGCCGACGAAGGCCAGGCCCACGCTGGTGTGCAGGCTGCTGAAGACCCAGCTCGTGGCGCTGGGCAGATACACGTGGCGCAGCAGCTGCCGCTGGCTCGCGCCCAGCATGCGGGCGTTGGCCAGCACCACCGGGCTCACTTCCTTCACGCCCTGGTAGACGTTGAAGAAGACGATGAAGAACACCAGCGTCACGCCCAGCGCCACCTTCGACGCGATGCCGAGGCCGAACCACACCGAGAAGATGGGCGCCAGGATGATGCGCGGCATCGAGTTCATGGCCTTGATGTAGGGCTCGAGCACCGCCGACGCCAGGGGCGAAAGCGCCAGCCACAGCCCGCCCGCCAGCCCCAGCGCCGACCCGATGCCGAAGGCCAGCAGCGTCTCGACCAGCGTCACCCACAGGTGGCGGTAGATGTCGGCCTCGGCCACGAACCAGGTCCAGATGCGGCCCGCCACCTTCAGCGGCTCGCCGAAGAAGAAGGCCGCCTGGCGGTCGTTGTCGAACATCATCGGCGGGATCAGCCCGGGCACCGTCATGACGTGCCAGAAAGCGATCAGCCCGGCCAGCAGGCCGAACTGCCAGAGTCTCACGTGTTTCATGCGGCCTTCAGTTGCTGGGCATAGCCCTTCAGGACTTCATCGCGCAGCACGCTCCAGATGGCCTGGTGCAGCTCGATGAAGCGGGGCGAGGTGCGCACCTCGGCGACATCGCGCGGGCGGTCCAGATCGATCGTGAATTCGCCGATCGGGTGGCTGGCCGGCCCGGCCGAGAGCACCACCACGCGGTCGCTCATCGCGATGGCCTCGTCCAGATCGTGCGTGATGAAGAGCACCGCCTTGCGCTTCTGTGCCCAGAGGTCCAGAACCTCGTTTTCCATCAGCTGCCGCGTCTGGATGTCGAGCGCGCTGAACGGCTCGTCCATCAGGATGATGTCCGGGTCCAGCGCCAGGGTCTGCGCGAGCGAGGTCCGCTTGCGCATGCCGCCCGAGAGCTGATGCGGGTAGCGGTCGCCGAAGCCGCCCAGGCCCACGCGCTTGAGCCAGGCCTCGGCCTGCGCCTTCGCGTCGGCCATCGGCACGCCGCGGAACTCGAGCCCCGCCATCACGTTGCCGAGGGCCGTGCGCCATGGCATCAGGCTCTCGGTCTGGAACATGTAGCCGGCGCGGGTGTTGATGCCTGACAGCGGCTGCCCGAAGACCTTCACGCTGCCGGTGCTGGGGTGCAGCAGACCGGCGCCGACGTTCAGCAGCGTGCTCTTGCCGCAGCCCGTGGGGCCGACCACGCTGACGAATTCGCCCGCGCCCACGTGGAGCGTGACGTCCTGCACCGCGGTGTAGCGGCGCGAGCGGTCGTCACGGTCGACGAAGGTGCAGGCCACGCCCTCGAGGGCCAGGGCCAGGTCGGTGCCCATGCCGCGTCAGCCCTTCGGGTAGCGGGCGTTGGCCTTCTTGACGAAGTCGTTCGTGTAGACGGCCTTGAGGTCGAGCTTGGCCTTGGCGAGTTCGGCATCGATGCTGGCCAGCGCGCGGAACGCGGTCTCGGCGCCCTTATCGGGGATCATGCCGTCCGGCGACAGCGCGCCCTTGGCCGCCAGGAAGGCGTCGATGTAGACCGCCCGGTCGCCCAGCAGGAAGCTCTCGGGAACGTTGTTGATGATGTCGCCCGGGCCCGCGGTCTGGATCCACTTGTTGGCGCGCACGATGGCGTTCGTCATCGCCTGCACCGTGTTCGGGTTCTTGTCGATGAAGGCCTGCGGCGCGTAGAAGCAGCCTGCGGGCATCGGGCCGCCGAAGACCTTTTCCGATTCGGCCACCACGCGGGTGTCGGAGACGATCTTCAGGTCGCCCGAGCGCTGCAGCAGCGTGATGACGGGATCGAGGTTGCTGATCGCGTCGATCTGGCCGGTGCGCATGGCGGCGACGGCGCCGTTGCCCGCGCCCACGCCGATGATGGAGACGTCGCTCGGCTTCAGCCCGGCCTTGGCGAGGATGAAGTTGACCATCACGTTGGTCGACGAGCCCGGCGCCGTGACGCCGATCTTCTTGCCCTTCAGGTCGGCCACGGTCTTGAAGCCGGCCATCGTCTTGGGGTTCACGCCCAGCACGATCTGCGGCGCGCCGCCCTGCAGCGCGAAGGCGCGCATGGCCTGGCCCTTGAACTGCATGTTCACGGTGTGCTCGAAGGCGCCCGAGACGACATCGGCGCTGCCGCCCACCACGGCCTGCAGCGCGCGCGCACCACCGGCAAAGTCGACGATGGTGATGTCCAGGCCCTCGGCCTTGAAGTAGCCGCGCTGCTCCGCGATGGTCAGCGGCAGGTAGTACAGCAGGTTCTTGCCGCCCACCGCGATGGTGGCCTTGGTCTTTTCCAGGGCCTGCGCGCGCAGCAGGGCGGGCGCGGCCAGGGCGGACAGGCCGCCGACGATGATGGAACGACGTTGCATGGTTTTGTCTCCGGGTGTGCTTGTTCTGCGGCGCCACTGTAGCGCGGCTACGATCTCCGGCATGGACACTACCCGATTCCTCCTCGTCACCGGCGGCAGCCGGGGCATCGGCGCGGCCGTCGCGCGGCAGGCCGCCGCGGCCGGCTGGCACGTCGCCGTGAACTACACCCGTGATGGCGAAGCCGCCGAAGCCGTGGCGGCCGAGGTGCGCGCCGCGGGCCGCCGCGCCATCACGCTGCAGGCCGACGTGGCCGACGAGGCGCAGGTGGAGGCCATGTTCGCGCGCCTGGACGCCGAGGGCGTGCTCGGCGGCCTGGTCAACAACGCCGGCGTCGTGGACGTGGCGCAGCGTCTGGACGAGATGAGCCTGGCGCGCCTGCAGCGCATGTTCGGCATCAACGTCATCGGCTCCATGCTCTGCGCCCGCGCGGCGGTGCGGCGCCTGTCCACCCGCCACGGCGGCGCGGGCGGCCCCATCGTCAACGTGTCGTCGGTGGCGTCCCGCCTGGGTGCGCCTGGGCAGTACCTGGACTACGCCGCCAGCAAGGGCGCGATCGATGTCTTCACGATCGGCCTGGCGCGCGAACTCGCCACCGAGGGCGTGCGCGTCAACGCGGTGCGCCCGGGCATCATCGACACCGATATCCACGCCTCGGGCGGCCAGCCAGAGCGTGCGCAGCAGATGACGCCGATGATTCCCATGCAGCGCGCCGGCACCGCTGACGAAGTGGCCTCGGCCGTGGTCTGGTTGCTGTCGGACGGCGCCAGCTACACCACCGGCGCCTTGCTCGACGTGACCGGCGGCCGCTGACCCGCCGGGCGCCTGCCTGCCTGCCGCTGACCCGCCGGGCGCTCAGCGGCCCGCGAAACCCCTGAGCGTCTGCAGCCACAGCCCCAGCGCGGCCTTCTCGGCGCCTCGGGCGTGCGCGTGCCAGCGTGCGAGCGCGAACTCCGCCGTGTCCGCCACGGACGCCCAGGATTTCAGCGCCTGCGCCCGTTGCCGCAGGTCGTGCGCGCGCTCCACCAGCCGCGTCACCGCAGGCGCCATGCGGCCGGCGGCCGCGGCCTCGAAGGCGTCGACCTCGATCATGCCCACGAGCGTCCAGAAGTCGGGGTCGTGCAGGCAGCGCTGCTGCAGGCTCTGGCGCACCCGCGCCACCCGGTCGGGGTCGAAACCGGGCCAGCCGGCCGGGCCGTCGTGTGCCGCGAGCGCGGTGGCCATGCGGTTCTGCCCCGGGTAGCCGATCGATGTCGGGTCGACCGCCAGCGCCAGTGTCTCGGCCGCTTCGTAGGCCTTGGCGGCCGACAGCCGGGCGGCGCCCTCCGCGCTGCGGTCGCCGGCCTGGGCGGCCAGCATCGCCATGCGCTTCCAGGCCGAGCCGCACAGGCTGTGCCGCTCGATGCTCGGCTGCAGCGCCGTCAGGGCCTCGAGCTGCCGCAGCGCAGCCTCGATGCGCGCGCGGGCCGCGTGCCGGGCAGCGGGCGTGTCGGCCGCCCGGGCTTCGTCGAGCGCCACGCGCACCCGCAGGTTCAGCCATTGCTCCGGCGCCTTCATCGAGGCGCTGCCGTCCTGCGCCTGCGTCGCACGCTCGTACCAGGCGATGGCCTGCGCGAACGCGCCCGCCTCGGCGTAGGCCAGGCCGAAGGCTTCCGCCACCGCGCCCATGGCGCCCCAGAGCGCGCCGAAGCGGGCCTCCAGGTGGCGCAGGTGCTCGAGCTGGCTGTCGCGCTCGCGGTGCTGGAACTTCGTCTCCACGGCCAGCTTCTCGAGCGCGAGCGCCAGGCCCAGCGGCGACGAGATGCCCTCGTAGGTCTCGAGCATCGTGTCGCCTTCGGGCGCCTGCGCATCGCCGGTGGCGCGGCGGAAGGTCCAGTCGGGGTCGCCGTAGCACTGGTACGCGGCCCAGGTGTTGTTGCCGTCGCCGCCCGCGCTGGTGTCGCTCTGGCGCCAGGCTTCCTCGCGCGCCTGCGCCACGGCGTCGATGAAGCAGCGCCCCTCGAGCAGCTCGCGGTAGAGCCCCCGCGCGAACAGTGCCGCGGCTTCGTCGTCCACGGCCCAGCCTGCGGCCACCACGCAGCGCACGCCCGCCTCGATCAGCGCATCCGCCACGCTGGCGGCGAATTGGGGCAGATCCCGTTCAGGCCCGCCGGCAAGTGCCGCCCCGTCACGCCCGGCCAGATGGCAGCAGTTGACGAAGACGAGTTCCGGCACGGTGCGCATCTGCCCGATCTCGCGCGGCCCCAGCACGCTGCCGTCGGACATCACCAGGCCGCCCAGCGCGCCCGGTTCGCCGTGCCCCGCGATGTGCACGATGCGCCAGGGCCGCTCGAACAGCGCGTTCAGGATCTGGGTGGCGGTGCCGTGCTCGACCAGCCGCACGCGCTGCCCGCCCACGCCTCGCGTGCCCTGCAGCTCATCGCGCACGGCGCGGCCTTCCGCCAGGGCCCCGGGCAGGGCGCCGTAGCGGGCGTCTGTGAGCGCGGGCTCACCGACCACCAGCACGTGGTCCTCGGCGCCTGCATCACGCACACGCGTGCGGAAACGCGTCTTGCGCAGCTTGCGCAGCAGCCGCGTGCGCACCGACCACGGCCGCGGGTCGCCGCCGGCGCGGCGCTCGGCGGGCGGGTCCAGCAGTTCCCAGGGGAGCGTGGACGTGCCCTCGTCGAGCTCCAGCACCATGCGGTTGGTGCCCCCCAGGAACGGCTCCATCTCCTCGGGCACCAGCAGCTGGAACAGGGTGCGGCCCAGGCGCGGGTCGTCGTTGGCCTCGTGCGCCGCGCGCCGCACCAGCTGGCGCACCAGCGGCACCTGCAGCGCGACGGCCCTCACTTCGGTGCGGGCGCGCCGGGTGTCGAGCCGGAACGAGATGACGCCGGTGTCGCTGTCGCCGCTTTCCGCGCTGATGAGGTCGTAGCGCGCGCCGCGGTAGGCGGTGTCGATCTGGCGCCGCAGCGGCCCCATGCCGCTGGCCACCGTGGGGGCGATCTCGTAGTGCCCGGGCGTCGCTGTGGCCTGGACCTGCAGCCCGCGCCAGGCGTCGGAGGCGCGCTCCAGGTACAGCTCCACCAGCGTCAGCGTCGTGATCACGGGCCACTCCACGGCCCGGTCGCCGTCGGCCCGTCGCCGCTGCGCATTGCCCTGGCGGATGATCTCGGCGGCGTCGCGCACGCCGCGCGCCAGCGCGCAGGCCGAATCGGCGGGGTGCACGCCCAGGCCGCCGCTGCCCATCAGCGTGGCCGCGAGCTCGATGGTGGCTGCGGCGTCGCCGCGTTCCGCCAGCCGCTGCGACCAGGCCAGCGCCGCCTGCCGCACCGCGGCGCTCAGCTCGCCGGGCTTGAGGCCGCCTTCGTCGCCCAGCCCGATGACGATGGCGGCCTCGGGCCGCGGCGCCTGCCAGGGGTTGTCGGGTTCGCCCCGGGTGTTGACGAAGATCTGGTGCTCACCGGTGTTCTGCGGGTACAGGCCCGATTGCAGCGAAGTCTTCATCACGCCGCCCAGCATGCGGTCGATGACCGCCTCGGTGCCGGTGACGGCGCCCGACCGGTAGTGCCCCACCAGGATCGGCTGCCGGATGAAGGCGAGGTCGCCGTTGACCACCGCCACGCGCAGGGCGCCGCCCACGGGCGCGGGCATCTCGGCCGCCGGGCCCGAGGGCGCCGCCAGCAGGGCCTTCATGGTTTCGGCGGGCTGCGGCGCCGGGCGCCCGCGCGACGGCCGGCTGGGCACGCGGTCGGGAGACACCGTGGCGGCGGGCGCGCCGCGCGTGGGCGTGGGCAGGCGCTGAAGCAGGGCCGTGTCGCCGCGCTGCAGCAGCTCGACATACGCCGCAAAGGCCTCGGCATGGTCGGGCAGGCTGCCGTGCTCGCAGTCCAGGGACCACGTGCGCACGCCGGGCAGCAGGGCGCTGGGCAGCGGCACACGGCCGTCGCCGCCATCGGTGGCATTCAGGTATTCCAGGCCTCTTTCGGCCCAGTGCCAGCCATCGGGCGTGAAGCGGGCCTGGCCGGCCACGAGCAGCAGGCGGTCGGCGAAGGCGGGCAGGTCGCGGTCGCGCTGGAGGTCGAGCCGCTTGCGCAGCGCCAGCGCCTGGTTCAGCACGTCCTGTGGCGGCACGCCCCAACGGTAGGGCGTGAGCTGCAGGGTGTCGTTTTCGGCCAGCCAGTTGCGGTGCCACCACGCGGCCTGCCGCACGGTTTCCAGGTCGTCGTCCGCCAGCCTGCGCCAGGTCTCGTGCCTTGCAAGGGCTTCGTCGTCGTCCCGCAGGCCGGCCTGCAGCTGCAGGAAGCCTGGCATCTCGGCCATGGTCTGGCGCGCCCGGTGGTCCTGGAAGGGCGCGCCCAGGGCCGCCAGCGTGTTGCCGAAGCTGTCGTCCCCCGAGAGCACCTGCATCGGCGCCCAGGAGCCGCCGTTGGGCGTGCCCAGCATCAGCAGCCGGGCGCCGTCGCGCGCCATCAGCCGGTCCCACACCGCCGGGGCCACCAGCTGCACGGTGCGCGCCACCACGCCGCCCATCGAGTGCGCGATCAGCCGCACCGGCTGTCGGCTGGCGTCGCGCAGATCGAGTTCACGCTCCAGTGCTGCGGCCAGGCGCAGAGCCTCGTCCTCGATCGGGCGGCGCCAGTCGAACGCGAAGGGAATCACCTCGTGCGATGCCTCGAGGTGCCCGGCGAGGTCGTCGTAGAAGAGCCCGATGGGGCCATCGGGCGTGACGCCGTCGGGCGCGCCACCCTGCCAGGCCAGGCGCTCGAGACCGCCCAGCAGGCGCAGGCTCAGCCACACGCGTTCGCCGTCCACCTTCAGGTGGCTGCCCAGGATGCCCGGCAGCAGGAAGACCGCCGGCCGCTCGGCGGGCGGCGGCGCGTCGGCCCGGCGTTCGCGTGCCGCGCGAACGCCGCCGGCATCCGCGCCGGCCCATGAGAGCGGGCCGATCGGCCGGAAGCCCGTGGGCTGGTCCTGCACCAGGCCGCTGACGAGCGCGGCCACGGTGCGCTCGTTGCTGAAGTAGTTGAAGTGCGTGACCTTGCCGCCCTGGTCGAGCAGGAAGCTCGCGGCCGTGCCGCCCTGGCGCGCCGCCCCGCCGTACATCGAGCGCGTCTGCACGACGAGGTCGTTGTCCGTCCAGAAGAAGGCGTCGGCCAGCAGGGTCTTGACCCAGCTGCCCATCGAGTCGCCTTCCAGGTCGCCGGCCAGCACGCGCAGCTCGCCCGGGATGGCCTGCGGGCTGGCGTTGAGCCACTTCACGAGCGGGCTGGTGGGCAGCATCGCGGCCAGGCCGGGCAGCTGCATCGGGTCCTCGCGCCTGCGCGCCACGGCGCCGAGGAAGTCCAGCAGCGCCGGCGCCACCGGCACACCGGCGAGCTGCAGCGACCAGCGCAGCACCGACACATAGGCGTCCAGCCGGCGCGATGCCAGCAGCGTGCCGCGCATCGGGCAGGCCACGCGAAGCACGCGCTCCACCTTCAGGCCGCGTGTCTTCACGCGGGCGGCCAGAGCCAGCAGGTCGTCGCGCTGGGCCAGGTACTCCGTCCCGTCGAAATGCGCCAGGTCCTCGGTGCTCAGCTCGCCGTTCTGGCCGCACACGCGGGCCAGCACCTCGGCCACCAGCCCGCCGCGCGAGTGCGTGGCCAGGTGCAGCCGGGCGCCGTCGGGCAGGGTGCTGGCCAGCGCCAGCGCATTGGCGATGGGGCTCGCGCCCAGCGTGGGGTGGTCGAGCGCGTAGACGCGGTCGCGGTAGTGCCTGAACAGCGCCCGTACCGAGCCCGGGTGCATCGTCCACAGCGGGCTGAAGGTGCTGGCCGTGTCGACGAAGGTGCCGTGCAGCAGCACCAGCATGGGCTCGGCGCAGGCCGGCACCTCATCGAGCTTGCCGCCCCGCGCCTTCAGCGAGCCGAGCGTCTCGGGCTGCAGAAGGTAGACGCCAGGGTCCACCTGTCCGTCGACATGGGCCACCACGCGCGATGTCAGGAAGTCGGCTGCCGGTTCCCCGGCCACGTCGGTGATGATCTCCACCGCCTGCAGCAGCACGTCGCCCAGGAAGCCGCGCGTGCGGCCGGGTGCGGCCTGCTCCAGGCCTTGCCAGCGCAGTTGCGTCGGCACGGGTACGTCGCCCGACGGCGCACCGCCGCTGCGCCGCGCGACCGACTGGCCCATGAGCAGATCGCGCGCCGTCTCGGGGTTCAGCACCAGATCGGGCCCGTTGGCCAGGTGCAGCACGACAAGATCCTGCCCGGGAACCGCCTCGGCGCGGATGGTGCTGCCGCCGGCCCGGCGCGCACCCACCTTCACGTGGGTCTTCACGCGCCCTGGCAGCCCGCCCGAGGGCGGCGCCGGCGGCAGGTTGCCGCCGCGCGAGACCGTGTCATGGCCGGGTATGACGAAGGTGATGGCGGGCTGTGCAGGCATGCGCGGAGCATCGGCGCAAAGCGCTTTCGCGTCCATCGGAAGAGCCGCCGCCCGGTCGCTCGACCTAGGGAGGCGCCCGCCTGCAGCCCGGGGGCCTGCAGCCCCGCCGATGCCCGGCCGGGCGCGCTAGGGCCGCCGAACCACCAGGGCCTGCAGCGGCAGCGCCTGTGCCAGGCGTGCGGCCATCGATTCCGCCTGGCCGCGGTCGGGCCAGGGGCCGGCCTGCACGCGCACCCAAGGCGCTTCGTCGAGCACCGCCACCAGGGGGGCCAGCCAGGGCGCCTCGCGCTGCAGCAGCCGCTGCAGTTGCAGTGCGCCGTCGCGTTCGCGGAACGCGCCGAGCTGCAGGAAGAAGCCGCCTGATGCAGCGGCTGCCTGCGCCGCAACCGGTGCGGGCACGGACGTCGTTGCGGGCGCGGGTGTGGGTGAGACGATGGGTGAGACCGTGGGCAAGACGGCGGGCGCCGCCGCAGTCATCGGGCGCGACGGCAGACCCGCGCGGATGTCGGCGTGCGTCAGGCGCTCCACCTCCACCGGCGCCACGCCGTTCAGTACGCCGAGCTTGAGCGCGGCGGTGTAGCTGAGGTCGATCACGCGGCCCGCATGGAAGGGGCCGCGGTCGTTGACCCGCACGATGATCTCCCGACCGTTGGCCGGGTTGCGCACCCGTGCGTAGCTGGGCAGCGGCATGGTCTTGTGCGCCGCCGTCATCGCGTACATGTCGTAGGGCTCGCCGCTGGACGTGGGCTTGCCGTGGAACTTGGCGCCGTACCAGGAGGCCAGACCGCGTTCGCGCAGCGGCACATCCGAGGTGTGCGGCTCGTAGCGCACCCCGAGGACCTCATAGGGCTTGTTGGGGCCGCCCACGCGCAGCGGCTCCACGCGGGGCACGGCGTCGGGCACGCGCTGCAGGTCGGCAGGGATATCGGAGCCCGCGCCGTCGCGCTCGGGCGCGCGGCTGGCGCAGCCCCCAAAGAGCAGCAGCACCGACAGCAAGCCGGCCAGCATGCCGGACGGCGCGCATGAGTAAGTTGCCAGGGCCCTGTGCATGGCGCGGATGTTATCCACGTCAAGCCACAATGCGTGGGTGAACCTCCTGACCTCATGGGGCGCGGCCTGTGCCCTCGTGCTGGCCGCCACGGCGTCGGCCGCAGCCCCCGCATCCTCCCGCCCGACGCCTGTTCCCGGACCTGCGGCCGCTGCACCCAGCGCACCGTCCACCGTGCTGGCCCCCGCCCCCGCCCTCGCCCCCGCTTCCAAGGCCGACACGATGGCGCAGCGCCTGCTGGCCTGCACCGCCTGCCACGGCCCCGAGGGCCGCGCCACCGCCAGCGGCTACCAGCCGCGCATCGCCGGCAAGCCGGCCGGCTACCTGTTCCAGCAGTTGCGCCATTTCCGGGACGGCCGCCGCAGCCACGCCGCCATGGCCACGCTGCTGGCGCCGCTGCCCGACGCCTACCTGCGCGAGATCTCCGAGCACTTCGCGAGCCAGGACCTGCCCTATCCGGCGCCCGGTCAGCGGCCGCCGCCGCCCGGCGAGGCCCGCCGCGCCGAGGCCCTGGTGAAGAACGGCGACCCGGCGCGCAAGCTGCCCGCCTGCGCTGCCTGCCATGGCGCCCTGCTCACGGGCATGCAGCCGGCCGTGCCAGGGTTGCTGGGCCTGCCGCGTGACTACCTCATCGGCCAGATCGGCGCCTGGCGCACCGGCCTGCGCCACGCCACCGAACCCGACTGCATGGCCGGCATCTCCCGCAGCCTGACGCCGGACGACATCGGCGCGCTGGCCAGCTGGCTTTCCGCGCAAGCCGTGCCTGTGCCCGCGCACCCGGCGCCTGCGCCCACCCGACCCCTGCCGCAGGACTGCGGCAGCGTGCGGCCATGAGCCCGCCGGGCCGCCCCAAGGGCGAATACCGGAGTGCGCAGCACGAAGGTAGACCAATGAGCCCGCCGGGCCGCCCCAAGGGCGAATACCGGAGTGCGCAGCATGAAGGGTAGTCCAGTGAGCCGCGCCTCACGGGCCAGGCCCTGGCTGGCCGCCGGGCTCGCCGCCACCGGCGCGTTGGTCGCCTTTGTCGCACTTGCCGCCCTGGTCGCGTGGCTGAACCTGGGCGGCGAGGCCCCCGTCTCCGGTGCGCCGCCCACACCGCCCGCGCCCGAAGCCGTGGCCCGTGGCGCCGTGCTGGCGGCGCTGGGCAACTGCAGCGGCTGCCACACGGCCCCCGGCGGCGCGCCCTACGCCGGCGGGCGAGCCATCGTCACGCCCTTCGGGTCCATCCACGCCGGCAACCTGACGCCCGATGCCGAGACCGGCCTGGGCGGTTGGAACGCCGACCACTTCTGGCGCGCCCTGCACCACGGCCGCAGCCGCGACGGGCGGCTGCTGAACCCGGCCTTCCCGTACCCGAGCTTCACCCGCATGACGCGTGCCGACAGCGATGCCCTCTTCGCGTACCTGCAGAGCCAGCCCCCGGTGCGCCAGGTGCAGCCCGCGCAGGCACTGCGCTGGCCGTACGGCACGCAGCCCGCGCTGGCCGTGTGGCGGGCGCTGTACTTCCGCCCCGCCGCCTTCGAGCCCGACCCGGCCCGCACGGCGGGATGGAACCGCGGCGCCTACCTGGTGCAAGGCCTGGCCCACTGCGGCGCCTGCCATGCGCCGCGCAATGCGCTGGGCGCGGCGCAGGCGGGCAGCGCGCTGAGCGGCGCCACCATGCCCGACGGCCTCTGGCACGCCCCGGCGTTGCCGGCTGGATGGCCCGCCGCCGACATCGCGGCGCTGCTGCTCGACGGCCGCTCGCCGAGCGGCAGCGCGCTGGGCCCGATGGCGCTGGTGGTGGCCGGCAGCACCCAGCACTGGCCGGCGGCCGACGCGCAGGCGGTGGGCGAGTACCTGGCCGCGTTGTCGCCGCGGTCGGCGCCGCAGTCGCCGTTGCCGAAGCGCACGCCCGTCGAGGCTGCCGACCCGGACACCCTGCGCACCGGCGAGGCCCTCTACGGAACGCACTGCGCCGAGTGCCACGGCAAGGCGCGCGAAGGCGCACCCGGCGCCTGGCCGGCACTGGACGGGCACCGCACGGTGTTGGCGATGCCCGCGAACAACCTGATCCGCGCCATCCTGGAGGGCGGCTTCGGCGCCGCCACGGCGGCGCATCCAAGGCCCTATGGCATGCCGCCGTTCGGCCACCAGCTGAACGACGTGGAGATCGCGGCGCTGGCCACCTGGCTGCGTCAGGCGGGGGCGGAGAAGGCCGAGGCCGTGCTGCCGCTGGAGGTGCGGCAGGTGCGGTGAGCGGGGGGGTCAGGTGCTGGCGGAATCGGTGGCAACAGCGTCGAAAAATTTGACACGAAATCCGAAGCAACGGACCGGAAAGAAGGTAAGTCCTTGTCGTAGAAGAGCTTTTATGGTTGGCACGACAAGTGCTTAAGTGGTGTATCCGCAAGTACCAAACCGGAACTCAACATGAAGCTCTTCGCCAAGTCCCTCGTCGCCCTGTCCCTGGTTGCCACCGCCGGCATCGCCAGCGCGGCCCTGACCATCGTTTCCAACATCGGCGGCGCCCCGACCGGTGTGAACAAGTGGAACCTCGACGAAGGCACGTCCTTCGGCGATGTGTCCGTCAGCTTCGTTCCGGCCGCCCAGTTCGTCACCGGCGCCGTGGGTGGTCAGTACGCGGCACCGGTTCTGTCCGGCAATAACGGCATGGGCTTCGGCGCCGGCGGCACCGACCAGGCCGATGGCGCGGACACCACGCGCTACATCACCTCTGGCTCCAACACCTCCGCCCTCGGCGCTGGAGCTACCTTCACGTTCGCGAACGACCAGCTGTACTTCGGCCTGCTGTGGGGTTCGGTGGACAACTACAACACGCTGACGTTCTACAACAACGACGTCGTCGTGGGCACGATCACCGGCTCGGACGTCATGGCCAATCCGAACGGCAACCAGGGCGCTGGCGGCACGACCTACGTGAACATCAACTCGACCCTTGCCTTCGACAAGGTTGTGGCCACCAGCACCAGCTTCGCCTTCGAGCTGGACAACATCGCCTTCAGCGAGAACCGCATCCCCGAGCCGGCTTCGCTGGCCCTGGTCGGCCTGGGCCTGCTGGGCATGGGCGCCGCTCGCCGCCGCCGTGCCGCGCGCTGATCCGGTTTTCCTTCATCGACGTGGCCCGGGGGTGCGAACCTCCGGGCCACGTTGCATTCTGGGAGGGCCAGGACGTCGGGACCCTTCAGCGCAGCCGATCCGCTACGCTCCGGGCGATGCAAGCCAGTTCCGACGCCGCCTCCATCACCCGTGCCGCGGGTTGGATGGGCGGCTGGCTGACGCTGATGGTCGTGATTGCCGTGGCGGGGCGCGAGGCCACGCGCGAGTTGTCGGTGTTCCAGATCATGCTGCTTCGCTCCACGCTGGGCATGGCCATGCTGTGGCCGTTGGTGCGCGCAGCGGGCGGCCTGGCCGCGGTCAGGACCCAACGGCTGCCCCAGCACATCGGGCGCAACGCAGTTCACTACGCCGCGCAGTACGGCTGGTTCGTGGCCCTGACCCTGATCCCGCTCGCGCAGGTGGTGGCGATCGAGTTCACGATGCCGATCTGGTCGGCGGCGCTGGCGGTGCTCTTTCTTGGTGAGCGCATGAACGGCTTGAAATGGTTCGCCGTGGTGCTGGGGCTGGTGGGCGTGGCGGTGATCGTGCGCCCGCGCGCGGGCGAAATCGATGCGAGGCAGCTGATCGCGCTGGCGGCCGCGCTGGGGTTCGCAGTCTCGGTCGTGCTGGTCAAGTCGCTCACCCGCACCGACGCGGCTGTGGCGATCAGCTTCTGGATGCTGGTGGTGCAGAGCGCGATCGGCCTGATCCCGGCGCTCATGGTCTGGAAATGGCCATCGGCGGCGGGCTGGGGTTGGGTCCTGGTGGTGGCCTTCTGCGGCACCTATTCGCACTACTGCTTCGCCAGGGCGATGCAGCATGCGGACACCACGGTCGTCGTGCCGATGGACTTCCTGCGCGTGCCGCTGACCGCGCTCGTGGGCTGGCTGGCGTACTCGGAGCGGCTGGATCTCTTCACGGCCATGGGCGTTGGCCTGATCCTGGCGGGCAACGTGCTCAACCTGGTTCGTTGGCCGGCTGGCCCCGGGAGTGCCCGGCGCAAGGATTGACGTGCACGCGAGGCACGTACCCAGCCGGGCATCCTTGCGGCTCAATGAACCCGCAGCACCTCGAACTGCTGCCGGATTGAAGCGACCTGTATCGACACCTCGTCACCTTCGCATTTGCCCAGCATGGCCCTGCCCAGCGGGGCTTCGCTGCTGATGACCTGAACGAGCTGAGCGCCGCTGCCCAATTTCATGCTGCCGCCATCCGGGCCGAGAAAGAGGAGTTGCTGCCTGTCGTCGGAATCGACCAGGCAGACCAGCGCGCCGAGCTGGATACCTTTGCTGGCGTCGTAGGGGCCCGGGCGGAACTGGCGCCAATGGGCCATCGCCTGGCGGATGGCGTCGGCGCGACGCGCCTGGCCGGTGGCCAGGTAGGCGGCTTCGAGCCCCAGGGTGTCGTACTTGTTTTCGGCGATGTTCTCTTCGTGAGTCGCCGTTTCATGGGCCGCCCGCACGGCTTCTTCGGCTTGCAGCAGGTCTTCGGCAAGCCGTTCCAGCACCTGCTGTTGCAGCAAGGATTTATCCACGATGAAAGGCAGGCATCTCGAACAAGCGGGGGTCGGTTTTTCATTATGGAGTTCCCGGTGCCAGCTTTGGCTTAACCTGCCTCCAGGGAACTCAGCCGACGTTGAACCGTGTAGCCGGACCGACCTTGCCCATTTCCGAATCGACACCGAAACCGGACGCACTACGCACTCTGCCAAGTCCGCAGTTGCCCCGGCTCTACACCTTTCGCCGCTGCCCGTACGCCATGCGCGCACGGATGGCGCTGTTGCAGGCCGGTCGGGCCTTCGAGGCGGTGGAGGTCAGCTTGCGCGACAAGCCTGCAAGCCTGCTGGCCCTGTCACCCAAGGCCACGGTACCCGTGCTGCAGTTGCCCGATGGCAGCGTGATCGAGGAGAGCTGGGACATCATTCGCTGGGCGCTCGCCGCACCCGATGCGCTGGGCTGGTGGGCGCGAGCGCAGTCGCCTGCCAACCTGGACCTGCTACAGCGCAACGACGGCGACTTCAAGCGTCACCTGGACCGCTGGAAGTACCCCCAGCGCTACCCGAGCGGGTCTCTCACGCCAGACGCACACCGCGACAGGGCGATGGATGTGCTGCTGCAACCGCTGGAGGCCCGACTGCAAAGCGCGGCCTTCCTGGGTGGCGCCACCCCCTGCGCCACCGACCTGGCAGTGATGCCCTTCGTCCGCCAGTTCGCATCGGTGGACCCGGGATGGTTTGTCACGCAGAACGTGCCATCGGTACGTGCATGGCTGGACGGCTGGCTCGTCAGCCCGCTGTTCGCGGCGTGCATGTGCAAGTTGCCCGCGCAAGAGGCCATTCGCTTCCCGTCCCTCTGACGCTCGCCTGGCCGTCGATCACATCTCGACCTTGAGCGCCTGCAGGACCAGCAGGCGGCTCACAGGCGAGCCGGACCCGGCGCCTGCAGGCTCGATCGGGCTTGATCTTCGCCCGTGCCACGACCAGCTTCCAGCGCTGTTGTTCGGCGGCGATGAACTTCGCAAAGTCGGCCGGTGTCCCGCCCACGCCGATGGCGGCGGCGATGCGTTGCGCGCGCTCGAGGGGCGCTACGTGCAGGTGCTGTGCGGCGACGCCGCCGAGTTGTCGAAACACCTGGTGCAGGGCGCCAAGGTGCAGCTGCTGGCCAGCCTGTCGCAGACTCGCCTGGCGGGCTGCTTGTCGGGCGTGCCCACTGCGGCGGAACAAGGCGTGCACATTCACTGGCCGATCCTGCGCGGGGTCTACGCATCTTCGGATTTCCCGGCCGCCGAACTCTCGGAGGTCGTGAGGCAGATGGTCGCGTCGCATCCCACGAAGGACATCGAATCGCGCATCCGTGAGCGCTCGATGCAACCCGTCCTTCCTGCTGGCGCACCGCTGATGAACGAGGTCAATGCGCAACTGCAACGCTATCGTGCGCAGGCTGAACTGTTCGGCCTGATCAAGCGGTAGCAGCGGCGCCGGGTTCGAGCCTGGGCCCGCCTTGGCGGCCCGGTGCCGGGCGCCCGGCACGCCCTGCGCCAAGGTGGCGGGCACCAGGGGCCCCTTGCAGGTGGCCATCCAGCTGTTCGGGCCGTTGGGTCCCTGGCAGCGGCAGACCGATGGCGGGTCTGGCCTGCTGCCAGTAAGCTCCAGGGCCTTCGCGGTTTTCAAGCCGCGCCCGACGCGACCCGCCTGCCAGCCACCGAGTCCAGAACGCCAGCTTGGCCGCGGCAGGTCTCGCCATCACGCCCAACATGACGCCCCACATGACGCTGCCGTCACTCAGCCCGATGACCGCACACGAGCCGGATTCGTCTTCGCCTGCACCCGAGGCGCTGCGTCCCCCTGCGCAGGTCGTGGTCGTCGGCGCCGGCTTGTCGGGCCTGGTGGCCGCATGTCTGCTGGAGCGGCTGGGTCTGGGCGTCACGCTGCTGGAAGCCCGCGAGCGGGTCGGTGGGCGCGTTTTCGGTGTGGCCACGGAAGACGGCGCGCACCGCTTCGACCTCGGTCCGGCATGGGTGTGGCCGGATCTCAACCCGCGCACAGCCGATTGGCTGGACACGCTGGGTCTGGCGCTGTTCGAGCAGCAGGGGCGCGGCGCGGGCCTGGCCGAATCGTCGTCGCAGGCCTTGCGCCGGCACGCCACCGGCTTCGCGCAGCAGCCCCCCTCGATGCGCGTGGTCGGCGGCACCGCTCGCCTCACGGACGCCTTGCGGGCGCAGCTGGTGCGCACCCAGGTGCTGCTGGGCGCCCGCGTGAGTGGGCTGGTCTCGTGCCCGGACGGCACGGTCAGCGTCGAGTTCGAGCACGGCGGGCAGGCCGGGTGCCTGGTGGCGTCGTCGGTGATCCTGGCATTGCCCCCCAGGCTGCTGGCCGCGACCCTCCGTTGGTCACCGCCGCTGCCGGTTGAACTGTCGCAGCGCTGGGGCCTCGCCCCCACCTGGATGGCTGGCCACGCCAAGCTGCTGGCGCGTTACGCCACACCGTTCTGGCGTGAGGCGGGGCTGTCGGGCAGCGCCGTCAGCCAGGCAGGGCCCCTGGCTGAAGTGCACGACGCCAGCGACGCCGACGGCAAGCACGCCGCGCTGTTCGGATTCCTGGGCGTTCCCGTGGCATGGCGTCGGCGCATGGGGCGGCAGGCCCTGATCGACGCCTCGGTGGCTCAGCTGGGCAGGCTGTTTGGCGCCCAGGCGCTGACGCCACAGGGGGTGGTCCTGCAGGATTGGGCGGAAGACGTCGAAACCGCCACGCCCGCCGACGCCGCGCCGGCCTCGGCGCATCCCACGCCACCGGCCTCGGCGCATCCCGCGCCAATGTCCACGGCCTTGCCCGCGCCCTGGCGCGACCGCATCCATCTGGCGGGCAGCGAGTTCGCGCCGGACTTTCCGGGCTATCTCGAAGGCGCGGTGCTCGCCGCCCAGCGGGCTGTCGATGCGCTGCAGGCGCAACTCCGCTCTGCTGACAAGCGCTCCAGCCCGGTTCAGACCACCGACCCTGGCATGGGCTGAGCTGCGCAGGATGCCGACGCTCCCGGCCTGCTTGTCCCGCCTGCGTCCCCCGGCCTGCGCCTCCCGCGCCGCCGTTCCAGCGGCCAGAGGGGAGTCGGGCCGTCCCGTGGCGGGGCAGCTGGCGGGTACGGGTGCTCAGTGCGTCATGGCAAGACAGGCGTCTGCACAGCGCGCGCACGCTTCGGCGCATCGCTTGCAATGGTCCATGCCGTGCTGGCCGCACTCAGCCGCGCAGCCTTGGCACGCGACCGCGCAGAGCGCGCAGATGGCCTGCTTGTGTTCACCGCCCCTGGCGATGGAAGCAGCGGCAAGCCGGCAGATGTCGGCGCACTCGAGATCCAGCGCCATGCACCGCGCCATGGGTTTCGGGTGGGTCTCCTTGATGCACGCTGAGGCGCACTCGAGGCAGGCCGCTGCGCACTCGTTGCATGCGCGCAGGCATGCCTGCTCGATCTGGCTGGACATGGCATTCCCTGAAGTTTCCGCACGTTTCGTGCTGCGTCAGCCTCGCAGCGTCGGAACCGCCTGACTGTGCGTCAGCGAACGCACGGTTCGGTGATGTCCCAGGAAGTGGTGTAAGTCTGAGAGGGTGGAGCCCTGAGAGGGGTGGCCACCGTGGTTGACCCGGATATGGTTGAGGTGCGACCCACCAACCTTGTCAGGAGAATCACGATGACCACCTCAACTATCGCAC